>NZ_JBIUBT010000001.1:0-172063 GCF_044548235.1 Streptomyces sp. NPDC052043
GCGCAATCCCCGCAACTACCTGGCCTTTCTCGGACTCGCCGCCGCCCTGTGCTGCTACAAGAGACTCCTTCGCCTCACCACGTAGGACACGGTCTTAGAAGATGCGGGCAGGCTCCGGTGGGACGCTCCGCAGTCTCCCTGCGGCCGCCGTGCCGGGCTGCCCAGCTCCACTGCCGTCTGTTGTCGTTGCCGTCACTGCCGTCGGCGCAGTGCTGCGTGAGCACCGCTTGTTGCTGTGCGCGCCGGGGTGGACGACAGAGCCCTCCGCCCCGACCGTGACCCTGTGCGCCGTCCGTGCGCCCGTGATCGGTTTCATAGGGTCTTACTACAGTCCGCCTGCATGGCGAAGAAGAAAAAGAATGACCTATGGCGCTACTGGGGACTCATCGTATTCGTCATTGCTATCACTGGGTGGTTGACTTCTGACATAGGCCCCGCCGGCATCGCCGCCTTATCTGCACTTAGCTTCCTTTGGTTTCTTTTTCAGGCGCCTGTGCCATGTGGCGCGCTTAACCGTGGTGACGTGGAGCAATGCAGAAACAACGGTCGAGGAGTTTTACGGGGCTGCCACATCAAGCAACATCAGTGGCAGAAGTTGAAAGCGCTCGTTTTGCGTCGTAGATGGCGGCAAATTTCGTCCGAGCTCTTTCCGAACGCGACCACAGCCTTGGCTAGCTTGGGTGCGATTATCGCCTTAATGTCTTCAGCGATTGGTGTCTTCAAGTCACTGACCGGTAAGGAGTGATGGAAACTGAATTTGCGGAATCTGCGTCTCGTTGCCGCACGCTGTTTGACGAGCGGTTCCACGGCCCACAACGCGTGGATGAGACCATTCAGTCCATCCTTTACCTGTAGGTGATGGGCGATCAAGTTTTGCCTGTCTAGCAGTATCCACAGTGCGAGGACTGCCATCGGATCGTACGGCGCCTCTCCAGAGGTCGCAGTCCTCTACTGGAGCTCTCGCCGGGCACCCGGGATGCCGGGTGGTGTTTGAACATCAGCATTTACCTGGCCACCCAACGTCATCACGTTGAGCGTCGCGGAGTTCTCGTTGGCGATTGCGCTCTCTACACGGGCGACTAAGGTCGTGAATGCTTCGCTGTAGGACAGACCTGAGTAGGGCCCTACCTTGGTTTCAAAGTAGATCCGCTCATGCCCAAGGAGCTGCTCAGTTGACCTGTAGTTCTTCCACTGTTCGCGGTAGCGGTACACGCTCTCCAAGGACACGGAGCCGACGACGATCAAGCTAAGCACGGTGGCAGTGAGCTTGGCGAATGGCAGATCCAAGTTGACCAACACTGGAACCAATGCACCCCCGACGACGGATACCGTCCGCATCCGTAGATGCATGGCCTTCGTCTTAACGGCCTTCTTGTCGTACCAACTTTGGTATTGAGACAGTCTGGTGTCCACGTAGTCCTGAGCCGTGGCCACGGGCTGGGAAACAGCGGGGTGAGCCTCAATCGACTGATCGTCATCCGTCCCTGGCATGCGTGGAAGTACATCGATGACGGAATGACTCAGTCAACCCCGCAGGTCAGGACCGCCGGCAACTGCGGTCAGTAGCCGGTCTACTGATCACCCGTCCCGCTGACCAGCGAGGCAGAAGAAGCCCACGGCCCTGACCAGCTCAGATGCCGTGGGCTTCTGTCGGTGTCGGGTGACCTCGCACGGCCCAGAGACGGCCCAAGGACTTCGCGCCGGATCTGCCCAGCACGTCAGTCGTTCGACTGGGGCGTCCCAGACCATGAGGCGGGTGCGACCGCCGCCGCGCGTCGGCGCTTTACGGCTGGTTTCCTTCCGACCAAATTCGGGTGCAGGACGAGATTCCCTCGATGGCTCCTACCGTGGCCCCGAATTTACGCCCATCCTCGGATGAGAATTCGAAGTCGTATCTATGAGATTCGGTGGCGATCTCTGATCGAATCACCGTAAGTCTGTCCATGGCAACGTGGTAGTGCTCGTGAATCCGCGCCTTAGCGAGCTGTTCCGCGTCCTCGATGGTGGGCGCGCTCTCCAAGGACTCCCGTTGCGCTCGCTTTTTGAGCTTTTGATACACCGACTTGATGGCTGCAGTGATCGCAGGTGCTCCGACTCCTGCAGCTGTTCCAGTACCCACCTGCAATATGATCTCTGAGAAAGACCCGGAGGCTCCCCAATTGAGCCGACCTGAGCGTGCGCCCACTGAATAGTTGTTGGGATATTCGTTCCCCTCAGCCCATGCGATGGTCTCAAGCTCCGCGATCACCTCCTCTGTGAACATGTCAAGTTGCCAGAATCCGAGGTCCCAGACCTCATTCGGGTCGGAGTCGGGGGCCTCGACGATGGCAACGGTGATATGAGACTCAGGAGTCTTCATGCTTCCTCCCTAAGTACGGTCGTTCTGCATGATGTCAGGAGTGCTGCTCGCTTGGGGGTAGAACGGGAACAAATAGGTCGGCGGAACGGCTTTGGCCTGGAGCTGATTTGGCGTGAGTGATCATGGCCCATTACGCTGACCCGCGAGTGGGCAGGCTTGTGGACCTGCCCGTTAGTGCCCGATGTTGGGCCATGATCTTCGAGGCTCGCGCCAAAGTGGCTGGCTAAAGTCGTGGAGCCGACCGACCTCAGCCACATAGGGTTTTCTCTGCTCTGCCCGCTGCGCGCAGCGCGCCGCCGGGCGCGGCCAGCCGGGGCGGAGACAGGAGGCAGGCCGCGCCGCAGAGGCGGCGCGCGCCCGCGCCGTGCGCGGGCCTTGATGAAGGAGAGAAGGTTTTATCCCGCTGGGATGAGGTGCTTGCCGTCGTGGCTGCGTACGTGGGGGCCGTTGCCGTCCAGTGCGTCCAAGAGCCTGACCGCGAAGGCCTCTGTCATACGCTCGCTGACCTCGTCGGGTGTGAGCCAGGAGACGGCCGTGGACTCGCTTGAGGTGCGTTCGGTGCCGCCGGAGGGCTTGCAGCGGAAGACCAGGGCGACGACGCCGCGGGTCATGTTCTTGTAGACGCCGGTGAGTTCGTCCACCTCGACGTGGATGCCGGTCTCCTCCAGGACCTCGCGGGCCACGCCGGCCTCGGGCGTCTCGTCGAGTTCGAGGATGCCGCCGGGGAGTTCCCAGGTGCCGTTGTCGGCTCGGCGGATCGCCAGGAGGCGGCCATCCTCGCGCACCACCACTCCGGCCACGGACACGGAGTGCAGGGGAGATGGTGCCGCTTCCTGTGGTTGACTCATGTAGAGGAGCATAGGAGGCAGAGAAGGACTATGGGAACTGCGGCTGGAGGGGTCGGTTCCGGGCCTCGATACGTGCAGATCGCGGACGAGATCATGCAGCAGATCCGGGCTGGCGTCCTGAAGCCCGGCGACATGGTGCCGAGCGAGTCCGAGCTGGTGGAGCGCTATGGCGTGTCCGGCGGGACGATCCGTAAGGCCATGGTCGAGGTGCGGGCGAGTGGGCTGGTCGAGACCCGGCACGGCAAGGGCTCGATCGTGAAGAACCGGCCTCCGGTGCGGCACCGCTCCTCCGACCGCTTCCGGCGTTCGCTCCGGCAGGGAGGGAAAGCGGCCTACCTTGCGGAGTCCACGCAGTCCGGCGCCACCGCCAAGGTCAGCGTCCTCTACATCGGGCCCATGGAGGCACCCGAGGACGCCGCTGAGCGTTTGGGCGTCCCCGTTGGCACGCAGGTGCTGGCACGCCGACGCCTCTACTTCCGCAACGGCACCCCGGTCGAGACCGCCACGTCCTACCTCCCCTGGGACGTCGTGAAGGAGATCCCGGAGTTGTTCGCCGAGAATCCCGGCGGCGGTGGCATCTACGCCCGACTCGAAGACCACGGGCATGAGTTCGCGGAGTTCGTGGAGACGCTCCAAGCGCGGCCGGCCTCCAAGGCGGAGGCATCGGAGCTGGCGTTGAGCCCGGGGGCGCCCGTGGTCCACCTGATCCGGGAGGCTCGTACGACCGCGGGTCTCGTGGTCGAGGTGTGCGACACCCTCATGGCCGCTGACCAGTTCGTTTTCGAGTACCGGATCCCCGCCGCCGACTGACACCCCCTCAACTTCCTGCAGCCCGTCACGGGTTCTTCTCCGTGGCGGGTTGACTCATGTATAGGAGTCGGGCACTCTTCTTCATGTCACTCCTGTACATGAGTGACGGAGTCCAGGATCTATAGAGGAGTGGTTTCCGTGCGTCAGATTCCCGTCGACACCGCCAGCGCGGTCGTGATGGTCGCCAAGTCCCCGCAGGTCAAGGTGCGTGACCGCCGTACCGGCGAGATCGCCACCGACGCCGAGACCGGAGCGAAGCTGATGACGGTCGACGTGATGTTCGCGGCGAACGAGGAGGTGGAGATCCTTTCCATCACGGTCCCGGAGCCCGGGATCAGCGGCGAGCTGTCCATGGGCACGCCGGTCGCGCTCACCGGCCTGATCGCCCGGCCCTGGGAGAACGACTTCAACGGCCAGAAGCGGCACGGCATCGCGTTCCGTGCGGTCGCGGTCACCTCGCTCGCCGACGTCGCCGCAAGGCCCGAGGCGGCCTGATCATGACCGGCTTCACGGTCGCCCTGGTGCTGGTCGCCGCCGCCGTGGGACTCCTGCGGTGGCGGCGCCCCGCCTGGTACTGGTTGACCTTCGGGGTCACGTTGGCCGTGGTGCGGGTCCTGGTCCGCTACGGCTCCGTCATGGACGCCTGCGGACTGACCGTCCCGCCGGCGCGGTGGCGGCTCGCCCTCGCCCGTGCCGCCAACCGGCCGATACCGGAGCCCCGTTCGCCGCGCATCCTGCGGCTGCGGCCGACTCGTACCGGCCTGGTGCTGCGGCTCAAGCTCCGTCCCGGGCAGGATGCTTTCGACATCGCCGCCGCCTCGGACCGGCTTCGGCACTCGTTCTCGATGTACGGCGTGACCTCGCGTGAGCTGCGCTCCGGCGTCGTAGAGGTGCGGATGACCGGCTACGACGTGCTCAAGCGGGTGCAGATGCCGACCGAGACCGATACCCGGCCCATGCGGGTGCCGGTCGCCCTGCGGCAGGACGGTTCGGTGCACTACCGCGACTACCGGGCGGTACCCCATGCCCTCACCCTCGGAGCCACGGAGTCCGGCAAGTCCGTCTACCAACGCAACCTGGTCGCCGGACTCGCACCGATGGACGTCGCCCTCGTCGGCATCGACTGCAAGCAGGGGGTCGAACTGTTCCCGTTGGCCCGCCGGTTCTCCGCGCTGGCCGACGACCCCGACACCGCCGCCGAAGTACTCGATGCGCTCGTGGCCCGGATGGAACGCGTCTATCAGCTCATCCGGACTCAGCAACGGATCACCGCTGACGTGCCGGATGCGGAGATCGCCGCCGACATCTGGGATTTGCCGGCCGATGTGCGTCCGGTTCCGGTCGTGGTCCTGGTCGATGAGGTCGCCGAACTCGCCCTGTACGCCAACAAGGAGGAGGAGAGGCGCCGGGACCGCGTCGTCACCGCCCTGGTCCGCCTTGCCCAACTCGGCCGCGCGGCCGGCATCTACCTCGAGATCTGCGGGCAGCGCTTCGGCTCCGAACTCGGCAAGGGCATCACGATGCTCCGCGCCCAACTCACCAGCCGTACCGCCCACCGCGTCAACGACGAGACATCCGCCAACATGGCTTTCGGCGACATCTCCCCGGACGCCGTCCTCGCCGCCATCCAGATCCCGGCCGAGATGCGGGGGCTCGCCATCGCGGGCGACTCCTCCGGAGGATGGCACCGCATCCGCGCCCCGCACACATCGCTCCGCCAAGCCGTGAACATCTGCAACCGGCACGCCGACCAGACCCCGGACCTGCCCGAACTGGCCCCCTTCCGGCCCGACCTCGGGTCCGATGACGCGCCCGTGCCGCTGGTCAAGCTCTCCTCGGCCGCTGCCTGATCTGTCGGATCCCACCGGCCGGCGTGACCGCCTTCGCGCCAAGTCCCTACCCCCGCCATGCCCAAAGAAGGGAGAACCCGGCATGTGCCCGAACTGCGAGGACTTCGCACGGACCGTGCTCCTGCTCGGCCAACTCGCCTTGTACGCCGACATGGCTGGCGCCGACCTCGACTTCGTGGAAGCCGTCAGCCCGTCCCTGGCCGTCTCGCTGCCCGAGCCGCCGCTCGGCACGTTCCCGTCCGACTACGACCCCGACGGCGGCCCCGACTACCCGGGTGGCTCCTGATGGGTGCCCGTCACGCTCTCCGGGTCGACGCGGTCCTGGTTCAGGCCGTGATCGCCGGTGCCCTGTCCTTCGCCCACCTGCACGACCTCGCCGCGGCTGCCGGACAGAACGGTTGGAAGGCGTGGGCCTACCCGGTCAGCGTCGACCTGCTCCTGGTCGCTGCCTGGCGCCGCCTGCGCAGTGAGGGCCCGTCCCGGCTGGCCTGGTGCTGGTTCGTCGTCGCGCTGTTCGCCTCGCTCGGTGCCAACGTGGCCACCGCCGGGTTCCTCGACCTGACCGACCCGCCCGCCCTGCTCCGCCTCGGCATCGCCGGATGGCCCGCAGTCGCCTTCCTCGGTGGAACGCTCCTCGCTCACTCGTCGGCTGCGGAGTCGGAGCCGGTTCCGCCGGCACCCGTCGCGGACACGCGGGACGCCGAGCCCCCCGCCGAGCAGCCGGTACCGGACACCGAACGCGCGACGGTCACGGAAGTCCTGCCCGTACCCGACACCGCAGCAGCCCAGGAAGCCCACGTCTCCTCCGCCCGGGTGCCTGCTCCTCCGGTCCCCGCCGTGCTGGTCGACCACGCCCGCAAGGTCGCCGACGAGTACCGCACCCGCACCGGATCCCCGATCGATCCCGACACCCTGCGCTCCCGCCTTGGCGTCCCGCCGCACCTCGCCGACGCCATCGCCGCCCACCTCGCCTGACCAGGAAGGAGACACCGCGATGCCCGCCCGCGACAACTTCCACTCCGTGCTGCGGATCGGCCCCGTGCAGATCGGCACCCACCGCGACCGCAACGGCCGGACCACGCACGCCGCCGTCTGCACCGCCGACCGCTGCGGCTGGTCCGCCGACTACTCCAGCCACACCGCCGCCCAGCTCGCCGCCCGCACCCACCGCTGCGCCGTCCGCTAGGAGACACCGCCCGTGGACGTCCCCCTCTGGTTCGCCCTGCTGGCCGTCGGCTACCTCGGCGTCAAGCTCATCCGCCCGCCGTGGTGGCTCATCGCCGTGCTGCTCCTCGGCGGCTACCTCCTCGCCGACAGCCTCTTGGCCCCCGTCATCGACACCGCCGTCAGGTAACCCGCCCGCGAGAGGAGATCCGTTCATGTTCCGGCCCAAGCTCCCGGTCATGCCGCAGCCCACCGGCCCGGCCACCCCGCCCACGGTCGTCGAGCCGACCAGCATCACCCCGGGCACCTCGGTCCCGTCGCCGGTGCCCGTCGCCCCCGCCTCGTCCCGCCCGGTCGTCCAGGTCACACCCGGCACCGCGCTCGCCCTCGTCGGCGGTGGCACGGCCGTCGTCCTGGTCCTCGGCGCCGTCCTGGTCTCCCTGCTCCTGGCGGTCGCCATCACCGGAGCCTCGGTCGCTGTCTGCGCGGTCGTCCTGCGCTCCCTGCTCGCCTCCCACGCCAAGCGACGCTGACCGGCTCCCGGGCGGCCTCGATACCGCCAAGCATCCGCCGCCCGGGCGCCGTCCCTGTCCGATCTCGCAACCGGAAGGAACCCCCAGCATGGCCCACCGCGCCTCACCCGCGACACCGAGCGCGCCCATGCCAGACACATTGCTCGACCCCACCACCCTCCGGGACGTGCTCCGGGTGGCCTCGGCCTCCGACTACGCCCGCTGGGAAGACCAGATCCGCCGCACCGGCGGCTGCGCCGACCCGATCCACCTCACCGGCTGGATCCTCCACAAGGACAAGACCACCGGCGAGACCCTGCACCACTACTCCACCGCGAACGAGCCGGGCGGACGCCTCCGCCTCGCCTGCGGCAACCGCCGCGCCTCCCGATGCCCGGCTTGCGCCTGGACCTACGCGGGCGACACCTACCACCTGATCCGCGCCGGCCTGGCCGGGGACGACCGCCGCGACATTCCCGCCGCCGTCCGCGATCACCCGCTCGTCTTCGCCACCCTCACCGCCCCCTCGTTCGGCCCGGTCCACAACCGCCCCGACCACGGCACCTGCCGCTGCGGCGCCCAGCACGCTTCCGACGCCCTGGAGCTGGGCACCGCTCTCGACCCGGACACCTACGACTACGAGGGCGCCGTGCTGTTCAACAACCACGCCGGACAGCTCTGGCAGCGCTTCACCACGCGGCTGCGCCGCGAACTCGCCGCCCGCGCCGGCCTTCCTCGCCGAGAACTCGCCGAACACCTTCGCGTCTCGTACGGCAAGGTCGCCGAGTTCCAGAAGCGCGGGGCCCTGCACTTCCACGCCGTCGTACGCCTGGACGGCCCGGAGGGTCCCGGGACACCGCCGCCCGCCTGGGCCACGGTCGACCTCCTCACGGACGCGATGCGCGCCGCCGCCGCGCACTCGTACACGTCCGTCTCGGTCCCGGCAGCCGGTGACCAGCCGACCAGGACGTTCCGATGGGGTCGACAGCTCGACGTGCGCCCGGTCAAGGCCTTCGGCGACGGCTCCGACATCACCGAACAGGCCGTCGCCTCGTACGTGGCCAAGTACGCCACCAAGGCTGCCGAGAACACCGGCACCCTGGACCGCCGTATCGGCGAACTCGCCGAACTCGACCGCCACCAGGTCCCGGACCACACCCGTCGGCTCATCATCGCGTGCCGCGACCTGGACGCCCTGTATCCGGACCGGCGCCTCTGGGCCTGGGCGCACATGCTCGGCTTCCGCGGCCACTTCTCGTCCAAGTCGCGCAGCTACTCCACCACCCTCGGCGCCCTCCGCCAGGAACGCGCCGACTACCGCGCCGCCCAGGAAGCATCCGCCCTGGGCCTCGACGACCGGGAGCCGGACACCGTCCTCGTCCTGACGGACTGGCAGTACGCCGGCCACGGCCACACACCGGGCGAAGCCGCCCTCGCCGCGACCGTCGCGCGCGACCTCCAGACCAACCGTGAGACCGCCCGCGACGCCCTTCTGAGCGAAGGGAGCACGACATGACCACGGCCATCCGGTCACGCAGCATGCTCACCCTCGCGGAGGTCTGCGAGGAACTGGCCGTCTCGCGCTCGACCTTCTACGACTGGCGCGCGAAGCGCCGTGCCCCGCGCTGCATCAAGCTCCCGAACGGCGACCTCAGGATCCGGCGGAGCGACCTCGAACACTGGCTCGACGACCGTGAGGACGCCGCCTGATGGAGACGACGTACGACGTCAAGATCTACAAGATCCTCACGTACAAGGGCGCCCGGAAGACCACCTACACGGTGCGCTGGGTGGTGGCGGGCAAGCGCTGGCGTGAGCCGTTCGACACTGTCGCGCTCGCCGAGGGCTTCCGCTCCGAACTCATCAGGGCGGCCGGTAAGGGTGAGGCGTTCGTCATCGCGACCGGCCTGCCGGTGTCGCATCGCTCCAAGTCGGCCGCGATGAGCTGGTACAAGTTCGCCGTCGAGTACGTGGACGCGCGCTGGGCCCAACTCGGCGGCAACAGCCGGAAGAACCTCGCCAAGACCCTGACCGCGACCACCGTGGCGCTCCTGCGCGTCAAGCCCGCTCAGTTCGAGCCGGCCGCGGTGCGTACCGCCCTGCGCGAATGGGCGTTCAACACGAACCGGCGCGGTGCGGCTCCCCGCGACGTGGAGAGCATCCTCAGGTGGGTGGAGCGGAACTCGCTTCCCGTCTCGGCCTGGGAGGACCCGGACAAGGTCGACGAGGTCTTACGAGTCCTAGACACACGTCTCGACGGCAGGCAGGCCGCCGCATGGTCACGCAAGCGGCATCGGCGGATCCTGAACGTCGCCATGAAGCATGCGATGCGGCGGCGCATCCTGCGGGATAACCCCCTCCCCAAGGGGAAGGACACGACCGCTGCCACCAAGACCACCAACGCCGTGGACAAGCGGTCGCTGATGGGTCCAGACCAGGCCGCAGCGCTCCTCGACTGGATCCGGCGTCGGCCGCGCGGAGGCAGGCGCCTGCACGCGTTTTTCGCCACGTTGTACTACTGCGGTCCGCGTCCCGAGGAAGCAGTGGCCATTCGGGTGGAAGATGTGACCTTGCCCGTTCCTGATGCCGCAGACCAGTGGAGTGAACTTCTGATCCACACGGCGACTCCGGAGGTCGGCAAGCAGTGGACCGACACGGGGGAGATCCACGAAGAGCGCGACTTGAAGGGCCGTGCCGAGGGGGAGACCCGCACCGTGCCGGGGCATCCCGCTCTGACGCGGATCCTGCGGCAGCACATCGAGGACGAGCGGCTCCAGCCGGGTGACCTGCTCTTCCAGGGGGAGAGGGGCGGCATCCTCGCGGGCTCCGTCGTCCGCCGGGCCTGGCACGGTGCGCGCAGGGCGGTGCTGTCTCCCCACGTCTTCGAGTCGCCGACGGGGAAGCGCGTGTACGACAACCGCCACACGCGCCTGACGAAGTGGCTCAACGACGGGATACCGCCCGCTCAGGTGGCGGACTGGGCCGGCAACAGTGTCCCGGTGCTTCTGGCCACGTACGCCCGCTGTGTCGAGGGGCAGCTTCCTGATCTCAAGAGGCGGCTCGAAGCTGCGGGGGATCTTCCGGAGCTGCCGGACGGCGGCTGACCGTCCCGGCTGAGAACTTCGACACGTATTCGACACGGCCACCCGCGAAAACCCGGTGACAGCCGGACAGCCCCGGAGCCTCCCCATGATCGTCGGGGGAGTGCCCGGGGCTTCGCCGTGTGCGGTGAAACCCTGCCTGACCAGCGAAAAGCCCTCCCGTGAGGGAGGGCGGAGACTGGCGCCCCCGGCAGGACTCGAACCTGCGGCCAAGCGCTTAGAAGGCGCCTGCTCTATCCACTGAGCTACGGGGGCCTGGTGTGGTGGCCTCTGTCGCGGTGCCCTGGTGGGGCTGATCCGAGACATCGCCGGGGACAAGGATAGGGCTCCCGGATCCATGTCCCGGTTGCTTCGCCTCCGTGGCTCAATGTGGAGGTTCGGTGAAGCGGTCCTGATAATCGCAGGCGGGTACGAATCGTGCATCGCTTTTGACGTCCGGCGCACCTGGTGTTGTGCACTCGTTATGCCTGGGCTGTGCCCGCGCCCCAGTCGTCCCTTCCGTCCGTTGTGTTCTATCGGCGCGCAGACATGCTCATATGCTTCAGAATTCCCCTAAAATTGGGCATTCTTCGCATGTGGTGACCTTGGACGTAAGGCCTCAGCTGCTCGACGCACTCTCCGCCCTGCGCGACCGCGTCGCCGCCGCACGCTTCCCGCTGCCCCTGGCAGGGGCTCCACGCGCGCGTGTCAACCGCGACGAACTGCTCGCACAGCTCGACGACTACTTGGTGCCCCGCTTGAGAAGGCCCCAAGCTCCGTTGCTGGCGGTCGTCGGGGGATCCACGGGCGCTGGGAAGTCCACCCTCGTCAACTCGCTCGTCGGACGGCGGGTCAGCGAGGCGGGCGTGCTGCGGCCGACCACACGGACACCGGTGCTGGTCTGCCATCCGGAGGACCACCACTGGTTCAGTGGCATGCGCGTCCTGCCGGACCTCACGCGCGTGTGGGTGCCCAGGGGCTCCCCCGGGGCCGCGGACGACCTGCTGACGCAGGAGAGCGCCCCCTCCCGGGTGCTGCGCGTGGAGACCGTCGACACCCTGCCCCTCGGTCTCGCCCTCCTCGACGCGCCCGACATCGACTCACTGATCGCCGACAACCGTGTCCTCGCCGCCGAGCTGCTCTGTGCCGCCGACATCTGGGTCATGGTCACCACGGCCTCCCGGTACGCCGACGCGATCCCGTGGCGCCTGCTGCGCACGGCCAAGGAGTACGACGCCACGCTGGTGACCGTGCTGGACCGGGTGCCGCACCAGGTCGCCTCGGAGGTCTCCCGCCAGTACGGGGCGCTGCTCACCAAGGCCGGACTGGGCGAGGTGCCGCGGTTCACCGTGCCCGAGCTGCCCGAGTCGGCCTGGGGCGGGGGCCTGCTGCCCGCCTCCGCCGTCGCGCAGCTGCGCACCTGGCTGGTCCACCAGGCCCAGGATCCCGGGGCCCGGGAGTACGTCATGACCCGTACCGCCCAGGGCCTGCTCGACTCGCTGAAGTCCCGGATGCCCGAGCTGGCCAGTGCCACCGCCGCCCAGTACGCGGCCGGGCTGCGACTCACCTCGGCCGTCGACACGGCCTACGACAGCGAGCACACGCGCGTGCGGGGACGGCTCCAGGCCGGGGCGGTGCTCGCCGGGGGCGCCCTGAAGAGATGGCGCGCCTTCCCCCTGGACTGCTCCGCCGGGGAACTGCTCGACGCGCTAGTGGAGAGCCTGGGCACCCTGCTGCTGTGCGCCGTCACCGCCGCCGACGAGCGCGTCGACGAGGCCTGGCGGCACGAGCCGGCCGCCACGGTGCCGGGGCTCGATGGCCGCGACCACACGTCGGAGAGCGCCGAACACCGCATCGGGCTGGCCGTACGGCGCTGGCGGCGGGAGCTGGAGGAGTACGCCGAGGACGAGGTGGGCCGGCTGGACCGGAGCGTGGCGCCGGACCCCGAGGTCGTCGCCGCCCTGGCCGCCACCGGGCTGCTGGGAGGCCGCCGGGCGCGGTCCGCGGGAGAGGGACTCGCGGAACGGATCGGCGCGCACGGAGCACTGCGGCTGCGCGACCGCGCCGGGCGGCTGCTGACCGAACACCTGGACCGGGTGATCCACGTCGAACGCGAACGCCGTCTGGCCCCGCTCGACGCCCTCGACCTGCACCCCGAGCCCCAGGCCGAACTCATCGCCGCGCTGTCCGTACTGCTGAAGGAGAGGTGACCGTGACCGCCATCACTGACCAGAACCTGACGGAACCCACCGATCAGACGGAGGGCACCGTCCTCACGGACGGAGAGACGGACGCGAGGGCGAGCAGGGAGAGTACGGGCAGCGAGCAGACGCGCTCAGAGAACTGGGCCCGGGACCGGGCGGCAGACCCCGGGACCGAGGACGGTCACGGCGCCGAAGGGGTGCCCGAGGCCGGAGAGGCGCAGAGGCCGGGCAACGCCGAGGGCCACCGGATCCCCGGGGCGGCCTCCGAGCCCTCGGTGACCGAGCAGGTCGGCACGGCGAAGGAGGCCGGCGTCGGCCACGCGCGCGTGCGGCACGACGGCTGCGACGCGCGCGGGACGGACGACGACGCACCGAACCGTGCGGAGGCCGACGGCGCCTGGGACGACGGGCTGATCGCGCGCCGTGTCAACGAGACGGCCCCCGCCGAACTCGTCCCCGTGGAGCCCCGGATCGCCCGGCATTCGGCCGTGCCCCCGCTGGCGTACGACGGACCGCTGCGGTCCCGGCTCGACGCGCTGCGCGAACTGGTGGGCCTGTCCCGCACCCGGCTCGACAGCGGCACCCTCGCGGAGGCGGGCCGTGTCCTCGACGAGGCCGCGACGCGACGCCGGCTCTCCGGGCAGCACACGGTCGTCGCCATCGCGGGCGCCACCGGCAGCGGCAAGTCCCAGCTGTTCAACGCCCTCGCCGGCGTCGCCATCTCGGAGACCGGTGTACGGCGGCCGACCACCGCGGCGCCCATTGCGTGCAGCTGGAGCGACGGCGCGGCCAGTCTCATCGACCGGCTCGGCATCCCGGGGCGGCTGCGCAGGCGTCCGGTGCAGGCCCAGGACGCCGACCCGCAGCTGCGCGGCCTGGTCCTGGTCGACCTGCCCGACCACGACTCGGCGGCCGTGCAGCACCGCGAGCACGTGGATCGCATCCTGCGGCTCGTCGACGCCGTCATCTGGGTCGTCGACCCGGAGAAGTACGCCGACGCCGTCCTCCACGAGCGCTACCTGCGGCCCATGGCCGGCCACGCGGAGGTCATGTTCGTCGTCCTCAACCAGGTCGACCGGCTGCCCGGCGAGGCCGCCGACCAGGTCCTCGACGACCTGCGAAGGCTGCTCGACGAGGACGGGATCGCCCTCGGCGAGTACGGCGAGCCGGGCACGACCGTGCTGTCGCTGTCCGCGCTCACCGGGGACGGAGTCGGTGAACTGCGCGAGGCACTCGGCCAGTTCGTGGCCGAGCGCGGAGCGGCGGTGCGGCGGATCTCGGCCGACGTGGACGCCGCCGCCCAGCGCCTGCGGCCCGTCTACGCCACCCGGTCGAGCGCCGGGCTCAGCGAGGAGGCGCGCGAGGAGTTCGCCGCCCGGCTGGCGGACGCGGTGGGCGCCACCGCCGCCGGTGAGGCGGCCGAGCGGGCCTGGCTGCGCAACGCCAACAAGGCCTGCGGCACGCCCTGGCTGCGGCTGTGGCGGTGGTGCGGGAGCCGGCGCCTGGCACCCACCGGACGCCTCGTGCTGCGCAACCAGCAGGACGAGGAGGCCACCGCGCGGCAGCGGGTCGAACACGCGGTACGCACGGTGGCCGACCAGGCCTCCGCCGGCATGCCGCCGCCCTGGGCGCAGGCCGTGCGCGAGGCCGCCGTACGCGGTGCGCAGGGGCTGCCCGAGGCGCTGGACCAGCTGGCGTCGCGGGCCGGACTGCCCCCGGGGCGGCCCCCGCGCCCCGGCTGGTGGCCGCTCGCGGTCCTCGTCCAGGCGGCGATGACGATCCTTCAGGTGGCCGGCGGCCTGTGGCTGGTCGGCCAGATCGCCGGGGTGACGGCGCCGAACCTGGGTTTGCCCGTGCTGATCATGCTCGCCGGCATCGTGGGCGGACCGCTCGTGGAGTGGAGCTGCCGGATCGCGGCGCGCGGGCCCGCACGGCGGTACGGCCAGGAGGCCGAGCGCCGCCTGCGGGAGGCGGCCTCGGGGTGCGGCCGGGCCAGGGTGCTCGATCCGGTGGCCGCGGAACTCCTGCGGTACCGGGAGGTGCGGGAGCAGTACGCGCTGGTGAGGGGAGCGGGCGTCGGATAGAGGCCGGGCAGACAAAGGTCGGACAGCAGGGGGGCTTCGCCCACAAGGGTGAGGGAGTTTTCCACCGGCAGGCGGTGGTCCACAGGGCTCGGCGGGCTCGGCCCGGACGGAGGCAGTCTGGTTCCGCGGCGATCGCGACATACGCGGTCGCCGCGGCAGACGCAGCCGTACGGGACGGGCCCGTACGCGTGTCCGCCCGGACCGAGCGGCCGGGCGAGGGAGGGGTTTCGACGATGAACGAGACGATCGTCTGCACCGTGGGGAACGTGGCGACGCAGCCGGTGCACCGGGAGCTGCCCTCGGGCGCCTCGGCGCGGTTCCGGCTGGCGGTGACCTCGCGCTACTGGGACCGGGAGAAGAGCGCGTGGACGGACGGCCACACCAACTTCTTCACGGTGTGGGCCAACCGCCAGCTCGCCGCCAACGCGGTGGCGTCGCTGACCGTGGGCGACCCCGTCATCGTGCAGGGCCGGCTGAAGGTGCGCACCGAGACCCGCGACGGCACCAGCCGGACCTCGGCGGACATCGACGCCCTGGCGATCGGTCACGACCTGGCGCGGGGCACGTCGGCCGTCCGACGCACCGTCAGGACGGACCACCGGCCCGCGAGTCCGCCGCCCCAGCCGGAGCCCACGTGGGAGACGGCCCCGGCGGACACGGAGTCCCCGCGGCCGCCGGAGCCGGTCGCGGCGGTGTGCTGAGGTGATCTTGGCGATAACGATTGCGATTCGGATCTGTCATCTGACGATATGACAGCGAAGTCCCGGTGCGAGGGCTTCATAGGATGCCGGACACAGCTCTCTGGGCTTGTCTCTGGGCTTGAAGATTCTGCTGGTGGGACCACACCCCCACGTCAACGGGTCCTGCTCGAAGGGGAATTCTGTGTGTGCTTGGTACTCTGCGCCGTCCGTGCGCAGGCGGGGGGCGGCCCGGCTCGCCGCCGCCACCCTGGTCTCCGGATTCGTCGCCGCGGGTGTGCTGGCCGCCGCCGGACCGGCCGCCGCCGACGGTGTGCCGCAGAGTCCGGGTGGCGCGACCGCCACCATCGGCGGCCTGAAGACCTACGGCACCGCCGTCATCCATGACGACGGCGGTGACCACCAGGTCTCCGCGGGCCTGTTCGAGATGTCCGTCGACGGCGGCGGGACCCTGCAGACGTACTGCGTCGACGTGCACAACCCCACGCAGCGGGATGCCAAGTACCGCGAGACGTCCTGGAGCGGCACCTCGCTGGTCACCAACAAGAACGCCGGGAAGATCCGCTGGATCCTGCAGAACTCCTACCCGCAGGTCAACGATCTCGCGGCGCTCGCCGCCAAGGCCGGCGTCGGGAGCCTCACCGAGCAGGACGCGGCGGCCGGCACCCAGGTGGCCATCTGGCGCTACTCCGACGGAGCGGACGTCGACGCGGTCGAGCCGCGGGCCGAGAAGCTCGCCGACTACCTGGAGAAGAGCGCACGCGCCCTGCCCGAACCGCGGGCCTCGCTCACCCTCGACCCGCCCGCCGTCTCCGGTCACCCGGGCGAGCGGCTCGGCCCGGTGACGGTGCACACCAACGCGAGCAGCGTGACCCTGACACCTCCCGCGGGCGCCGCCACCAGCGGCGTGCGGATCGTCGGCAAGGACGGCAAGGAGATCACGTCCGCCAGGGACGGCAGCCAGGTCTTCTTCGACGTGCCGGAGGACGCCGGGGACGGCTCGGCGACGCTGACCGCACAGGCCTCCACCACGGTGCCGGTCGGCCGCGCCTTCACCTCCGACAGCCGCAGCCAGACCCAGATCCTGGCCGGCTCCAGCGAGTCCACGGTCGCCGCCACCAGCGGCGCGACCTGGGCCGTCGGGGGTGCGATACCCGCCCTGTCCGCGGTGAAGAACTGCGCCAAGGGCGGCCTGGACATCACCGTGGCCAACAAGGGCGACGAGCCGTTCACCTTCGAGCTGATGGACACCCGCCACACCATCGCCGCGGGCGCGTCCGAGACGATCACCGTCCCGCTCCAGGAAGACCAGGCCTACGACTTCACGATCACGGATCCCGGCGGTCACGCGCAGCGCTTCGCCGGCGTCCTGGACTGCCGGATCCAGGGCAGCCCGAGCGGCGCTGTGACCCAGACCGTCGGCGAGCCCAGCCCCGTCACGGCGGGTGGCGGCACCTCGCCCGACCCCAACCTCGCCGAGACCGGCGGCACCAGCACCACCCCGCTGATCGCCGCCACCGGCCTCAGCCTGCTGGTTCTGGGCGCCACGGCCCTGAGCATCGTCCACAAGAGGAAGAGCGCCGGGAACTGACCTAGCGTGGAGGAGGACACCGAGCGGATGCCCGGCACCGGCCGTTGAACGGGATGTGACATGACCGTGCGCGCGAGCAGGACAGACTCCGACACAGCGCCTGCCGGCGCACCGGCTCCGATCACGAAGCCCCACGGCGCCCGCGCCGCGGCCGAACGGGTCCTTTCCGGTGATGCGGTGACCGTCTCCCTGGGCGGTCTCCGCATCGAACTGCCGCCGCGGGACCAGCTCGCCTACCTCGTGGGCCTCGGCCTGCTCACGGCGTTCGACGTCATCGAATGGCCGGTCGCGCTCGCCATCGCCGTCGGGCACGAACTGGCCCGCAGCAGCCGCGGCAAAACCCTGCGCGAGTTCGGCGACGCCCTGGAACAGGCCTGAGCGCACGCTCGACGTTCGGGGGACGGCCGGACGGCCGGATAGTGATCACGCTGTGACCTGTGAGTACTCTGCATGGAAGCCGTGATCACTACGGTTCAACCGCGCCAGTGAACGACGATGTGACCACGGATCACGACCGTCGGGACGACGACAAGCGGAACGTGACGCTCGACGACGACTTCGTCACCAGCGCCACGGTGAAAGAGGGCTCCGCGGAAGAGGGCGCCGCGCCCGCCCCGAAGCGGGTGTGGCCCCGGAACACCGCGCTGGCCGTGGCGGCGGCCGCGCAGGCTCCCCCGCCCGAAGCCGCCCCGCCGGCCCTCGGGCTCCACCGCCGCGCGCCGGACAGTACGAGTCGTAGCAGTGGTGCCGCCGCGACAGCGCCCAGGGCACTCGGCAGCGACCGACAGTGACAGACGAGCCACCGCCGTCACCAGCGAAAGCCCAGGTCAGCGCGCTCAGAGCTAACGGGTTTCCGCGTAGGGGTGGCGGTACGGCAAGATGGGGTGTATCTGCCCTTGCCTGATTTCAAGCTGCCGGACGGTTTCTCTTGGCTGAGTTCATTTACACCATGCGCAAGGCGCGCAAGGCGCACGGCGACAAGGTGATTCTCGATGACGTCACCCTGAGCTTCTACCCAGGGGCGAAGATCGGTGTCGTCGGCCCGAACGGTGCCGGCAAGTCGACCGTGCTGAAGATCATGGCAGGGCTGGAGCAGCCGTCCAACGGTGACGCGTTCCTGTCACCCGGTTACACCGTCGGCATCCTGCTGCAGGAGCCTCCGCTGACCGAGGACAAGACGGTCCTGGAGAACGTCCAGGAGGGCGTCGCCGAGATCAAGGGCAAGCTCGACCGGTTCAACGAGATCGCCGAGCAGATGGCCACCGACTACTCGGACGCGCTGCTGGAGGAGATGGGCAAGCTCCAGGAGGAGCTCGACCACGCCAACGCCTGGGACCTCGACGCCCAGCTCGAGCAGGCCATGGACGCCCTGGGCTGCCCGCCCGGCGACTGGGCCGTCACCAAGCTCTCCGGTGGTGAGCGCCGCCGCGTCGCGCTGTGCAAGCTGCTGCTCGAACAGCCCGACCTGCTGCTCCTCGACGAGCCCACCAACCACCTCGACGCCGAGTCGGTGAACTGGCTGGAGCAGCACCTGGCCAAGTACGAGGGCACCGTCGTGGCGGTCACCCACGACCGGTACTTCCTGGACAACGTCGCCGGCTGGATCTGCGAGGTGGACCGCGGTCGCCTCCACGGCTACGAGGGCAACTACTCCAAGTACCTGGAGACCAAGGCCACCCGCCTCAAGGTCGAGGGCCAGAAGGACGCCAAGCGGCAGAAGCGGCTCAAGGAAGAGCTTGACTGGGTGCGGTCGAACGCCAAGGGGCGGCAGGCCAAGTCCAAGGCGCGTCTGGCCCGCTACGAGGAGATGGCCGCCGAGGCCGACAAGATGCGGAAGCTGGACTTCGAGGAGATCCAGATTCCGCCGGGCCCCCGCCTGGGCAGCATCGTCGTCGAGGTCAACAACCTCAACAAGGCCTTCGGCGAGAAGGTCCTCATCGACGACCTCTCGTTCACGCTGCCGCGCAACGGCATCGTCGGCGTCATCGGCCCGAACGGCGCGGGCAAGACCACGCTGTTCAAGATGATCCAGGGCCTGGAGCAGCCGGACTCCGGCAGCATCAAGGTCGGCGACACCGTCAAGATCTCCTACGTCGACCAGAGCCGGGCGAACATCGACCCGAAGAAGACGCTGTGGGCCGTCGTCTCCGACGAGCTGGACTACATCAACGTCGGCCAGGTCGAGATGCCGTCCCGGGCGTACGTGTCCGCGTTCGGCTTCAAGGGCCCGGACCAGCAGAAGCCCGCCGGCGTGCTCTCCGGCGGTGAGCGCAACCGCCTCAACCTGGCGCTCACCCTGAAGCAGGGCGGCAACCTGCTGCTCCTCGACGAGCCGACCAACGACCTCGACGTCGAGACCCTGTCCAGCCTGGAGAACGCGCTCCTCGAGTTCCCCGGCTGCGCCGTCGTGGTCTCCCACGACCGGTGGTTCCTGGACCGCGTGGCGACGCACATCCTCGCCTACGAGGGCGACTCCAAGTGGTTCTGGTTCGAGGGCAACTTCGAGTCGTACGAGAAGAACAAGATCGAGCGGCTCGGCCCGGACGCCGCCCGGCCGCACCGTGCCACCTACAAGAAGCTGACCCGGGGCTGATCGAAGCAGATGCGCCACATCTACCGCTGCCCGTTGCGCTGGGCGGACATGGACGCGTACGGCCACGTCAACAACGTGGTGTTCCTCCGCTATCTGGAGGAGGCGCGCATCGACTTCCTGTTCCGTCCGGACAAGGATTTCCAGCAGGGGTCAGTGGTGGCGCGTCACGAGATCGACTACAAGCGCCAGCTCGTCCACCGGCACGCGCCGGTGGACATCGAGCTGTGGGTCACCGAGATCAGGGCGGCGTCCTTCACCCTGTCCTACGAGGTCAAGGACGGCGACCAGGTCTACGTCCGCGCCTCGACGGTGATCGTGCCGTTCGACTTCGAGGCGCAGCGTCCGCGGCGGATCACCGCGGAGGAGCGCGAGTTCCTCGAGGAGTACACCGACGACGCCGGCGCCGGTGACGACACCGCGGACAAGGGCGACAAGGAGGAGGCCGTCGCCGCATGACGGACCTCCGCCTCGCCGACGAGACGGAGGCGGCCGACCTCGCCGCCTTCCTCTCCCGGCTGCTGCACTACGACCGGTCCGCCGCGGTGCGCCTCCAGGCGGCGGGCACGGCGCTCGCCGTCTTCGGACGGCCGGCGTCCTTCGAGGTGCTGGCGGTGCGCGCGGTGCGGCTCGCCGAGCCGTACCGGAACGCGCCTGACGCCGTCCTCGACGTGACCGTCTCCGCCGGTGAACTGCTGGAGTCCGTCGACGAGTCGGCGGCCACGGCCGTCGTTCCCGCGCCGGTGACCGGTCCGCCGTGGGCGGGCGTGCTGCCGCCGCGCGGCGGCTGGCGGACGGAGCCGGGGCTGCCCCCGGCCGGGGCCCTGGGCGCTACGGTGGCCGCCGCCGTCGCCGAGTTCCGCTCCCGTACAGGGGAGTTGGCGCAGGAGCATCGCACGCGCGCCGAACTCGACCGGATCGGGCGGGAGATCTGGTCCCGGCTGGTCGGCGAGACCCAACTGCCCGTGCGCGCCCTACACGCGGCGCAGTCCCTGCGATTCCTCAGGCCCCCCGCGGCGATGGGCGGGGAGGGCCCCGCAGAGCCCCCCGTGGCCGTTGGCGGGGAGGATTCCGCGAGGCCCCCGGCGGCTGTTGGCGGGGAGGATCCCGTGAAGTCCCCGGCGGCTGTTGGCGGGGAGGATCCCGTGAAGTCCCCGGCGGCTGTTGGCGGGGAGGATCCCGCGAAGCCCCCCGCGGCCGTTGGCGGGGAGAACTTCGTGAAGTCCCCGGCGGACTTTGGCGAGGAGGACTCCGCGAAGCCCCCGGCGGCCGTTGGCGGGGAAGGTCTCGCGTTGTTGTCGTCGGGTGCGTGGCTGAGGTTGCGGACCCCCTACGGGTCGATCGCGGTGCGGCGGGCGGACGCCGGGCTCGGCGCTCTGGGCGTCAGCGTCCGCTGAACGCGGCGGCTCAGCCCGCCTCGCTGTCGTCCGGCCGCACCGCGATGTGGTCGGGCTCCAGCTCCAGCGCCACGCGGTCGCGCATGCCCAGCGCCCGGGTGTACTCCGCGGGCAGTTGCAGACGGCCGGCCCGGTCGAGCATGGCGTACTCGCGGCTCACCAGCATCTCGTCACCGGTCGCCGCGTCCACCTCGCTACGGCGCAGCACCTCGGTGGAGGTGCGGCCGTCGCGGATGGCGACCGTGCGGCGCACCTCGCCGGCGACCGCCTGGTCGTGGGTGACGATGACGATGGTCGTGCCCAGACGCTCGTTGGCGGTGCGGAAGGCGGCGAAGATCTGCTCGCCGGTGTGGGAGTCCAGTTCGCCGGTGGGCTCGTCGGCGAGCAGCACCGCGGGATTGTTGGCGAGGGCCACCGCGATCGCCACGCGCTGCTGCTGGCCGCCCGACATCTGGTGCGGGCGGCGGTCCCGGCACTCGCCCACCTCCAGCAGCTGAAGGAGCTCCACGGCTCGTTCGGCCTTGGCGCGGCGGCTTCGCTCACGGGATCCGGACAACTGCATGGGCAGGGCGACGTTCTGCGCCGCCGTCAGGTACGGCAGCAGGTTGCGGGAGGTCTGCTGCCAGACGAAGCCGACGACCTCGCGACGGTACTGGAGCCGGTCCTTCGCGGTCATGGCGAGCAGGTCGCGTCCCGCGACCCGGGCCGCGCCCGCCGTGGGGGTGTCCAGGCCGGCGAGGATGTTCATCAGGGTGGACTTGCCGCTGCCGGAGGCGCCGACCAGGGCCATCAGTTCGCCCTCGCGGACCAGCAGGTCCAGGCCCTGGAGGGCCTGGACCTCCACGCCGTCGGCGGTGAAGATGCGGACCAGGCGGTCGCAGCTGATCAGCGCGTCGTGGCCGAAGGCCGGGCGGGTGCGGTTCGCGGCGGCGCGCTCGGCCAGGTCGGCCAGGGTGGGGTTCGTCGTCATCGGGGCTCTCCTGCGCGGCGGCTACGGCGGCTGTGACGGCTACGGCAGTTGTGGCGGTCGGGGCAGCCGTGGCGGTCCGGTCGGTTCATCTCGCGTCCCCCGCTCTCAACTCCCGCACGGATCCCCTGCGTCCCGTCCACCACGCCTGGCCCATGGCGATCCCGACGGTCAGCAGCAGTACCGCAGCTGCCGGCAGGGCCAGCGAGAGCGGGTCCGTCCGCAGCGCGCTCCCGCCGGCGGACGCCCCCGACGACGGCAGCGCGATGGCCGTCAGGTCGACACCGGGGGAGAGGAGCAGCACGGTCGCCCAGCCCGTCAGGGCTCCGCCCGCCGCGGCGAGCAGTGCCTGGGGCAGGGACTCCAGGACGAGCAGGCGGCGGCCCTGCGCGCGGGTGAGGCCCATCGTGCGCAGGCGGGCGAGCAGCGCGGCACGCTCGGGCGCGGCACGCAGCAGGGCGAGCAGCAGGGCCAGGACGGCGTAGCCGGCTCCGGCGGCCACCGCCACGGCGTAGACGCGCTCGGCACCGGACTGGAGGGGCGAGTCGACGTACTGCGCCCGCTCCTCGGAACGCAGGTGCAGCGACACCGACTTGCCCACCGTCCGGCGCAGGGCGCCGCCGTCCAGGTGGCCGCCGGTCAGCAGCAGCGTGTTCGTACGGGCCGCCTCGCGGTTCAGCCCGGCCCGGTCCACGACCAGGAAGCCGCTGCCGAGCACGGCCGGGGTCCGCTCCCGTACGGCGACGATCCGGACGGTGACCTCGGTCCCGTCGCCCAGCGTCACCGCGAAGGGCTTGGTGCCGTACGACTCGGCGAGCGAGGGGGAGGCCAGTGCCGGCAGCGGGGCCCGGGAACCGCCGGCCGGCCGCCGCACCTGCTGCTCGGGGAAGGCACCGAGCCCGGTGCTCCGGGCCAGGGACGCGTAGGACGCCGGGTCGACGCCCGCCAGGGTCAACCGGGTCAGGCCCGTTCCCGCCTTGGCCTGGGAGTCGACGCTCACTTCGGTGAGCTCCCGCACGCCCGGTGTCCGGCGGACCCGGTCGGCCAGGTCGGCCGGCAGCGCGGTGTCCTCGACGCGGGCGTCGGCGCCGACGGCGAGGAGGGCCGCCTCGTCGCGGGCCCCGGCCACGCCCGCCAGCACCGAACCGCCGAAGGCGGCGGTGGTGAGCGCGGTCAGCAGCGCCAGCAGGGGCAGCACCGCCGAGGCGGAGGAGCGGCCCGCGCGCGCCAGGGACAGATGGCCCACCGCGCCGCGCAGCCGGCCGGCCGGACGCATCAGCCAGCGCAGCGGCAACGGGTACAGACGGACCAGCACCAGGGCGGCGATCACACCCACCAGCACCGGGGCCAGGGAGACCAGTTGGTCCCCCGAGGCGCCGGCATCCTCCGACGGCCCCGAGACCCCGTGCCGCCGCAGCGCCTCCACCGCTCCCGCCGCGATCACCAGCAGCGTCAGCTCGGCGACCGTACGGCGCCGGGAGGGACGTACGGACACCGCGTCCTTGCGCGGTCCGTGGACGCGGACCGCGCGGTGCGCGACCAGCGCCCGCACGGGCAGCGCGGCGCAGGCGACGGCGGTGACCGCAGCGGCCGCGAGGACCGCGTGGCTCAGGCGGCCCTCGGGGACGGCGAGCAGGGCCGCCCCGAGGCCGAGCGCCCCGGCGGGCACGGCGACCACCGCCGTCTCGGCGAGCAGCCGGCCGGCCAGACCGGTCAGGGAGGCGCCGCGGGCGCGCAGCAGGGTGAGTTCGGAGCGGCGGCGGTCGGCGGCCAGGCCGCCGGCCATCAGCAGGACGACCGCGGCGACCGTCGCGCTGCCGAAGGCGGCGACCGCGACCAGCGGGCCGATGCCGGACCTGAGGCGGCCGTAGGAGACGAGCACGTCGTCGAGGTCGGTGTTCACCTGTGCGGCCGGGTCGGTGGCCGTGCGCACCTGTCCCAGGCCCGGCCCGGACTTCAGGGCGGCGACGGCGGAGTTCAGGCCGTCGAGGTCGTGGGCGTGCAGGGCACGGGTGTCGGGGGCGACCTGCCAGTAGCGGACCGGCTGTCCGTCGGTGCCCAGCATGGCGGGGGCCGCCTCGGGCGGGAGCAGCAGGGCGAAGTACCAGTACCTCCGCGATTGCGGGTCGGCCGGGTCCGAGGGGACCAGCGCGGGGGTGCGCGTCAGGGGCTGCGTCGCCCAGTACGCGCCGTCGGGCTCGCGCGGTGTCAGGATGCCGGTGATCCGCACGGCCAGCGGGGAGCGGGACACGCCGGGTACGTGGACGACCGAGCCGACCTCGATGTGCAGGCTCTTCGCCGTCTCGGCGGTCACGGCGCCCTCCACCTCCGCGGTCGCCGCCGTCACCTCGCCGTTCGCCCGCGGCAGCCGGCCCGTGCGCACCGAGGAGTGCGCGGCCAGTCCGCTCTGCGCGACCAGGCGCATCGTCGCGGGCAGCCCGTAGGGCCGCGGGACCCAGGGGTCGGGGACGATGAGGTCCTTGCCGGTCAGCACCCCGTACGCCGACTGGCCGGGATCGGCGGCGAGCGGTCGTTCGACGGCGCCGAGGACGGCGGCCTGCTGGCGGCCCATGACCGGCGGGCGCAGCGCCTGTTCCCGTTCCCGCTGCGTGAACTGGAGGCCGGGCTGCGGAGCGTACACCTGCAGGGTGGTGCGGTTCGGGGTCGCCCGGTCGACGGCCCGGACCAGGCCGGCGTCCTCGTACCGGTCGAGCGCGCGCGGGAACGCGGCCGCCAGGCACGCGGTCAGCGCGACCAGCAGGGCGAGGGCGGCCGCGGCACCCGGCGCGGTGCGCAGGCGTACCCGGACCCAGGCGGGAGTGACGGCGTTCAGCTCACTCACCTCCGCGGTCTCGAAGGGACAGCGCCGGGTCGGGCCGGCGCAGGGTCAGCACCGCCGTGACGACGAGCGGCGCGGCGGCGACGGCCGCCAGCAGCAGGGCCACCCGGGCGACCGGCAGTTCGACCAGGACGGTCGGCATCGGTTTCGTGGCCTGCCCGGTCAGGACGATCAGCGGGATCACCGCCCGCGTCAGCACGGTGCCCAGGGCGACGCCGACCACCAGTGCCAGGGCCAGCAGCACGCCCTGCTCGGCGGCCAGCGTCCGCGCCAGCCGACGGCGCGGGGCGCCCAGGGCGCGCAGCACGGCGAACTCGGCGTCCCGTTCCCTGAGCGCTCCGGCCGCGCTCACCGCGAAACCGACCGCGGCCAGCGCCGCGGCGACCACGGCCGCCGCGGTGAACGCGGCCGCGGGTCCGGCGCCGAACGGGTCGTCGCGCAACTGGGCGGCGATCTCCTCCCGCACGATCACCTGCGTCGCGGCGATGTCGGGCTGGGCCCGCAGGGCCGCGGCCACACTCGCCGCCTGGCCGTCGTCGGTGCGCAGCCACCACTCGGTGGGCCCCGCGCTCTGGCCGTGGCGCTCCTGGAGCAGCCGGTTCACCGACCGCAGGTCCATCAGCACGCCTCCGCCGTCGTGCGCCGTGGCACCGCTCTGGTCGGCACCGGTCGTGGTCGGCAGCTCCCGTATTGCGTGGACGATCCGGACCGGAACGTTCTGGCCGCCGAAGGTCACGTCCACCCGCTGCCCCTCGTGTGCGCCCGTGGAGGCCAGGAAGCGGTCGGTCGCCAGGGCGGCGACCTCCGGCTGTGCGGGCTGCGCGACCTGGAGCCGCAGGGTCAGCGTGGCCGTCGTCCAGCGGTCGTCGCGCGGCACGTAGCCGGTGTCGTAAGAGACGGTCAGCGGGCTGGAGGACGTCACGGTGGGCGCGGCCGGCGTGTTGTCGCCGGAGGGGGTGGGGTCGGAGTCGGTGGTGGCCGAGGTCGCCTTCCAGTTCGTCGGCAGGCTCAGGCGCCGTTGTGCCCCGTCGGCACCGGTCGCGGTCGCCTCGGAGAGGGTGAGGCGGTGCCGCTCGGCATGGTCGACGGGCTGGGGCAGGGTCAGGTCCAGGCCGGTGAGGACCAGGGGGCCCGCGGTGGCGGGGAGGTCCAGGTCCAGCGGGTGGGGGCGGCCGTCGGCGGGCAGCGCGCCGAGCGGCAGCCGGTACGGGACCCCGTGACGGTCCTCGACGGTGGCGGCGACGTCCGCCGACCTCCCGGCACCGGCGCCGCGGATGCCGGCCGTCAGCCGCAGCCGGGCCGTTCCGGCGGGCACCTTCAGACCCGCCGTCGGGCTCTTGGGCGCGAGCCCCGCCAGCAGCGGCCGTACGGGCTCGGACGCCAGGTCGGGGCGCATCAGCATCGTGTCCCCGGCGTTCGCGGTGTCCAGCGCGAGCACGGTCGCGGTGCGGTCGCCGGACAGCGGCTGCGTGGTGCGGACGGCGGGGGCGGCGGCGCGCACGTGCGGGAGGGCCGCGTACTGCTCGGTGCGGCCGAGCTCCCCCTCCCCGGCGGCCAGCACGCGCACCGGCGCACCCGCCTCGAAGTCGGCCTGGTCGTCCTGCGAACGGTCCCAGGAGGCGCCCTGACCGATCGCCAGCATGCCCAGCGCGATGGTGAGCACCAGCAGCAGCACCGGCCCGGCCCCGCGCATCGGGCGGCGGCTGAACTGCCAGCCCGCCAGCGCGGCCGACAGTCCGCGGCCTCCGGTCGCGCGGCGCTCGGCCAGCCGGGCCACCGGCGGCAGCAGCCGCAGGGTCAGCACCGTTCCCGCCAGCAGGGCCAGCGCGGGCGCGGTGACCAGCAGCGGGTCGATGCCGAGCGCGCCGGTGAGGTCGCCGCCGACCGCGCCGGAGGGCTGCCGGTTCAGCTGCCAGTACGCCACACCGGCCACCGCCAGCAGCCCCAGGTCCGCGCCGGCGCGTAGCGGCGCGGGCAGCGTACGGGCCCGCGAGCCGGTCGTGAACGACGAGGTCAGCGCGGGCAGCGTCACCGCCATCGCGCAGCCCAGCGCCACGGCCGCCGCCACCAGCCAGACCCCGGGCCGCCCGATCGCGGACACGTCCGGGTGCAGTCCGATCCGGGCCAGGGCGCCCCGCCCGGCCAGCAGCCCGGTCAGGGGCCCCGCCAGCAGCGGCGCGCAGGCCACGGCGGGCACGGCGAGGAGCAGCGCCTCCGTGGCCGCGAGGCCCGCGATCCGGGCACGGGAGCCGCCGCGGGCCCGCAGCAGGCGGGTCTCCCCGGCGCGTTCGGTGCTCAGCAGCCGGGCCACCAGCAGCAGCGCGTACCCGGCGAGCAACGCCAGCTGGAGCACGGCGATCAGCAGGGTGGAGCGGGCCACGAGCAGGGAGCGGTCGATCCGGTCGAGGACGTCGGGCAGCGAGGACGTCACCGCCGGTGAGCCGCTCACCGCGGTGGACTTCCGCAGGGCCGCGGCACTCTCGCGCACCGCGTCGCGCAGCGCCCCGATCCGCCCGGTCGTCAGCGTGGAGAAGTCCGCCGACGCCTGCCACGCGGTCTGTCCCGCGCTCACCCGGCCGCCGGTGACGACGGCGGAGTCGGTCAGCAGCGGCCCGTACATCGTGAAGCCGACCTTGCGGACGCCGCGGCCGCCGAGTTCGTCCAGCTGCCAGTACGGCGCGTCGGCGTGGGCGGGGCGGTAGAGCCCGGTGATCCGCACCTGGGCCTTTCGGCCGCCGAGGCGGTCGGTGAGGGTGAGCCGGGCGCCGGGCTTCAGCCCGAGGCGCTCCGCGGCGGTCTGCGGCAGCGCGACCTCGAGGTCACCCGTCGCCGTCTCGCGGGGCAGGCGTCCGGAGACGAGCCGCACCTGCGTGGGGTCCATCGCCGCGAAGTAGGTCAGGTCCGGGTCGCCGGAGCGTTCCGCCGGGGGCCGCAGGGACAGGGGCAGACCGTAGGGGCCGGAGCGCTCCAGGGTGCGCACGGTGACCGGCAGCCCGTCGAACGACGTGCGGGTCTGCTCGCGTACGGCGGCGTCGGCCGACGCGCGCGCCTCGGACGGCGTGTAGGCGCGGACCACCAGGGTGGCGTCGGCGGCGTTGCGCGGGTCCCGCAGGGAGTGGCGCAGCGCCGCGTCGCCGATCGCGCCGGAGTAGGCGGTGAGCGTCGCCAGTACCGCTGTGGTCAGCAGAACCGTGAGCAACGCGGCGGCCAGCAGCAGCCGGTGCGCCCGCGCCCGCAGCAGGACGAATCCCGTGAACCCCGCCACCCGGCTCCCCCTGCCGTTGTCCAGACCTTTTCGGTGATGTTGTCAGAGGGGACACGGCCCGGGTAAGCGTTGGTGGGTGGACTTTGACCGGATCGTGATCGGAATCCGGCGCCGAACGACCGGAATCCGGTAGTCAGGTGCTCAGCGGTGGCTCAGTCGGGTGTGTTCACCATCGACGCCGCCGCGTACGTCAGGTAGTTCCACAGCGTCTGCTCGTGCTCCTGGGACAGGCCGAGCTCGTCGACGGCCACCCGCATGTGCCGGAGCCAGGCGTCGTGCGCCGCCCGGTCGACCCGGAAGGGCGCGTGCCGCATCCGCAGCCGCGGGTGGCCGCGCCGCTCGCCGTACGTCGTCGGACCGCCCCAGTACTGGATCAGGAACAGCCTCAGCCGCTCCTCGGCCGGTTCCAGATCCTCCTCGGGATACATCTCCCGCAACTCGGGGTCCCCGGCCACCCCCTCGTAGAAACGGTGGACCAGTCGGCGGAAGGTCTCCTCCCCGCCGACCTGCTCGTAGAAGGTCTGCTCCTGAAGCGTGCCGCGCCGAATCTCATTCACCCGTCCATGCTCTCAGACGGCAGGACGAGGACCGGAGGCCTAGGTCCTGCCCGACGACAGGGCCGCGGACCACCGGTCCCGACGTGTTCTGGACGAGAGGCCCTAGCCGCGCCTGACCGTGATCGTCGTCCACGCGCCCACGTGCACGCGGTCTCCGTCCTGGAGGGGGATCGGCACGAAGGGCTGGATGGGGTCCTCCGAGCCGTTGACCGTGGTGCCGTTGGTCGAGTTCTGGTCGACCACCGCCCAGCTGCCGTCGGGCTGCTGGACCAGCACCGCGTGCTGGTGGGAGACGCCCGGGTCCTCCGGCGGGACCGCCAGGTCGATGTCGGGGGTGTCGCCGGTGGAGTGCCGGCGGCGGCCGATGGTGACCTGGTTGCCGCTGAGCGTGCGCTGCTGCTCGGGCGAGTACGCGGGCAGGTTCAGGCCCGTGGCCTCGGGGCCGGAGCGCTGCATCATCGCCATGAAGTAGTCGCGGTCCGGACCGACCGTCGCCGTCCAGGTCGCGGGCTGCTGCGGCTGCTGCGGAAAGGCCGGTCCCGGCGGGGCCTGGGTGGCACCCGGCTGCGGGTAGCCGTAGCCGCCCGCCTGACCGGGACCGGGGGCGCCGGGACCGGACGGACCGGCGGACGACGGCGGGGAGATCACCCAGTCGTCGTCACCGCCGTGCTGCGGCCGGCCCGTCTCCTGCGGGAACGCCGGCGGAGCCGGCGGGCCGGGCTGCTGGAACGCCTGCGGGGCACCACCGGGGGCACCGGGCGGCGGCGGAACCGGCCGGGACGGGTCGGTGCCGAAGTTGGGCGGCCCGGGGCGGCCGGGGGGCTCGGTGCCGAAGTTCGGCGGGCCGGGGCGGCCGGGGGGCTCGGTGCCGTAGGGCGGGGCGTGCGGGATCGGTTCGGCGGGCCGGTTCATCTGGGAGGGCCGGGAGCCCTGGTACTCGAACGAGTCGCCGCCGTAGGCCGGGCCGGGCGGCTGCGGGAAGCGCGGGCCGGAAGTGGGGCCGGACGCCGGCGGAGCGGCCGGCGTGTACGAGGTCGCCGTGTTCGTCAGGAAGTTCCACCGGCACTCCTCGCAGAACGGCGCGCCGCCCTCGCGGGGCGTACGGCACTGCGGGCACAGCTCCGGCTGGGAGTCCGGTACGGCGGACAGATGCGGGCGCCCGCCGGGCATGCCGGGCGCACCCGGCTGTCCGGGGCCGCCGGGCCCCGGCGCGGGCGGGAAGCCGTAGCCCCCGACCGGGGGTGGCGGCGGAGGCGGAGGCACGGCACCGGCCATGCGGTGACCGCACACCTCGCACCAGTCGTCGGATCCCGACTGATGTCCGTTCGGGCAGGTCGGCATGTCGGCGCTTCCCCCTCTCCTGTTCCGGCCGGTGCGGCCGGATTTCTCCAACCCCGAGGGGCCGGGCTCGTCGTCTTCCGCGGTCGTCCCGCGTTACCTCTTCACACGAACGGTCTTGGTGGACCGGGTCTCGAGCGTCATCTCGTCCGCCTCTTCGACCTTCGCTTTGAGTCGCACAGTACCCGTCGCGGCGTCGACCACGTCCACCACCTTCGCAAGCAGTTTCGCAGTATCCGCGTTCCCTGAAGCGCCGGCGAGCTGAACCGCCCGGCCCAGTTTGGCGGTTGCTCCGTCGAAATCGCCCGCTTTGCGAAGGTCGAGGCCCTGTTGGATGGCCTGTGCCAGTTCGGCCTGTCCGGTGTAGTGGGCCACCTGCGGATTGATCGAGGTGGAGGCGGCCATGTCGTCGGTCCACACGGCCCGTACCAGGCCCTGGGCGCCGAGGTTCTGCACCGTCCCGTCGGGTTGGGGCACCACCAGCGAGACCCGGGCGGCGAGCATCTCCTGTCCGATGCCGGCCGCGGGCACCTCCACACAGACGTGGTAGTCGCGGGACTCGTCCCCCCAGGAGCCGGTGGGATAGTCCCCGGCGCGCGGGCCCGCCTCGGTTCGCCGGTCGGTCAACTCCTCCACGGACGGGGCGACTTGCTTGACGAACTTGATGGTCGTGCCCACCGGCGTCCACACCCGCAGCCGGACGTCCGCGACCTCCTTGCCCATCGCCGTCTCCATCATCCGCGTGAAGTCGGCGGCCAGGCCCGCCGGGTCGGCGACGATGTCGGCGGTGCCGAGCAGCGCGGAGGCGATCTGTGTGACTTCTTTCACTTCCCAGTCGGTGCCCACGCCCCGCGCGTCACACGTGAAGCGTCCGGCGCAGTCGTCGAGGGCCTGCCTGAGGTCCTCGGGCGACTCGTGCTCGTTGCGGCCGTCGGTGAGCAGGATGCCGTGCCGGATGGCGACGTCGGCCGAGGACAGCAGCCGGTCGGCCAGCCGCAGCCAGGTGCCGATGGCCGTGCCGCCGCTCGCGCTGAGCCTGCGCAGCGCCTGCTTGGCCTGGTCGCGGGTGGTCGCGTCGGCGACCGCGAGCCGGCCGCCGCCCGGGTAGACCTCCTTGGCCACGTGCGTGCCGCCGATCACCGCGAAGTGCACGCCGTCGCGCAGGGTGTCGATCGCGGCGGCCGTGGCGTCCCGGGCGTTGCGCATCTTGGTCGGCGGGTAGTCCATCGAACCCGAGCAGTCGACCATGATCGCCACCGCCGCGGACGGTCCCTCCCCGGGCGTGTACAGGTGCGGTGCCGTGACCGCACTGCCGATCGTGCCGCCGCCGGTCGCGGTGACCGTGGCGATCGCGTTGACCTCCCGGCCGCCCTCCGGCAGGTACTCGTTCTGATACACGTCCACCGAGAACTGCGGCACGCTGGACTTCGAGAAATTCGCCATGTCTTCCCAGATCCCCCTCTGGACCCCGCGAACGGGGGCGACGACTGTGAAGGGACCGGCCCCCGCCGGTCCTCGGAGCTTTCCGCGCCGGGGACTCGGCCGGGGGTGTCCGTCACCCGCCCCGGCGTACGTCCCTCAGGCCGATCCTGCCCCCTGCGGCGCGGCCGGGAACGGCAGGACGGCCACTGTTACGTTGTCGTGGCCCCCGCCGTCCAGGGCGTGGCCGACCAGGACCCGGGCGCTGTGCAGCGGGCGCACGGCGGCGTCGAGGGGGACGGCGTCGGCCATTTCCTGTGCCGTCTCGGCGTAGTTCCACAGCCCGTCCGAGCACACCACGACCACTCCCGGCCGGTCCGGCTTGAACGAGGCGGTGTGCGGCTCCAGTTCGTAGGCGTCCGCGCCGAGCCAGCCGGTGATCGCATGGGCGCGCTGATCGGCGTACGCCTCCGCCTCGGACATCAGGCCCGCGGAGACCATCTGCGCGGCCCACGAGTCGTCCTCGGTGAGCCGGGCCGGGGGCGCGGTGCGGTCCACCGGCACCCAGTAGGCGCGGCTGTCGCCGACCCAGCCGACGACCAGCAGTCCGGGGGTGACCACCGCGCCGACGAACGTGCAGGCCGGCGCGTTCTGGTGGGCGGAGTGCCGGCCGGCCGGCGCGGGCTGTCCGGCGAGCGCGTCGACGGCCTGCGCGGCGGCCACGATCGCGTCGTGCATGGCCTGCTGGGGGTGGGTGCCCCGGGGCAGTGCGGCCAGCAGTGACTCGCTCGCCGTTCGTGAGGCGGCCAGGGAGGCCTCGTCGGGGCGGGTCGCGGAGGACACGCCGTCGCAGACGACCGCCGCGAGGGCGGGCGAGCCGTCGGGCAGCGTGGTGCGGCCGAGGGCGAAGGCGTCCTCGTTGCGGTGGTGGCGCAGGCCGCGGTCGCTGACGGCGGCGATCGGGCCCGACTCCTCTTCCATGTGGTCGCGTTCGCGCGGCTGGGCGTGCCCGCAGTTCTCGCAGTAGCCGTCGCTGTCGACGCGGCCGGCCCGGCAGGCCACGCACGTCGCGGCGGCCTCGCCCGGGGCGCCCTCGCGCGCGGCGTCGGCGTCCGCGTCGGCGGGCACGCGCGGATCCGGCGCCTGCAACGGGTACTCGTCGGGCTCCGCCGGCCGGTCGAGTCGCACGCCCGAGGCGGGCGCCTCGGAGAGCGGCGGCTGCCCCTGACTCTGGCCCGGCTGCGGCTGCGGCTGCGCCGAGGTCTGCGGCCGCGGTTGCGGCGGCTGGGCGGTCGGCTGTGGCTGGGCCGCCGCCTGGGCCTGGGCGGATGGCTGTGGTTGGGGCTGCGGCTGGGGATGCGGCTTGGCCGCCGCCTCCGGCTGCCGCGGGGACTGCTCCGCCGGGTGCGGCTGCTGCACCGCCGCCCGGGCCCGGTCCTGAGCCCGGTCCTGAGCCTGGGCCCGGGCCTGGGTCTGGGCCTGCGGCTGCCGTGCCGGTGCCGGCAGCGGGGAGCCGCTGGAGTCCGTGCCCGGCAGGTCCGTCGGCAGGTGCAGCCGCGGTGGGGCCTCGGAGGCGTCCGGGTGCGGTGCGCGCGGCCACACGGCGTCGTCGGCACGCTCACCGGGGCCGGCCGGGCGCGGCACCGCGCCGCGGTCCATGGTGAGCGTCGGCGCGTCGCCCGGTCCCGCGGCGGCCGCGGACAGGTCGTACCCGCACGCGCCGCAGAAGCGGTCACCCGTTTCGAGCGGCTCCGCACAGCTCGGGCACTTCGGCAGCGCGGCCTGCTGGTGCATCTGCGACATCAACTACACCCACGTCCGGGGGCGGTAACGGTTGGCACGTTCCACCAGGTCGATCCTCTCCTCGCCACCGGGCGCCAGCCGGGCCAGCGTGCGGTACGAACGCTCCAGGCCGAAGCGGAGTCCCCGCTCGTCCAGGTCGCTGCCGAGCAGCACCCGTTGGGCGGCCGGGTCGGTGGCCCGGCCCCCGGAGAGTATCCAGTCCAGGGCACAGCCTAGGACCTCCGCCGACAACCGCTCGCGCCGTGCCGGGTCCAGACCGTAGGCCTGGAGTGCCTCGACCTGCCCGGAGGCGGCCGTCAGATCGTCCAGGAACGGCGTGTCGGACGCCGCCGCCGTACGGTGCCGCAGACGCGCCCGTACGGCCGCCACGCGCGCCGCCGTGTAGTGGATGGAGGACTCAGGAACGGACTCCAGGGTCCGAACCGCGCCGTGCCGGTCGCCGGTGGCGAGCCGCACGCGGGCCAGGCCGAACGCGGCGCTGACCTGGCTCGGATCGGTCGACCACACCAGGCGGTAGTACTCGGCGGCGTTGTCGAGCTGGCCGAGCACCTCGGCGCACAGGCCGAGCGCCAGCTTCGGCGCGACCTCACCGGGGAAGGCGTCGTAGACCGCGTCGAAGGCGAGGGCCGCGTCCTCGTGGTCGCCGGTGACCAGCGCGGCCAGGCCCCGGTACCAGACGACCCGCCAGTCGTCCGGGTGCCGCTGCTCCAGTTGGCGCAGTACCTCCAGCGCCGTGGCCGGTTCACCGGTCTCCAGGCGGGCGCGGACCTGGCGCAGCCGGGTCTCGGCCGACTGCGTGGGCACCGCCGCGAGCGCGTGCGCCAGTTCCCCGGGCGCGGACGTCAACAGGCCCGCCAGAAAACCCGCGTTCGGGTCACCCGGGTCGACGTGCGGGACCGGCAGGGCGAGCGACGCGGCCTGCGTGTCGACGGGCTTGACGAGCGCCGGGGGAGCCGGGGCGTCCGGCGTGTTCGGAGCTCCGTGGCCGTGCGCGGTACCGGCCGTGAGGGCCGGGGCCGAACCGCGCGAGCGCGTCGCCCGCGCCCCCAGCCGGGACACGTCCCCGTCCAGCTTCGGGAACAACTCCGTGTCCGTCACTCGAAGTTCCGGGCCGAACAGGGTCGAAAGGGCCGGCCGTGCCCGGCCGGTCTGCAAGGACACGACCTCCCGCAGCACGCCCGTGAGCTGCTCGGACATCTCCTGCGCCGAGGCGAACCGGCGGGCCGGGTCGGGGTCGGTGGCACGGACCAGCAGCCGGTAGAAGGACTCGTACCGGCGGAAGACGTCGATGTTGTCGGGGTCGGGCAGGGAGTCCGCGAAGACGTTCGTGTAGCCCTGGAAGTCGAAGGTGAGGACGGCGAGCGTACGTCCCACCGTGTACAGGTCGCTGGCCACCGAAGGGCCGACCTCGGCGACTTCGGGCGACTGGTAGCCGACCGTGCCGTAGATGGCCGACTCGTCGTCGTCCATACGGCGCACCGCGCCCATGTCGATCAGCTTGAGCTGGTCCTCGGTCTGGATCGCGTTGTCGACCTTGAAGTCGCAGTACAGCAGGTTGCGGCCATGCAGATGGCCGAGCGCCTCCAGGGCCTCGATGCCGTAGGCGCAGGCCTGTTCCACCGGCAGCGGATCGCGTCTGCCCTCCGGGTTGCGGCGGGAGTTGGCGATCTCCTTCAGCGACTTGCCGCCGACGTACTCCATCACGATGTAGCCGTCGAGGGAGCCGGTGCGCTGGTCGAGGTGCTCGACGAAGTTGTAGATCCGCACGATGTTGGCGTGCTCGATCTCGGCCAGGAACCGCCGCTCGGAGATCGCCGCCTCCATCGCGTCCTGGTCGCCGGTGTCCAGCAGGCCCTTGAGCACCACCCAGCGGTCGGACACGGCCCGGTCCACGGCGAGGTAGATCCAGCCCAGGCCGCCGTGCGCCAGACAGCCCACGACCTCGTACTGGCCGTGGACGATGTCCCCGGCCCTCAGCTTGGGGACGAAGGAGTACGGGTGCCCGCACTTGGTGCAGAAGCCCTCCGTACGGCCCGGGCGGTCCCCCCGCGCGCGCCCGACCGGCCCCCCGCAGTCCGAGCGCGAGCAGAACCGCTTGCGTTCCGGCACCTCGGGGTTCTCGAGCACCATCGAACGCGGGTCGGGCCGCGGTACCTGCGGCACCTGCACCAGGCCCGCGCCCAGCCGGCTGCGGCTGGAGGAGCCCGACGCGGAGCCGGAGCTGCGCACCGACACCGAGCGGCCGGTCGCCCTGCCCGACAGCGAGCGCGAGAGCCGTCCCGACACCGAGCGGTGGGACCGTGAGGAACCCGTCGACTGCGACGACGTACGCGAACTGCGGGCGCTGGAGGACGAACGGCCGCTGCCCGCCGAGCCCCTGCCGCCGACGGCGACCCCGGTGGGCGGCGACCCCACCGAGCCGGTCGCGGACACGACCGGCGCCAGACCACACGTGTCGCAGTACAGCTCGCCGCCGCCGACGTCCTCGTACGTCCCGCCGCAGTCCGGCCGCTGACAGGTCTGCCCCGCCTGACTCATGGCTCCCCCTGCCGTCCCTCGGACCCGCCCTGACCCGGCACCCGGGAGCCGCCGAGCAGTTCGGCCGCCGCCTGCTGGTAGCGCCGCACCGCCTGTTCGGCCACCCGCAGGTCGCAGGGCGCGCTCCACAGCATGCGGCGGGCCGCGTCGTACCGCTCGACCAGCAGCGGGTCCTCCGCCAGGCCGTGCCGGGCGACCTTCGCCTTGTACGCGTCCAGCCGCCCGCGCAGCTCGGCACGGACCGCCAGCGGCGCGGTGACCGCTGTCAACGACTCACGGGCACGCTGGAGTTCGTCATCCGCCTTCTGCTCCAGCGATTCCAGCAGCGGCGACAGCCGGTGCCACCGGGCCTGCCTGCGGTACTCGGCAGCCGTCGCCAGCTGCTCCTGAAGGACGGTCGGCGGACCGCTGACCACCGGCACCTCCGTGGCGGCGATCTTCGCCAGCACCTCGCCGCGCGCGGTGCGCGCCTCGGCGAGCGTGCGGTCCGCGCGCGAGAGCACGTCCCGCAGTCTGATCAGCCGCTGCTCGGCGTCCTGCCGGACCCCGAGCACGGCCTCGATCTCCCGGCGCACCTCGTCCAGGGCCCGCGCCTGACGGTCGTACACCGTGGTGTCCGGCCGTCCGCCGCCCGGGGCCGAACTGCCCTGCGCGGGCGCCCAGAAGGCGAGCGGATCGGAGATCACCTCCGCACGCAGCCGCGTCAGTGTGCGTGTGACGTGCTCCAGGTCGTCGCCCGCCGGGTGCTCGCCGGGGCGGACGCCGACCGAGTGCGCGAGCCGGCGGGTGCGCTGGAGTTCCGCGGCCAGCAGATCGATCCGCGCGGGCAGCGCCGACCAGACCGCGTCGGCGGCGACCACCATGTCCAGACCGGTCGCGTACAGCTCGTTCATCCGCTCCACCAGCGTGGCCAGGGAGAAACTCTGGCTCAGCCGGCCCGGCCCGGGCAGCGCGGGCGCGGCGGCGGCGCCGGGGACGGTGACGGACTCGCCGCGCAGCAGCTCGGTCAGCTCCGCCAGGTCCTCGCGGCTGGACCAGCGGCGGCGGGCGCGGATCTCACGGGCGGCGCGCAGGGCGCCGCTGTAGGTGTCGAAGTACGCCCACAGCAGGGTGATCGACGCCTCGGTGGCCGCCCAGCGTTCCTTGGTGACACCGGTCAGCTCGGCGCCCTCCAGGAGTCTGCGGCCCGCGTGGTCCTGAAGGGCGAGCAGCGAGGTCTCGATGGCCTCGTGCTCCGCGCCGAGCCGCGCCAGCGCACGGTCCACCTCGTCCCGGTCCATCACCGGCCCGGCGGGGTCCGTGACGCCCATCGATCACCTCTCGCTGCTGCGTGTCGCCTGTGTCCTGTCGGGTGGTACCGGTCCGTCGCCTGTGCCCCGGCCGGTCACCGGTAGACCGGCGTCGGCGCTGTGGCCGACGGTGAGTCCTTACCCAACGTGGCGGACAACCACCTGCCGTACGACGCCTTCCAGCCCCCGTCCTTGCGGTAGTTCTCCAGTGTCCGGTTGACCTGGCGGACCAGATCGTCCGGACCGAGCTTCATGGCCACACCGTAGAACTCCTTGGTGAAGGAGGCGCCCTTCAGGGCCACCGTGGGGTCCTGCGCGGCCTGGCTGGCGGCGAGCGCGCCGTCGGTCACCACCGCGTCCACCTCGCCGAGTTGGAGCCGCACCAGGCAGTCCAGCTGGTTGGGGACCGTGGTGGTGATGTCGGTTGACGCGGGGAGGCTGCCGTTCTTCGTGTCCGCGGACAGGTGGTCGTAGGCCGTGGAGCCGGTCGCCGAGCAGATCTTCTTCCCGGCGAGGGAGTCGTCGTACCCGGTGATGTCCGAGGTCTTGGGGGCCAGGACCTGCTGGCCGGTCAGGAAGTAGGGGGCGGAGAACGCCACCTGCTTCAGGCGGTCGCAGGTGACGGTCATGGTGCGCACCACCATGTCCACCCGGCCGCTCTGGATCGCGGGTATCCGCTCGTTGGTGGGGATGGCCCTGAACTGGACCTTGTCCGCGTCGCCGAGGATGTCCTCGGCGATGCGGTGCACGAGGTCGATGTCGAAGCCCTCCAGCGCGCCGGAGGCGTTGTTCGGGTTGCGGTAGCCCCAGCCGTAGCTGTTCTGGTCGACGCCGACCGACAGGTAGCCGCGCGAGCGGATGGCCTTCAGCGTGGGGCCGTCGGCGCTCGACGGGGCCGGGCTCAGGTTCTGGGCCTGGCTGTCCTCGCAGTTGTCCGCCTTGGACTGGGTGCCCCGCGCGGCGCGCGGACCGCTCATGGCGGTGCCGCCCGCGCCGTCCGGCTGGGTGCGGGGCAGCAGCAGGACGAACGCCAGCGCCAGGGCGCAGACGGCCGCCATCGCGCCGACACCGCCCCAGCCCTTCAGGCCGGCCCGCAGACGTCGTGCTCGCATCGCCACGCCCCCTCTCACCGCTGCCACGCTCCCTTTCACCGGTACTCCGAAAGCCTGCGCCCTATGCCCACCACCGCGCCGGCCGCGCCGAGCACCGCGAGCACCGCGGAGCCGACGGGCAGGCCCGTCATGGCGGCCCGGCCGTCCTCCGCGGCCTGCTGGAACCTGCCCCTTTCGTGGGTGAGCGCCGAGGCGAGGGAGGCGTCGACGCTGTCGAAGCACTCGCCCGTGGACTCCGCCCGGCCCTTGGCGGTGGTGCCGATGACCAGGTCGCGTGCCGTCTGGTAGTCGCCGGAGTCGTTGGCCTGGCTGGCCTGTTCGTGCCGGGACTTCCAGACCTTCGTCGACTCGCTCGCCGTGCTCACCGGCTTCCTGCCGGCCGGGTCCTCGGCGAGGGCGCCGGCCCGGGCCAGCGTCCGGGTGAGGGCGTCGATCTCCTGGTCGTACGCCCAGTCGTAGGCGTCCATGATCGAGCCGTCCTTCAGCGTCTTGGTCTCCGCGCCGCGGCTGACGAGGGTCAGGTTCTCGTCGCTGCGGGCCTTGAGGGAGGCGATACGGGCGTCGTGCAGCACGTTCAGCGAGCGCACGCCGTGCGTGTAGGAGCCGTTGAGCCCCGCGCGCGCGACGCTGTGGCCGATCACCAGCCACAGCAGGACGACCGTGGTGGCGGCGGTGGCGGCGACCAGGCCGTGGTTCAGCACCCGGTTCGTCCGCCGGTAGTTGCGCCGCTGGGCCCAGGCGAGGGCGGCCAGGGCGACCACGCCGAGGGCGATCGCGGCCCACGGGTACGGTGTCGCGTCCCCGTAGTCGGAGCGCAGCCGCTGGTTCTCCTTCTGGTACAGGTCCTCGGCCGCCGGGAGCATCTCGGTCTGCATGGTGTCATTGGCGGCGCGCAGGTACGCGCCGCCCACCGGGAAGCCCTGGCGGTTGTTGGCGCGGGCGGACTCGACCAGGCCCTTGTAGCGCGGCAGGAGTTCGTTGAGTTTGGTGATGGTCTCCGCGGAGGGGCTGCCGGGGGACGAGTTGGCGGCGGCGGTGACCAGCTTGGCGGCGGCCGTGCGGACGTCGGACTCGTAGCGCTCGCGGGTGGCCGCCGTCTCCTGGAGGCCGGCCAGGTAGCCGCTGGTCGCCATGGTGTTGGCGTCGGCGAGCGAGCGGTAGATGTCCGCGGCGTCGGAGCTGAGCGGCTGGCTGCGGTGCAGGACGTCGTCGGCGGCCGAGGCGCGGTCGGTGGTCTGCAGGGCGGTGACCGCGCCGAAGGCCACGACGAGGAGCGCGAGGACGGCGCCGATGATGCGGAGGCGGCCGGGCTCCGTGGTGGCGGCGCCGCGCAGGCGCTCGGCACCCTCGGCGAAGGCGGTGCGGCGCGGCGGCGCGGCGGGCCGGGTGGCGGGAGCGGGCGCCGCGGGCTGCGGCGGCACCGCCGGCAGCGTGGGCAGGCCCGGGCCCGCCGATGCCGAACTGCTCGTCGGCGGTTGTGTCACTGTTGACCTCCCCCGTGGTCATCCGTCGCCGCAAGTATCGCTGCCGGGACCGCCATCCGCACACGCCTTCACTGGATCTCGCCCGGCCGCGGCGCGCTCGCCCGTACCACCCCTTGCCCATGAATACGCCGGGGGAACCAGTTCGGTTCCCCCCGCGCCCGCCCGCGCTTCCCTCGTGCCTCCACCCCGCACGGGCGCGCCGCCGCTCACCGCTCGAAGTGGGCCCGCACCCTTTCCCGGGCCGCCGCCGGGGCTCCCACGTGGTCCAGGCCCAGGAGGGCCGCGCCCAGGACCGGACGGGCCGTGACGACCCGTGGGACCGCCTTGGGCGCGCGGGCGGCGAGGAGGGCGCGGACGGCGTCGTCGAGCCGGGGGTGGCGGGCGGCGAGGACACTGCCGCCGAGGAGGACCGGGGTCTCCTCGTCGAGCAGCCCGAGGCGGGTCAGGGCGACCGTGGCCATGACCACCACCTCCTCGGCCTGGCGATCGACGATCGTGCGGGCGACCGGATCGCCCTCGTCGGCCGTGGCGAACAGGACCGGGGCCAGTTCGTGGCGGCGGTGGTGGTCGACCTGTCCCAGGTGCAGCGACTCGATGAGGGCGTACACGGAGTCGAGGCCGAAGTGGGCGGGGAGGCTGCGGGACAGGGCCGTGGGCGCTCCGCGGCCGTCCTCCGCGCGGGCCGCGTACCACAGGGCCTCCTCCGCCAGGCCCCAGCCGCCGCCCCAGTCGCCGGAGACGCGGCCGAGGGCGGGGAAGCGGGCGGTGCGGCCGTCCGGGAGCATGCCGACGCAGTTGATGCCCGCGCCGCAGACGACCGCGACACCGCGCGGTTCGGACACGCCCGCGCGCAGGATCGCGAACGTGTCGTTGCGGACCTCCACGGTCGTGCCCCACGCGCGCGCGTGCAGGGCGGACGCCAACTGCTCCTCCTCCACGGGCAGATCGGCGTTGGCCAGGCATGCCGCGACATGGTCCGCGGCGGTGACGCCGGCCTGCGCGTACGCCCGCCGGACCGTTTCCTCCAGGGCGTCCACCGCGGTCCCGACGCCCACGGACGGCGGCCGGAACCCGCCGCCGCGGGCCGTGGCGAGGACGTGTCCGTCGGCCGCCACGACCGCGACGTCGGTCTTGCTGTTGCCCGCGTCGATCGCGAGGACGCTTGCGGTCAGGCCCACGCGAGGTACTCCCGGTTGTGCGCGACCAGTTGGTCGGTGAGGGTCTCGGCGTAGGCGTACTGGCCGATCAGGGGATGCGAGAGGAGGGCGCGGAAGACCCGGTCCCGGCCGCCGCGCAGGGCCGCCTCCAGAGCCAGGTCCTCGTACGCGGTGACGTCCGCCATCAGACCCGCGTACAGCGGGTCGACGGGGGAGACCGGGAGGGGGACCGGGCCCTTGGTGCCCACCGCCGCCTGCACCTCGATCACCGCGTCGTCCGGCAGGAAGGGCAGGGTGCCCCTGTTGTACGCGTTCACCACCTGGTACGGGTTGCCCCCTCCGCCCAGCAGGGCCGCCGCCAGGTCCACCGCGGCCTCCGAGTAGTAGGCGCCGCCCCGCGAGGCCAGCAGGGCCGGCTTCTCCACCAGGGTGGGGTCGCCGTACATCGTCAGCAGCTCGCGCTCCATCGCGGCCACTTCGGCCGCCCGGGACGGCTTGGTGCGCAGTTCCTCCACGACCTCGTCGTGCGCGTAGTAGTAGCGCAGGTAGTAGGAGGGCACCACGCCCAGACGGTCCAGGAGCGGGCGGGGCAGGCGCAGGCCGTCGGCGATCGGCCCGCCGTGCTCGGCCAGGAGCCGGGGGAGCACGTCCTCGCCCTCCGGGCCGCCCAGGCGCACCCCCGTCTCCCAGGTGAGGTGGTTCAGGCCCACGTGGTCCAGGTGGACGTCGGCGGGCGCGAGGTCGAGCATCGCCGCGAACTTGCGCTGGAGGCCGATCGCCACGTTGCACAGGCCGACCGCGCGGTGGCCGGCCTGGAGCAGGGCACGGGTGACGATGCCGACCGGGTTGGTGAAGTCGATGATCCAGGCGTTCGGGTTGGCGCGGCGGACCCGGTCGGCGATGTCCAGCACCACCGGGACCGTGCGCAGCGCCTTGGCCAGACCGCCCGCGCCGGTGGTCTCCTGGCCGACGCAGCCGCACTCCAGGGGCCAGGTCTCGTCCTGCTGCCGGGCCGCCTGGCCGCCGACGCGCAGCTGGAGCAGCACCGCGTCGGCGCCGTCGATGCCCGCGTCCAGGTCGGAGGTGGTGACGACACGGCCCGGGTGGCCCTGGTGGGCGAAGATGCGGCGGGCCAGTCCGCCCACCAGCTCCAGCCGGTCCGCCGCCGGGTCCACCAGCACGAGTTCCTCGACGGGCAGGGTGTCCCTCAGCCGTGCGAAACCGTCGACGAGTTCGGGTGTGTAGGTCGAGCCGCCGCCGACCACGGTGAGTTTCATAGCTGTCTAACCCTTCACTCCGGTGAGCGTGACACCCTCGACGAACGCCTTCTGGGCGAAGAAGAACACGAGGATCACTGGGGCCATGACCAGAACGGTCGCGGCCATGGTGAGGTTCCAGTCGGTGTGGTGGGCGCCCTTGAAGGACTCGAGGCCGTAGGACAGGGTCCAGGCGCCCGGGTTCTCCGAGGCGTAGATCTGCGGTCCGAAGTAGTCGTTCCAGGCGTAGAAGAACTGGAAGAGGGCGACGGCCGCGATGCCCGGCCTGGCCATGGGGACGACGACCTTCAGCAGGGTGCGCAGGTCGCCGCAGCCGTCCACCCGCGCCGCGTCCAGGTACTCGTTCGGGATGGTCAGCAGGAACTGCCGCAGCAGGAAGATGGAGAACGCGTCACCGAACGCCATGGGGATGATCAGTGGCCACAGCGTGCCGGACAGGTCCAGCTGCTTGGCCCAGAACAGGTACATCGGGATGATGATCACCTGCGGGGGCAGCATCATCATCAAGATCACCAGCATGAGGGACAGATTGCGGCCCCGGAAGCGGAACTTGGCCAGCGCGTACGCCACGGGCAGCGAGGACGCCACGGTCAGGACGGTGCCCAGACCGGCGTAGAGCAGCGTGTTCCGCCACCAGGTGAGGAAGCCCGGGGTGGCGAAGACCTTCTGGTAGTTGCCCCATTCCCAGGTGTGCGGGATCAGGTCGCGGCTGAGCGCCTGGCTGTCGCTCATCAACGAGGTCAGGAAGACGAAGACGAAGGGGAGGGTGAAGAAGAGGGCCGCCGCCACGCCGAGCGCGTGGACCGCGATCCACTCCAGCACCGCCCTGCGGCGGGCCGTGCGTTCGGCGGGGGAGACCGGCCCCCGCCGTCGGGTCCCCGGCTCCACCGGCGTGTCCAGTACGTGAGTCATCGTCAGTCACCTGCCTGGATCAGACCGCCCCGGCGCCGCATCAGGAACGCGGTGAACACCATCGACAGGACGAACAGCACCAGCGCCACCACACAGGCCGAGCCGTATTCGAAGCGCTGGAAGCCGAGGTTGTACACGAGTTGGGGGAGGGTGAGCGTGGACCTGTCCGGGTAGCCGGGCTCGAACTGGGTGCCCGAGCCCTGGATCACGCCCGAGGCGACCTTCCCGGCGATCAGCGGCTCGGTGTAGTACTGCATCGTCTGGATCACCCCGGTGACCACCGCGAACATCACGATCGGAGAGATGTTCGGCAGCGTGACGTACCGGAACCGCTGCCAGGGCGAGGCGCCGTCCAGCTCCGCGGCCTCGTACTGCTCCGTGGGGACGTCGAGCAGCGCGGCCATGAAGATCACCATCAGGTCGCCGATGCCCCACAGGGCGAGCATCGTCAGGGCCGGCTTGGACCAGGCGGGGTCGTTGAACCAGCCGGGGGCGGAGATCCCGGCCTTCTCCAGGAGGGAGTTGACCGGGCCCGTCCCGGGGTTGAGGAGGAAGGCGAAGGCCATGGTCGCCGCCACCGGCGGGGCCAGGTAGGGCAGGTAGAACAGGGTGCGGAAGACCCCCGTGCCCGTCTTGATCCTGGTGATCAGCAGGCCCACGCCGAGCCCGAAGACGACCCGCAGGCTGACCATCACCAGCACCAGCCACAGCGTGTTGCGCAGGGCCGGCCAGAACAGGGGGTAGTTCTCGAAGACGTACGTCCAGTTCCGCGTGCCCCGCCACGTGGGCGGCTGGAAGCCGTCGTAGTGCATGAACGAGAAGTAGACGGTGGAGATCAGCGGGTACGCGAAGAAGACCGCGAAGCCGATCAGCCACGGCGACATGAAGGCGAGGGTCCGCAGCGCCGAACGGCGGCGCCTGGACGCCAGGGTGACGGTGGCCATGCGCGCCTACTTCGCCTGCGCGATGTCCGTGTCGATCTGCTGGGCCGTCCTGGTCAGGCCCGCCTTGAGATCCTTCGCCTTGCCGCTCTCGTAGTCGTAGCCGAACTGCTGGATCGTCACCAGGTACTGGCCGCCGTTGACCGACGCGGGCGTGGTGGTCGAGTGCGGGTCGGCGGCGATGTCCAGGAACGTCCTGAAGCGCGGGTCGTACTTCAGCTTCGGGGACTTCAGCGCGTCCAGCGTGGAGGGCACGTTGTGGATGTCGTTGGCGAAGCCGACCACCGCGTCGGTGTCCGTGGCGATGTACTTCACCAGTTCCCAGGCCGCGTTCTGCTTCTTGCTGGTGGCGGCGACACCGGCGATGGTGCCGGTGAGGTAGCCCTTGCCGTACTGGTCGGCCCGGTCGTCGGGGACGGGCAGCGGGGCGACGCCGATCTCGAACGCCGGCTTGGCCTCCTCGGCCATGCCCAGTCGCCACTCGCCGTCGAGCTGCATGGCCACCTGGCCGGTGTGGAAGGGGTGCTTGGGGCCCCACTCGTCGCCGAGCGTGGCGCGGTACCTCTCCAGCTTCTGGAAGCCGCCGAGCTCGTCGACGAGCCGCTTCTGAAGGGTGAAGCCCTCGTCGAACGCGGGGTCCTTGGCGAGGTTCGACCTGCCGCTGGAGTCGAAGTACGTCGGCGAGAACTGCGCGAAGTAGTGCTCGGTCTGCGTCTCCCAGCCGTGGTAGTTCGGCATGAAGCCCAGTTGCTGGTAGCCGTCGCCCCGGGTGATCGTCAGCTTCTTGGCGTCGGCCTCGAACTCGGACCAGGTCTTCGGGGGAGCCTTGATGCCCGCCTTGGCGAAGGCGTCCTTGTTGTAGTAGAGGCCGTACGCGTCGCCCAGCAGCGGCGCCGTGCAGCGGTTGCCGTCGAACTGGGTGTACTCGTTCATCGCCTTCGGGAACGTCTTCTCCGGGTCGATGCCCGCCTTCTTGAAGAACGGGTTCAGGTCGATCAGTGCGCCGGAGGAGCAGAACTTTCCGACGTTGTTGGTGGTGAAGGAGGAGATCACGTCGGGCGCCTTGTCGCCGCCGGTGCGCAGCGCCTGGTTGATCTTGTCGTCGGTCACGTTGCCGACGACGTTCACGTGGATGTTGGGGTGCGCCTTCTCGAAGCCGGCGACCAGCGACGTGACGGCCTTGACCTCGCTCGGGTCGCTCCAGCCGTGCCAGAAGTTGATGGTCGTCTCCTTGGACGCGTCGTCGTTCGCGCCGGAGCCCGAGCTGTCGGGCTGACCTGTACAGGCGGTGGCGAGCAGGGCCATGGCGGCGGAGGCAGCGAGGGCGAGGGCCGCTTTCCGGGACACTTCGGGCATGGCTGGATCTCCCTGGGACGGGCGGGCGGTGAGGGAAGGGGCGGAGCGGGTGCGGTAGCCGTACGGCGGTCAGCGGGAGGTGTCGAAGACCTCGTCGCGGGTGGTCGCGAGTGCGCTCTCCAACGCGCCGCGCAGTACGGGGTGTTCACGGACGTCGCCGACCACCAGGCGAGGCCGGGAGGCGGCCAGCTCCTCCAGTTCGGCCTGGACCAGGGCGCGCAGCACCTCGCCGCCGGCGGTGAGCGAGGCGCCGCTGAGGACGACGAGTTCGGGGTCGAGGACGGAGACGAGGGAGGCGAGACCGGTCGCGAGCCGGGTCGCGTACGTCGTCAGGAGCGTGCGGTGGGGGCCGGTGGCGTGGTCGGCGGCCCGGGCGACCAGGGTGGCGGCGGCCTCGGGGTAGGGACCGGCGGGCACGTCCTCGATGCCGAGTTCGCGGGCGAGCCGGGGGACGGCCTGCGAGCCGGCCAGTTCCTGGTAGCCGCCGCTGTTGGCCCTGGTCACCTGGCGGACCAGCGGGGTGCCCGGCACCGGCAGGAAACCGACCTCGCCGGCGCCGCCGGTCCAGCCGCGGTGCAGCCGGCCGCCGAGCACCAGGGCGGCGCCGAGGCCCTCCTGGTTCCACAGCAGCACGAAGTCCCGGTGGCCGCGGGCCGCGCCGAGCCGCTGCTCGGCCATGGCGACGAGGTTGACGTCGTTCTCGTACTCCACCGGCATCGGCAGGGCGGCGGCGAGTTCGTCAAGCAGGGTGGGGGAGTGCCAGCCGGGCAGGTGGGAGGCGTAGCGCAGCCGGCCGGTGCCGGGGTCGAAGGCGCCGGGGGTGCCGATGACCAGCCGGTGCACGTCGCCGCGGCCCAGCCCGGCCGCCTTCACCGCGCCGTCGAGGGCGTCGGTGACCTGCCGTACGACGGGCGACGGGGGTCCCCCCTGCTCGAGTAGGCCCGAGGGGCCGGGGGAGGAACGCCGAACCGGGGTCGGCAACTCGTACTCGCCGACGGTACGGCCGGTGATGTCGGCGACGGCGGCCCGGATGCGGACGGGGTTGACGTCCAGCCCCGCGGCGTGGGCGGCGGCCGGATTGACCGCGTACAGCTGGGCGTTGGGGCCCGGGCGTCCCTCGCTGGTCCCCGTGGCGAGGACCAGCCCGGCGGCCTCCAGGCGGGCAAGCAGCTGGGAGGCGGTCGGCTTGGACAGGCCGGTCAGCTTGCCGATCCGGGTGCGCGACAGCGGCCCGTGCTCCAGCAGGAGGTCCAGGGCGGCGCGGTCGTTCATGGCGCGCAGGAGACGTGGCGTGCCCGGTGTGCCGGCGGTTCCTGGCATGCGTGTCGTCACCTGCCCTCCCCTGAAGACCACTGTTAGGAAAGTTTCCTGTTCGGGTGGCAGGAAGGTATGCCCGGGGCGAAGCGGCCGTCAAGAGAGGCGGAGCGGTCGTGTGAAAGAACAGACGGAGCGTGCGGGGCGCGTCGCACGGTGGAATCCGCGCCCCTTCGCTCGAACGAGCGTGCTGAACCGTTCCGCCCGTCTGCTCGCAGGCTTCCTGGCCTCCTCGCAGGGCCCCTGGCCCTACTTCGACAGCGTCGGCGGGGGGATCGGCGAGGCCGCGAGGGACTGCGGCGAGGTGGCGCTGGCGAACGCCGAGGGGGCCGACATGCTCGCCGTCGGGTCGACTGCCGGGGCCCCGTCCTCCGGGGCCGTCGCGTCGCCCACGATGCGGATGTCGGCCGCGTCGAAGGCCTGCTTGACGCGCCAGCGCAGCTCCCGTTCGACGGTCACCGACTTGCCCGGCATGGTCTTGGCCGTGACGTGGACGACCATGGAGTCGATCAGCACGCTGTCCAGGCCGAGCACCTCGATCGGGCTCCACAGGAGCTCGTTCCAGGGCTCCTCCTTGCTCATCCGCTCGGCGACCTCGTCGAGGGTGGCCTTCACCTTGTCCAGGTCCTCGTCCGCCTTGACGGTGACGTCGACGCCGGCCGTCGCCCAGCCCTGGGAGAGGTTGCCGATGCGCTTGACCTCGCCGTTGCGGACGTACCAGATCTCACCGTTCGCGCCGCGCAGCTTGGTCACGCGCAGGCCGACCTCGATCACCTCGCCGACGGCGATGCCCGCGTCGATGGAGTCGCCGACGCCGTACTGGTCCTCCAGGATCATGAACACGCCGGAGAGGAAGTCGGTGACCAGGTTGCGGGCGCCGAAGCCGATCGCCACACCGGCCACACCGGCCGAGGCCAGCAGGGGGGCCAGGTTGATCTCGAAGGTGGACAGCACCATCAGCGCCGCGGTGCCCAGGATCAGGAAGCTCGTCACCGACCGCAGCACCGACCCGATCGCCTGCGAGCGCTGCCGGCGGCGCTCGGCGTTGACCAGCAGTCCGCCCAGCGCGGTGCCGTCCACGGCCTGGGCGGTGCGGGCCATGCGGTCGATGACCTTGGTGATCGCCCGCCGGACCAGTACGCGCAGCACCGTCGCGATCAGCAGGATCAGCAGGATCTTCAGGCCGATGGCGAGCCAGGTGGACCAGTTCTGTTCGACCCAGCTGGCCGCGTTCGTCGCGCTCTCGTGGGCGTCCTGGAGCGTGGGGACCGTCAGGGCCGGCGACTCGGAGGGCGACGGCGACGGCGACGGACCGACGGCCAGTGGGACGGCGGACAGGGACACAGCGGGTACCTCCAGGTGCATCCGCCCTCCGGCACGGGTCAGTGTCGACGGGGTCACGAGGAGATCACCGGACGGGCAGAACCACCACACTAACGGGGCAGGGTGTGTGGGTTCCCGTGAAGTTCCGGGAAGGACGCGCGGGGGGACGGTGACCACCGGTCTCTGAACAGGCTGTGTGAAGGGGCCGGGGTTCGGGGGATGAATGGGGTGTGGTCGAAAACACTCCCAGCCCGTTACCGGGACATGGTGGCGCGTTCACCAGGCATGAGGGGAAACTGACTGCAGGCAGCCCCGGCGCGAGCCACGCGCCGCCGGCGTACAAGGAGGCATCCGTGCCGCATGTCCTGGTTCTCAACGCGTCGTACGAGCCGCTCGGCGTCGTACCGCTCCGCCGCGCGCTCGTCCTCGTCCTCGAGAACAAGGCAGTCTGCCTCGAGGAGTCCGGCGCCTATCTGCACAGCGCAACCGTCACCGTCCCCGCACCCAGCGTGGTCCGGCTCAAGCGTTTCGTGCGGGTTCCCTACCGGGGGCCCGTTCCTCTGACCCGAAGGGCGCTGTTCGCGCGCGACGGGGGCCGGTGCATGTACTGCGGTGGCATCGCCACCAGCGTCGACCACGTCATCCCGCGCTCACGCGGTGGCAAGCACGTCTGGGACAACGTGGTGGCCTCCTGCCGCCGCTGCAACCATGTCAAGGCCGACCGCCACCTGGTCGAGCTCGGCTGGCGCCTGCGCCACAAGCCGGCCCCGCCCACGGGCCTGGCCTGGCGCATCATCGGCACCGGGCATAGGGACCCGCGCTGGCTGCCCTACCTGCAGCCGTACGGCGCGGACGACGCCCTGGCCCGGATCGACGGCATCTCCGCCTGACGATTCCGGGCCTTCGCATTGGCCGACGGGTGTGACGCCCGGCCTGCGTCCTGTACGTGTACGCAGGCCGGGCGTCACACCCGGCCTCGGCCTGGGCCTCTGCCTGGGCGGGGGCTGGTGTTGTCGTTACGGCTTCGATCGCCGTGGGGGGCCGTACTTGCGGAGCTTTCTCGCGTCCATCTCCCGGCCTGAGCGGCGTCGCGTTCCTGCGTAGAACAGGGCCGCGGCGGTGGCGGTGAACAAGGCGCCGGTGGTTCCGAGGCTGACGGTGTCGGAACCGCGGTCGTCCTTGGCCTCGGCCCACGGCCTGAAGATGCCGAGCGGGTCCTTGTACAGGATGATGTGCTGCCCTGGCTTGAACTGGCCATGGCAGTTCTGCTGTTCGGTCAGGTCCTGGACCTTGCCCGTGGTGTCCACGATGCGGCAGACGTCGCGTTCGCTGTTCCTCCCGGCGTTCCGGTACGTCGCGGTGTCGGTGACCAGGACGTCGGCCTTCTCGCCGTACTGCTTGACGTATGTCTCGAACAGGGTGGGCCCCGCGAAGAGACCGAGCGCGAACGTGGTGACGGCTGCGAGGGTCGCGGCCCCCGCGCGGTTCCAGGCGGCTCCGGCCACGATGGGCGCGGTGAACCCCGCGATGACCACGACGGCGATTCCGAACCACTGCCAGGGAAGCTGAGCGAGGACCGCCCCCACCACGGCTGCCAGCGGGATCGCCAACGCCCACAGGAGCGAGGTCAACGCGCGTGGTGCGGCGGGGCTCGGGGCCGCGGCTTCCTGTGTGGCCTCGGCTATGCCTGCTGTCCCTGACGTTCCCACGCTGATTCCCCTGTTGCGGCCGGCGGTTGTGCCGGGCCAGCTTATGAGAGCTCAACCAGGGGTTGAGGAACATCGACGGGCTGAGGACCCCCGAACGGTGGGTTCGTGCAGCCTGAGACGGCTGGTCCGGTCCCGGGGGTCCCCTGTGCCCCCGGGACCGGCGGACGTTCACGCGTACCGCAGCTCCGCCGGGCGGACCGAGCGGCGGAGCAGGGGCAGGGAGGCGGCCGTGGCCAGCAGGCAGGTGGCGTACACGGCGGCCGGGACCAGGAGCGCCGTGTACGGCACGGTTCCGGTGGTGAGGAGGCCGTACCAGAGGCCGATCGCCAGGCCGCCCGTGCCGGCCACGAGGACGGCCGGGGCCAGGGGCAGGGCGGTCTCCAGCAGGAGGGCTCGGGCGAGCACCCGCCGGGGCACTCCGGCGGCCGCCTGCGCGGCCAGCGCGCGGCGGCGGGTGGCGACGGACTCGGCGGTGCCGACGGCGAGCGCCGTGAGGACGATCACCAGGGCGAGGGCGATGGCCGCGGCGGTGAGGTTCAGCCCGGTCGTGTAGAACGACATGTCCGTCCCGAGCGTGTGCTTTCGGCGCATCTCCTCCAACGTGGCGAGCAGGGCCTGCCGTACGCCCGTGAACCCGGTCCCGACGACCGTCACCAGCAGCACCGCCGCATGCGTACGGGCCGCCGCCCACGGGTCGTCCCGCAGCCGTTCCGCCGCGATCAGCACCGCCGGGGAGCCGGTCCGGGCCGCGAGCAGCCGGCCGGTCAGCCGGGACAGGGCGCCCGTGAGCCACACCGCGCCCGCTCCGACGGCGAGGACCGCCGCCAGGACGATGACCGGGCCCCTCGCCAGGCCCGTGTTCCGGGAGTCGGCGGACGTACCGGCCACCGCCCCCAGCGCCACCACGCCCACGACCAGCAGCCCGCCCACGAACAGCAGCGCCGGACCACGCCCCGAGCGCGTAGGGCTCCGCCGCACCCACCCCAGCGGCGAGGCCACCACGTGGCGCAGCGCCAGCACCCCGGCCGCCACGCCCAGCACCGGTACCACGACCGCGACCAGCGCCATCCCGGCCCCGGCCGACGCGGTCGGCCGCTCCCACACGGCCACCAGCACCGCCCCCGCACCGGCCGTGGCGAGCGCCGAGCCCAGCAGGCAGGCGAGCCCGGTCTCCAGCGCCGCGATCCGCCGCACCCGGCCCGGCTCCGCGCCCGCCAGCCGCAGCACGGCCGTTCGCCGGTCGCGGTGGACCGCGCCGATCCGGGCGCACTGCCCGAGGAAGCCGAGCACGGGCACCAGCAGGAGCAGCAGCGTGACGATCACGCCGGAGCGCTCGCCGGGCTGGTCGAGCAGGCCGTTGCCGACGGAGAAGCGGTACTGCCCGCGTACCGTGGCCAGGACGGCGGCCGCCAGTCCCAGCCCCGTCGCGCACATCGCCCCCACCGCCGTGAGCGCGATCCGCCACCACTCCCGCCGGTCCGAACCCCGCACGAGCAGCCAGGCCAGCCGCAGATCGGTCCTCATACGAGCACCTCCGACGCGACCGTCACGCCGTCCTGGAGCCGCACCTCGCGGTCGGCGTACGCCGCCGTCTGGGCGTCGTGCGTGATCAGCAGCACCGCCGCACCCGCCTCCCGGGCGGCTCCCACCAGGGCCGTCATCACCTGTTCGCTCGCCAGGGAGTCCAGCGCCCCCGTCGGCTCGTCCGCGAACACCACCCTCGGGCCGGTCACCAACGCCCTGGCCAGGGCCACGCGTTGTGCCTGGCCCCCGCTCAACTCCCCGGGGCGAGCGGCTTCCTGCTCCCGCACCCCGAACCGCTCCAGCCATACCCCCGCCTGCTCCCGGGCCGCCCCCCGCGCGGCTCCGGCCAGCATCAACGGCAGTGCGACGTTGTCCACCACGGTCAGCTCGGGGATCAGCTGCCCGAACTGGAACACCACCCCGAAGTCGGTGCGGCGCAGCTCGCTCAGGCGCCGCTCCGCCATCCTGTCGACGCGTTCCCCGCGGTACGTCACCGAGCCGTCGTCCGGCCGGACGATGCCCGCCAGGCAGTGCAGCAGCGTGGACTTCCCACTGCCGCTCGCGCCGGTCACGGCGACGATCTCGCCCTCGCACAGCTCCAGGCACGCCCCGCGCAGCGCCGGGGTCCTGCCATGGGACTTGACGAGGTCTCGGGCCACCACAAGGGGCGCCGGAGGGTTGCTCATGCTCGGTCGACCTCCACGGTCAGAGCGGTCAGGGTGGTGAGCCGGGCCTGCGTGGTGGTCATCCAGCGCAGGTCGGCGTCGAGGTGGTTGAGGGCGTAGTCCGCCGAGAGCACGGTCGCCAGATCGGCGCCCGGGGCGGTCTTGACCGCCGTCAGCTCCCGCATCCGCTCCATGTGCGCGGCGCGTTGCGCGAGCAGGTGGGCGCCGGGGTCACCGCCGGTGAGGATCGCCACGACGACCTTCGCGAAGATCTCGTTCGCCACGAACGGTGCGGGCGGCGTGACCTGCCCGGCCCAGACGCCCACCTCCCGGGAGCCCTCGGCCGTGAGGCGGTACAGCGTGCGTTCCGGGCCGCCGTCGGAGTCGGTGCCCTCCACCTGGGCCAGTTCGTCGCGGACCAGCCGCTGCAAGGTCGTGTAGACCTGCCCGTAGGCCAGCGGGCGGGCCTGCGGGAAGTGTTCGTCGTGGCGTCGCTTCAGGTCGTAGCCATGGCTCGGCCCTCCGGCGAGCAGGCCCAGCAGGATGTGACGGGTGCTCATGTGGCTCAGTATGTACTACGTACATGTACTGAGTGAATAGTGATCGGCGAGAAACTCCGCAGGGTGCGATCGCGCGCGGTACGGCGGGCTCGGTTACCGGTTCGGTTCGGTTCGCGGTTCGATCCGCGGTTGGGTCTGCGGCTCAGTCCGCGGCTCGGTCCGCGGCTCGGTCCGCGACTGCGTACGCCTCCACCGACCACAGCGAATAGCCGTACTGGGTGGCCCGCTTGTCGCCCTGTACGCGGATGTAGCGGACGTCCCGCGCGTCCATGCGCAGCGTCTCGCGGCCGCCGGTGCTGTCGCGGACGGTGGTGGCGGTGCGCCAGCGCCGGCCGTCGGTCGAGACCTGGATGCGGTAGGCGGAGGGGTGGGCGTCCTGCCAGTGGAGGGCGACCTTGCCCAGGCGCACCGGGTGCGGGAGCTCCACCTGCCACCAGGCGCCGTCGTCGACGGGGGAGGACCAGCGAGTGTCCGGGTTGCCGTCGATCGCGGCGGACGCCGGGAAGTCGGGGGTCTCGTCGGCGGAGGAGCTCGCCGTGCCGGTGCGCGCCAGGTCGGGGCCGGCGGTCCGCGGGAAGGCGCGGACGGTGAGGGTGCGGGTCACTCCGGCGAAGGTCACGTGGATGTCGTAGGCGCGCGAGGGCGAGGACGGTGGCACGCTCACCTCGACCGGGACGTCCACGGTGGTGCCGCGGGGCACGGTGACCGAGGTGGTGGGGACACGGACCGTGACGCCCTCGGGAGCCTTCACGGTGACCTTGCCCCGCACGTCGGCGGGGCGGCCGGAGGACAGCCGGGCGGTCAGCCGCTCCGTGCCGCCGATCTCCGCGTCGGCCTCGGCGCGCGGCAGCTCCAGGTCCGCGACCGGGGTGTCCGCGAACCAGGGGACCAGGTGGCGCACCCGGGAGGGGTAGGCGCCGGTCACGCGGACGGCGTCGACGCGGGTGCCGGCCGGCGGGGGAGCGGGCTGCACGAGGGCCGGCGGGCGCGTCCAGAGGTCCGGAGCCGGGGAGACCGGCGGCCAGAGGGCCGGCGGGTGCGTCACCGGGCCGCCCGGGGACGGGGACTGCGCGGTGGAGATCTCCGTCGCGCCCCGCTCGGCCAGTGTTCCCACGCGGAGCCAGCCCTGGCCGGGGACGTGGACCTCGACGGCGCCGGAGGTTTCGGGGTCGCTCAGGACGGTCACGGCGGTGAGGGCGCGGGCGTGCGGGAAGCGGACCGTGCGGCCGTCCGGCGCCCCGCCCGGGTCGGCGGCCGGCTCGTGCGTCAGGCCCGCCCAGGTCTCGTACTCCTGCTGCGCCCGGTCGAGGAAGGGGTCCAGTACGCCCTTGCCGACCGTCACGTCGGCCTGCTTGATCCCGGCCCGCAGGCGGTCCAGCGTCCGATACGCGGTCCAGGCGCCCGTCGCGTCGCCCGAGCGCTGCGCGTGGAGCATGTCGAGCGCCGCCTCGCCGGCCTGGCCGTAGCGGGCCAACTGCGCGGACCACGGAGCTACTTCGGCCGCCAGGGTGCCATCGCCCGCCAGCCCCCGGGGCAGGTCGCGCAGCGTCGTGAAGGCGGCGCGCAGCCGCTGCTCGGCACGCTCGTTCGCGCCCCGGTCCGTCGTCGTACGGGCCTGCCACACGGCCGCGATCAGCGGGCGCAGATACGCCGACTCGGTGCCGCCGAGCACTGAGGACGCGTCGTTGCCGGCCAGCGCCGACAGCGCCTCGTGACGTCGTGCGTCGCCCCCGGCGAGGTCGGCGATGGCCGCCTGCCAGGACTCCTCGGGGCGGTAGTCGCGGGGGTTCCAGGCGTAGTCGGCCGCCGTGAACAGCGGGATGCGGGAGGCCTCCGCCTGCTCCATCGCGTTGGCCAGCAGGGCGGCCGAGCCGTTGGCGACGGCCGGTTCGCGCCCGGTGTACGCGCCGAGGAAGATGCGGTCCTCGGCGTAGTCGTTGACCGGGTAGTTGTCCATGGTGACCAGCGGGTGCCCGAACGCCGCGCGGGCGTCGGCCAGCTCGTCGCCGGTGATGGTCCGCGGCACCACGCCCACCCCGGTCCAGGCGACCTGGACCGACGCGTCCAGCGCGGACGCCAGCGCCCGCCGGTAGGGCGTCGTGCCGTCCTCGTAGAACTCCGTCGGCATCAACGACAGCGGCGCCGCGCCCGGGTGCCGCTCCGCCAGGTGACGGGCGACCTCGTTCGCCACCCGCGCCTGCGCCCGTGCCGCCGCGTCCGGGCCGGAACCGAAACGGGCCGGGTCCGCGCCGCAGTGCCACTCGCTGTAGCTGACGTTCTGGAACTGGAGCTGGAAGCTCCGGAATCCGAGCGCCCACATCGCGTCCACCTTGCGCGTCAGCGCCCGTACGTCGTCGTCCGAGGCGAAGCACAGCGACTGGCCCGGCGCCACCGCCCAGCCGAGCGTGACGTGGTTGGCGCGCGCCCGGTCGGCCAGCTCCCGGAAGGCGGCCCGCTGCGCGGCCGGGTACGGCTCACGCCAGCGCTCCTGGCGGTACAGGTCGTCGCCCGGGGCGTACAGGTAACGGTTCTGCTTGGTGCGGCCCATGAAGTCCAGCTGGGCGAGCCGCTGCTGCTGCGTCCACGCGGTGCCGTAGAAGCCCTCGGTGGTGCCGCGCACGGCGGTGCCGGGCCAGTCCCGGACGGTCACGCCGGGGACGGTCCCGTCGGGGCGCAGCAGCTGCCGCAGCGTCTGCACGGCGTGGAAGAGTCCGTCCTTCCCGGCGCCGGTGAGCGTCAGGGAGCCGCCGCCGGTGGTGATCTGGTAACCGCCGGAGGGCAGCGCGTGCCGCGGGTCGCTGTGCGCCCGCTCGGTGTACGCGCGCACCACCAGGGCGCCCGCCGGAACCGGGTCCGAGCCGGCGAGGTCCGTGACCGTCCGGGCCCCGGCCTCGAACAGCAGCGAGCGCAGCGCGCTCAGGGCGTACGGGTCCGCCTCCGCGTCGGTGACCAGGGCGACGGCCCGGTCGGCGACCGTCACCGCGCCGCCGGTTGCCCGCAGGGACTGCGGGCGCGGCCACACCGCGAGGTCGGAGGAGGAGGTGGCGGGGTGCTCCGGGGTCGTGGCCGGAAGGCCGGTGCCGGGGTCGGGGGCGGACGGCGCCGCGACGGCCGCGGGCGCGGCTCCCAGTGTTCCGGCCACGACGGCGAACGCGAGTGCGGCCGTACTCTTCCCGTGCCCCCTACCGCGCCGAAGCCGCACGGCCCCTCCTCGTCGATCGGCCTTGGCCGGGCGGAGCCGAAGGCGGTGTCGAAGACTCCCGACCACACCATCCCCGGGGGAAGGTGTCAACGAGAGTGGCCGTTGTGCCGAGATTGCCCCAACCTGGTGAAGGTGAATGTGACCGGCGGCACGCGGGTCGTCTTCCTACGTCTGCCGTGGCGTGCACTGGGTAGGGCTGCGGTAATCCCCTTGATGCCGTACTCGACAAGGAGGCCCCCGTGGCCGCACCGGCGCACCTTCTGCTCTCGGCCCTGTCCAAACACGTGGCGGAGTCGCCCGCCGACCACCTGCCGCCCACCGACGACCTGCCGTCCACCACCGGACTGCCGTCCCCCGCCGGACTGCCGCCCGAGCGCCGGCTGCCCGCCGACCCCGGCCTGAGCGTGTTCAGCGCGGAGGACACCCGTGCCGACGTCCCGCTGACCAGCGAGCCGCCGCTGCCCGACGCCGAGCCCCTCACCAGCGAGCCGCCGCTCGCCGAGACGGCCCCCCTGACCAGCGAGTCGGTCGCCGAGTCGACCGAACAGGACCCCCGTCGCGCGGAGCTGTAGATGACGGAACCGCGGCCGGACGAACCTCCCGGACCTCCCGGACCTCCCGGACCTCTCGGTGACGAGCTGACCCGGCTCGCCGCGCTGCATGGCGTGGCCACCTCCTACAGCCCCTCCCCGGGTCGCACGGTCACCGCCTCCGCCACCGCGGTCGTCGCAGCCCTGGCCGCCCTGGACGTCGACGCGAGCACCCCCGCGGCCGCCCGCGCCGCGCTCACCACCCGCGAACGGGAACGGGACGAACGGCTGCTGCCACCGACGGTCGTGTGCTGGCTGGGCCCCGTGCCTGACGCCCGCGTGGGTGGCGACCCGGCGGCAGAGGCGGACGCCGGGCTGCCGCCGGCCGCCCTCGCCGGGCTGCCGCCCGGCACCCGGCTGGACGTCGGGACGGAGCAGGGCGGGACCCGCACGTGGGTGCACGGAGTGGACCGGGCCGGCGGGGCGGAGGGCCTTTTGCCGGGCGTCCACCGGCTGACCGCCACCGCCCCCGACGGCCGCACCGCGCGGGCGCACCTGATCGCCGCCCCGCCCCGGCTGCCCACCCCGGCGGGACGCTTGTACGGGCTGCTCGTCCAGCTGTACTCCCTCCTCTCCCACCGTTCCTGGGGCATGGGCGACCTCGGCGACCTCGCCGAGCTGAGCGGCTGGGCCGGACGGGCGCTGGGCGCCGGGTTCGTCCAGGTCAACCCGCTGCACGCGGCCGTACCCGGACCGCCCGCCGACCCGTCCCCCTACCGTCCCTCCTCGCGCCGTTTCCCCGACCCGGTGCACCTGCGCGTCGAGGACGTCCCGGAGTTCGCGTACGCCGAGGACCGCGAGCGGCTGCGGGCCCTGAGGGAGCGGGCCGGCCGGCTGCGCGCCGCCGTACTGGGCGAGGGCGCGCTGATCGACCGGGACGCGGTGTGGGAGCTCAAGCGGGAGGCGCTGGAGCTGGTGCGGCGGGTGCCGCTCGGGCCCGGCCGCCGCGCCGCCTACGCCGACTTCCTCGCCGAGCAGGGCCGGGCCCTGGAGGACCACGCCACCTGGTACGCCCTCGCCGAGGTGCACGGCGCGGACTGGAGCCGGTGGCCCGAAGGGCTGCGGGACCCGCGCTCGACGGAGACCGTCCGCGCCCGCGCCGCGCTGAGGGACCGCGTCGACTTCCACTCCTGGCTCGCCTGGCTCACCGACGCCCAGCTCACCGCCGCCCAGCGCACCGCGCGCGAGGCGGGCATGGGCATCGGGATCGTGCACGACCTCGCCGTGGGCGTGCACCCCGGCGGGGCCGACGCCTGGGCGCAGCAGGACCACTTTGCGGCGGGCATGTCGGTCGGCGCCCCGCCGGACGCCTTCAACGCGCGCGGCCAGGACTGGGGCCTGCCACCCTGGCGCCCCGACCGGCTCGCCGCCTCCGGCTACGCGCCCTTCCGGCGGCTGCTGCGCGCCCTGTTCCGCTACGCGGGCGCGCTGCGCATCGACCACGTCATGGGCCTGTTCCGGCTGTGGTGGATCCCGCGGGGCCTGCCGCCCACCGAGGGCACGTACGTCCGCTACGACGCCGAGGCCATGCTCGCCGTGCTGGTCCTCGAGGCCTCGCGGGCGGGGGCCGTGGTGATCGGCGAGGACCTGGGGACGGTGGAGCCCGGGGTGCGCGAGACCCTGGACCGGCGCGGGGTGCTCGGCACCTCGGTGCTGTGGTTCGAACGGGACTGGGAGGGCTCGGGCCGCCCGCTGCCCCCCGAACGCTGGCGCGCGGACTGCCTGGCCACCGCCACCACCCACGACCTGCCGTCCACCGCGGCCCGCCTCACCGGCGAACACGTCGAACTGCGCCACCGGCTCGGCCTGCTCACCCGCCCGCTGGCGGAGGAGCGCGCGGAGGCGGCCGCGGACACGGACGAGTGGCTGGCGCTGCTGGCGGAACTGGGCCTGCTGCGGGACGCGGGCGGCGGCGCCGACGCCGCCTCGGAGGAGGCCGGGATCCAGGCCGTCCACCGCTTCCTGCTGCGTACCCCGGCCCGCATGATCGGCCTGTGGCTGCCGGACGCGGTCGGCGACCGGCGTCCGCAGAACCTGCCCGGCACCTGGGACCAGTACCCGAACTGGCGCCTGCCGGTCGCGGATGCCGAGGGCCGTCCGGTGACCCTGGAGGACCTTGCCGCCTCCCCTCGGCTGCACGCCCTGACGGACGTGCTGCGCACGGACGCGCGCACCGCGCCGGGCGACGCGGGCTGACCTGCCGGGCCGCTCACGCCGGTGCTCGGGCGCGGATACGGTACCCCGCGCGCGCGACCGGTTCCGGCGTTCGCTACGTTTGCACCGTGGACAAGAAGAACGCCCTGCGCGCCGGCGCTCTGGCCGCCGGTACGACGCTGATGATGCTGCTCATGTCGTCTCCCGCGCTCGCGCTGACCCGCGACGACGGCGACGACCCCGGCCCGGGCCTGAGCGTCATCCAGACGCTGGGTCTGTTCGTCGGTCTCCCTCTCCTGCTGTTCCTGGTCATCACCGGCCTGGTCATGGTCCTGGACAAGTCCAAGGACCGGAAGCCGCGCGCGAGCCAGGACGTGGACGTCAAGGCCAAGGTCGACGCCAAGGCCTGACCGAGTCCTCCACCCGCCGCGGGCCCGTCCGCAGCACACTCCTCCCGAGGGCGCCGACCTCGCCGTACGTACGCGCACAGCCGCCGTACGTGGGCGAGGTGGGCGCCCTCGGCGCGTTCCGGGGGCGTGCGTTCGTCAGGGGTGCGGCGCGGTCAGGTACCGCTGCACGGTGGGTGCGAGCCACGCCAGGATCTCCTCACGTGCCAGGGCGACGGTCGGTGGCAGTCGCAGCACGTAGCGGGTGAACGCGAGCCCCAGCAGCTGCGACGCGCACAGCGCGGCCCGGGCCGGGACCTGTTCGGGGTCGGGGCACACTTGTCGGGCCACCGGCAGCAACTGGTCCCGGAACACCTGCTGCATCCGCTCGGCCCCGGCCGTGTTCGTGACGCCGACCCGCAGGATCGCCGTGAGTTCCCCGTTGGCCTCCCAGATGTCGAGGAAGTGCGACACCAGCGTCCGTCCGGCCTCGTCGCGGGGCAGCGCGGCCAGGTCGGGAAGCTGTAGATCAAGAGTGACGGCCGCCGCGAACAGGCCCTCCTTGTTGCCGTAGTACCGCATGACCATCGACGGGTCGATGTTCGCGTCCTTGGCGATGGCCCGGATGGTGGCCCGCTCGTACCCGTCGGCGGCGAAGCGCTCGCGGGCAGCGTCGAGGATGGCGGCGCGGGTCGCGTCGGAGCGGCGGGCGGGGGTGGGCGCCGCCGCGGATGCTGTGGGAGGGGTGAAGGCACTGTCACGCATGCCAACAAACGTAGGCCAACACGTGTTGACACGTCCACCCTGTCGCACTACGTTGGCCAACAAGCGTAGGCCAACAGGTGTTGGCCAACAGTTGTTGTCCTCAGGAGGTCGCCATGACCGGCACAACTGGAACTGGAAACCGCACCCCGGTGATCGTCGTCGGTGCCGGCCCCACCGGACTGCTCCTGGCCGGTGACCTCGCCGCCGCCGGCGTCCCCGTCACCCTCGTCGAGAAGCGGGCACACCGCGTCAGCAACCTGTCCCGCGCCTTCGTCCTGCACGCCCGCACCCTCGAACAGCTCGACGCCCGCGACCTCGCCGACGGCCTGGAGTCCGTCGGCCGCTCCCTGACCCGGCTCCGGCTCTTCGGCCGGCTCGGCATCGACCTCTCCGCCCTGCCCTCCCGCTTCAACCATGTGCTCGTCCTCCCGCAGTACGAGGTGGAGGAGGCCCTGGAGCGGCGTGCGGTCAAGGCCGGCGTGGACTTCCGCTACGAGACCGAGGTGACCGGTCTGGCCCAGGACGCGGACGGCGTCACGGTCCAGGTCCGCGGGCCCGGCGGCCGGGCGGAGTCGCTGCGGGCGGCGTACGCCGTCGGCACGGACGGAATCGGCAGCCGCGTGCGGCAGGCGGTCGGGCTCCGCTTCCCGGGGCGCTCGGTGATCCGCTCCGTCGTCCTCGCGGACGTACGCCTCACGCAGCCGCCCGAATCCCTGCTGACCGTCAACGCCGCCGGCGGTGCCTTCGCCTTCCTCGTTCCCTTCGGTGACGGCTACTACCGGGCCATCGGCTGGCGCCGCGGCACCGAGGTCGCCGACAGCGCGCCCGTCGGCCTGGACGAGATCAGGGAGATCACACGGCTCGCCCTGGGCACCGACTTCGGTATGCACGACGCCCGCTGGATGTCCCGCTTCCACAGCGACGAGCGCCAGGCGCCCGCCTACCGCGTCGGCCGGGTCTTCCTCGCCGGCGACGCCGCCCACGTCCACAGCCCGGCCGGCGGGCAGGGCATGAACACCGGCCTGCAGGACGCGGCCAACCTGAGCTGGAAGCTCGCCCAGGTCGTCACCGGGCACGCCCCCGAGGCACTCCTGGACACCTACCAGGTCGAACGCCACCCCGTCGGCAGGTCCGTACTCCGCAGCAGCGGCGGGATCATCCGCCTCGCCATGGCCCACCGCCCCTGGACCCTGGCCCTGCGCGCCGCGCTCGCCACCGTCCTCGACAAGGCCGGCCCCGTCCGCCGCAGGGCGGCGGGCCAGCTCACCGGCATCGGCTACCGGTACGCCGCTCCCCGAGGCGCCCACCGGCTCGTCGGCACCCGCGTCCCGGACGTCGCCCTGGCCGGTGGCGGCCGGCTCTACGAGGCCCTGCGCGGCGGCCGGTTCGTGCTCGTCGCGCCGCGCACACACCCGGCCGGGCAGGACAGGGCCGGCCGGCTGACCGCGGCGCGCTGGGCGAGTGGGCGCCGTACGGCGGTGCTGGTGCGCCCCGACGGCTACGTGGCCTGGGCGGCGGACTCGGCCGACCCGGCCGCGATCGACGCCGCGCTCGCCACCCACGTGGGTTGAGCGGGCCGCTCGACGACCCAAGCGGCCCTGTGCCGGAGCGCCGGTCATTCCGGCCGGCAACTCCCTGGGCAGGTCGGCCAGTTGGCCGGTCCGCTCGGCGTCCGGGGCGGACAGTGCCTCCGTCTGCACCAGGTGGAGGCGGTGCGTACGCCTTCTCCGTCCGGTCTCCCACCGCCCTGGACCGCCCGTGAGACCGCCCGCGAGAGCGGAACAGGGGGCGCCCGGTCGAGTACCGGGCGCCCCCTACCGCCGCAGGGTCGGTGTTACGACCGCGTCGCCGCGTCCGCCGCCTGGGCCTTCAGGGCACGCTCGACGCCCGAGCGCGACTCCGCGACCAGCCGGCGCAGGGCGGCGTTCGGCCCGGCCGAGGCCTGCCACGCGTCGGTCTTGCGCAGGGTGTCCTCGGACACCTGGACCGACGGGTACAGTCCGACCGCGATCTGCTGGGCGATCTCGTACGACCGGGACTCCCAGATGTCCTCGACCACCTCGAAGTACCGGTCGGCGTACGGTGCGAGCAGCTCCCGCTGGTCGGTCTGGACGAAGCCCTCGATGACCGCCTCCTGGACGGCGTTCGGCAGCTTGTCGGAGTCGATGACCGACGCCCACGCCTCGGCCTTGGCCTCCGTCGTCGGACGGGCCGCCCGCGCGGTGGCCGCGTGCCGCTCACCGGCCGCCGTCCTGTCGCGCTCGTACTCGCCCGCGATCTCCGCCTCGTCGAACCGCCCGACGGCCGCCAGCCGCTCCACGAACGCCCAGCGCAGCTCCGTGTCCACGACCAGGCCCTCGACGGTGTGCGAGCCGTCCAGCAGGGACTCGAGCAGGTCCAGCTGCTCCGGCGTGCGCGCGGTCGCCGCGAAGGCGCGCGCCCATGCCAGCTGGTGGTCGCTGCCCGCGTCCGCCGCGCGCAGGTGCGCCAGCGTGGCGTCCGTCCAGCGGGTGAGCAGGGCCTCCCGGGCGGCCGGGTCGGAGTACAGGTCGACGGCCAGCTTCACCTGGCGGTGCAGCGACTGCACGACGCCGATGTCGGACTCCTTGCCGATCCCGGACAGCACCAGCGACAGGTAGTCGTGGGTCGCCAGCTCCCCGTCCCGGGTCATGTCCCAGGCCGACGCCCAGCACAGGGCGCGCGGCAGCGAGGACTCGAAGTCGCCCAGGTGCTCGGTGACGACGGCCAGCGACCCCTCGTCCAGGCGCACCTTGGCGTACGACAGGTCGTCGTCGTTGAGCAGGACGACCGCCGGACGGCGCCGGCCGGCCAGCTGCGGCACGGCGGTCAGCTCGCCGTCCACGTCCAGCTCGATCCGGCCGTCCGCGGCGCGCACCAGCTTGCCGCTCGCCTCGTCGAGGTCGTACAGGCCGACCGCGATGCGGTGCGGGCGCAGGGTCGCCTCGCCCTTGGCGCCGGCGGGCAGGGCGGGGGCCTCCTGGCGGATCGCGAAGGAGGTGATGACGCCCGCCCCGTCCTCACCGTCTGTCTCGATCTCCGGACGCAGGACGTTGATCCCGGCCGTCTCCAGCCACTTCTTCGACCAGGTCTTCAGATCACGCCCGGAGGTCTCCTCCAGCGCGCCCAGCAGGTCGGACAGGCGCGTGTTGCCGTACGCGTGCTGCTTGAAGTACGCCTGCACGCCCCGGAAGAACTCGTCCATGCCGACGTACGCCACGAGCTGCTTGAGCACGCTGGCGCCCTTGGCGTAGGTGATGCCGTCGAAGTTGACGAGCACGTCGTCCAGGTCGCGGATGTCCGCCATGATCGGGTGGGTGGAGGGCAGCTGGTCCTGCCGGTACGCCCAGGTCTTCATCTGGTTGGCGAACGTGGTCCACGAGTGCGGCCACTTCGAGCCGGGGGCGTACGCCATGCAGGCGGCCTCGGCGTAGGTGGCGAACGACTCGTTCAGCCACAGGTCGTTCCACCACTCCATGGTGACCAGGTCGCCGAACCACATGTGGGCCAGCTCGTGCAGGATCGTGGTGGCCCGCGCCTCGTACGCCGCGTCGGTCACCTTGGACCGGAAGACGTACTGGTCGCGGATGGTCACCGCGCCCGCGTTCTCCATCGCGCCCGCGTTGAACTCGGGCACGAAGAGCTGGTCGTACTTCTCGAACGGGTAGGCGTAGTCGAACTTCTCCTGGAACCAGTCGAAGCCCTGCCGGGTCACCTCGAAGATCGCGTCCGCGTCGAGGAACTCGGCCAGCGAGGGCCGGCAGTAGATGCCGAGCGGGACCGACTGCCCGTCCTTCTCGTACACGCTGTGCACGCTGTGGTACGGCCCGACGATCAGCGCCGTGATGTACGTCGAGATGCGCGGCGTCGGCTCGAACACCCAGACGTTGTTCTCGGGCTGGGGGGTCGGCGAGTTGGACACGACCGTCCAGCCCTCGGGCGCCTTGACCGTGAACTGGAAGGTGGCCTTCAGGTCCGGCTGCTCGAAGGAGGCGAAGACCCGGCGGGCGTCCGGGACCTCGAACTGGGTGTAGAGGTAGGCCTGGTCGTCGACCGGGTCGACGAAGCGGTGCAGGCCCTCACCGGTGTTGGTGTACGCGCAGTCGGCGACGACCCGCAGCACGTTGCGGCCCTGGAGCAGGCCCGGCAGGGCGATCCTGGAGTCCTCGAAGACCTCGGCGGGGTCCAGGGAGTCGCCGTTGAGGGTCACCTCGTGGACGGCCGGGGCCACCAGGTCGATGAAGGAGGCGGCGCTTCCCCCGTTCTCGGCTTCGCTCGAGCGGGAGGTGCCCCCACCCGCGACGTCGAAGCGCACTGTGGTCACGGACCTGTAGGTACCGCCCTCCTGCGCGCCGGAGAGGTCGAGATCGATCTCGTACGAGTCAACGGTGAGCAGCTTCGCCCGCTGCTGCGCCTCTTCGCGAGTCAGGTTTGTGCCAGGCACGCGGTCATCTCCTCGTGATGTGTGGATTGCGCCATCCTTCCACGTGACGCGCGCGGAGCGCGACGACCGGAATGCGCCGGTGGCCGGGGCGGCGGGGCGCGAGCCTGGACGCATGACAACACTGAGGGAAACGACGCGACACGGCGCGCGTGCCATCGCACCGGCCACGCTGGCACAGCTGCGGGAGCGGGACGACGCCGGACGCCCGGCGGCCCCGTTCACCGACGAGGAGGGCGGCGCGCCCCTGCGCTGCTGTCTGCGCAGGAGCGCGCCGGGGGAGCGGATCGCGCTGGTCACCTACGCCCCGCTGCGACGCTGGGCGGCCCGGACGGGCGCCACCCCGGGGGCGTACGACGAACAAGGGCCGGTTTTCGTCCACGCGCGGGAGTGCGCGGGACCGGCCGGCGAAGGCCACCCGTTCACCAACGCCCACCGTGTGGTCCGGCGCTACGGCGCCGACGGGCGCATCCTGGGCGGGCGGCTGGTCCAGGAGGGCTCCGCGCGGTTCGACGCGGCGTTCGCGGAAGCGTTCGACGACCCGGCCGTGGCGCTCGTCCACGTCCGGGCCGTCGAGTACGGCTGCTTCCTCTACGAGGTGCGCAGGACCGGGTGACCGGTGACCGGCCTTCGGGCCGACCGGCCCTCGAGCCGGCTAGGCCTTGAGCTCCGCCGCCACCAGCTCCGCGATCTGCACCGCGTTCAGGGCAGCGCCCTTGCGGAGGTTGTCGTTGGAGATGAACAGGGCCAGGCCGTTGTCCACCGTCTCGTCGCGGCGGATGCGGCCGACGTACGCCGGGTCCTGGCCGGCCGCCTGGAGCGGCGTCGGGATGTCCGAGAGGGCGACACCGGGGGCGCCGGCCAGCAGCTCGGTCGCGCGCTCCACGCCGATCGGGCGCGCGAAACGGGCGTTGACCTGGAGGGAGTGGCCGGAGAAGACGGGCACGCGCACGCAGGTGCCGGACACCTTCAGCTCCGGGATCTCCAGGATCTTGCGGGACTCGTTGCGGAGCTTCTGCTCCTCGTCGGTCTCGTTCAGGCCGTCGTCGACGAGGTTGCCCGCGAAGGGGAGCACGTTGAAGGCGATCGGGCGCTTGTAGACGGACGGCTCGGGGAAGTCCACGGCCGCGCCGTCGTGGGTCAGCCTGTCGGCCTCCGCGACGACCTTCTGGGTCTGGCCGTGCAGCTCGGCGACGCCCGCGAGGCCCGATCCGGACACCGCCTGGTAGGTGGCGACGACCAGCGCCTCGAGACCCGCCTCCGCGTGCAGCGGCTTGAGGACCGGCATCGCGGCCATCGTCGTGCAGTTCGGGTTCGCGATGATGCCCTTGGGGCGGTCGGCGATCGCGTGCGGGTTCACCTCGGACACCACCAGCGGTACGTCCGGGTCCCTGCGCCACGCCGAGGAGTTGTCGATCACCACGGCGCCCTGGGAGGCGACCTTCTCGGCCAGCGCCTTCGAGGTCGCGCCGCCCGCCGAGAACAGCACGATGTCCAGGCCGCTGTAGTCCGCGGTGGCCGCGTCCTCCACCGCGACCCCGTCGAGGACCGTTCCCGCCGAGCGGGCCGAGGCGAACAGGCGCAGCTCGGTGACCGGAAAATCGCGCTCCGTGAGGATGCCGCGCATGACCGTGCCGACCTGACCGGTGGCTCCGACGATTCCGATCCTCACGGGGACTCCTTCTGCTCACTTCACTGGTTCCGCGTACGCGGTACGCGGACGACGCTTCCATCATGCGTCTGTCCCGGGCCGGTCTGTCCAATCATCGCCACGTAGTGGGACGGACCGGGACGGGGCGGGGCGGGCTGGGACGGCCCGGTGGCCGGGCTCCGCGGCGAACGAGCCGCCGCGAACGCTCCCCGCACACGCAAGGGGCGGGCTCCGAGTGGAGCCCGCCCCGCCATCACGTACCGGAGGTGGAGACCGCCGTTACGGGACGACCTTGCCGATCTTCACGCTGCCGACGCCCGCGACGGTGTCCCGGGTGTTCAGCACCTGGACCTCGCCGAAGAACTCGCGGCCCGCGGGGGCCGACGCGTTCGCGACGACCTCGGCGGTGATCTGCGCCGTGCCGTTCGGGGCGAGCGAGTACACCTTCGAGTCGTCGACCTTCACCGAGCCCAGCGCCGCCGAGTAGTACACGTCCCGGTAGTCGTAGGCCGTGGTGCCGGCCGGCACCGAGTAGGCGTCGACCAGGACGGTGTAGGTGCCCGCGGCGGGCTTGGCGATGGAGACGGACTCCTCCGAGCCGCCCGCCGCCGAGTAGGCGACGCGCTGGCCGGCGGCGTTGTACACGTAGAGGTCCAGGTCGGCCCCGGCGTCCGAGACGTTGCCGATGGCGATGTCGAGGCGCTCGGCACCCGCGGGCACGTCGACGGTCAGGTACTGCTCCTCGCCGTCACGGATGGTGGGACGATCCGACTTCGCCGAGCCCAGCGAGCCGCCCTTCAGCTTGGCGTCAAGGCCGGCGAGCTTGTTCGTCAGCGTCCAGGTCACGGGGGCCGGCGTACCGGCCTTCGCCTCCTCGACCGTCTGCACCGCGGGGTCGAAGTCCAGCCCGTACACCGCCGCGTTCAGCGTGAACGGGTTGTCCAGCAGCGGCGAGGTGCGACGCGCCTCGACCTCGATCTCCCAGACGCCCGGCATCGGGCTGGCGTACGAACGCACGTCCGGACGGCAGGTGTTGGCCGGGTTGTAGTTCGGGTAGCAGCTCGGGGTCGAGGTGTCGTCCACCGGGGTGCCGTAGGGGTGGATCGCGATGAAGCGGGTCTGGCTCTGGTCCTTGAGGCCGCTCATCGAGATCTCGAGGGTCTTCGCGCCCTGCGGGACCGTCACGAAGTACGACAGGGTGCTGTTGCGCTGCGCGACATCGGAGACCGAGTAGGTGTACGACGGCTTGGCGATCTCCGTGGAGACCACCACGGTCAGCATGATCTGCTTGTCCACGCCCTCGGTGCCGCGGTCGTCGACCTCGAGGATCGCGCTGTGCACACCGGCGGAGCCGGGCTTCGCCTCGATCTTGACCGTCACCGGCTTGTTCAGCGGCAGCGAGACCTCGGGCGAACCGACGATCTTGAAGGTGCCGTCGCCGTTCTTCAGGCTCAGGTGGTGCTTGACCGTACCGGTCCGGCCCGTCGTGCGGGTGACCTGGACCTCGTAGGTCTTCTTCTGGCCCTTCTTCAGACCGCCCTCGCGGTCGTACAGGCCGGTGCCGAACTCGGGGGTCTCCAGTGCCCAGGACAGCGAGGTGCTGACCGGGGCCTTGACCGTGTACTCCTGCGCCGAGGCGCCCTTCTCGATCGACTTCCAGGCCTTGACGATGTCGATCAGGCCCGCGCCCTCGCTGTGCGGCTGCTCGCCCTTGATGTGCTGGGCGGTCGAGGTCAGCGCGGTGCGGAGCTTCGCCGGGGTGAGGTCGATGCGCTTCTGCTTGGCCGCGGAGAGGAGCAGCGCGGACGCGCCGGCCGCCTGCGGGGACGCCATCGAGGTGCCCTGGAGCATCGAGTAGCCGGCCGGCAGCGAGTAGCCGGCCTCGGCGACCGGGCCGCCGGGCAGCCAGGTCTGGGTGGTGTTGATGGCCGCGCCGGGCGCCGAGATGATCGGCGCGAAGCCGCCGTCCTCACGCGGACCGCGGGAGGAGAACGGCATCATGGAGTACTTCGTGTCCATGATGGAGCCGTAGTTGGCCGCCCAGGTCTCCTTGGAGATGCTCGCGCCGACCGAGAGGACCTTGTCGGCGAGGCCGGGGTCACCGATGGTGTTCAGGCCCGGGCCGCTGTTGCCCGCGGAGATCACGAGCTGCACGCCGTAGGTGTCGATGAGCCGCGTGTACAGCTTCGCGCGGGCGTTGTTGCCGTCGTTGAGCGCCGGCAGGCCGCCGATGGACATGTTGACGACGTCCACGCCGCGGTTGGCGACGAGGTCGATCATGCCCTCGGTGAGCGCGACGTTGGTGCAGCCGCCGTTCCAGTTGCAGGCCCGGGAGGAGACGATCTTCGCGCCCGGGGCGGCGCCGTTCATCTTGCCGCCGAACAGGCTGTTGGCGGCAGTGATGCCGGCGACGTGCGTGCCGTGCTCGGACTCGATCACGCCGATGTTGACGAAGTCGGCCTTCTGGCCGATCCAGGACCCGCCGTAGGGGTCCATCGCCACGTCCTTGCGGATCTCCACGACGAACGGCACGCGCAGGTCGGCGCCGGTCGCCGGGTCCTTCTTGTCCTGGCCGAAGTAGCCGACCTGGTAGCCGTCCTTGTACGGCTTCATCGGGACGTCGTCCGTGAAGTCGTTGTTGTTGTTCAGGTCGACGCGGACGGTGCCGTTGGCCGGGTCGTACAGGACGCCCCACACGCTGGTGGTCTTGCCGTCGCGGTCCAGGTCGCCGTTGGCGTCGCCGCCCTTGGTCGCGGACTCGCTGAAGGTGTTGAACAGGAAGTTGCCCTGCGGCGCCTTCCAGGTCTTGCCGCCCGCGGTGAACTGGGGACCGGTGACGCCGGTGGTCATCGGCCGCCAGGTGCCGTCGCTGTCGACGATCGGGTCGGTGGCGGTGACCCAGTCGACGATCTTGCGCTCGCCGGTGGTGGTCTTCTGGAGCGCCGGGTGGCCGAGGTCCACGCCGGAGTCGAGGATGCCGATGGTGACGCCCCGGCCGTCCGCCTTCGGGTTCTTCTTCACGAAGTCGACGGCGCCCGTCTCGAAGGACGGGTTGTACGGGTTCTCGGCGGGGGTGTTCTTGTCCGGCGCCGGGTAGGTGCCCTTCCCCTTGTCCTTGCCCTTGTCCTTGCCCTGGGCGGTGTCCGCCTCGGGCCTCGGGTCGTCGAGCGGGATGTCCTGCTTCAGGTCGATGGCCTGGACGGAGGACAGCTTCGTGGCGGCGTCGATCACCGAGTCCGCCTTGTCCGTCGGCACGGTGGCGCGGACGTAGCCGAGCTTGTCGTAGGTGCGGCCCACGGCGCCGCCCCTGACGGCATCCAGCTGCTCGGCGACCTGCTCGGTCTTGCCGGGCTCGGTCGCGATCATCATGGTGACGTTCTTGGCGCCCTCGGCCTTGGCCTCGGCGAGCAGTTCGGCGCCGGCCGAACCGAACTTGTGGTGGCGCGCCGACTTGGCGGTCGGGTCGGCGGACGCGGGGCCGTCCTGGGCGACGGCCAGGGGTATCGGGCCGGCCACGGAGAGCGCGGCCACCACGCCGGCGGCCATGGTGATGCGGGCCAGGCGTCTCGCGCCCGTGATCGGTGCGCGCTGGGGGTCGGGGGTCATCGGCATCCCTTGCAGGTAAAGGAACCAAGCGAGGTGCGATCGGGGTCGATCGCGATCGTCCGGATTTCGGGGTCGGATGATCGCTCAGCTTTACCCAAGGGAAAGATGTTTGACGAGACTTGGTCTTGTCGGGATGGAAGCATGGCGTACTTCCGCCATGCGCCACGAGAGGCATAGAGGCCCAAACCATGCCACTTCCCTCGACGGCGCGGGGCCCCAACCGCCCCTGCCGGAACGGACGTTCACTCGGTCGCGCCCGGACCTGCCCGACGTGCCCCCGTGGGCACCCGGCCGCTACCGGGGGAGCACCAGCACGGACGCGGCCGGATCGCGGTCGGCGGCTGCCATCAGGGCGGTGCGGACGACGGTCGCCTGCTGGTCCAGGGACTCCCGCAGCTTCCTGGGGCTGATGTGGACGACCGTGACGCCCAGCCGCTCCAGATGCTCTCTCCTGCGGGCGAGTTCGGAGCACGGGGACCCGTCGTCGGGCCGGCCGCCCGGGCGGGGTGCGCGGGTGTCCAGCTCCAGCGCGACCGCCTGCTGTGGCCAGTAGGCGTCCACGCCGCCGAGGCGGGGCCCGCCCGGCAGACGGAGGTCCACGTTCCAGACCGGGTCCGGCAGGCCGTGCTCACGCACCATCCGGTACAGCCGGTCCTCCGCGCGCGCCCGCCCCTCCGCCAGCAGCAGGTCCACCGCGTCCACCACGCACGGCCGGCCAAGCAGCCCGGCCCCGGCCAACTCGCGGACCACGGCGGACGGCTCGCAGTACCCGCCGCGCACCGCCTCCGTCAGCAGCCGCTGTACCGTGCCCGCGTCGGACAGGCCGGCCACCGCGTCCGCCAGGGCGCGCGGCACCGGCGCGACCGGCAGACCCGTGACCGCCTCGGCGGCGGGCAGCCCGGCCGCCCGGACGATCCGCGCGCAGCCGGCCGAGCGCAGCCGCCGGCCGCGCTCCACCAGGACGTCGATCTCCTCCAACGCCGGCAGGCCGGGAGACGTGGTGAAGCCGTGCAGGGTGAGCGCCGCCAGACCGGTCACCATCACGTCCGCGTACACCGGGCGCTGCGGATCCCCGGCGGTCGGCTGCGCCGGCACCCCGGCGGCCGTGCACGGAAGGGGCCCGCGCGCCGCGTACAGGAGGACCGCGTGCAGCCGTTCCTCACTCGTCGGTGGGCCGGGATGGAGCAGGAACACCCCCGGCAGGAGCTGCCGCCAGGGCCCGCCGGCGCGGCACCGCACGGCCGTCTCGGCCGCCGACACTCCGTGCTCGCGCAGCTGAGCGGCGGTCAGGACCCGGCAGGGCGCCTCGGCCAGATGGTGCAGGGGGCGGGGGGAGAGCTGGGTCTCGTGGTTCATGTCCGGCACGTTCCCCGCCCCGTGTCCGGCCTTCAACCGCTGTTACAGGCCCGTCGACAAACCTGGACAAGCCCGCCCTGAAGGACGGTTGTTCGGATACCGGAAACCCCTGATCCCCACGCGGGTGGACCAGGGGTTACGGCGAGCCGGGCACGCATCCTGTAACAGCTGTCGCGCGCCCGACCGTTGGCCAGAACTACGGCTCAGGCGGCGGACGTTCCGGCCGCCGCGTCGCACGCCTGTCCGCGCAGTGCCCGGGCCAGGTCGTCCCGGGCCTCCAGCACCAGGCGGCGCAGGGCGGGAGCGGCTCCCTCGTGCGCGGCGAGCCACGTGTCGGCCGCCTCCACCGTCCCCGGCGAGTCCTGCAACGCCGGGAACAGCCCCCGCACGACGTCCATGCCGATCTGGATGGACCGCTCGGTCCACACCCGCTCGATCGCCTCGAAGTACCTCGACGCGTACGGCGCGAGCAGCTCCCGCTGGGAGGCCTGCCCGAAGCCCGCGATCGTCGCCTCCACCAGCGCGTTCGACAACGCGTCGGAGTCCACCACCTGCTCCCAGGCCCGCGCCTTGACGTCGGCGGAGGGCCGCGCGGCCAGGCAGCGCACCTGGTGCCGCTTGCCGGAGGCGGTGTCGTCCCGGGCGAGTTCGGCGGCGAGCGCCTTCTCGTCCGCCACCCCGTGCGCCGCCAGCGGTTCCAGGAACGCCCAGCGCAGTTCCTGGTCGACGTCCAGGCCGGCGATCTCCTCCGTGCCGTCCAGCAGCGACTTCAGCAGCTCCAGGTCGTTCGGCGCGGAGGCCGTCGTGGCGAAGAAGCGCGCCCACGCGAGCTGGTGCTCGCTGCCCGGCTCGGCCTGCCGCAGCTCGCCCAGCGCGCCCTCGGCCAGCGCCCGCCCGCCGGTCTCCCGCCACTGCGGCGCCGCGTAGTGCACCAGCGCGGACTCCGCCCAGGCGTGCAGCATCTGGAGCACGCCGATGTCGGTCTCCCGGCCGGCGAAGCGCAGCACCAGGTCGACGAAGTCCCGCGCCGGCAGCAGCGCGTCCCGGGTCAGGTTCCACAGCGCCGACCAGCACAACGCACGGGCCAGCGGGTCGGTCAGGGTGCCCAGGTGCTCCCGCAGGGTCGCCAGCGAGGTCTCGTCGAAGCGGATCTTGCAGTAGGTCAGGTCGTCGTCGTTGACCAGCACCAGATCGGGCGCGTCCGCACCCGCCAGCTCGGACACCACCGTACGGGCGCCGGCCACGTCGGTCTCGGCGCGCGCGTACCGCTCCAGCGCCCCCACCTCGGACCGCTGGTACAGGCCCACCGCCACCCGGTGCGGGCGCAGCTCGGGGTGGTCCGCCGGGGCAATGACAGAGGCCTCCTGGACCACGGCCAGCTCCTCGATCCGGCCGTCGGCGCCCAGCACCACCTGCGGGGTCAGCGAGTTGACCCCGGCCGTCTGGAGCCACGACCGCGCCCACGCGCCCATGTCCCGGCCGCTGGTCTCCTCCAGCACCGCGAGCAGGTCGCCCAGCCGGGTGTTGCCGTAGGCGTGCCGCTTGAAGTAGCGCCGCGCGCCCTCCAGGAACGCGTCCTGGCCGACGTACGCCACCAGCTGCTTGAGCACCGAGGCGCCCTTGGCGTAGGTGATGCCGTCGAAGTTCAGCTTGGCGTCCTGCAGGTCGCGGATGTCCGCGGTGACCGGGTGCGTGGAGGGCAGCTGGTCCGCGCGGTACGCCCAGGCCTTGCGGCGGTTGGCGAAGGTGATCCAGCCGTCCGTGAAGCGGGTCGCGCCGACCAGCGAGAAGGAGCCCATGAAGTCAGCGAAGGACTCCTTCAGCCACAGGTCGTCCCACCACTCCATGGTGACCAGGTCGCCGAACCACATGTGCGCCATCTCGTGCAGGATCACGTTGGCCCGGGCCTCGTAGGAGGCCTGCGTCACCTTCCCGCGGAAGATGTACTCCTCCCGGAAGGTGACCAGACCCGGGTTCTCCATGGCGCCGAGGTTGTACTCGGGCACGAACGCCTGGTCGTACTTGCCGAACGGGTACGGGTAGTCGAAGTGGTCGTGGAAGAAGTCCAGGCCCTGCTTGGTGACCAGGAAGACGTCGTCGGCGTCGAAGTGCCTGGCGAGTCCCTTGCGGCACAGCGCGCCCAGCGGGATCTCCAGCCGCGTACCGTCCTCGAACACCCGCTCGTAGGAGTCCGTGACGTAGTGGTACGGGCCCGCGACCACACAGGTGATGTACGTCGAGATCGGCTTGGTCTCGGCGAACCGCCACACCCCGTCCTGGACCTCGCCCGCCCCGTTGCTCCACACCGTCCAGCCCTCCGGCGCCCGCACCTCGAAGCGGTACGGCGCCTTGAGGTCGGGCTGCTCGAAGTTGGCGAAGACCCGGCGGGAGTCGGCGGGCTCGTACTGCGTGTAGAGGTAGACCTCGCCGTCCTCCGGGTCGACGAAGCGGTGCAGGCCCTCGCCGGTGCGCGAGTAGGCGCACTGCGCGTCCACGACGAGCTCGTTGTCGGCGGCCAGGTCCTCCAGGAGGATCCGGGAGCCGTCGAAGACCTCGCTGGGGTCGAGGTCCCTGCCGTTGAGCGAGACGGCGGTGACGCTCGGCGCGAGCAGGTCGGCGAAGCTCGACGCGCCCGGCTCGTTGCAGCGGAACCGGATCGTCGTCACGGACCGGAACGTCCGCGGACCGTCCCCGGTGTCCTCGCCCACCGCGGACCGTACGTCCAGGGACACCTCGTATCCGTCGACGGACAGCAGGGCGGCCCGCTCCCGGGCCTCGTCGCGGGACAGATTCTCACCGGGCACAGGCGGCACTCCCTCGGATGGTTTCACGATGTGGACAGCACCGATCCTGCCATGCGGGTTTGCCGCGCGGCAGCCGGGAATGCCGTACGCGATCGTCGATGTTGGCACTTCAACGACCCTTTACCGAGGAGAGCCATGTCCGAGACCGCCTCCGCCGCGACCCCGTCGTCCGGCAAGACTCCCGTCGACTTCTGGTTCGACCCGCTGTGTCCCTGGGCCTGGATCACGTCCCGGTGGGTGCTGGAAGTGGAGAAGGTGCGGGACATCGAGGTCCGCTGGCACATCATGAGCCTCGCGGTGCTCAACGAGCCGAGGCTGGACGAGCTGCCCGAGGAGTACCGGGAGCTGCTGACCACCAAGGCGTGGGCGCCGGTCCGGGTGGTCACCGCGGCCTGGCAGAAGCACGGCCAGGACGTCCTCGGCCCGCTGTACACCGCGCTCGGCACCCGCTTCCACAACCGCGGCGAGGGCCCCACCCGCGAGGCCCTGGTCGCCGCGCTCGAGGAGGTGGGCCTGCCCGCCGACCTGATCGAGTACGCCGACCAGGAGGACTTCGAGTTCGACGCCGAGCTGCGCGCCTCGCACAAGGAGGGCATCGAGAAGGTCGGCCAGGACGTCGGCACCCCGGTCATCGCGGTGCCCGGCCCGGACGGCGAGCAGCTCGCCTTCTTCGGCCCGGTCGTCACCCCCACCCCCAAGGGCGAGCAGGCCGCCCGGCTCTGGGACGGCACCCTCGCGGTCGCCTCCGTCCCGGGCTTCTACGAGATCAAGCGCACCCGCACGGTGGGACCGGACTTCAGCAACCTGTGACCCGACAGGTCCGCGACCTTTGACCCGTCACCCTCTGAGCCGTCCGACCATCCTCTGAGCCGTTCCGATCGGCGAAAGCCCCCGCGAGTCGCCTTCTCGCGGGGCTTTCTCCTGCCCGTGGGGCTTCTCCCCGCTCCGGGGCGACGCCCGGCACCGCGTCAGCTCCGGGTGCGCGTGCGCTGCCGGAGGTACCCGATCGCCGCCAGGAAGATCGTCATGCCGCCCGTCGAGTACAGCTGCACCCGGGTGCCGGACTCAGCGGCCATCAGGACGAAGACCGCCGCCATACCGGCCAGGGCCACCCAGGTCAGCCACGGGAACGCCCACATTCGGACCGCCAGCTTCTCCGGCGCCTCCTGCTCCAGCCTGCGGCGCAGGCGCAGCTGCGAGACGGCGATGAAGATCCAGACGACGAGGATCACCGCGCCGATCATGTTCAGCAGCCAGGGGAAGACGTCGCTCGGCCGCCAGTAGCTCAGCAGCACGCAGACGAAACCGAAGACGGAGCTGGCGAGCACCGCCGGCCGGGGCACCCCGCCGGACACCTTCGCCAGCGCCTTCGGGCCCTGACCGCGCTCGACCAGCGAGTACGCGATGCGCGAGGAGCCGTAGATGTTGGCGTTCATCGCACTCAGCAGCGCGACCAGCACCACCACGTTCATCAGCTGGCCGGCCCCCGGGATGCCGAGGTGGTCCAGCGCGGCGACGTACGGGCCCCTCCCGACGACCTCCTCGGAGTCCCAGGGGACGAGCGTGACGATCACCGCCATGGAGCCGACGTAGAACAGCGCGATGCGCCACATCGCCGTGCGCACGGCACTCGCCACACCGCGCACCGGGTTCTCCGACTCGGCCGCCGCGATGGTGACCGTCTCCAGGCCGCCGTAGGCGAAGACGGAGGCGAGCAGGCCGACGACCAGGCCGTGGCCGCCGTGTGGCAGGAAGTCGGTGAGGTTCGAGGCGCCCGGGGAGTGCGTGCCGGGTAGCACGCCCGCGACGGCCAGCACGCCGAGGACCAGGAACAGGGCGATCGCGCCGACCTTCAGCGCGGCGAACCAGAACTCGAACTCGCCGAAGTTCTTCACCGCGGCCAGGTTCGTGCCGCAGAACACCACCATGAACAGCGCCACCCACACCCACTCCGGCGTGCCCGGCAGCCACCCCGTGACGATCTTCGCGGCGCCCATGCCCTCCAGACCGACCGCGGTGCACAGCAGCACCCAGAACGACCAGCCCGCGGTGAAACCGGCCCACGGACCGAACGCCCGCTCGGCGTGCGCGGAGAACGAGCCCGACGACGGATACGCGGCCGACATCTCCCCCAGCATCCGCATGACCAGCATCACGAGCGTGCCGGACAGGGCGTAGGCGACGACGATCGAGGGTCCGGCGGCGGCGATGCCCGCGCCGGAGCCGACGAACAGGCCGGCGCCGATCACACCGCCGAGGGCGATCATCGACAGGTGGCGCTGCTTCAGACCGTGGGACAGGGAGGCGTCGTCCGCCCGCGGGGGCGTTTCGACACGGGTGCTGCTTGGCATGGGCGGCTCGTCCGGTGGGGGGATACGAAAGCCCCCACAGTCTGGGCGGCCGCCGTGTCGCGACGGATCGGCCGCTCACCATCCGGACGCGCTCCGTGCGCAGCGTGAGACGGCGACTACCCCGCGCCGGGTGCCCCCGGCCGTCGCGCGGTGCGAGGTGCCGCGCATGATCGAGCAGCCGGGCCGTTTGGCGGGATCCTACAGTCGCGCTTCCCTCGGCGGGCGGGGCGGAAACCGCGTCAACTCAGTGACAGGCGTCACGCCCCACCGGGTGTAGGGCCGCTCCTTTGTGGGGAACCGACCAAGCGTCCGTTCCCCCCTTGTCGGGCGCTGACGGTGATCGTCGCGCCGCCGCTGGGATAGCGTCACGCTGTCCCGAACCGTCCTCACCCCGCGGAGTCCCCATGAGCACCGCTGCCGCCGCCCCCGCCCGTACCGGGGTCGTCCTCGCCGACCTGCTGCCCTCCTCCCGCGTCCGGGACGCGGCGCTCGTGGTGGGCGGCGCCGCGCTCACCGGACTCGCCGCCCAGATCTCGCTGCCCGTGCCGCACTCCCCGGTGCCGGTGACCGGCCAGACCTTCGCGGCGCTGCTCGTGGGCACCACGCTGGGTGCCGGCCGCGGTTTCCTCTCCCTGGCGCTGTACGCGCTCCTGGGTGCGGCGGGTATGCCGTGGTTCGCCGGCGGCGCCTCGGGCGTGGGCTCCGTCTCCTTCGGCTACGTCGTCGGCATGCTGCTCGCCGCCACCGTCGTGGGCGCCCTGGCCCGCCGCGGCGGCGACCGTAACGTCTGGCGCACGGCCGGCACGATGGTGCTGGGCCAGGCGGTCATCTACGCGGTCGGCGTGCCCTACCTGGCCCTGGCCACCGGCATGTCCGCGTCCGCCGCGCTCGCCGCCGGCCTCGTCCCGTTCCTGATCGGCGACGCCCTCAAGGCCGCCCTGGCGATGGGCCTGCTCCCCACCGCCTGGAAGCTGGCCGGCAAGTGACCGTCCGCCTCGCCACGTCGTAGGGACCACCGAAGAGGCCCGCCGGGTGACGTCGCACTGCGACGTCACCCGGCGGGCCTCTTCGGTGGTCCGGGCGTCGTCAGCCGACCGGGACCTTGGCCGTCTCCTCGGCGGCCGGGCCCGTGTCCGCCGTACGGCCGCGTCCGAGCTTGTGCCGGACGAGGGAGATCGCCAGCACGATCGCCGCGACCAGCAGCGACAGCAGCACCGTCTCGCGGCCGTCGTGCTCGGTGTCGGTCAGCATGTAGACGAAGATGAAGACGATCAGCGCGGCGGCGGCCCACGTCAGATACGGGTACAGCCACATCTTCACGACCAGCTTCTCCGGCGCCTCCCGCTGGATGATCTTCCGCATCCGCAGCTGCGAGAAGCAGATCACCAGCCAGACGAACAGGGCGACCGCGCCGGAGGAGTTGACGAGGAAGAGGAACACGGAGTCCGGGAACCGGTAGTTGAAGAACACCGCGACGAAGCCGAACACGACCGACGAGACGATCGCGGCCATCGGCACACCGCGGCGGGTGGTCCGCGCGAACGCCTTCGGCGCGTCCCCGCGTTCGCCGAGCGAGAAGGCCATCCGGGAGGCGGTGTAGAGGCCGGAGTTGAGGCAGGAGAGCACCGAGGTCAGCACGATGAAGTTCATGATCTGACCGGCGTGCGCGATGCCGAGGGAGTCGAGGGCGGCCACGTAGGAGCCCTTCTCGGCGATCGACTTGTCGTTCCAGGGGAGCAGGGCGACCACGACGAAGACGGAACCGAGGTAGAAGACGCCGATGCGCCAGATGATGCTGTTGGTCGACTTGGTGACGGCGCGCTGCGGGTCCTCCGACTCGCCCGCCGCGAGGGTGGCGATCTCGCTGCCCATGAAGGAGAAGACGACGAGCAGGACACCGGTGAGGATGGCGCCGGGCCCGTGCGGCAGGAACCCGCCGTGGGCGGTGAGGTTGCTGAGCCCTGCCTTGTCGCTGTGCACGCCGGGCAGCACGCCGAAGATCGCGAGCGCGCCGACGACGATGAACGCGCCGATCGCCACGACCTTGATCCCGGCGAACCAGAACTCGAACTCGCCGTAGGAGCCGACGGACACCAGGTTGGTGGCGGTCAGCACCACCATGACGATGAGGGCCCAGCCCCACTGGGGCACGGCCGGTACCCAGCCGGAGAGGATCTTGGCGCCCGCCGTCGCCTCCACGGCTAGCACGACGACCCAGAAGAACCAGTAGAGCCAGCCGATGGAGAACCCGGCCCAGCTCCCGAGCGCCCGGTCGGCGTGCGCGGAGAAGGAACCGGAGGTGGGGTTGGCGGCGGACATCTCGCCCAGCATGCGCATCACGAGGACGACGAGCGTGCCGACGAGGGCGTAGGAGAGAAGAATGCCCGGCCCGGCGGTGGCGATGGCCGAACTGGAACCGACGAAGAGACCGGCGCCGATGACGCCGCCGATGGCGATCATCGACAGATGGCGGTTCTTGAGACCGGCCTGGAGTCCCGAAGTCATGGGGGGAATTCCTTTGCTCTGGTGGAGCGGTTCCCCGTACGAGCGGCGTACGAGATGGTCCAGTGAAACGGAGGCAATGGAATCCGTGAACCTTCGAAATGTAATTGTTACTTGAGGTTTCTTTGAGCTTTGAAAGATTAGTCACTTTCTTCTTGTGGATGTGATAATGCGCTGACCCCGGCGCTGCCGCCTGCATTCCGCCATGTCACACTCGGACCATGCGCGTGTATCTCGGCTCCGACCATGCGGGCTTCGAACTCAAGAACCACCTCGTCGAGTGGCTCAAGGCGGCGGGTCACGAGCCCGTCGACTGCGGACCGCACATCTACGACGCCCAGGACGACTACCCGCCCTTCTGCCTGCGCGCGGCGGAGCGCACGGCCGCGGACCCCGACTCCCTCGGCATCGTGATCGGCGGCTCCGGCAACGGCGAGCAGATCGCGGCGAACAAGGTCAAGGGCGTGCGCGCGGCTCTCGCCTGGAGCGAGGAGACGGCCTCCCTCGGCCGCCAGCACAACAACGCGAACGTCGTCGCGGTGGGCGCGCGCATGCACACCACGGAGGAGGCGACGAAGTTCGTCGAGACCTTCCTCGGCACCCCCTTCTCCGGTGACGAGCGCCACATCCGCCGCATCGACATGCTCACGGCCTACGAATCGACGGGCGACCTCCCCCCGATCCCGGCCCACCACCCCCAGCAGTAGCCGCCCCCGCACCGCCACAGGCCGGGGCCCCCGGCAGAGCACTGTCGGGGGCCCCGGCCAGGGGTGCAGGGGACGGAGTCCCCGCGGGGCCTGGGGCTGAGCCCCGGGCCCGGACGTAGCCCAGCCGGGCGGCCGGGGCCGAGCCACAGCCCGGGCGCCTCGGACGAAGCCACAGCCCGGGGCGCCTCGGACGTAGCCCCAGCCCGGGTGGCCGGGGCGCAGCCCCAGGCCCGGGCACCCTTTCACCCACCGAGACGGGCGGGTGGGTGGGAAACGGGGTCCGGGGCGCAGCCCCGGCGGGGTCTGGGGCAGAGCCCCAGGGCCGGCGCACCCCTCCACCCACCGAGTCGGGCGGGCGGGCGGGCAAAAAACCGCAAGAAAGGGACACCCGTGCCAGAGGGGCACACCATCCACCGCCTCGCACAGGACTACGCCGCCCACTTCTCCGGCCGGCAGGCCCACGTCACCAGCCCCCAGGGCAAGTTCTCCACCTCCGCCACCCTCCTCACCGGAGCGGAGCTCACCCGCACGGAAGCCCACGGCAAACACCTCTTCCTCCGCTTCCGCGACGGCGACTGGATCCACATCCACCTCGGCCTCTTCGGCAAGGTCACCTTCGGCGACGCCCCTGCGCCCCCGCCCACGGACACCGTCCGCCTCCGCCTCGCCAACGCGACCTCGTACGTCGACCTGCGCGGCCCCACCACCTGTGCCCTGATCACCGACGCCGAGAAGCAGGCCGTCCACGACCGCCTCGGCCCCGACCCCCTGCGCCCCGACGCCGACCCCGACCGGGCCTACGCCCGCATCCGCCGCAGCCGTACGACCGTCGCCGCCCTGCTGATGGACCAGAAGGTCGTCGCGGGCGTCGGCAACGTCTACCGCGCCGAGGTCCTCTTCCGGCACCGCGTCGACCCCTACCGCCCGGGCAGGGACCTCACCCCGGCCGAGTGGGACGCCATCTGGGCCGACCTCGTCGCCCTCATGCGCGAGGGCGTCCGCAACAACCGCATCGACACCGTCCGCCCCGAGCACACCCCCGAGGCCATGGGCCGCCCGCCCCGCGTCGACGACCACGGCGGCGAGGTGTACGTCTACCGCCGGGCCGCCCTGCCCTGCCACGTCTGCGGCACGGACATCCGCACCGCCGACCTCGCCGCCCGCAACCTCTTCTGGTGCCCCACCTGCCAGCAGCCCGCCAAGGCCGGATGAGGCGCCCGGCTTCAGAAGAAGGCCGGATGAGACGCCCGGCTCAGAACCCGTGCGGCAGCCACGGCGCCACCGCCGAGCCGAACGCCACCGACGCCTGAGCCAGCGCCCCGCTCCGCAGCTCCCGCACCCGTCCGGCCGCCGCGAGCCCGGTCAGCGGCACGCCGCCGAGGTACACCGCCCCCAACTCCCGTACGGACAAGGAGAGATCCGCCGTGTCCGAGGTCCGCTCGCAGGACGCGCCTTTCGCGTCCCCGGTCAGCCGCCACCGCCCGGCGTTCCAGGGGCAGAAGTCGTCCGCCACCTCCATCACCACGTCCACCGGCGTCTGGTAGATCCGCGCGGCCAGCGCCGCCCCCACGTCCACGAGCCGCACGTACAGCGCGTCCCGCAGCCGCGGCCGGCACCGCCGGATGTCGGACACCAGGTACTGCCAGGCGTCGTCGACCGGCCGCTCCCGCACGACCAGCGTCGAGGTCAGATCGATGCCGAACAGGAAGCGCCACAGCGCGGCGTCGCTCGCCGGGTCCAGCGCGGCCAGGTCGCTCAGGTACACCGTGCCCTCGTGCCCGCCGGTTCCCCAGCCCGGCTTGACCCGGTAGCGGGCGTACCCCGTGACCTCGCCGGCCCGCTCGGCGACCACGCACTGCAGCGGCGAGGCGCCGTTCCGCGCGCTCTCCGGGTCGATCAGCGCCACCCGCCCCCAGCCGGGCTGCCGAGCCAGCATCCCGGGCCGGCCGGGCACCAGCCGCGCGTAGACCGCCTCGCAGTCGTCGAGCACGTCGGCGGGTGCCGCGTACCGCAGGCGTATGTCGTCCGTGCCGGCCGGGACCGTCAGACCGGACCGGTCGGTGTCGATCTCGGCGCCGAGCTCGAAGGCCGCTGCGCCGTAGCCGAAGCGGCCGTAGATCGCCGGCTCGGAGGCGGTCAGCACTGCCAGCGGCTCGCCCCACGAACGCACGTCGTCCAACTGCCGCCGCATCATCGACGTCAGCACACCGCGCCGCCGGTGCGTGGCGGCCACGCTCACCATGGTGACGCCGGCCGCCGGCAGCAGGCCGCCGCCCGGCACGGTGATCCGGAAACTGAACGCCCCCGCCGTGCCCACGCACGCGTCCCCGTCCCAGACGCCCAGGGAACGGTCCACTTCGGTCAGGGAGTTCCACGCCTCCCGCTCCTCGTCCGGCTCCGGGACCCCGCCGAAGGCGCGGACCAGATTGTCGTACCAGCGGTCCCACTCGTCCCGCCGCAGCACCCTCAGCCTGGTTGCACACTCAGTCGCCATGCGCCATGCCTACCAGCGCGCCACGGACCCTGCGAACGAATTTCGTCCAGGTGGCAGCGAGACGGCCGCCGGTGAAGTTCACTGTGAATCCGAGCCTCGGACGGGGGACAAGTGGGACCTCCCGTGCCAAGCCTCAGGTCGGATGGATAGGGTCCCCAACTAATGGCAGCAGGACGACAGCGGCGCGCGGAAGCCGAGACGTTCACGGCCCGGTTGAAGATGCAGTGGCACCGGGCCCGCGTCGGCGTGCGCAGAGCCGCCGTCGACTACTTCCGCGGGGACGGCTCGGACTGGATCGCGCTCGGCGGTCTGCTGCTGACCATCCCGCTGATCCTGGTGCTGACGCTCGCCAACTCGGTGTGGTTCTCACCGGTCGCGCTGGTGCTGCCCATCGTCGCCGGCGGGCTGCTGCTGCGCCCGGCGAGCCTGCTCGGCCTGTACGCCACCGCGGCCACGGCGCTGATCGTGGAGTCGGTGCGGCTCGGCCCGTACACCGAGGGCCCGTCCCGGGTGACCCCGGGCGTGGTGCTCGTGGTTGCCGCCTGCGGCTTCTTCGGGCTTCTGATCGCCCAGTTCCGCAGCCGGGTCGGCGTGCCCTGGCGGCGCGGCGGCACCATGCTGTTCGACCTGCGCGAACGCATCCGCGTCCAGAGCAAGCTGCCGCAGCTGCCCGACAGCTGGCACCACGAGATGGCGCTGCGTCCGGCCGGCGGCCAGTCCTTCTCCGGCGACTTCGTGGTCGCGGCCCGGACGAACGGCGGCCGCACCCTGGAGGTCGTGCTCACGGACGTGTCCGGCAAGGGCATGGACGCGGGTTCGCGGGCGCTGCTGCTGTCGGGCGCGTTCGGCGGTCTGCTCGGCAGCCTGCCTCCGCACGCGTTCCTGCCCGCCGCCAACGGCTACCTGCTGCGCCAGGACTGGGACGAGGGCTTCGCGACCTCCATCCACCTGGTGCTCGACCTGGACTCCGGCGACTACGAGCTGTACTCCGCGGGCCACCCGCCGGGCCTCCAGCTCAGCGCGGGCAGCGGACGCTGGGAGGAGAAGGCCGCCGAGGGCCCGCTCCTCGGCGTGTACGACGGCGCCCAGTTCGACCCGGTCAAGGGCTCCCTGTGCGCCGGGGACGTCCTGATGCTGTTCACCGACGGCCTGGTGGAGACGGCCGAACGCGACATCGTCGAGGGCATCGACCGCCTCACCGGCGAGGCCGACCGGTACGTCGCCGGCGGCTTCCACGGCGCCGCCTGGCACCTGATCGAGGCGGTGGCCAAGGACGTCAACGACGACCGCGCCCTGCTCCTGATCTGCCGCGAAGGCCCCACGGCCCTGGCGGCACGCTGACACACTGGGCACGTGACCGACACGCCCCGCGCCCCGCGCACCCTGTCCCTGGCCGAGGTCGAGGCGGTCGCCCGGGCCGCCCACGAGGGGCAGACCGACAAGGCGGGCCGGCCCTACGCCGAGCACCTGCGAGCCGTCGCCGAGGGCGTGCGGGCCCGGGGCGGTGACACCGAGCAGATCGCGGCGGCCTGGTTGCACGACTCCGTGGAGGACGGCGTCCTGTCCGAACAGTGGCTGCGCGAGGCCGCGCTGAGCCGTCGGACGCAGGACATCGTGCGCGCGGTCACCAAGCGGGAGGGGGAGGACCCGGAGGCGTACGCGCGGCGGATCCTCGCCGTGCCCGGCGCGCTGCTGGTCAAGGAGGCCGACCTGGCGCACAACGCCGACCCGGTCCGCCTCGCGGTCCTCGACGAGGCCACCCGCGACCGGCTGACCGGGAAGTACGCGCGGATGCGCGCGCTCCTCGGCCTCCCGGACGGCTCTCTCAGGCGCTGACCGAGCCGGACTTCTCCCACTGCGCCCGCGGTGCCTCCCGGCGCTCGCGGGCCTGCTCGCCCGCGTCCCGCCGGAAGGCCCACTTCATCTCCGGCTCCATCACGCACCGGAAGACGCGCCGCACGGGCCGCGTGCACAGCAGGGTGATGACCGCCGCCGCCAGGACGGTGGCGAGGATCTCGCCGAGCGGGCCGTGCAGCCAGGCCTGGTCGAACCAGCCCCGGAACTCGGCGCCCTTGATGACGAAGCCGTGCAGCAGATAGCCGTACAACGTGCCCGTGCCGAGCGCCGTGAACCACATCCGGCGGCCCGGCACCCAGGCGAAGAAGCAGGCGGTCAGCACCAGCGAGCAGCCGAACAGCGCCAGTGTCATCACCGGGCCGACCCACCAGGGCGCGCCCAGATCCTGCGCGGCGTCGCGGTGGTAGAACCAGGAGGCGTTCATCCGAGGCGCCGCCCACCAGGCGGTGACCAGCGCCGCCGCGAACACCGGCACCGACGCGATCCGCGCCGAACGGCGGCGCACCAGCCGGAAGTGCTCGGCCCGCAGCGACAGGCCCAGCACGAAGAACGGCAGGAACTGGAGCACCCGCTGCATGTCCAGGTCGTTGCCGATGGCCGGGCTGAGCGAGGCCAGCATGGCGATGCCGAGCGCGAGCGGCAGCGGCCGGCGGAACAGCTTCCACAGCGGGGCGGTCAGCCGCCAGACGAACAGGGCGCACAGGAACCAGGTCAGGTACCAGGGGTCGAGGAGGCTGATGTCCTGGTCGGGGCTGTGGCCGGCGTAGCGCTTGAAGAGGGAGAGGGCGGTCTCGAAGACGACGTACGGCACCACGACACCGGTGACCAGCCGTTTGAGCCGGTCGGGCCGGGCGTCGAAACTGCGGGAGAAGTAACCGGAGATGATGATGAAAGCCGGCATGTGGAAGGCGTACACGAACATGTAGAGGCCTTGCAGGACGCGGCTGTCGCCCTTGAGTTGCGCCCAGGAGTGCCCCACTGCCACCAGCACGATCGCCAGGTATTTGGCGTTGTCGAAGAACGCGTCGCGCTGTTTGCCGGGTCTTCCGTCCGGCTCGCCCGATCCGTGCGGACTCGGCGCTGCCGGCGCCGGCGCCTGTGCCGGAGGGAGCGGTGTTCTGTTCTGGCCTGGGGAAGGGGCGGCGTGGAACATCTGAGGCACCCTAGTGCCGTCCTGGGGGTTCCGTAAAAGCGCCGCCGTTACGCGCCGCTATTCACCGCGGCTATCGCGGATTTGACGAAGTCCGCGGGCCTTCACGCGTGACGGTCGACACAGCCCGGGAGCCGTTCGCGCGGGCTGCGTCACCCCCCATGTCCGGACTCGTCCTGATGAGTTGACACCCGAGTTCGTGTCTTGGGCAACAATTCGAATTCCTTGCGAACATCATGTGGATGGCATGTGACCGATCGCCGTGAATTCCCGGTGGTGACGGGCGCGGCGACCGTCGCCGAAATGCCGTACGAAGCGCGGCCCGAGGAGCACCGCGCCCCAGTGGGAAAGATCCCCGGAACGAGGAACTTGGCCGATGATGCGTCAGCCGCCGCATGCGGGAGCCGCGTTGGTGGCACGATGGTTCCAGCGGGGTGCGCGGGGCTGGCGTCCGCGGGCCGGGAGAGCTACCGACCAAGGGTGTGATCAGTTGTGGCCATTTCACTGTCAGTGGTGCTGATGTTGGCGATCATCCTGGTGGTGCTGCTCCGAGGCGGATCCATCAAGGCCGGCCCGGCCATCGTCGCCGTACTCTTCGGCTTCTTCCTCGCCTCCACCGGAATGGCGCCGTCGATCGACCGCTTCCTGAACTCGATAGCGCACACGATCAACACGATGAGCTTCTGACAGCTGACAGCTGACAGCTGACAGCGGGCAGTCGACAGGCAAGCGGCGTGCCGGAAACCGATCAGGACCAGGTCGGAGGACTGTTCCTCCGGCCTGGCCCTGAGCCGTACAGAGCGGGCGACGGGAATCGAACCCGCGTAGCCAGTTTGGAAGACTGGGGCTCTACCATTGAGCTACGCCCGCACACAAGGCGCCGTTGGTCTGCCGACCGCGGCACACAAGGCATCGTAGCGGGTCGTGCGCCGTCGACGCACACTCCGTTCCCGCGAGGTGTCCCGCGAGGCCCCCGCGAGCCGCTTGCGCCCCGCCGCCCTGCACGGCCCGGCGCCGGCCCGTGCCGGGCGGCGTGATTCCGGCGGTCGCGGAATGCGACGACCGCACTGCCTGCGGGCATGTACCCTACGTGTCGCACCAGACGGGGTGTGGCGCAGCTTGGTAGCGCGTCCGCTTTGGGAGCGGAAGGCCGTGGGTTCAAATCCCGCCACCCCGACCATCCGCCGGCCGCCGGTCGGCGTCACCACGTGTGATCGCCTTTGGGGGCGCGGAGTGGCTGCGGTTACTATGCAAACTGCGCGCCCGTGTGTCCGGTCCTGCTGGGCCAGCGAACTCCTCCGGGCGGGGCGAAATCCGCCGGACCCATCTGGCCCCGGCAGAATCCAAGCAGTCAGCCACAAGGAGACCGAACCGTGAAGAGCGCCGTGGAGACCCTGAACCCGACCCGGGTTCGGCTCACTGTCGAGGTGCCCTTCGAGGAGCTCAAGGACAGCCTCGACGCGGCGTACAAGAAGATCAACCAGCAGGTCACGGTGAAGGGCTTCCGCAAGGGCAAGATCCCGGCCCGCGTCATCGACCAGCGGTTCGGCCGCGGTGCGGTTCTCGAGGAGGCCGTCAACGACGCGCTGCCGAAGTTCTACACCGAGGCGGTCAACGAGGCGGAGCTGAACCCGCTGGGCCAGCCCGAGGTCGACATCACCGAGCTGAAGGACGGCGAGACGCTGAACTTCACCGCCGAGGTCGACGTCCGCCCGGCCGTCGAGATCCCGGACTACTCCGGCATCGAGGTCGAGGTCGACGCCGTCGAGGTCACCGACGAGGACGTCGACAAGGCCGTCGAGCAGCTGCGTGAGCGCTTCGCCTCGACGACCCCGGTCGAGCGTGCCGCCGAGGACGGCGACGTGGTCACCATCGACCTGGAGGCCAAGGTCGAGGGCGAGGTCCTCGAGGACGGCGTCGCCAATGGCGTCTCCTACACCATCGGCTCCGGCGAGCTGCTCGACGGCATCGACGACGCCGTGAAGGGCCTGGAGGCCGGTGGCGAGGCCACCTTCACCTCCGAGCTCAAGGGCGGCTCCGCGGCCGGCAAGGAGGCCGAGGTCACCGTCAAGGTCACCCAGGTCGCCGCGCGCGAACTGCCCGAGCTGGACGACGACTTCGCGCAGCTCGCCTCCGAGTTCGACACCCTCGAGGAGCTGCGCGCGGACAGCCGCAAGCGCCTGGAGAACATGAAGCAGTACGACCAGGCCACGCAGGCCCAGGAGCGCGTCCTGGACAAGCTGCTCGAGCTGGTCGAGGTCCCGGTCCCCGAGAAGCTGCTCGAGGACGAGATCAACACCCGCAAGCACAACCTGGAGCACCACCAGCTCGGCCAGATGGGCCTCACCCTCGACAAGTACCTGGAGATCCAGGGCAAGACCGCCGAGGAGTTCGACACCGAGACCCACGACGCCGCGGTCAAGGGCATCAAGACCCAGTTCGTCCTCGACGAGCTGGTCAAGACGGAGAAGCTCAACGTCAACCAGGAGGAGCTCACCGAGCACCTCATGCGGCGCGCCGCCTCCTCCGGCATGTCCCCCGACCAGTTCGCGCAGGCGGTCGTCGAGCAGAACCAGGTTCCGATGCTGGTCGGCGAGGTCGCCCGCGGCAAGGCCCTGGCCGTCGTGGTCGAGGCCGCGACCGTGAAGGACACCAACGGCGAGATCGTCGACCTGGACGACGAAGAGGAAGCCGCCGAGGCCGCCGAGGCTGCCGAGACCGCCGCCGAGGGCGAGGGCGAGGAGAAGGCCGAGGCCTGATCCGTACGGCATACGGATGCGCACGGAGGGCGGGCCCCGGGTACGTTGGTGACCTGGGGCCCGTTCGCTTTTCCGAAGACCGTTTCCGAGGACTGTTTCCGAGGACCGTGCGCTACGCCCCCGGCGAACACTCCCCTCAGCGGGATTCGCCGAAGGGAGCCGCGCGTTAGGGTCCATGAGTACGGGGGCAGGGGAGTCCCCAGCCCCTGGCAGGAACACGTGAGACGGCCCGGCGCCGTCGTAAGACGAGCAGGTGGATACGTGACGAATCTGATGCCCTCCGCCGCCGGCGAGCCTTCCATCGGTGGCGGCCTCGGCGACCAGGTCTACAACCGGCTGCTGGGCGAGCGGATCATCTTCCTCGGCCAGCCGGTCGACGACGACATCGCGAACAAGATCACCGCACAGCTGCTGCTCCTTGCCGCGGACCCGGACAAGGACATCTACCTGTACATCAACAGCCCCGGCGGCTCGATCACGGCCGGCATGGCGATCTACGACACCATGCAGTACATCAAGAACGACGTGGTGACCATCGCCATGGGCCTCGCGGCCTCGATGGGACAGTTCCTGCTCAGCGCGGGCACTCCGGGCAAGCGCTTCGCGCTGCCGAACGCCGAGATCCTGATCCACCAGCCGTCCGCCGGTCTGGCCGGCTCGGCCTCGGACATCAAGATTCACGCCGAGCGGCTGCTGCACACCAAGAAGCGCATGGCCGAGCTCACCTCCTTCCACACCGGCCAGTCGGTCGAGCAGATCACCCGCGACTCCGACCGCGACCGCTGGTTCGACGCCCACGAGGCCAAGGAGTACGGCCTCATCGACGACGTCATCACCTCGGCCGCCGGCATGCCGGGCGGCGGCGGCACCGGGGCCTGAGCCGCTCCAGGGGGCGCAGGAGGCCCCCTGAGCCGCTCCCGCGGAGTCCCGGCCCCGTGCGGGTGTCCGAGACCTCCCCGCGCAGCCCAGCCAGCCCCAGCCGACCGCCCAGCCCCTTTCCAGGAGACACCGTGAACGACTTCCCCGGCAGCGGCCTCTACGACCGTGCGCGTGCCGAGTACAACGGCCCCACGGCCGAGTCCCGCTACGTCATCCCGCGCTTCGTGGAGCGCACCTCCCAGGGCATCCGCGAGTACGACCCGTACGCGAAGCTCTTCGAGGAGCGCGTGATCTTCCTTGGCGTCCAGATCGACGACGCCTCCGCCAACGACGTCATGGCGCAGCTGCTGTGCCTGGAGTCGATGGACCCCGACCGGGACATCTCGGTCTACATCAACAGCCCCGGCGGCTCCTTCACGGCGCTCACCGCCATCTACGACACGATGCAGTTCGTGAAGCCCGACATCCAGACCGTGTGCATGGGCCAGGCCGCCTCCGCCGCCGCCATCCTGCTGGCCGCGGGCACGCCGGGCAAGCGCATGGCGCTGCCCAACGCCCGGGTGCTGATCCACCAGCCGTACAGCGAGACCGGCCGCGGTCAGGTCTCCGACCTGGAGATCGCCGCCAACGAGATCCTCCGGATGCGTGCGCAGCTGGAGGAGATGCTGGCCAAGCACTCCACCACGCCGATCGAGAAGATCCGTGAGGACATCGAGCGCGACAAGATCCTCACGGCCGAGGAGGCCCTGTCGTACGGGCTGGTCGACCAGATCATCTCGACCCGGAAGATGAACAACGCGTCCGTCCGCTGACGGGAGGCAGTATCGTCTGCCACTCCTTGGCACGGTGCACGTCAAAGCGAAACCGTGCCAAGGGGGGCCCGAACGAGGGGCCCGGCAAGGTACCGTCGACATAAGGCAGCACCAGGAGCCGCTGGACGTAGGCGTCTCCCAGGCGAAGGGGAAGCACACCGTGGCACGCATCGGTGACGGCGGCGATCTGCTCAAGTGCTCGTTCTGCGGCAAGAGCCAGAAGCAGGTCAAGAAGCTCATCGCAGGGCCCGGTGTGTACATCTGCGACGAGTGCATCGATCTCTGCAACGAGATCATCGAGGAGGAACTCGCGGAGACCAGCGAGGTGCGCTGGGAGGAGCTGCCCAAGCCCCGCGAGATCTACGAGTTCCTGGACGGGTACGTCGTCGGCCAGGAGGCCGCGAAGAAAGCCCTGTCCGTCGCGGTGTACAACCACTACAAGCGCGTCCAGGCCGGCGAGAACGGCGGCGCGCAGGGCCGTGACGACGGCATCGAGCTCGCCAAGTCCAACATTCTGCTGCTGGGCCCCACGGGCTCCGGCAAGACCCTGCTGGCCCAGACGCTGGCCCGCATGCTGAACGTCCCGTTCGCCATCGCCGACGCGACGGCGCTGACGGAGGCGGGGTACGTCGGCGAGGACGTCGAGAACATTCTGCTGAAGCTGATCCAGGCGGCCGACTACGACGTCAAGAAGGCCGAGACCGGGATCATCTACATCGACGAGATCGACAAGGTCGCGCGAAAGAGTGAAAACCCCTCCATCACCCGTGACGTGTCGGGCGAGGGCGTCCAGCAGGCCCTGTTGAAGATCCTCGAGGGGACCACGGCCTCGGTCCCGCCCCAGGGCGGCCGCAAGCACCCCCACCAGGAGTTCATCCAGATCGACACGACGAACGTCCTGTTCATCGTGGGCGGCGCCTTCGCGGGCCTGGAGAAGATCATCGAGGGCCGGGCGGGTGCCAAGGGCATCGGGTTCGGCGCGACGATCCGCTCCAAGCGGGAGCTGGAGACCAAGGACCAGTTCGAGGACGTCATGCCCGAGGACCTGGTCAAGTTCGGCATGATCCCGGAGTTCATCGGCCGGCTGCCGGTGATCACCTCGGTCCACAACCTGGACCGCGAGGCGCTCCTGAAGATCCTGGTCGAGCCGCGCAACGCGCTGGTCAAGCAGTACCAGCGCCTGTTCGAACTCGACGGCGTGGAGCTGGACTTCGAGCGTGAGGCCCTGGAGGCCATCGCCGACCAGGCCATCCTCCGCCAGACCGGCGCCCGCGGCCTGCGCGCCATCATGGAGGAAGTGCTCCAGGGCGTGATGTACGAGGTCCCGTCCCGCAAGGACGTGGCCCGCGTGGTCATCACGGCCGACGTCGTCCTCTCCAACGTCAACCCGACCCTGATCCCGCGCGACGCGCGCGGCCGCGGTCCGGGCGAGCAGAAGACGGCGTAACCGCCGCCGCGCGAACGAGTGGAACGAGTAAGGGGCCCCGGTCGATTCGACCGGGGCCCCTTCGTCCGTCAGTCCGGCGTCAGGCCTTGACGCGGACCTCCGTGCGGAACTTGGCGGTGAGTTCGGCGTCGGCCGCCGGGTCGCCGCTCTTGCCCGACGCGAGGTTGGCGACGTCCATCGGCATGACGACACCGAGCGTGCTGTGGTCGCCCCAGATGCAGATCGTCATGTTCATCTCCTTCGGCTCACCCGCGCCGCCGGTGGAGTTGTCGACCTTGGCCTGCTGGCACTTGAGGACCGCGTCGCCGAGCGAGTCCGGCGTGTACGCCTTCGGCTCGCCGACCAGCGTGGCGTCCTCGTTGTCGCCGCCCTTCTTGGACTCGTCCTTCATGTGCGCGAACATCGCGTCGACGGTCTTCTCGGGATCGTCGATCGTGCCGTAGACGCCGCCGAACTGGATCATCTTCTGGCTCAGGGGGTTGTCCTTGTCCCCGGCCTGGTAGGCGGCGCTGACGTCCTTGGGGTTGTGCACACCCCACTTCTCGGCGTCCTTCATGTCGTTCTTCGACATGCTGCCGCTGTCTTCGTCGGACTTCTTGTACTCCGTCAGCACCGTCGCCGGCGTCGTCAGCTTGTGCGGGCCGTCGTTCGCGACGCTGGAGCCGCTGCCGCCCCCGCCGAACACGAAGTACGCGCCCACCGCGATCGCCGCGACGACCGCCACCGCGCCGATGATCAGGCCGGTCTTCTTGCCGCCGCCACCGGCAGCCGGGGGCTGCGGGGCGGCGCCGTAGGGCTGCTGGCCGTACGGGGGCTGCTGGCCGTACGGGTTCGGCTGGGGCGGGACGCCCGGGGCGCCGGGCTGCTGCGGGTAGCCGTAACCGGGCTGCGGCTGGGCGGGAGGGGCCTGCTGGGGGTAGCCGTAGCCGGGCTGGGGCGGTCCCTGCGGCGGCTGCTGGCCGTAGGGACCAGGCTGGCCGTACGGCCCGGGCTGCTGGGGCTGCCCGCCGTACGGGCCCGGCTGGTTGTCGCTCATTTCCTGGGTTCCCCTCCAGATGCTTATGTGTCCCTGACATCCTGGCGCAGGTACGGCGATGCCATGTCATCGGGGTCGCCACCGTTACGAAACAAATGCGGTTCGGGACAGCGGCGTGACGCCTCTAAACTGACCCCGTGACCGAGAACGCTCAGCAGCAGCCCCCAGCGCCCGACACCGAACTGCCGACCCAGTACGCGCCGGCCGACGTAGAGGGGCCGCTGTACGAGCGCTGGGTAGAGCGGGGTTACTTCGAGGCGGACGCGAAGAGTGAGAAGCCGCCGTTCACCGTCGTCATCCCGCCGCCGAACGTCACCGGCTCGCTCCACCTGGGCCACGCCTTCGAGCACACGCTCATCGACGCCCTCACCCGCCGCAAGCGCATGCAGGGCCACGAGACGCTGTGGCAGCCCGGCATGGACCACGCCGGCATCGCCACCCAGAACGTCGTCGAACGCGAGCTCGCCAAGGAAGGCAAGTCCCGGCACGACCTCGGCCGCGAGGCCTTCGTCGAGCGCGTCTGGCGGTGGAAGAACGAGTCCGGCGGGCAGATCTCCGGCCAGATGCGCCGCCTCGGCGACGGCGTCGCCTGGTCGCGTGAGCGCTTCACCATGGACGAAGGCCTGTCGCAGGCCGTCCAGACCATCTTCAAGCGGCTCTACGACGACGAGCTGATCTACCGCGCCGAGCGCATCATCAACTGGTGCCCCCGGTGCCTGACCGCCATCTCCGACATCGAGGTCGAGTACCAGGACGACGACGGCGAGCTCGTCTCGATGAAGTACGGCGACGGGGACGACACCATCGTCGTCGCCACCACCCGTGCCGAGACCATGCTCGGTGACACCGCCGTCGCCGTGCACCCCGACGACGAGCGCTACCGCCACCTCGTCGGCAGGCTCATCAAGCTCCCGCTCACCGACCGTTCCATCCCGGTCGTCGCGGACGAGCACGTCGACCCCGAGTTCGGCACCGGCGCCGTCAAGGTCACCCCGGCCCACGACCCGAACGACTTCGAGATCGGCCGGCGCCACGACCTGCCCGCCATCACCGTGATGGACGAGCACGCCGTCATCACCGCGCACGGCCCCTTCCAGGGCCTGGACCGTCTCGAGGCCCGCTCCGCCATCGTCGCCGCCCTGCGCGCCGAGGGCCGGATCGTCGCCGAGAAGCGCCCGTACGTCCACTCCGTCGGCCACTGCTCGCGCTGCAAGACCACCGTCGAGCCGCGCCTGTCCATGCAGTGGTGGGTCAAGGTCGGCCCGCTCGCGCAGGCCGCCGGCGACGCCGTCCGGGACGGCCGCGTCAAGATCCACCCGCAGGAGATGGAGAAGCGGTACTTCGACTGGGTCGACAACCTCCACGACTGGTGCATCTCGCGGCAGTTGTGGTGGGGCCACCGGATCCCCGTCTGGTACGGGCCGAACGGCGAGGTCGTCTGCGTCGGACCCGACGAGCAGCCGCCCGGCACCGAGGCCGAGGGCTGGAAGCAGGACACCGACGTCCTCGACACCTGGTTCTCCTCCGGCCTGTGGCCGTTCTCCACCCTCGGCTGGCCCGAGCAGACCGAGAGCCTCGCGAAGTTCTACCCGAACTCCGTCCTGGTCACCGGCTACGACATCCTCTTCTTCTGGGTCGCCCGGATGATGATGTTCGGCCTGTACGCGATGGACGGCACCCCGCCGTTCCGCACCGTCGCCCTGCACGGCATGGTCCGCGACCAGTTCGGCAAGAAGATGTCGAAGTCCTTCGGCAACGCGGTCAACCCGCTGGACTGGATGGACAAGTACGGCTCCGACGCCCTCCGGTTCACCCTGGCCCGTGGCGCCAACCCCGGCGTCGACGTGCCGATCGGCGAGGACTGGGTCCAGGGCTCGCGCAACTTCGCCAACAAGATCTGGAACGCCACCCGCTTCGCGCTGATGAACGGCGCGACGGTGGACGGTCCGCTGCCGGACGCCGCGAAGATGTCGGCGACCGACCGCTGGATCCTGTCCCGGCTGAACTCGGTCGTCGCCGAAGTCGACGCGTACTACGAGGACTTCCAGTTCGCCAAGCTGTCGGACACGCTGTTCCACTTCGCCTGGGACGAGGTCTTCGACTGGTACGTCGAACTGTCCAAGACGACGTTCCAGGCGGGCGGCGAGCCGGCCGAGGTCTCCCAGCGGGTCCTGGGCGAGGTCCTGGACGTCACGCTGAAGCTGTTGCACCCGGTGGTCCCGTTCGTCACGGAGACGCTGTGGACGACGCTGACCGGCGGCGAGTCGCTCGTCATCGCCGAGTGGCCGACCGACAGCGGCTTCCGGGACGCGGACGCCGAGCGGGAGATCGAGACCCTCCAGTCCGTCATCACCGAGGTCCGCCGCTTCCGTGCCGACCAGGGGCTCCAGCCGGGCCAGCGCGTCCCGGCCCGCCTGGTCCTGGACGGCACGGCGCTGGTCCCGCACGAGCCGGCCATCCGCCAGCTGCTGCGCCTCCAGCCGGAGGGCGACGCCTTCACCGCCACGGCGACGCTGCCGGTCGCGGGCGTCGAGGTCGCGCTGGACCTGTCCGGGGTGATCGACGTGGCGGCGGAGCGCAAGCGCCTCGCCAAGGACCTGGCCAACGCCGAGAAGGAGAAGGCCCAGGCGACGGCGAAGCTCGGCAACGAAGCCTTCCTGGCCAAGGCCCCGGACAACGTCGTGGAGAAGATCCGCGGCCGCCTGGCGAAGGCCGAGGAGGACATCGCACGGATCGCCGCGCAGCTGGAGCGGCTGCCGCAGGCGTAGGGCCTCCCGCGGCGGGCACCCCGCAAGCGCGGGGAGCGGACCCACGTGAGGGCACGAAGGTCCCTGGAGCCACTCGACTCCGGGGACCTTCGACCACGTATGTCAGCGGCCCTCCGTACACTGGCCCCGTGAGTGAGTTCCCCCCGGACAACAGCGGGCAGCCCGACCCCCTCGACTCCTTCGACGAGATCATCGAGGCCGAGACCACCCGCGACCCCGACCTCGCGGTGATCGAGGCCGGCAGCCGCACCCTGCGCACGCAGGGCGGCCCGCCGCAGACGGACGTCCCCGGGCGCCCGGAGGACCCCGAGGTCGACAAGGCGCTGCGCGAGGTCGAGGCGGAGCTGGCCACCCGCTGGGGCGAGACCAAGCTGGAGCCCTCGGTCAGCCGGATCGCCGCGCTGATGGACGTCCTGGGCGAACCGCAGCGGTCCTACCCGTCCATCCACATCACCGGCACCAACGGCAAGACCTCCACCGCCCGCATGATCGAGGCCCTGCTCGGCGCCTTCGAACTGCGCACCGGCCGGTACACCTCCCCGCACGTGCAGTCGATCACCGAGCGGATCAGCCTGGACGGCGCCCCGATCTCCGCCGAGCGGTTCGTCGAGACGTACCAGGACATCAAGCCGTACGTGGAGATGGTCGACGCCGCGCAGGAGTACCGCCTGTCCTTCTTCGAGGTGCTGACCGGCATGGCGTACGCCGCCTTCGCCGACGCGCCGGTCGACGTGGCCGTCGTGGAGGTCGGGATGGGCGGCAGCTGGGACGCCACCAACGTCATCGACGGCGACGTCGCCGTGGTGACCCCCATCGACCTGGACCACACCGACCGCCTGGGCACCACGCCCGGCGAGATCGCGGGGGAGAAGGCCGGCGTCATCAAGCAGGACGCCACCGTGATCATGGCCCAGCAGCCGGTGGACGCCGCCCAGGTGCTGCTGAAGAGGGCCGTGGAGGTCGACGCGACGGTCGCCCGTGAAGGGCTGGAGTTCGGTGTCGTGGCCCGCCGGGTGGCCGTGGGCGGGCAGCTGCTCACCCTGCGCGGTCTGGGCGGCGAGTACCCCGAGGTGTACCTGCCGCTGCACGGCGCCCACCAGGCACACAACGCCGCCGTGGCGCTCGCCGCCGTCGAGGCGTTCTTCGGCGTCGGCGCCCAGCGCGCCCAGCCGCTGGACGCGGAGACCGTGCGCAAGGCCTTTGCGTCCGTCGCCTCGCCGGGCCGCATGGAGGTCGTACGGCGCTCGCCGACCGTGGTGCTGGACGCCGCGCACAACCCGGCGGGCGCGCGGGTGACCGCCGAGGCGGTCCAGGAGGCGTTCGACTTCAGCCGGCTGATCGGCGTGGTCGGGGCCAGCGGCGACAAGAACGTGCGCGGTCTGCTGGAGGCCTTCGAGCCGATCTTCGCGGAGATCGTGGTGACGCAGAACTCCAGCCACCGCGCGATGGACGCCGACGAACTGGCCGCCCTCGCCGTCGAGGTGTTCGGCGAGGACCGGGTCCAGGTCGAACCGCGGCTGCCGGACGCGCTGGAGGCCGCGATCACGCTCGCCGAGGAGGAGGGCGAGTTCGCCGGCGGCGGTGTGCTCGTCACCGGCTCCGTCATCACCGTCGGTGAGGCCCGACTGCTCCTGGGGAGGGGCTGACTTCTCGTGCGTACGCTGTGTTCCTCGACCCTGATCGGCGAGTTCTTCGTCATCGGCTTCGCCGCGCTGGTCGCGATGAAGGACCCCGGCCTGTCCATGGCCACGGTGTGGACGGTCAGCGGCATCGCGATGCTGCTGTGCCTGCTGCTGTGCGGCGTGGCGACCCGGCCCAGCGGTGTGGTCCTCGGCTGGGCGCTCCAGGTGGCGCTGATCGCGTCCGGTCTGGTCGTGCCGATGATGTACTTCCTCGGCGCGGTCTTCGCGGCCCTGTGGTGGGCGTCGGTGCACTTCGGGCGGAAGATCGAGGAGGCCAGGGCCCGATTCGCCGCGCAGGCCGCCGAGGCCGGCCCTCCGGCTGACGCTGCGTGACAGGAACGGCGACACGCCCTGTAACCTCGTCCCACCGCACATCTGCCAGGTGAAGGAGCCACCCGTGACCCAGCGCACCCTCGTCATCCTCAAGCCCGACGCCGTCCGTCGTGGCCTGACCGGCGAGATCATCAGCCGTATCGAGCGCAAGGCCGGCTGGCAGATCACCGCGCTGGAGCTGCGCGGTCTGGACACGGAGACCCTGGAGCAGCACTACGGCGAGCACAAGGGCAAGCCCTTCTACGAGCCGCTGATGGAGTTCATGGCCTCCGGCCCGGTCGTGGTCATGATCGTCGAGGGCGAGCGGGTCATCGAGGGCGTGCGCGCGCTGGCCGGCCCGACCGACCCGATCGCCGCCGTTCCGGGCTCGATCCGCGGCGACTTCGGCGTGATCGTCCGGGAGAACCTGATCCACGCCTCCGACTCCGAGGAGTCCGCCGAGCGCGAGGTGAAGATCTTCTTCCCCGGCCGCGGCTGACCCTCGCGGAGCCGTCCCCGGCCCGCCCCGGCTGACACCTCGTCAGCTCTGCTGTTCGCCCGACCCGGGCGGCCGCGCGAACCCGGCCGCCCGGTGGTATAGGCGTGCCGATCGGGGGAACGAGTGCCTCCGATGGACCGTCTCCACAAGCGAGGCGGTACGCCATCTGCTGACAATGGCGAAGACCCTCGCGCAGTGTTCGTGCAGGCGCGTCTACGATGGAAGCCTTCACGTCACAGCACCTACCTCGCCGTACCTGAAATGCCGTCAAAAGCTCCCAGGGAAGGCCAGACGAATCCTGATGGGGAACTCAATGTCGTTCATCGGCCGTGACATGGCTGTCGACCTCGGGACCGCCAACACGCTGGTGTACGTCAGGGGTCGCGGGATCGTACTCAACGAGCCGTCCGTCGTCGCGATCAACACCAACACCGGTGGGATCCTCGCGGTCGGCGCCGAGGCGAAGAAGATGATCGGGCGCACGCCGGGCAACATCGTCGCCGTGCGTCCGCTCAAGGACGGCGTGATCGCGGACTTCGAGATCACCGAGCGGATGCTCCGCTACTTCATCCTGAAGATCCACAAGCGGCGGTATCTGGCTCGTCCGCGGGTCGTCGTCTGCGTGCCCTCCGGCATCACCGGTGTCGAGCGTCGCGCCGTCATCGAGGCCTCGTCCCAGGCCGGCGCACGTCAGGTGCACATCATCGAGGAGCCCATGGCCGCGGCCATCGGCTCCGGCCTGCCGGTCCACGAGGCCACGGGCAACATGGTGGTGGACATCGGCGGCGGCACCACGGAGGTCGCGGTCATCTCGCTCGGCGGCATCGTCACCGCCCAGTCCATCCGCGTCGCGGGCGACGAGCTGGACAACGCGATCATCCAGCACGTCAAGAAGGAGTACTCCCTCCTGCTGGGCGAGCGGACGGCCGAACAGATCAAGCTCACGATCGGTTCGGCGTACGACCTCGACGCCGACGAGCACACCGAAATCCGTGGCCGGGACCTGGTCTCGGGGCTGCCGAAGACCGTTGTCATCTCGGCCGCCGAGGTGCGCAGGGCGATCGAGGAACCGGTCAACGCGATCGTCGACGCGGTCAAGACGACCCTCGACAAGTGCCCGCCGGAGCTGTCCGGCGACATCATGGACCGCGGAATCGTCCTGACCGGCGGCGGAGCACTGCTGCGCGGCCTCGACGAGCGGCTGCGCAGCGAGACCGGCATGCCGATCCACATCGCCGAGGACCCGCTCGACAGCGTGGCGCTCGGGTCGGGCAAGTGCGTCGAGGAGTTCGAGGCACTCCAGCAGGTCCTGGACGCGCAGCCGCGCAGATGACACAACTCATCGACTCCGCCGTACGAGATGATCTTTTCTCGTGCGGCGGATCGTTGATATAGAGGCTTAAGCTCCCGCAAGCGGGCCCCTTGGGATGGCGCGCAGACCGCGCTTCGCCGGGGCCACCCAGTTCCTATGAGGAAGGCACGGCCGCCGCACGTGAGGGACACGAAAGAGAGCCGGCTGCTCCTGGTGCTGCTGATCGCCATCGCGTTCGCGCTGATCACGGTGGACATCCGCGGCGGGGAGAACTCCCCGGTGGACGGTGCCCGGCGGGCCGCCGCCACCGTCTTCGGTCCGATCGAGAACGGGGTGTCGGCCGCGGTGAACCCGGTCGGCAACGCGGTCTCAGCGGTCCGCGACTCCGGCGAGCGCCACGACCGGCTCGCCGCGCTGGAGAAGGAGAACGCCGCCCTCAAGGCCGAACTCGGCAGCGACGCCGGCAAACGCAGCCGCCTCAACCAGCTGAACAAGATGCTCAAGCTCGCCGGAGACGGCCAGTACGGCATCAAGGGCGCCCAGGTCATCGCCATAGGGGCGGCCCAGGGCTTCTCCTGGACCATCACCATCGACGCCGGGGCGAGCGACGGCATCAAGCGCGACATGACCGTCCTCAACGCCGACGGCCTGGTCGGCCGCGTCACCACCGTGGGCCCCAGCACCTCCACCGTGCTGCTCGCCAACGACCCCGACTTCACCGTCGGCACCCGCATGGAGGGCAGCGACGAACTCGGCTTCGCCTCCGGCCAGGGCGACCGGCCGCTGCGCGTGCAACTCCTCAACGGCAAGGCGGACGTGAAGAAGGGCGACCGGATGGTCACCTTCGGCTCCGAGGCCGACCGGCCCTTCGTGCCGGGCGTCCCGGTCGGTGTCGTCTCCCGTGTCGACCCCTCCGGCGGCGACCTGACCCGTACCGTCTACGTCACGCCGTTCGCCGGCTTCACCAAGCTCGACGTGGTCGGCGTCGTCGTCCAGGCCCCGAAGAAGGACCCGCGCGACGAGGTCCTGCCGCCGAAGCCCAAGCCGACCCCGACGCCCACGGTGACCGTGACGGTCACCCCCTCCGCCGACGCCTACGCCAACGACTATCCGCAGCAGTAGGAGCTTCACGTCCCATGCGCCTCAACCGGATCCTGCTCTCCACCGCGCTGGTCGTCGTCGCCCTGGTGATCCAGGTGAGCGTCCTGTCCCGGCTGCACCTGCCCGGAGCCGTCCCCGACCTGCTGCTGCTCACCGTCCTCGGCCTGGCCATGGTCTACGGCCACGTCGGCGGCGCCCTGGTCGGCTTCGGCGCCGGGCTGCTCGCCGACCTCGCCCCGCCCGCCGACCACGCCGCCGGCCGCTACGCGCTCGTGCTGTGCGTCATCGGCTACCTCGCCGGACTCATCAAGCCCGGGACCGGCCAGGTCAAGTCGGTCACCGGACCCATGGCCGTGGTGGTCGCCGCCGCCGTCAGCTCCACCCTGCTGTACGCGGGCGTCGGCGCCCTCGTCGGCGACACCGCCGCCCGCCATGTCGGCCTGGGCGGACTGCTGCTGACGGCCGCCGTGTACGACCTGCTGCTCGCCCCCTTCGTGGTGCCCGGGATCATGTGGCTGGCCCGGCGCGCGGAGAACGACCCGCTCGCCGACTCCGGCTCCGCCGCCGGGAAGAGCGACATCTCCTCCGGCTGGCTCTCCGCCGGCACCGGACTGAGCATCGGCGGCCGGCGCGGCACGCTCGGCGGCCTGAAGGCCAAGGCCCGCACCCGCACCGCCCGGGTCGGCCGCATCAAGGGAGTCAAGCGACTGTGACAGCACGGCAGCCGGCCGCGCAGCCGGCCGCACAGGTCCGTTACACGCACTGAGAGGGGGAGGCAGCACCCGTGACCAACATCCCTGAGACCGGCCGGACCCCACGCGTCCAGACGCGGCTCGTCGTCATCCAGATCCTCGTCCTCTCCCTGCTCGGCACCCTCGGCGGCCGGCTGTGGTACCTCCAGATCCGCGAGGGCGCCCACTACCAGAAGGAGGCCTCCGGCAACCACGTCCAGCAGGTCGTCCAGCCCGCCGTGCGCGGCTCCATCCTGGACGCCCGCGGTGTGCCGCTCGCCGACAACGAGACCCGGCTGGTGGTCTCCGCCTCCCGCACCGACCTGCTCAAGCAGAAGGACGACGGCAAGGCGGTCCTCACCAAGCTCGCCGGTGTCCTCGGCATGGACGTCGACGAGGTCATGCAGAAGGTCCGGCTGTGCGACGCCAAGACCCCGCAGCCCTGCTGGAACGGCTCGCCGTACCAGCCCATCCCCATCACCGACGAGGCCACCCCGCGCCAGGCCCTCCAGATCCGCGAACGCGCCGAGGACTTCCCCGGCATCACCGCCGAACCCGAGGCCGTGCGCCGCTACCCCGGGCCCGGCAAGTCCAACTCCGCGCAGGTCCTCGGCTACCTCTCACCCGTCACCGACGAGGAGATCCAGCAGGCCAAGGACACCGAATCGCCCTATCTGCGCTCCGACATGGTCGGCCGCTCCGGCCTGGAACGGCAGTATGACCGGGCGCTGCGCGGCAAGGCCGGCGTCACCCGCTACGAGGTCGACAACCTCGGCCGCGTCATCGGCAAGTCCAAGTCGGACGCCGCCGAATCCGGCTCCAGCCTGGTCACCAGCATCGACTCCCGCGTCCAGCGGATCGCCGAGTACGAGCTGGACAAGGCGATGAAGGACGCCCGGCTGCAGTTCGACAACATCACCGGCAAGAACTACAAGGCCGACTCCGGGGCCGTCGTCGTCATGGAGGCCAAGACGGGCCGTGTCGTCGCCATGGCGTCCGCCCCCACCTACGACCCGAACGCCTGGGTCGGCGGCATCTCCGCCAAGGACTACAAGGCCCTCACCGGCAAGAACTCCGACTACCCGCTGCTCAACCGGGCCATCCAGGGGCAGTCCGCGCCCGGTTCGACCTTCAAGGTGGTCTCCACGGCCGCCGCGGTCGAGGCCGGCTACGACTTCAACGGCAACTACCCGTGTGTCAGCTCCTACTCGGTCGGCAACCAGGTCTTCAAGAACTTCGAAGGGGAGAGCTTCGGCCCGATCTCGCTCGGCCGGGCGCTGGAGGTCTCCTGCGACACCGTCTTCTACTACCTCTCGGACAACGAGTGGAAGAAGGACGGCGGCATCAACCCCAAGAAGGGCAAGCCGAAGGACTACTTCTACAAGGCCGCCCACCAGTTCGGCCTCGGCAAGGAGACCGGGATCGACCTGCCCAACGAGGTCACCGGCCGCGTCCCCGACCGCGAGTGGAAGCAGCGGTACTGGGAGGCCAACAAGGACGGCTGGTGCAAGACCGGTAAGAAGGACGGCAGCTACGTCGAAAAGATCGCCTACGAGAACTGCCTCGAGGGCAACAAGCTGCGCGAGGGCGACTCGATCAACTACTCCATCGGCCAGGGCGACACCCTCCTCACCCCCATCCAGGAAGCCGTCATCTACGGGGCCATCTCCAACGGCGGCACCATGTACACGCCGAGCATCGGCAAGGCGATCATCAGCTCCGACGGCAAGCAGGTCACCGAGATCAAGCCGAAGTCGCACGGCAAGCTGCCCATCACCAAGGCCACCCGCGACATGATGGACGAGGCGCTGGCAGGCGTGGCCACGCGCGGTACGGCCGCCTGGAAGTTCGCCGGCTGGCCGCAGGACAAGATCCCGCTGCACGCCAAGACCGGTACCGCCGAGGTCTACGGCAAGCAGACCACCTCCTGGCTGGCCACCTACAGCAAGGACTACACGATCATCATGACCATCGCCCAGGCCGGTACCGGCTCGGGCGCCTCCGGTGAAGCCGTCCGCAACATCTACAGCGCCCTGTACGGCGTCCAGGCCGACGGCTCCATCGACAACAAGAAGGCCCTGCTGTCCACCCCGCAGAAGAGCCTGCCGAAGATCCAGTCCGACGGCTCGATCGCCGCCCCGAAGGTGCCCGCCGACCCGGCCAAGGACCAGGAGAAGAACGCCAAACAGTCCGACCAGCAGGGCGGCAACGCCCAGGACGACCAGCAGGGCGGCGCCACCGCGAACGACCAGCAGGGCGGCAACGCGCCGAACGACCAGCAACCGCCGGCGACCACCGCCTCGCCCCCCACAGGCAACCGCAACACCCGCAGGCGCCAGCGCCGAAGGGGAAGCCGGAGGACGACCGCATGACCGGCGCGAACAGCTTCTCCATCTCCGGATACGGCCCCGAACGGGGCGGCTGGACCCGGATCCTCGCCCGCGACTCGGCCGCCCGCCGACTCGACTGGCCGATACTGTTCAGCGCGCTCACGCTGTCCGGGATCGGCGCCGCCCTGGTCTACTCCGCCACCCGCGGCCGCTCCGGCATCAACCAGGGCGACCCGTACTACTTCCTGATCCGGCACCTGATGAACACCGGCATCGGGTTCGCCCTGATGCTCGGCACCGTCTGGCTCGGCCACCGCACCCTGCGCAACGTCGTGCCCATCCTCTACGGGCTCTCGGTCCTCGGGGTGCTGCTGGTGCTCACCCCGCTCGGCGCCACCATCAACGGCAACCGCAACTGGATCGTCCTCGGCGGCGGCTTCTCCCTCCAGCCCTCCGAGTTCGTCAAGGTCACGATCATCCTGGGCATGGCGATGCTGCTCGCGGCCCGGGTCGACGCGGGCGACAAGCCCTACCCCGACCACCGCACGATCCTCCAGGCGCTCGGCCTGGCCGCCGTACCCATCATGGTCGTGCTGCTCATGCCCGACCTCGGCACGGTCCTGGTCCTGGTGACCATCATCCTGGGCGCGCTGCTCGCCTCCGGCGCCTCCAACCGCTGGATCTTCGGCCTGCTCACCGCGGGCGTCCTCGGCTGCGTCGCCGTCTGGCAGCTGCACATCCTGGACGAGTACCAGATCAACCGGTTCGCCGCCTTCGCCAACCCCAGCCTCGACCCGGCCGGCGTCGGCTACAACACCAACCAGGCCCGCATCGCCATCGGCTCCGGCGGCCTGACCGGCGCGGGCCTCTTCCACGGCTCCCAGACCACCGGCCAGTTCGTCCCCGAACAGCAGACCGACTTCGTCTTCACCGTCGCGGGCGAGGAACTCGGCTTCGCCGGCGCCGGCCTGATCATCCTGCTGCTCGGCGTCGTGCTCTGGCGCGCCTGCCGCATCGCCCGCGAGACGACCGAGCTGTACGGCACCATCGTCGCCGCCGGGATCGTCGCCTGGTTCGCCTTCCAGGCCTTCGAGAACATCGGCATGACCCTGGGCATCATGCCGGTCACCGGCCTGCCCCTGCCCTTCGTGTCCTACGGCGGCTCGTCGATGTTCGCGGTCTGGGTGGCGGTCGGACTGCTCCAGTCGATCAGACTGCAACGGCCCTTGTCCGCCTAGCAGCCCCTGCCGGCACATCCAACCCGGCGGCGACCCACCGCCCGGACCCCTGCCGCCGGAGCCGGACCCGCACTAGATTCGGGTCATGGCGGACATGAAGGTGAAAAGGGAGATCGAGCGGAAGTACGAGGCCGGCGACCGCGCACTGCCCGACCTGACCGGCGTCGGCCCGGTGGCGGCCGTCGTCGACCAGGGCGTCGCCGAACTCGACGCCGTCTACTACGACACCGCAGACCAACGCCTCACCGCCGACGGACTCACCCTGCGCCGCCGCACCGGCGGCACCGACGCCGGCTGGCACCTGAAGTTCCCGGTCGGCCCCGGAGTGCGCGACGAGATCCACGCCCCCCTCTCCGACACCGTGCCACCCGACCTCGCCGGGCTCGTCCGCTCCCGCGTCCGCGACGCGGAACTGCTCCCCCTGGTCCGCATCCGCTCCCGGCGCGGCATCCGCCACCTCGTCGACGCCGACGGCACCCCGCTCGCCGAGGTCGCCGTCGACGCCGTACGGGCCGAACGGCCGACCGGGCACGGCCGCACGGCCCAGTGGACCGAGATCGAGGTGGAACTCGCCGACGGCGGCGACCCGGCGCTCCTCGACGCCGTCGACAAACGCCTGCGCAAGGCAGGCGTACGCCCCTCCCCGGCAGCCTCCAAACTGGCCCGCGCCCTGACCGAGACCGCCCCACCGGACCGCCCCCGTCCCACCCCGGACGCGACCCCCACGACGGCCGGCGACCACGTCCTCGCCTACCTGCGCGCCCAGCGCGACGCCCTCGTCGCACTCGACCCCGCCGTCCGCAGGGACGAGTACGACTCCGTCCACCGCATGCGCGTCGCCACCCGCCGCCTGCGCAGCGCCCTGCGCACCTACCGCAACGTCCTCGACCGGAACGCCACCGACCCGGTCCGCGCCGAACTGAAATGGCTCGGCACCGAACTCGGCCGCGACCGCGACCAGGAAGTCCTCACCGAACGCCTCACCACCGGCCTCGACGACCTGCCCTACACCCTGGTCAGCGGCCCCGTCCGCACCCGGCTGCGCACCTGGTCGCAGACCGCACACGGCGACGCCCGTGGACTGCTCCTCGCCGACCTCGACGGCGAGCGCCACCTGGCCCTCCTCGACGCACTGGACGCCCTGCTCGCCGACCCGCCGCTGCGCCCGGCGGCCGCCGGGAAACCCGCCAAGGTGATCGCCAAGGCCGTACGCAAGGAGCGCGCGGCGCTCTCCGCCCTGCTCCACCAGGCCCTCGACCTGCCGCCGGGCCACGACCGCGACCTCGCCCTGCACGAGGCCCGCAAGAAGGCCAAGGCCACCCGGTACGCGGCCGAGGCGGCCGTGCCCGCCCTGGGTGATCCGGCCGCCGCCCTGGTGAAGGCGGCGAAGTCGCTGCAGAGCCTGCTCGGCGACCACCAGGACAGCGTCATGGCCCGCCGTACCCTGCGCGAGCTGGCCGGCCAGGCGCACGCGGCGGGGGAGAGCGCCTTCACGTACGGGGTGCTCCACGGACGCGAGGAGCAGCGCGCGGCCGAGGTGGAGGCGCGGCTGCCGGAAACCCTGCGGACGATCAGGAAGCGCAAGGCCCTCTGAGTGCTCCGGCCCGCCTCCGGAGCGTTCGGGACAGGTCCGGGACCGGGTTAGGCTTGATGGTCACCCCTGTCAGCTCACGAAGGTCCGTCGAGATGTCTGCCGAAGCCGCCGAGACCGTCGAGTCTGTGTTCCCACAGCTCGAAGCCCTGCTCCCGCATGTGCAGAAGCCGATCCAGTACGTGGGTGGCGAGCTCAACTCGACCGTCAAGAACTGGGACGACTGCGACGTCCGCTGGGCGCTCATGTACCCGGACGCCTACGAGGTCGGTCTGCCCAACCAGGGCGTCATGATCCTCTACGAGGTCCTCAACGAGCGCGAGGGCGTCCTGGCCGAGCGCACCTACAGCGTCTGGCCCGACCTGGAGGCGCTGATGCGGGAGCACGGCGTCCCGCAGTTCACGGTGGACGGCCACCGCCCCGTGAAGGCCTTCGACGTCTTCGGCCTGTCCTTCTCCACGGAGCTGGGCTACACGAACATGCTGACGGCCCTGGACCTGGCCGGGATCCCCCTGGAGGCCAGGGACCGCACGATCGACGACCCGATCGTGATGGCGGGCGGCCACGCGGCCTTCAACCCCGAGCCGATCGCCGACTTCATCGACTGCGCGGTCATCGGCGACGGCGAGCAGGCGGTACTGGAGGTCACGGAGATCATCCGGGCCTGGAAGGCGGAGGGCCGCCCGGGCGGACGCGAGGAACTCCTCTTCCGCCTGGCGCGGACGGGCGGGGTGTACGTGCCCGGCTTCTACGACGTCGAATACCTCCCCGACGGCCGCATCGGCCGCGTGGTCCCCAACAGGTCGGGCGTCCCGTGGCGCGTGTCGAAGCACACGGTGATGGACCTGGACGAGTGGCCGTACCCGAAGCAGCCGCTGGTGCCGCTGGCGGAGACGGTGCACGAGCGCATGTCGGTCGAGATCTTCCGCGGCTGCACGCGCGGGTGCCGCTTCTGCCAGGCCGGCATGATCACCCGCCCGGTGCGCGAGCGCTCCATCACGGGCATCGGCGACATGGTGGAGGCCGGTCTGAAGGCGACGGGCTTCGAGGAGGTGGGCCTGCTCTCCCTGTCCTCCGCCGACCACTCGGAGATCGGCGACGTCGCCAAGGGCCTCGCCGACCGCTACGAGGACGACAAGATCGGCCTCTCGCTGCCCTCCACCCGCGTGGACGCCTTCAACATCGACCTGGCGAACGAGCTGACCCGCAACGGCCGCCGCTCGGGCCTCACCTTCGCCCCGGAGGGCGGCTCGGAGCGCATCCGCAAGGTCATCAACAAGATGGTCTCGGAGGACGACCTGATCCGCACCGTCGCCACGGCCTACGGCAACGGCTGGCGCCAGGTGAAGCTGTACTTCATGTGCGGCCTGCCCACGGAGACGGACGAGGACGTCCTCCAGATCGCCGACATGGCGACCCGCGTGATCCAGAAGGGCCGCGAGGTCTCCGGCGCCAACGACATCCGCTGCACGGTCTCCATCGGCGGCTTCGTCCCCAAGCCGCACACCCCGTTCCAGTGGGCGCCCCAGCTCTCCTCCGAGGAGACGGACGCCCGTCTGGAGAGGCTCCGCGACAAGATCCGCGGCGACAAGAAGTACGGCCGCTCGATCGGCTTCCGCTACCACGACGGCAAGCCCGGCATCGTCGAGGGCCTGCTGTCCCGCGGCGACCGCCGCATCGGCGCCGTCATCCGCGCGGTCTACGACGACGGCGGCCGCTTCGACGGCTGGCGCGAGCACTTCTCCTACGACCGCTGGATGGCCTGCGCCGACAAGGCCCTGGCTTCCTTCGGCGTCGACGTCGACTGGTACACCACCCGCGAGCGCACCTACGAGGAGGTCCTCCCCTGGGACCACCTCGACTCCGGTCTCGACAAGGACTGGCTCTGGGAGGACTGGCAGGACGCCCTCGACGAAACAGAGGTCGAGGACTGCCGCTGGACCCCGTGCTTCGACTGCGGGGTGTGCCCCCAGATGGACACGGCCATTCAAATCGGCCCGACGGGCAAGAAGTTGCTTCCGCTGACGGTCAAGAACGCAGGTCCGACGCCGGCTGCGAGTGGTCACGCGCACTGAGGTCAGCGAGGCACTCGACCGGGTGAGGGAGGCGCTGGCTGGCTTCGAGCCCGCTCTCCTCCAGCGAGGGGACTCGCCGGTTTCCGGTGGCGTTTGAAGGCGTGGGTGCGCCCTATACGACCGCAGGGCTGCGGCGTTCGATGAGCACGACGTCGCGCCATACGCCGTGATGCCGGCCGATGCGTTCGCGCGTGCCGATGACGCGGAAGCCCGCCTTCTGGTGCAGAGCGAGGCTGCTGGTGTTCTCGGGGAAGATGCCCGACTGGATGGTCCAGATGCCCGCCGCTTCGGTCGAGGCGATCAACGCGTTCAGCAACGCCGTCCCGACTCCTCGGCTGCGGGCGTCGGGGTGGACGTACACCGAGTGTTCGACCACGCCGGCGTAGACGCACCGGTCGGACACCGGCACCGCCGCGGCCCAGCCCAGCACCTTGCCCTCCTGGTCCACGGCGACGTGCCGGTGGTCGGACAGCTTGGTGGCGTCGAACCGTTCCCAGGTGGGCGCGGCGGTCTCGAAGGTGGCGTTGCCCTCGTCGATGCCGAGTCGGTAGATCCCCAGCACCTCGTCGGCGTGCTCGGGGCCCATGGCCACGATGTGAACTTCGGTCGCGGCACTCACACTTGGCTCGTCGGGGCGATCTCGTCGAGCAGGCCGCGGATGCGCTTCTCGATTTTGTCGCGGATGGGTCGGACGGCGTCGACGCCCTGCCCGGCCGGGTCGGGGAGTGCCCAGTCGAGGTAGCGCTTGCCGGGGAAGACGGGGCAGGTGTCGCCGCAGCCCATGGTGATGACCACATCGGAGGCCTGGACGGCTTCGACCGTGAGCACCTTGGGCACCTCGGCGGAGATGTCGATGCCTGCCTCCGACATCGCTTCGACGACGGCCGGGTTGACCGTGCCGGTGGGCGCGGACCCGGCGGAGCGGACCTGTACGCGGTCGCCCGCCAGGTGCGTGAGGAACGCGGCGGCCATTTGGGAGCGCCCGGCGTTGTGGACGCAGACGAACAGTACGGAGGGACGTTCAGCGGAGGTGTTCATGCCGGTGTGTCTTTCTGGGCGGAGGCCGGTCAGGGGCGTGGGGGAGCGGCGAGTTCGGGTTCGCCCCGGGAAGGAACGGTTGCGGTCTGTGCGGGGGCTGGGTGTCCGAAGACCGCGAGCACCAGCCCCAGCCCCAGCGCGGCACCCGCCAGTTGGGCCACGACGAACGGGCCGAGCGAGCCGGGGGCGATGCCGGCGAAGGTGTCGGTGAAGGCCCGGCCGAGGGTGACCGCCGGGTTCGCGAACGAGGTGGAGGACGTGAACCAGTACGCCGCTCCGATGTAGGAGGCCACGGCGACGGGTCCGAAGTGGGCGCGGTCGGAGCGGGCCAGTCCGAAGACCAGCAGGACGAGTCCGGCGGTCGCGACCACCTCGCCCAGCCACAGGTGACCGGCGGAGCGGTCATGGGTGGACCAGTGGACGAGCGGTTTGCCGAACATGGCGTCGGCCACGACGGCACCGGCGATGGCTCCCATGATCTGGGCCGGGATGTAGGCGGCGACGTCTCGCGTGGTCAGTGCGTCCTTGCTGCGCCGGTCGGTGAGCCAGGCGGCGAGGGTGACGACGGGGTTGAAGTGCGCACCGGAGACCGGCCCCAGGAGCGCGATGAGCACGCCCAGGCCGAAGACCGTGGCCAGTGAGTTGGCCAGCAGTTGTACGCCGACGTCCCTGGTCAGCTCGGTGGCCTGGATGCCGGAGCCGACGACCACCGCGACCAGGGCGGCCGACCCCACGACTTCGGCGGCGGCCCGGCGGCCCAGCGGGGCGCTCACGCGGTTGTCTCGGCCGTCTGCGACGTCTTCAGGACGGCGGCGAGCCGGTCGAGGGCGGCGGGCAGTGCCCAGTAGTAGACCCACGTGCCGCGCCGCTCGCAGTCGATCAGACCGGCCTGCCGCAGCAGCTTGAGGTGATGCGAGATCGTCGGCTGGGACAGATCGAAAGCCGGGGTCAGGTCACAGACGCAGACCTCACCGCCCGCCCGTGAGGCGATCATCGACAGCAGGCGCAGGCGTACCGGGTCGCCCAGCGCCTTGAACGGCTTCGCCAGCTCCGCCGCCTGGTCCTCGTCCAGGGGAGCGGTCACCAGCCCGGGGCAGCACGCGTCGTTCTCGTCGTTCTGTCCGAGCACCACAAGCTCTTGCTTCGACATGCGTCTATGTTGACATCCTTCGATCCAGCTCACAAGCTTGCATAGGCAGACATCAATGCAAGCAGATGGGGGCCCTGTCATGTCCCGTGCTCAGCTCGCCCTGCGGGTCAGCGACCTGGAAGCGTCGATCACCTTCTACTCGAGGCTGTTCGGCACCGAACCGGCCAAGCGACGCGAGGGCTATGCCAACTTCGCCATCACCGAGCCCCCGCTCAAGCTCGTCCTGATCGAGGGCGAGCCGGGCGAGGAGACCCGCCTCGACCACCTCGGCGTCGAGGTCGAGTCCACCGACCAGGTCGACGCCGCCACCACCCGACTCAAGGACGCGGGCCTGGCCACCTTCGAGGAGAACGACACCTCCTGCTGCTACGCCCTCCAGGACAAGGTCTGGGTGCACGGCCCCGGCAAGGAGCCCTGGGAGGTCTACGTCGTCAAGGCCGACGCCGACAGCCTCGGCAAGAGCGCCGCCCCCGACGCGACCGGCCACGGCTGCTGCACCACCCGGACCACCGAACCGGCCGCCGCGTCCACGGGTTGCAGCTGCGGCTGAACCGGCGGCCAGGGCATCGGCCGGCGGGGTGTCTTGCGCCGACCTGCGCCTGGTGCTCCTCGGGGAACCCCGGCCGGTGGTCCGTCGGGAACCTGTGGCGGCCGGGACGCGTACTCTAGAGGAAGGACCGGGCGCGAAGTCTCCCCGCCGACGGGGTGGCGCCACGGACCGTCCGCCGTACACGAGGAGAAGTTCCACTGGGCAAGCGACAGCCCGAAGGCCCACCGCCCGCACCCGCGGTGCAGCGCATCCGACTGCGCTACACCAAGCGAGGCCGCCTCCGGTTCACCAGCCACCGTGACTTCCAGCGCGCCTTCGAGCGTGCGTTGCGCCGTGCCGAGGTGCCGATGGCGTACTCGGCCGGGTTCACGCCGCACCCGAAGGTCTCCTACGCCAATGCCGCACCCACCGGCACGGGCAGTGAGGCGGAGTACCTGGAGATCGCGCTCACCGCGCCCCGCGACCCGGAGCGCCTGCGTGACCTTCTCGACGAGTCGTTGCCCTCCGGGCTGGACGTCGTCGAGGCGGTCGAGGCCCGTACGTCGGGGCTCGCCGACCGGCTGACCGCTTCCGTGTGGGAGCTGCGGCTGGACGGCGTGGACCCGGCCGAGGCCGAACGCGCGGTCGCGGCCTTCAACGGGGCCGAGACCGTGGAGGTGCAGCGCCGGACCAAGAACGGCCTGCGCACCTTCGACGCCCGGTCCGCGGTGGTGGATCTGGAGAGTGCGGAAACGCACGGTTCGGCGGCTGATGGGCCGACCGACCAGCCTTGTGCGATACTGCGGCTGGTTGTTCGGCACGTGACGCCTGCCGTACGACCCGACGACGTCCTGTCCGGTCTCCGCGCCGTGGCCGACCTGGCGCCGCCGGTCCCCGCAGCGGTGACCAGGCTGGCGCAGGGGCTGCTCGATGAAGAGACCGGCACGGTGACCGACCCGCTCGCGCCCGACCGCGAGGCAGACCCGGCCGCCCCGGCCGATTCAGTGGGGGCCGCCGTTCCTGCCGCCGCGAAGGCGCCCGCGTAGGGACGGTTCCGCACCGGGACGGACGTCGAAGCGCCGCCCTCGTACTCGGGAGCCACCTGGGTCGGGCAGCGCACCGACCAACAGACTTTCGCCAGGCCGTGCACGACAAGGCGTACGGAACCGGCGAGACAGGACACAGAGAGCTCCCGTGCGGCGCCCGCGCCCCGGACGGCGGCCGTCGCGCATCGCGCGGCCGCGGACGTCAACGGTGCCGATCCACGTGATCGGCGCCGGACCAGGCGCGGCGCCCGGGAGCCTGACGGGAGATTCGCCCGCATGCTCGAACCGACCGAACCCATCAAGGGTTCCGAAGAACTGAACACCCCCAGCGACACCCTGCCGCCGCGTCGTCGGCGCCGTGCCGCGTCCCGCCCGGCGGGTCCGCCCGGCGCCGCGTCCTTCGAGGCCGCGGCCGAGATCACTGCTCCGGCCGTACCGGCCGCCTCCTCCGCGGAGCTCGCGGAGCAGGCGGAGGAGCAGCGGACTGCCGGTGGCGCGCAGGCCGCCGAGGCCGTGACCGCCGAGACGGCCGCCGTCACGGGTGAGGAGCTGGAGGAGACGGAGGAGGCCGCCGCCGAAGAGGCCGCGCCCGCGCGCCCTGCGCGCCGCCGTGCTTCCGCGCCCGCCGGGACCCCCAAGGCCGCACGGAGCGAGGCTGCCGCCGAGACCGTCGTACCGGCGACGGCCGTCGCCGAGACGCCTGCCACCGGGGCCGGTGCCGTCGAGACGCCCGCCGGGTCGGTGGAGGTCGGCGAGGCCGCCGCTCCGCGGCGTACCCGCCGGCGTGCCACGCGCAGCGTGTCCGCGCCCGCCGCGCCCGCCGCGCCCGCCGCGTCCGTGGAGACGGTCGAGACAGTCGTCCACGCCACGCCTGCCGAGAGCGCGGAGCAGCCGGAGAGCGCCGGGGCCGTCGCCGAGCCGGCGGCGGAGACGCCCGCGCCGGCCGCCCGTACGCGGCGCCGCGCGACCAGGCGCGTGTCCGCGCCCACCGGTGCCCCCGAGGTGAGCTCCGAGGCCACGACGTCCGAGCCCGCCGTCGAGATCACGACCCCCGAGACCCCCGAGCCCGCCGAACGCGAATCCGTTGCCGCCGCCGCGGAGGACGCGGTCGTCGAGGACGCCGCTCCGCGCCGGACGCGTCGTCGTGCCACGCGTCGTGTATCCGAGCCCGCCGCCGCCCCGGCCGATGAGGCCGCCTCCCAGGTCGCCACCACCGAGCCCGAGACCGCTGAGCGCGAGTCCGTTGCCGCCGCTGCGGAGGACGCGGTCGTCGAGGACGCCGCTCCGCGCCGGACGCGTCGTCGTGCCACGCGTCGTGTGTCCGAGCCCGTCGCCCAGGCCGTCGGCGAGACCCCTGCGGACCAGCCCGCCGAGGTTCCCGGCGAGGCCGGGGCCTCCGCCGCCGAGTCGCAGGCGCCCGCCGCCGAGGCCGGGGCCGAGGAGAGCGGGACGCGCCGGAGCCGGCGTCGGGTCGTGCGGCGTGCCGCGACCGGGTTCTCCGAGCCCGCCGCCAAGTCCGCCGCCGGCGACGGTGAGTCGCCGCGCCGGCCCGAGAGGCCCGCCGTCGCCGTGTTCCAGGCGCCCGTCTTCGCCGAGCCGATGTTCCAGACCCCGGAGCGCGCCGCCGCCGCGGCGGCCGCCGAGGCCGCGGAGGACGAGGAGTCCCCGAAGGAGCAGGCCGAGCAGACCGGGCAGGCCGAGCACTCCGACCAGGGCGGCTCGCGCCGTCGCCGTCGCCGCCGGGGCTTTGGTGGCGAGGAGTCCGAGACCCGCACGGTCGCGACCGCCGACGAGTCCGCCGAGGACGAGACGGAGGAGGAGACCGCCGAGTCGGCCGAGGAGGCCGTCGACGGCGAGGACGGCGAGGAGTCCGGTTCCCGCCGTCGCCGTCGCCGCGGTGGCCGTCGCCGTCGCCGGGGCGAGTCCGCGGAGGCCGACGGGGGCGAGGACGCGGAGGAGAGCGACGAACTCGCCGCCGAGCAGGCCGCGCAGGACGCCGAGGACACCTCCGAGCAGCTCGAGGAGGACGACGAGGACGCGGCCGAGGAGGACGAGGGCCGGCAGTCGGGCGGTGGCTCCAGCAGCAGCCGCCGTCGCCGTCGCCGTCGCCGCCGGGCCGGTGACAGCGGCACCGACGGCGAGCCGTCCGCCGACGACCCCGAGCGCACCGTCGTCAAGGTGCGCGAGCCCCGCAAGGCCGCCGAGCCGTCCGACGAGGTGCAGTCCATCAAGGGCTCGACCCGTCTCGAGGCCAAGAAGCAGCGCCGCCGCGAGGGCCGCGAGCAGGGCCGGCGCCGGGTGCCGATCATCACCGAGGCCGAGTTCCTGGCCCGCCGTGAGGCCGTCGAGCGCGTGATGGCCGTCCGGCAGCACGGCGACCGTACGCAGATCGGCGTCCTGGAGGACGGCGTGCTCGTCGAGCACTACGTCAACAAGGAGCAGTCGACCTCGTACGTCGGCAACGTCTACCTCGGCAAGGTGCAGAACGTCCTGCCCTCGATGGAGGCCGCCTTCATCGACATCGGCAAGGGCCGCAACGCCGTCCTGTACGCGGGCGAGGTCAACTTCGAGGCGCTCGGGATGGCCAACGGTCCCCGCCGCATCGAGTCCGCGCTGAAGTCCGGGCAGTCCGTCCTCGTCCAGGTCACCAAGGACCCCATCGGACACAAGGGCGCCCGCCTGACCAGCCAGGTCTCCCTCCCGGGCCGCTACCTCGTGTACGTCCCCGAGGGCTCGATGACCGGCATCAGCCGCAAGCTGCCCGACACCGAGCGGGCCCGGCTGAAGACGATCCTCAAGAAGATCGTTCCCGAGGACGCGGGCGTCATCGTGCGCACCGCCGCCGAGGGCGCGAGCGAGGACGAGCTGCGCCGTGACGTGGAGCGGCTCCAGGCGCAGTGGGAGAGCATCCAGAAGAAGGCCAAGAACGGCGGCAGCAGCGCGCCGACGCTGCTGTACGGCGAGCCGGACATGACCGTCCGGGTCGTGCGCGACATCTTCAACGAGGACTTCTCCAAGGTCATCGTCAGCGGTGACGAGGCGTGGCAGACGGTCCACGGGTACGTCTCGCACGTCGCCCCGGACCTCGCGCCGCGGCTGCAGCGCTGGACCAGCGAGGTCGACGTCTTCGCCACGCACCGGATCGACGAGCAGCTCGCCAAGGCGCTGGACCGCAAGGTCTGGCTGCCCAGCGGCGGTTCGCTGGTGATCGACCGGACCGAGGCGATGGTCGTCATCGACGTCAACACCGGCAAGTTCACCGGCCAGGGCGGCAACCTGGAGGAGACGGTCACCAGGAACAACCTGGAGGCGGCCGAGGAGATCGTGCGCCAGCTGCGGCTGCGCGACCTCGGCGGCATCATCGTGATCGACTTCATCGACATGGTCCTGGAGTCCAACCGCGACCTGGTGCTGCGCCGCCTGCTGGAGTGCCTGGGCCGCGACCGTACGAAGCACCAGGTGGCCGAGGTGACCTCGCTGGGTCTGGTGCAGATGACCCGCAAGCGGGTGGGTCAGGGCCTGCTCGAGTCCTTCTCCGAGACCTGCGTGCACTGCAACGGCCGCGGTGTCATCGTCCACCTGGACCAGGCGAGCGCCGGCGGTGGCGGCGGGAGCAAGCGTCGCAAGCGCGCCCGCGCCGGTGCCGAGCAGCCGCACGAGCACGAGGCGGTGGCCGCCGAGGTGGTCACCCCGACCGCCGAGGAGGAGGCGGAGTCCGAGACGGAGGCCGCCGAGCCCATCGCGCTGCCCGCGCTGGAGATGGCCCCGGACGAGGAGCTGTACAGCAGCGTCGCCGAGGCGGAGGCCGCGGCGAGCCGTGGCCGTACGCGGCGCCGCGCGAGCCGGCGGGCGTCCGCGCCCGCGGGCGCGCCGAAGGCCCACGCCGACGGTGGCACCCCGGCTCCCGCGGTCCAGCACGTCACGGCGGCCGAGGAGGCCGCGCGCCCGGTGCTCCCGGAGCCGGCCGAGCGGGCTCAGGCCGAGCCCGTGGCCGTCGAGGCCCCGACCGTCCAGGCGCCCGCGGCCGAGGCCCCGGCCGAGGAGGCCGCCCCCAAGGGCCGTACGCGTCGTCGCGCGACCCGCAAGGTGTCGGCGCCGGCCGGTTCCCCGGCGGGTGCAGAGGCCTCCGTGGTGACGGTGGCGGAGACCGCGCCGGCGGCGCCCGCCGAGCCGCAGGACGCCGCGGCCGACACGGCTCCGGCCCCGGCGGAGCAGCCGGAGGCGCCTGAGCCCGCCGCCCCGGCCCGGCCGCGCCGCCGCGCCGTGCGCGAGTCCACCGCTCCCACCGCGTCCGAGGAGACGGCCGTCGTGGTCGTCCCGTCGGGCCCGGCGGAGGAGGACGCGTCGGTCGCCGCCGCGGAGGAGCCCGCCGAGGAGACCGCCTCTCAGGCGGCTCCGGCCAAGAAGGCGGCGGCCCGCAAGACGGCCAAGAAGGCGACGGCGAAGAAGGCCGCCACCAAGAAGACCGCGGCCAAGAAGACCGCTGTGAAGAAGGCCACGGCCAAGAAGGCGGCGAAGACGACGACCGCCAAGAAGACCGCGGCCAAGAAGACGACGGCGAAGAAGACGACGGCCAAGAAGACCGCCGCGGCGGCCCAGCAGGCGCCGTCCTCGGTCGACGCGTCGGTGGACAACTGACGAGGGCCCAGCCCCCGGCCGCGTGCCCTGGCCCGGACACCCCCGCGGTGTACCGGGCCGGGGCACGCGGCTGTTCCCGGCCCGGCGGGGTGGGCGGGACACCCGGTGCCGCGCCGCCGCCCACGCGAGCGCGCCCGGCCCGCCCGCACCCCGCGGGGCCCGGTTTGACCCCTCAGGCCGGGCCCCGTAATCTTGACCGTCGGCGTGTTCACTGTGCGCGCCCCATTCCCGTAAACCTCTTCCTCCTGGAGACAGGCCCGCACGGGCCGTGACCGGGAGAGGCCGTCCGCGTGTGTCGCAGGGCTGCTGGACTGCGGGGATGCCGTTCCGAGCGAGAGAGTGAGATCCGCGTGTACGCCATCGTGCGCAGCGGTGGTCGCCAGCACAAGGTTGCTGTCGGCGACATCGTTGAGGTTGACAAGATTTCCACTGCCAAGGTTGGCGACACGGTCGAGCTCTCGACCCTGCTCGTTGTCGACGGCGACGCTGTGACCAGCGACCCGTGGGTGCTGGCCGGCATCAAGGTCCAGGCCGAGGTCGTGGACCACCACAAGGGCCAGAAGATCGACATTCTGCGCTACAAGAACAAGACCGGCTACCGCCGTCGGCAGGGCCACCGCCAGCAGTACACGGCGATCAAGGTCACGTCGATCCCCGCGGCTGCGAAGTAAGGGACTGAGGAGACATGGCACACAAGAAGGGCGCATCGTCCACCCGGAACGGTCGCGACTCCAATGCCCAGCGGCTCGGCGTGAAGCGCTTCGGCGGTCAGGTCGTCAACGCTGGTGAGATCCTGGTTCGTCAGCGCGGCACCCACTTCCACCCGGGCGCAGGCGTCGGCCGTGGCGGCGACGACACGCTGTTCGCGCTCCAGGCCGGTGCGGTGGAGTTCGGCACCAGCCGCGGCCGCAAGGTCGTGAACATCGTCCCGGTCGCCTGATCGGGAGCTTTCGCGAGGCGGACCTCACTTCCCCGGCGGGAAGGCGGGTCCGCCTTTCGCGTGTTACGCAGTAACCACATCCGTACGTATGCGCAGTGCTGGAGGCACCCACCATGACCACCTTCGTGGACCGCGTCGAACTCCATGTCGCCGCGGGTAACGGGGGCCACGGCTGTGCCTCCGTGCACCGGGAGAAGTTCAAGCCGCTGGGCGGCCCTGATGGCGGCAACGGCGGGCGCGGCGGCGACGTGATGCTCACCGTCGACCAGTCCGTCACGACGCTGCTCGAGTACCACCACTCCCCGCACCGCAAGGCCACCAACGGCAAGCCCGGTGAGGGCGGCAACCGCTCCGGCAAGGACGGCGAGGACCTGGTGCTGCTGGTGCCGGACGGCACGGTGGTCCTGGACAAGCAGGGCAACGTGCTCGCCGACCTGGTCGGCCACGGCACGTCGTTCGTCGCCGCGCAGGGCGGCCGGGGCGGCCTGGGCAACGCGGCGCTGGCCTCCGCCCGGCGCAAGGCGCCCGGCTTCGCGCTGCTCGGTGAACCGGGCGACGTGCAGGACATCGTCCTGGAGCTCAAGACCGTCGCCGACGTGGCGCTGGTCGGCTACCCGAGCGCCGGCAAGTCCTCGCTGATCTCCGTGCTGAGCGCGGCCAAGCCGAAGATCGCCGACTACCCCTTCACCACCCTGGTGCCCAACCTGGGTGTGGTGACGGCGGGTTCGACCGTCTACACCATTGCCGACGTGCCCGGACTCATTCCGGGCGCCAGCCAGGGCAAGGGCCTGGGCCTGGAGTTCCTGCGCCATGTGGAGCGGTGCAGCGTGCTCGTGCACGTGCTGGACACGGCGACCCTGGAGTCCGACCGCGACCCGGTCTCCGACCTCGACGTCATCGAGGAGGAGCTGCGGCAGTACGGAGGCCTCGACAACCGTCCCCGCATCGTGGTCCTGAACAAGATCGACGTCCCCGACGGCAAGGACCTCGCGGAGATGGTCCGGCCCGATCTCCAGGCGCGCGGCTACCGCGTCTTCGAGGCGTCGGCGGTGGCCCACATGGGGCTCAAGGAGCTGTCCTACGCGCTCGCCGACCTGGTCGCGAAGGCGCGGGCCGCCCGTCCGCAGGAGGAGGCGACCCGGATCGTCATCCGGCCCAGGGCCGTCGACGACGCCGGCTTCACCGTCACCCGCGAGGACGACGGCCTCTTCCGCGTCCGCGGCGAGAAGCCCGAACGCTGGGTGCGGCAGACCGACTTCAACAACGACGAGGCGGTCGGTTACCTCGCCGACCGGCTCAACCGCCTCGGTGTCGAGGATGCGTTGATGAAGGCCGGCGCCCGCTCCGGCGACGGCGTCGCCATCGGACCCGAGGACAACGCGGTCGTCTTCGACTGGGAGCCGTCGGTGACGGCGGGCGCGGAGATGCTCGGCCGCCGTGGCGAGGACCACCGATTCGAGGCGCCGCGTCCGGCTACCCAGCGCCGCCGCGACCGCCAGGCGGAACGCGACGACGCCCAGAACGAGTACGACGACTTCGAGCCCTTCTAGCCTCGGGCTTTCCTGGTCCGGTGGGCCGACGACGCCGGGGGGAAGTCCCCGGCGTCGAAGAGGGCAGGGGCCGTTGTCGGTCAGCATTCGCTCGACGGCGATACCAGCTTTTGTGAAGAAGGTGTGGGCCCGCTGCAAGAGGGCGGTGACGGTTTCCATTGCGGTGGGGTACAAGGGCCTTTCTGTCGTGCGGTGTAGATGTCGCAATCCACACCGAGTCAGAAGGCCCTCACCCATTTCAAGATCCGTCAGCCGAGACCTGCGTCCCCGATCTCCGTGGACGGAAGACCCGGACCAAGTGGGACTTGAGTTGCACGGCACCAAATGCTTTCGATCCGGAAGCCCCTATTGCGGCCGGCGGCCGGGTCGATCAGATGAATGCTCAGTAAGAGGGTCATCTGATAGCTTGAGCGCGAACCCAGAGGCTGGAACGGAGGTGCGAGGGCTGGTCCGGCCTTGACCCGGTCGAGGGCACACCCTCAGATACGATGCTGCAACTGCACAAGCTCGAGCGTTACAAGGATGATCAGGGAAATCAGATCGTCTACGACGGCGAGATCCGTGAGGAAAAGATCGATATCCGGTTCAAGGGGTCGAACAATACACTCACCATCAGCCCCGAGGCGGACATCAGGGATCTGCTCATCACCTTCTCGGGAAACAACGGACAGATCGAGATCGGTCCGACCACGAAGAAGCGTGCAGGTCTCCGCTTCGAGCTGCGCTGCGGGCACGAGTCCCGGATCTGGATCGGCGAGAACGTGGGCTGCGCCGGCCGCACCTTCATCTCCGCCGTCGAAGGTGTGTCGGTGTCGATCGGTGACGACGTGATGTTCGCCAAGAACATCGAGGTGCGTGGCGACGACACCCACCCGATCTACGACGTGCGCACCGAGAAGCGCATGAACCCGTCCCAGTCGATCGTCGTGGGCGAGCACGTCTGGATCGCGAAGCACGCGGTCGTGATGGGCGGCGTCACCATCGGCAACGGCTCGGTGATCGGCTTCCGCTCCATCGTCACCTCGTCCATTCCGAACAACTGCGTCGCGGTGGGTGCACCCGCGCGCGTGGTGCGGCGGAACATCGCCTGGGAGCGCCCCGAGGTCGTGCCGCGTCGCCCCAACGAGCAGTATCCGCGCAAGGGGGAGAAGTCCCCGAAGTACTGGAATCTCACCGATGAGGCGGCGATCTTGGTGACGCCGCGGACCGAGGCGCGATGGCGGCGGCTGGCCCGGCGCCTCCCGAAACCGGTACGGCGGCTGGCCCGGAGGCTCCTGCCCTCCTCACGAGCCTGACGCGACCGGTATCGGCCCGACAGCAGATCGCCTCGGCACGGACGAAGGTCCGTGCCGAGGCGATCTGCTGTCGGGTGCGGTGCGGGTGTGCTACATCCCGACGGTCGATTCCAGATGGGTCACCATGCGGTTCAGCCCGACGGGCAGGTCGACCACCGGGCGCCAGCCGAGAGCTGCCAGCCGCGCGCTGTCCAGGCCCTGCTTCTTGGTCAGGCTGTAGGAGCGCGCGTCGGACTCGTTGCTGAACCGCAGTCGGAGCCCACGCTCCGGGCGCACCTCGGTGAACAGCTCCGCCAGACGCCGGATGGAGACCAGGCCGGACGGGTCGGCGACGTTGTAGGCTCCCCGGTCACCGCGGAGCAGCGTGTAGAACAGCCCTGCGATGGCGTCGGCCACGTAGGTGTAGGTCCGCACGCCGGAACCGTCGCTGTTCAGCACGATGTCCTTGCCGGCCACCACGTTCGCTGCGAAGTCGGCCTGCACCCGCCCGTCGTCGAGCGCCATCCCCGGCCCGTAGATGTGACCGAACCTGACGACGTGACAGTCGATGTCGAACTGTGCCTGGTAGCTCGCGCAGATCGTCTCCGCGGCACGCTTGCCCTCGGCATAGCAGGCCCGCGGGTTGAGGATGTCGAAGCCGCCATAGCTCTGCTCGTCGATGAGCTCGGTCTCCGGAGGCTGGGCGCCGTAGACCTCCGCCGAGGACATCAGCACGAATCCGCGGCCGGCCTTCGCCACGCAAAGGTCGAGCAGGTTGAAGGTGCCCTGCAGATTCGCCTTGATCGTCTTGACCGGTTCGCTGCCATGCAGGGCGGGCCGCGCGGCGCTCGCCCCATGGATCACGTAGTCGACGGGGCCGGGCAGCTCGAGCGGAGTCGACACGTCCTGGACGACGAGGTGAAAGTCCGGGCGGTCGAGCACATCGGCGAGCAGACGCCTGGCCTTGTCCTCGTTCCGCACCAGGCCGTGCACGGAGATGCCCAACCCGTGCCGGTCATTCAGTGCGAGCAGGGTGTAGACGACGTACGACGGCAGCATGCCGCTGGCGCCGGTGACCAGCACGGTGCGGCCGGCAAGCTCACTCCACGGCAGGTCACGGTCGAGGATCTCATCGAGGTCGTGCGCAACGACCGGACTGGAGACGGTGGTCACTGAACTCACGTACCTACGATCTGCTGGTTCTCGATGATCTCGAAGAACGTCCGGCACAGGTAGAAATCCTCGGCCGTCGTGATCTTTATGTTCGAGCGGGGGCCGACCACCCGGTAGATCTTCTGACCGTACCGGTGCATGAGGGAGCACGAGTCGATGCTGTCGTGCTCGTCCTCGGCAACCGCCCGGTCGTACAGCGAGAGGATCTGGCCGAGCCAGAAGCTCTGCGGGGCCTGCGCGGCGTAGATGTGGTCTCGCGGGATCACATCGTCGATGTGCTCGTGCTCGCTCGACACCACGGTCTCGTTGAACTTGGTGCAGGTGATGGCGGAGCCGTGCTCCTTGACGGTGTCGATGTTGGCGCTGATCAGCTTCGCGTCGATCAGCGGCCGCACGCCGTCGTGAATCAGCACGACGGAGTCCTCGGGGCAGTCCGCGGCGACCGTCTTGAGAGCGTTGTGCCGCGATTCCTGACCGGTCTTGCCGCCGTCGACGATCCACCTGACCTTCTCGATCTCGTACCGCTTGAGCAGCTTCATCAGGTGCTGGCGGTATTCGGGAAGGATCGCGATGGCGATTGCGTCGATATCGGGGTGCGCCTCGAAGTGCTCGAGGGTGTGGATGATGATCGGCTTCCCGTGGATCTCCAGGAACTGCTTCGGGAGGGCGCGGGAGTTCATCCTCGAGCCGATGCCGCCGGCGAAAAGCAATGCGATGTTCACAGGTCATGCCTCCGACTGGTCGCTGAGCGGTTGGTCGCCCACCGCCGTGTCGTCAGGGGCGAGATCGAGCCACCGGCGATCGCCGCCCGTCTTTCTGTCATCGGGGTCGCCGAGCACCAGCCAGTCGATCACCCGGTCCGCCGAGTTGGTGTCGACGAAGTCGAAGTTCTCCCTCCGGAACTGCTCGACCTTCTCGGTGTCGTAGTCCTCGTCCCGCAGGGCCTTGAGCAGCTCGTCGAAGGTCACGCAGATCTTGCCGGGAGCGACGGAGTCGTAGTCCCGGTGGAATCCGCGGATCACCGAATACGTGTCCTTGTCGTACGCGTAGAACAGGATCGGCCTGTCGAGCAGCGTGTACTCGTAGATGACGGACGAGTAGTCGGTGATGAGGACGTCGGTGACGTGCAGCAGGTCGTTGGTGTCCGGGAACGACGCGAAGTCCAGCAGCCGGTCGGAGTATTCCGCGGGGATCGGCACGGGATCCGTTACGAAATGATGCATACGGAAGAGCACGACGAACTCGTCCCCGCAGAACTCGTGGAGCTTCGCGAAGTCGATGCGGTCGTAGTCGTAGTGCGCGTCGTCGATGTTCTTTCCGCGGAAGGTCGGCGCGAACAGCACGATCTTCTTGCCCTTGAGCTTCGGGTTGGCGGCGAAGAAGTCCTCAGTGACCTTGCGGGAACGCTCCTTGTCGAGGAACGTGTCGATGCGGGGCAGACCGGTCGGCACGACCGCCGATTCCTCGATGCCGAACGCCTCGGCGTACACCGGCACAAGATGCTCGGAGCCGGTGATCACGTAGGTGTATTTACGGTGGGCGTTGGTCAGCTTCGGTGAACCGTATCGTCCGAACCGGCTGTAGCCGACCGACTTGAACCCGCTTCCCGCGTGCCAGAGCTGGATGATCTTGGTCTTCGGGGAAATGCCCAACTGCGCGAGGAGCCCGAAGTAGTCGTCCATCATCACGATGTCCGACGTCGCCAGCAAGTAGATGAGGCGGATCGTGCTCCACTTGTTGGCGGTGCTGGGTATTCGGAACGAATAGCGGAACGAGTACTTCTTGTCGAGTTCCCGTTCGATCATCCGGTCATGGACGCGTGCCAGGTTGCCGCCGAGGCCGGTGCGCATCTCGGAGGCGAACAGGATCCGGTTGCCGCGCGATCGGTACAGGCGGTGCGAGATCGAGTAGATGCGGTTGGCGAGCTTGCGGCGCCGTGCGCGCGGGAACACCCACAGTCCGATCCGCTGGCCGAGCGGCTTCTTCGGAGCCTTCGGAGTCTTCGGACCCTTCGCGCCCGACTTGCTCGGTCCGGCGCTGCGGAACAACTGGTACGTCCGCATGAGGAACTCGGGGTGATCCTCGTCGTCCGAGATCCCGAAAGCGATCACGTACGCGGAGCGGTTGCGGTCGTAGAGGAAGGTGCGGGAGTCCTCGTCGAGGCGGTCCGTGGCCGTGAGGTCGAAGCCGGCGGCCGGCAGTCGCGTCTCTCCGGCCACCGGGACGATCCGCCAGGAGCCGTTGGGCACCTGGCGCCGGTCCTGGAAGTTGGTGACGTTGATCTGCAAGCAGTGCTGTTCGGCGTCAATTTGCCGAGAATTCACCAGGAACTCGCGCTCACCATCGACAATCAGGAAGCGGAGCGTACTAGGATCTCCAGTGAAGTCAGAGACGACCGCTGTGAGACTGAGGTGTACGCGTTCCCAGGAAATCGCTGCTATCGAGCAACGTGGCATCGTCTTCCTTCCGTCCGTGAAACCGCCGCGCAACTGTGAGGCCTGCGCGACGGCAACGGCGCCTGCCCGCGCCAGGTGGGGCGACCGTCGGAGCATAGCGCACTGAGTCACGGCACCCGTAAGTCGTGACGGGGGCCACCGTCCCAACACGGGTGGCTGATCGGCGTCGTCGAGGGTGCCGCGCGCACCATTCTCATCTCCGTCGCCCTCCTTATCGGCTCGCAGAGCCAGGATCCGTACGGTCGTGCCGTGTTGGTACCCGCGGAGGATGCCGCCCAGGCGTTCGTGTCTGTGCATATAGATATAGAGGAGAGCGATCCTGCCCCGGATCGGTGATCTCCTGGGGCAAGGGGTGCAGCAGGGTCCCTTGCAGGCTTGAGCTTCGCCCGGTTCGCCCGCTGCTGCACAGCATCGACCTCACCGGCACTGTCATCACCGCCGACGCCCCGCACACCCAGCACGCCCACGCGCCGCCGCCCTCCGCCAGGCCGCCCGCGACTACCACCGCCCCTTGGCCTCCCTCGGTCTCAACGGATGAACCCGTCGACAGCGATGGGAGCACCCTGCGGCCACGGGGGCATGTCCTTGCCTGGGGCAGCGGATCCAAGCTGCATGTGCCCGCACTGTTATCACACGAAGCGTGCAGTACACGAGTGACTCCGTTAACGTGCCATGACTTGGATTTTACTGGCACGTTAACGAAGGGCGTTGCTCATGGCGCAGTCTCTCGCCGATCTCGCGTCGGCAAGAGTACGGGGGTTCTTGCGATTCTTTCCCGAGAGCTCGCAGGCAGAGCGCGAGGAGTTGCGTGCCACGGCGCGGGAACTGCTCGACATCCACGGCGAGGGGGTGCTCACTGACCTCCCTCCGCTCGAGCGCGTCATTTGGTATCTCGCTGCCGAGGGGCGCGCCGAGGATCTTGTCGAGGTGGTCCGGCACCAGCGCAGGGACCCGGGGGCCTTCCTCGTGGCAGGCGCCCGGCGCCCCCGGCTGGTGCTGCCGGGGCTGCGGGGCCTGGCGCTGCCTGAACGGATCTCCGCGCTCACGCGTCGCGACTTGCCGGTGACGGCGCAGCTCACCTCGGTCGGCTGGCGCGGCGACGATCTGGTATGGGAAGGGTACGCGTTTGCCGCGAACCTGCCGCGTGCATCGGGCCGCGCCATCGGCCGATTCGCGGTGCTGAAGAACGACGAGACCGGCCGCCGCATCAGACTGCCCATGCGCCGCACCCGCAGCGAGCAGGCCACCGTCGCCTCCGGACAGGCCCTGCACTGCTACGACCACACGGGCTTCGAAGTCGTCGTTTCTGCTCGTCGGCTGCGCGAGCTCGCCGGGCACGGTGCCGGCCAGTGGTTTCTGCAAGTCGGGATCCTGGGACCGGGCGGGACCTACGGCGCGCGGGTGCGCCAGCGCGACGCGGGCGCGGCCGGGCACAACCAGGTTCGTCATCTGGCGGACGGCTCACGTCTCGTGGTCGGCTTCACCAAGAATGCCGTGAGCATCACGGTGCAGCAGCCCCCTGTCGAGGTCGAGTCCTGCACCGTCGCGGACGGCGAGTTGCGAGTGGTCACCAGGGCGCGGAGCGGCGCCAAGGCCCCCACCGCCGTGACCGTCGTCGCAGGCGACACCAGACTCGACAGCCCGCTCACTTCCCTGTCCGGTTCCCCTGACGCGTTCCGGCGCTACCAGTCGGTCTTCAGTCTTGCCGAGCTGGCCGCGAACGACCTGCCGGGAACCAAGACCCGGGAATTCAAGGTGACCTTGAGGGGAGCCGACGGCCGGGGCCAGGCGGCCCTCCTCGCCGAGGGCTTCACGACCGGCAGGCACCGGCTTGCCCCCAGCCGCGAGTTGGCCGTCCACCGCGACGGGCCCGGCAGGCTGGTGCTGGCAACGCGAGCCGTCCGACCCGTGGTCGACGCGATGACCGTGGCGGAGTCGGGGGAGCTGGTGCTCGAGGGTACGTATCCCGGTGAGGAAGCGGCCGGGAAGAAGGTCATCCTGCGGCACGGGGTCCGCTTCGAGGAGAAGGAGCTGCCGGTCGAGCTTGCCGACGGGCGGTTCACGGTCCGGATCAAGCCCGAGGCGGCCCCGCAGGCGCACGGTCCCGAGCTGCCCCTGTGCCCCGGTCGCTGGTACCTGTACTTCCGCGACGCGGACGCCTGGGACAAGTCCGGGGACGTCCCGGTGACGTTGCGTCCGGAGCAGGTGCAGGAGCTGCCCATGTGCTTCAGCAGCCCGCAGCGTACTTACACCGTGGACCGCCGCCACTTCGACCGCATCTTCATCGAGCCGGAACGGCTGCTCGGCCCCGGTGAGCACGGCGCCTACCGGCAGCGCATGCTGTGTGAGGCGTACTTCCACGAGCAGCGCGAGCTCCCCCTGCGCGACGCGGTGCTCTACATGAGCCTCAGCGGCAAGCAGTTCTCGGACTCGCCGCGGGCGGTCTACGAGGAGTTGGTGCGCCGGGGGGTCGACGTCGAGCACATCTGGACCCAGGACGGGGGGCTGCCCGAGATGCCGGCGGGGGCGCGTGTGGTGGGCCGTGGCAGCCGAGAGTGGTACGAGGCACTGGCGCGCAGCCGCTACGTCGTCGTCAACACGACGGTGGGCGACTGGTTCGTCACCCGCCCCGGGCAGCGGGTCGTGCAGACCTGGCACGGCACGCCGCTGAAGAAGATCGGCAAGGACCTCCAAGGCACTACCAAGTCGAATCCCGCCTATATAGCCAGCCTGCCGCACAGCTACCGGCAGTTCGACTTCGTGGTGTCGCCGAACGCGTACACCACGGAGATCATGCGCAGGGCGTACACCATCGAAGGGGAAATGCTCGAGAGCGGTTATCCGCGCAACGACGTCTTCCACGCCCCCGACCGCGACGCGCGGGCCGCGCGGGTCAGGGAGCGGCTCGGCCTGCCCGAGGGCAAGAAGGTGGTGCTCTACGCTCCTACCTGGCGGGAAGACCAGAAGCACGCGAGCAAGCTGTACAAACTCGATCTGCGGATCGACCTGGCCGCGGCCCAGGCCGAACTCGGTCACGACCATGTGCTGCTCTTCCGCAAGCACCCGAGAGTCCATGACAACGTACCGGGTGCCGGCCAGGGCTTCGTGTGGGATGTCACCCGCTACCCGGACATCGCCGATCTGTACCTCGTCGCCGATGTGCTGGTCACCGACTACTCCTCGGCGTTCTTCGACTTCGCGCACTCGGGCAAGCCGATACTGTTCTTCACCTACGACCTGGAGCACTACCGGGACACGCTGCGCGGCTTGTACTTCGACCTCATGACCCGGGCGCCCGGCCCGCTGCTGGAGACCTCCGAAGACCTGGTCAAGGCCCTGCGCGACGTCGATGCCGTCGAAGTGGAGTACCAGGAGAAGTACGCCCAGTTCATAAGGGACTTCTGCGAGCCCGGGGACGGTCTCGCGACAGCGCGGGTCGTGGACCGCATGCTCGCCGGTGGACCGCACGCCGCAGCCTCGACCGACGCCTGAGCGTGCCGCGCAGGGCCGGGCGGGCCCGGCCCTGCGCGGATGTGACGGATGGTGGGCCCGGGCGCGGTCGTAGTTCGGCTCCGTCTGGCAGGGGTGGCGCCACCGGCACGGCTGAGCCGGCCGCGGCGAAACCCGGTGAGGGCGAGGACGGGGCCTGGCGTCGGCCAAGGCCGGCGTCGTGCTGTGGGCAGGCAGCCGCGAGGAAGAGCAGGAGAAGGTGTCCGGGCGAGAGCGGTCCGTGTGCTGGACGAATGCGCGGTGACCACTCCGATTCACGTAGATTCGGCACGTGGACATCGGCGTGCAGCCGCAGGGACGCGAGGAGACGGACAACAAGGTGCCAGGGGCAAGGCAGACCGTGTGCGAGGCCCGCAGGATCGTCGTCAAGGTGGGGTCCTCGTCACTGACCACCGCCGAGGGCGGGCTGGACGCCGACCGGGTCGACGCCCTGGTCGACGTCCTCGCCAAGACCAGCGGCAGTGCGCACAAGGAGATCGTCCTGGTCTCCTCGGGCGCCATCGCCGCCGGCCTCGCCCCGCTGGGTCTGCGCCGCCGCCCCCGGGACCTCGCCCGCCAGCAGGCCGCGGCCAGCGTCGGCCAGGGCCTGCTCGTGGCCCGCTACACCGCCTCCTTCGCCCGCTACGGCATCCGCGTCGGCCAGGTCCTGCTGACCAGCGACGACACCAGCCGCCGCGCCCACCACCGCAACGCCTCCCGCACCCTCGACAAGCTGCTCGCGATGGGTGCCCTCCCGGTGGTCAACGAGAACGACACCGTCGCCACCGACGAGATCCGCTTCGGCGACAACGACCGGCTCGCCGCGCTCGTCGCCCACCTGGTCCACGCCGACCTGCTGGTACTGCTGTCCGACGTGGACGGCCTCTACGACGGCGACCCGAGCAGGCCGGGCACCTCCCGGCTGGCGGAGATCCGGGGCCCCGGCGACCTGGAGGGCGTCGAGATCGGCAGCGCGGGCAGGGCCGGCGTCGGCACCGGCGGCATGGTCACCAAGGTGGAGGCGGCCAGGATCGCGGCCGCCGCCGGCATCCCCGTGGTGCTCACCAGCACCGTCCACGCCGCCGACGCCCTGTCCGGCGGCGACACCGGCACCTACTTCCACCCCACCGGCAAGCGCTCCGCCGACCGGCTGCTGTGGCTGCAGCACGCCTCCGCCCCGCAGGGCTCGCTCACTCTCGACGACGGCGCGGTCCGCGCGGTCGTCGAGGGCCGAAAGTCGCTGCTGCCCGCCGGGATCGCCGCCGTGGAGGGCGAGTTCACCGCCGGCGACCCGGTCGAGCTGCGTGACAGGGCGGGGCGCGCGGTGGCCCGCGGGCTCGTCAACTTCGACGCCAAGGAGATCCCCCGGCTGATCGGCCACTCCACCCGGGAACTCGCCCGCGAGCTGGGACCGGCGTACGAACGTGAGGTCGTACACAGGGACGACCTGGTGCTCCTGGAGCCGTAATGCGCCGAATCGTCCGGCCACCCGGGTGCCGAAGGTGGGGGACGTTCCGTAAAACCGCCCCGCGGAGCCGTGCGGCCTGTTCCACTTTGAGGCGGGGACGCATTCCGCATGAGCGGGACCGGCGATACCAGCGGTACCGGCGAGGCCGGCGATGTCAGCGAGCGCTGCGTGAAGGAGGACGTCGTGAGACGAGTGCGCCCTGGGGCGGCGGCGTCCCGCGGTGGCCTGACGAGCGTGGCGGCCCAGGACGGCTGCGAGGAGCCGCGGGACCTGCCCCGGCTGTGGCACGTCACGCTCAGCGTCTCCGGTGCCCGGGCCCCGCTGAACGAGGTGCGGCGCGGCCTGGAGCAGCTCGCTCACGACCACCCCTTCCTGCTGACCAGCCGGTACGCGGGCGACCACGCCGAGGTCCGCTACTGGGAGGAGGCCCGCGACCTCCACGACGCGGCCGCCGTCGCCCTGCGCCTGTGGGGTGAGCACCGGCAGAGCGCCCGGCTGCCGCCCTGGGAGATCGTCGGCCTGGAGGTCATCGACCGCGAGACCTACCACCAGCGCCTCGCCGAGGGGTACGGAGCACCGCCGGCGACACCGGTCGGGGTCCATCCCTTTTGACCCGTCTCGGGGTGTGGGACAACCGGTGGTCGTACCTCCCTGCGCACTACCCTTCCTTCATGACGACGCTCTCGCCGTACGACTCGATGTCCCCGGTCACCCAGGCCGCGTACCGCGCCAAGGCCGCCGCCGCCGACCTCGCGCCGCTGCCGCGAGTGGCGAAGGACGACGCCCTGCTGGCCGTCGCGGACGCCCTGGAGGTCCGTACCGGCGAGATCCTCGAGGCCAACGCCAAGGACGTCGCCAAGGCCCGCGAGGCCGGCACCAGCGAGGCCATCGTCGACCGGCTCACGCTCACCCCCGAGCGGGTGCGCGCCATCGCCGCCGACGTGCGGGACGTGGCGGCGCTGCCCGACCCGGTCGGCGAGGTCGTCCGCGGCAACACGCTGCCCAACGGTCTCGACCTGCGGCAGGTCCGCGTCCCGCTCGGCGTGGTCGGGATCATCTACGAGGCCCGCCCGAACGTCACCGTGGACGCCGCCGCCCTCTGCCTGAAGTCGGGCAACGCGGTGCTGCTGCGCGGCTCGGCCTCCGCCTACGAGTCGAACACCGCCCTGGTCCGGGTCGTCCGCGACGCCGTGGGCGGGGCGGGGCTGCCCGCCGACGCCGTGCAGCTGGTGCCCGGCGAGAGCCGCGAGAGCGTGCGCGAGCTGATGCGCGCCCGCGGCCTGGTCGACGTGCTGATCCCGCGCGGCGGCGCCTCGCTGATCCGGACCGTGGTGAACGAGTCCACCGTCCCGGTGATCGAGACCGGCACCGGCAACTGCCACGTCTACGTCGACGCGCAGGCCGACCTCGACACGGCCGTCGACATCCTGATCAACTCCAAGGCGCAGCGGCCCAGCGTCTGCAACGCCGCCGAGACGCTGCTGGTCCACCAGGACATCGCCGCCGAGTTCCTGCCGCGCGCCCTGGACGCGCTCGCCGAGGCCGGGGTCACCGTCCACGCCGACGAGCGGGTCATGGCCCACGCCAAGGACTCCCGGGCCACGGTCGTCGAGGCCACCCCGGAGGACTGGGAGACCGAGTACCTGTCCTACGACATCGCCGCCGCCGTGGTCGACTCCCTCGACCGGGCCGTCGAGCACATCCGGCTGTGGAGCTCCGGGCACACCGAGGCGATCGTCACCACCTCGCAGCAGGCCGCCCGCCGCTTCACCCGACTGGTCGACTCCACGACCGTCGCCGTCAACGCCTCCACCCGCTTCACCGACGGCGGCCAGTTCGGCTTCGGCGCCGAGATCGGCATCTCCACGCAGAAGCTGCACGCCCGCGGCCCGATGGGCCTGCCCGAGCTGACCAGTACGAAGTACATCCTCACGGGGGACGGGCACACCCGGCGCTGACGCTGTCCGGCCCCGTGGCGGCGTGTCTCGGCAGGCGGATGAATTTCCATACCGTCTGCCCAAATTGACCCCTCAGGTCTACTCTGGATGCGTGCCGGAGGACGTGGGGGGTACGCCGTTCCCTGACGGCTGGGAGCCCGACGACGACCACGACCGCGGGGTGTCGGACGAAGAGTTCGCCTCCGTGGTCTTCGACGAGGCCTTCGTACGTGCGGCCGTGATCCACGAGCCGACCGCCGTCGAACGCCTCCTGGCCGCCGCGCAGGCCAGAGCCGAGGCCTCCGAGGCGGAGGCCCGCCGCGCCCACGCCAGGGGCGAGCGCCACGAGGACGGGTACGGACCCGGCCTCGGCCCCGACCACCCCTACGGCGACCTGGACGACCCCGACGTCCTCGAAGGCCGACCCGGCGCCCCGGGGACCTTCGGCAAGCAGGTCCGCTGGCACCGCCCCGTCGCCTGGGTGCTCGCCCTCGTCATGGGCATCGGCATGGTCGCCCTGGCCTTCGCCGCGGTCTACCGGGGCGGCTCCTCGGGCAGCCGGGACCAGGTCCCGCCGCCCGCCTCGACCGGCCTGGAGCAGGGCAGCGCGGCGGCGCCCTCCGCGTCCGCCGACTACTCCCAGCCACCCGTCTCCGCGGTCCCGCGCACGCCCTGACGGCGGGGCGACGGTTCTGGTGAGAACCTGTCAGAACTTGTCGCACATCAGGGCGTTTACCAGGGCTTGCCGCGACCTACCCTGAAGGTATGGGAGGGCCTGGAGAGCCACCTGAGGGGACACCCGAGGGCGTCCCCGGAGGTGCGGAGGACGAGTACCGGTCCGTCGTCTTCGACGAGTCGTTCGTCCGGGCTGCCCGCCTCCAGGAGTATTCCGCGCGGGAGCGGGTGACCGACCACACCCCGGCCGTGCGCCGCCGCCCGCCGCTGCGCCGCGGGCTGTCCCGGCAGGCGCTGCTGCTGGTCCTGCTGATCGTCGTCGCCTTCGGCACCGCGATCTACATGGGCGTACGGCACCCCTACCAGAGCGCGCAGGCCCAGCGGCCCGTGGAGCCGCTGCGGATGACCGTCGTCCCGCTCGCCCCGCAGGGCAGGGTGCCCGGCGCGGCCGACCCCGGGTACCTGTACGCGCACAGCCCGGCCGCCTCGTTCGCCGTCGGCGCGGAGGGCGTGCCGCTGCCCGTCGTCCGGCGCACCGCGCACTTCTCCGAGAGCCAGGTCCTCGCCGCGCTGACCATCGCGAAGGAGTACGTCGTCGCGTCCTCCCTCTACCCGGAGGTGCTCATCGGCGGCCAGACCCGCCCCGTCCGGGCGCTGCTCGACCCCGGCCAGCTCGACCAGTTCGACCAGAGCTTCGAGCACCCCGCCGCCGACGGCCGGCACGCGCCCACCGGCTGGCTCGTCCGCTTCGACCCGGCCCGGGTCGAGCTGGCCGGCCACGAGATCCGGGTGCAGGGCAGCCTCCAGGCCGCCGAGACCGACTCCTCCACCCTGGAGGTCAGCGCGGACCACACCTTCGCCTACGCGCTGAAGCCGGCCGGCTCCGCGGCGCACGCGCCGGCCTCGCTGTTCACCGTCCGGCGCGAGATCCAGTTCCGCTTCACCCAGGACGACCTGCGGCTGCACCAGGTCCAGCTCGTCGTCTCCTACGTGCAGGCCGGCCCGCTCTCCTGCGCGGGGGACTCCGCGGGGCGCTTCGAGCCGCTGCTGGCCGGCCAGGTCGCCAAGGCGGGCAGCCCGTCCGGCACGGACCCGTACGCCACCGACACCGCGGCGGCCCTGTGCGGCTCCCTGGCGCACAGCGCCGAGCCGACGGTGTGACGCCGCCGCGGGCGCCGGGCGATGTCCGCAGGGGACCCGCCCACACCCGGAAGGTCAGTCCTCGTCGCCGGGAGGGGTGCCGGTGGACGGCTGGTCCTTGCCCCGGTCGCTGGGCGGGGCCGATCCCGTGAAGCCGCCGAATCCGCGCCGCACCCGGTCGCCCAGGTCGCCGGCGCCGCCCGCCAGATCGCTGACCAGCTTCATCAGCGGGTCCTTCGAGCTCTTGACGTGGTTGGCGTAGTGGGCCGCCGACTCGCGGAAGGAGTCGCTGACCGAGGTGTCCTTGTCCTCGGTGCGGCGCGGGTAGTGGCCGTCCATGATCCGCTGGTGGTCGCGGGACTCGGCCCACTTCTTCAGCTCGGCCGCCCGCACGGTGGTGAAGGGGTGCGAACGCGGCAGCACGTTGAGGATCTTCAGCACGGAGTCGCGCAGGTCGCCCCCGGACTCGTACTCCTCGGCCTGCTGGAGGAAGGCGTCCACGTTCATCTGGTGCAGGTGGTTGCCGCCCGCGATCTTCATCAGGCCCCGCATGGAGGCCCGCAGGTCCTGGCCGACGAGCAGACCGGCCCGGTCCGCCGACAGCTCCGACTTGCGGAACCACTCGCGCAGCCCGGTGACGATCGCCATGATCGCGAGGTTGCCCAGCGGGATCCAGGCGACCCGGACGGCCAGGCTCGTCAGGAACAGCAGGATCGTGCGGTACACGGCGTGCCCGGACAGGGCGTGGCCCACCTCGTGGCCGACGACGGCCCGCATCTCCTCCTCGTCGAGCAGTTCGACCAGGCCCGTGGTGACCACGATGATCGGCTCGTCCAGGCCGATGCACATCGCGTTGGGCTGGGGATCCTGGGTCACGTACATCGGCGGGACCTTCTCCAGGTCCAGGATGTAGCAGGCGTCCCGCAGCATGTCGTTCAGGTGTGCGAACTGCTGGTCGGAGACGCGTACGGAGTCGGACAGGAACAGCAGCCTGAGACTGCGCTCGGGCAGCAGGCCGCTGAGGGCCTTGAACACCGTGTCGAAGCCGCTCAGCTTGCGCAGCGCGACCAGGGCGGAGCGGTCGGCCGGGTGCTCGTACGCGCGCGAGGAGATCTCCGGGAAGCGCCTGCGCTGCCGGCTCGGCACCTGCTCCTGCCCGTCCTGTTCGCGGCCGTCGTCGGACATGTGGTCCCCCATGTGTGTCAGTGTCCCAATGTGCCCCCGAGGCAGGACCCAGCCTAGGCGGAGATACCGTGGACGGGCAGTACAACGAAGGAGTCCACGCCATGGAGCACCACCCCGCAGCCGCCTGGCTGGCCGAGGCCGCGAGCACCACCGCCCCGCACGAAGGGTCGGGCTACCTGCTCCGGGTCGTCCTGATCGTGATGGTCCTGGGCTGCGTTCTCACCGGCTGGTTCCTCCTGCGCGGGTACAAGCGGGACGACGACTGACGCGGCGGAAAGGTTCCGGGCGGCTCCTGAAGGCGCCGGTCCCGCACCGTCCCGGACGCCTCGGTACCCGTGGGGCGGGAGCGCCGGCGGTGGCAACAGTGGAGTCGGGGTGAGCGGTGCGTCGGCGGTTGCTTACGATGGGCCGACATCCTTGTCCCGCTCACTCCCGGATAGGTTCTGCCAAAGATGAGCTTCCCCAGCAATGCTGCCCAGTTGGTCAACCTCGCCGCCGAGGGGGGCAACCACCAGAGCCTCAGCCCCTTCCTCACCGGCGGCGGCGCGCTCTTCATCCTGCTGCTCCTGCTGTGGATCACCACGCGTTTCAACCGCGACCGCTGAACCCCGCCCGGCCCGTCCCCGGGATCTGGCTCACGGAGTCCTCAGGCCGGGCCGGTAGGGTCTGCACGCATGGGAGAGCAGGACATGCCTACCGGTCCGGCGGGTGACACGGTGAAACGCCTCGAACACGGGCCCGGCGGTGGGCCCTCGGCGCCGGGCAAGCGGCGCCTGGGCGTCATGGGCGGAACGTTCGACCCGATCCACCACGGGCACCTCGTGGCGGCCAGCGAGGTCGCCGCGCAGTTCCACCTGGACGAGGTGGTGTTCGTACCCACCGGGCAGCCCTGGCAGAAGTCCCACCGCCACGTCTCCCCGGCGGAGGACCGCTACCTGATGACGGTCATCGCGACCGCCGAGAACCCGCAGTTCTCCGTGAGCCGCATCGACATCGACCGCGGCGGTCCCACCTACACCGTGGACACCCTGCGCGACCTGCGCGCGCTCAACCCCGACACCGACCTGTTCTTCATCACCGGTGCCGACGCGCTCGGTCAGATCCTCACCTGGCGGGACTCCGAGGAACTGTTCTCCCTGGCACACTTCATCGGTGTCACCCGGCCCGGCCACCATCTGACCGATCCCGGCCTGCCGGAAGGCGGCGTCTCGCTCGTCGAGGTACCCGCGCTCGCCATCTCCTCCACGGACTGCCGGGTGAGAGTCGCCAAGGGCGACCCGGTCTGGTACCTGGTGCCTGACGGAGTCGTCCGCTACATCGCCAAACGCCAGCTGTACCGAGGCCAGTGAGCCGAGAGGGGCACCGGTGAACGACCGATACGACGCTGGCCACGGCGGCGATCAGTACGAGCTCGTCGGCTACGACGAGTACGGCCGGCCTGTGTACCGGCCGGTCCCTGTCCAGCAGACCCCGCAGCAGACCTACGACGCGTACGGGCAGCAGGGCTACGGCTACGACCCGTACGCGACCGGTGCGCAGCAGCAGCTCGATCCGACGGCCTACCAGGGCGGTTACCAGAGCGGTCACCAGGGCGCCCAGCACGGCGGACACGCCCCCGGCCAGGGCCCCGGCCAACAGTCGCCCGACCCCTCCGCCCAGGGTGTCCACGGCTCCTACGACCCCTACGGGTCCGGCGCGACGGCGGCGCCGTACGACCCGTACGGGTCCGCCGCGACCAGCGGGCAGCAGCCCCGGGTCGCCGGGCAGACCGCCCACATTCCGCAGCAGGCCGCCCACATTCCGCAGCAGGCCGGACCGGCGGACGCCGACCGGGCGGCATGGGGAGCCGACCGGGACGGCGCGGACGAACGCGACTACCACACCGAGCAGTTCGCCTTCGTCGAGGAGCCGAGCGACGACTCCGAGGACGTCATCGACTGGCTCAAGTTCACCGAGAACCGCACCGAGCGCCGTGAGGAGGCCCGCCGCCGGGCCCGCGGCCGCATCGTCGCCCTGGCCGTCGTGCTGGCCCTGGTCGCGGCGGGCGGTGTCGGCTACCTCTGGTACGCCGGGAAGCTGCCCGGCCTGTCGTCGTCCGGCCCCGGTGCGGGCGCCGCGACCGCGACCGGCGCCCAGAAGCGCGACGTCATCGTCGTCCACCTGCACGACACCGACCGGGGCGGCACGTCCACGGCGCTGCTCGTCGGCAACACCACCAGCAAGCGGGGCACCACCGTCCTGCTGCCCAACTCCCTCGCCCTGACCGGCGACGACGGCTCCGTCACGACCCTCGCCGACTCGGTCAAGGACGACGGCTCCTCGGGAACCCGCGACCAGCTCGACACGGTTCTCGGCACCGACATCGAGGGCACCTGGCGCCTGGACACCCCCTACCTCCAGAACCTCGTCGACGTGGTCGGCAACGTCGACGTCGACACCAACGCCGACGTGCCCGACCCGGACGCCAAGAAGAAGGGCACGGCGCCCCTGGTCCACCGGGGCAAGGCGCAGACACTCAGCGGCAAGATGGCCGTCGCCTACGCCACCTACCGCTCCTCCGGCGAGGGCCAGGACGCCCAGCTCGAACGGTTCGGCCAGGTGATGCAGAGCGTGCTGCGCAAGCTGTCCTCCGACGCCTCGGGCGCGACGACGACGGTGCAGACGCTCCAGCAGATCCTCGACCCCTCGCTCACCGACCAGGACCTCGGCGCCTTCCTCGCCAAGCTGGCCGAGTTCGCCAAGGGCGGCGACTACAGGACGACGCTGCTGCCGGTGGGGACGGACGGCACGCTCAGCGCGCAGACCAGCGAGAGCGTGGTCAAGGACGTCCTGGGCGGCACCGCGAAGAGCCCCGACCGGTCGTCCGCCGTCCGGGTGTCCGTGCAGAACGCCTCCGGCACCAAGGACAACACCGAGAAGGCCCGGGTCGTCCTGCTGGGCGGCGGCTTCACCTTCCTGGAGGGCGGCACCGCGTCCGTCGTCCAGCAGGCGTCCGAGGTCGTCTACGCCGACGCCGCGAACAAGGAGAAGGCCGCCGACGTCGCCAAGACCCTCGGGCTGCCCGACACCGCGGTGACGAAGGGCAAGGTCACCTCGAACGCCGACGTCTCGGTCGTCCTCGGACAGGACTACCGGGGCTCGTCGGAGCAGTGATCCGTCAATTGCGTGGGGCGTCCTCGGCGGTCCGTGAGACCCTTGGTGTCAAGTGACCGCCGAAGGAAAGCCCTGTAGTGACCGCGACCGACCGCTCTCTCGACCTCATCAACACCGCCGCCCAGGCGGCCGCCGACAAACTCGCGCACGACGTCATCGCGTATGACGTCAGCGACGTGCTGTCGATCACGGACGCCTTCCTGCTGGCGTCCGCTCCCAGTGACCGCCAGGTCAAGTCGATCGTCGACGAGATCGAGGAACGACTGCTGAAGGAACGCGGCGCCAAGCCGGTGCGCCGCGAGGGCGACCGCGAGGCCCGCTGGGTCCTGCTCGACTACGTGGACATCGTCGTGCACGTCCAGCACAGCGAGGAGCGCGTCTTCTACGCCCTGGAGCGGTTGTGGAAGGACTGCCCCGAGCTGGAGCTGCCCGCCGACGCCAAGGCCACCCGGGGCAGGGCCGAGGAGCACACCAGGCAGCAGGCCGCCCAGGAGACGGCCGAGCCCGGTGGTGAGTGGCGGTGACCGGCGCCGGTGAGGGCCCCGGCCCTGTGCCGGGCCGGGGCCGCCGCATCATCCTGTGGCGCCACGGCCAGACCTCCTGGAACCTGGAGCGCCGCTTCCAGGGCAGCACGGACGTCGAGCTGACCGACACCGGCGTCGGCCAGGCCCGCCGTGCCGCGCGCCTGCTGGCTTCCCTGCGGCCCGACGCGATCGTCTCCTCCGATCTGGCGCGGGCCACCCGCACGGCCGCCGAGCTGGCCGCGCTCACCGGCCTGGAGGTCGCCCGGGACGAGGGCCTGCGCGAGACCTACGCGGGCGTCTGGCAGGGCCTGACGCACGAGGAGATCATCGGCCGGTACGGCGAGGAGTACGCCGCGTGGAAGCGCGGCGAGCCGGTGCGCCGCGGCGGCGGCGAACTGGAGACCGAGGTCGCCGACCGCGCCGCCCCCGTCGTGCTGCGCTACCTCGAGAAGGTGCCCGAGGACGGCACGCTCGTGGTGGTCAGCCACGGCGGCACCATCCGCACCACCCTCGGCCGCCTCCTCGGTCTCGAGCCCCACCACTGGGAGGGTCTGGGCGGGCTGTCCAACTGCTGCTGGTCGGTGCTCGGTGGGGGCGCCCGTGGCTGGCGGCTGCTGGAGCACAACGCCGGCACCCTGCCCGAGCCCGTCCTCGGCGACGACGACTGAGCCGCCCGCGGCCGGCGCGACCCGGATTTCACTTTCCGGCAGGTCGCAGGCTAAAGTTCTTCTTGTTCGCCCCGCCGAGCGGAGCGGAACACCACGCGGCTGGTTCGCGTGGCGGCAAGGGGCTATAGCTCAGTTGGTAGAGCGCCTGCATGGCATGCAGGAGGTCAGGAGTTCAATTCTCCTTAGCTCCACGCACCGGCACTCCGTCGAGTCGCCGAAGAGTGTTCGTGAGGATCCCGTCCCCCGCAGGGGGCGGGATTTTCTGTATTCCTCCGAATCGGGTTGAGTCGTTCGGGGCCCCGGGGCGTATACGTGTGCGAGCGCGCTCTCGGGGTTCATGGACGCGCCCCCGGCACGGCCCCGCGGCGCAGGTCGTGGCCGTACTGGTACAGAGGCGTCGCTGACCGTGTCGGCCCGGCCGTGGCAGAATCAAACGGCCGGAAGGGGGCGCGGCCCGACGGGAGGGAGTAGCGATGCCTGCCTGCATCCTCGAGGAGGTCGGTGACCTCCTCGGTGCGGCGTTGATACGCGACACGGTCACCCGCCTCGTCTGCCCCTCCTGCGGCTCCCTCCATGTGGCCCAAGTCCTCGGCGACAACGGGGGGATCTCGTACGTGTGCACCGCCTGCGGCCACAATTGGAGCTGACCCATGGGTGCACACAGGCGGAAGTGCGACTGGTGCGGCGGCGGCACCCCGATCGTCCGCGACATGGAGCCGATCAACCCCGACTACCAGTACTGGTGCGAGGAATGCGCGCGGGCGCTGATCATAAAAGGCGACCCGATCGAGACCTACCGCGAACTCGAGGGCGAGCCGATCTACGGCCGGCTTCTGGAGGAGCACTGCACCCTCAAGCGGTTCTACTCGTTCGTGACGGCGTGAGGCCGGGCCTGCGCCCGGCGGCCGGGCGGGGCGGCGCGAAACCGATTTGGTGTTCCACCCCCTGGACCGTGTAATGTTGGCGTCGCCGCCGGGGAAACCGGGCGACACGGTCGAAAACGCGGTGGGACCGCGTGGCCGCAAGGGGCTATAGCTCAGTTGGTAGAGCGCCTGCATGGCATGCAGGAGGTCAGGAGTTCAATTCTCCTTAGCTCCACAGGAAATGAGGGCGAGTCATCCACCGGATGACTCGCCCTCGACGTATGCCCGGACGCATACGGCGCGGCAACGCGCCGGCGGGCCGCCCCCGTCGCGGAGGGCGACCCGCCGGCGCGTGTGCTCAGCGGCCCAGAGCGCGGCGGCCGCGGCCCTGGGAGAGGACCGGCAGATTGCGCGACGGTGCCTGCGAGCGGGTGTCCTCCTCCAGGCGCAGGGCCAGCGCCGGGCAGCGGCGCACGGCGCGCAGGGCCTTGGCCTCCGCGTAGCGCGGAACCTTCGCCTGGGCGACGGTCGGGAAGCCGTCGGCGCCCAGTTCGAAGACCTCCGGGAGGATGTCCGCGCACAGGCCGTGTCCCCGGCACAGCGTCCAGTCGACGTGGATCTTCTGCCGGCTGGAGCCGGACTCCTCGTCCTCGACGCCGCCGGGGACGCCGGTGGGAGCCCTGCCGCCCTCGAAGAGCGGCAGGACGCCCTCCACGGGGCGCCCGCAGCCGTTGCCGAGGACATGCGCGGCCAGGTCGTCGGTGAACGCCTTGACGGTCGACTCCAGGAACATCGCCGAGCCGTCGGGGTGCGAGCACGCGCCGCGCCGCTTGACGTTCTTGGCGACCTGCTTGAGGGCCTCCAGGGCGGCCGGGCCGCCGCCGTTCAGGATGTCCTCCATGCCGCGCGCGGCGGCCGGCAGACCGAGGTAGCAGGGACCGCACTGGCCCGCGCTCTCCTCCGCCAGCCACTTCGCCACCTGGAGCGACTCGCCCAGCGGGCAGGTCTCCTGACTGATCGGCAAAATCGCCCCGGCGCCGAGCGAACCGCCCACCGCGTCCAGGGAGTTGCGCGAGACGATCGCCTCGTTGACGGTGGCCGCGTCGATCCACTTGCCGTGGTAGCCGCCGGTCAGCACGCCCTGCGGCACCGGCGGGGCGCCGGCGAGCTGGAGGACGTAGCGCAGCGGCACCCCGGTCGGCGCCTCGACCACCATGGGGCGGGCGACGGCGCCGGAGATGGTCAGCATCACGGTGCCCGGCTCGTCGTACAGGCCGGTGTTGCCGTAGCGCTCCGGGCCGATGCGGGCGGCGATCGCCAGCTGGGCGAAGGTCTCGGCGTTGGACAGCAGTGTGGGCGCGCCGCCCACGCCGTTGCGCGAGGCGCTGGTCTTGCGGCCCGGCGGGATCGCCGGACCGCCGTCGATGGAACGGATCAGCGACGCGGCCGCGCCCGTGACCATGCGCACGGGGTTGCGCTGCACGCTCGCGCGCAGGGCCGACCTGCGGCTGTTGCTCAGGCCGCGTTCGGCGAGCGCGGCCTCCATGGAGCGCTGGGTGGACTCCCTGGTGACCCCCACCACGAGCGTGCGGGCACCGAGGGCCTCCGCGCACAGCAGGGCCCCGTCCAGGATGAGGTGCGGGGCACGGTTGATCAGGACCGTGTCCTTGCGGCAGGCCGGTTCGTCCTCGCTGCCGTTGACGACGACGACCGGCCGTACGCCGCGTTTGATCGCCGACTCGGCGACCGAGCGCAGCTTCCTGTGGAAGGGGAAGCCCGCGCCGCCGCGGCCCTTCAGATGGACGGCTTCGGCGAGCTGCGCGAGCTGCTCGCCGCCCAATGGTTCGAGCGGCCCGTGCACCTTCAGGTGCATGGGCAGATCGAGTCTTTCGACAAGGTCGAAGCCCGACGTGAGCTGGGGAAGCCCGACCACGCGGACTTCGGGGACGTCGGGCAGGGCCTCGTTCACCTGTAGCCTCCGGAAGGCGTGTTCCAAGGTTCGCCCGAACCCGGCGCGTCGTAGGAGGCGCCGGGCGGTGTTTCAGTGGCGGGACCGCTGTTGTACGTGTCGTTCGGGATGTACGTGCCGTAGGGGGCGTTCGTCTCACCGGTGTCGTACACGTCACGTCCGCCGTACCCGGTGGCGCCCGCGGCAGGGCCCGGATTGCCATAGGCCGGGATGGTGTATCCCGTGTCGTTCAGCGGGTCGTAGGCCGACGGGGGCGCCTCGCCGACCGGCGGCGGCGAGGGGACCGGCCAGCTGCCCGAGGTGCTGCCGGGCCCGTCCACACGCTGCGTCGCCCCCGTGGCCTGCGGGTCGAACGGCATGTTCGTGCGCGCGGTCGCGTCGGCCGCGAAGGGCTGCCGGTCGCGCGCCGGTGTCGCGACGGCCCGGTAGGCGGCCGCGAAGCCGGGGGCGGGCTCGGGCGCCGGGGTGTCGTACAGCGGCGAGGAGGGGCGCGGACCGCCCGGTGCCGGCCTGGTCGCATCGGCGCGGGGGGGCGTCGCGCCGCGTGCGGTCCCGTAGCCCGGCAGCGCGGAGTCCGAGGCCCTGGCCCGGCTCGCGTCCAGGTCCTCCAGCTCCGGCCGCTCGCCGCCGCCCAGCACCGACACGAGCCGCTCGGCGAGCCTGCGCTTGAACGGGCGCGGCGCCGCGCGCACGGCCAGGGCCGCCATGACGCCCAGCAGGGACAGGCTGTAGAGGATGACGAAGATCGGCTTGGCCTCCCGGCCCGCGTACAGGCCGTGCACCAGCGCCGCGCACCAGGCGGGGTAGGCCAGCATGTGCATCGCCCGCCAGCGGGCCGCGACCGGGGCGGGGGTGGCGAAGTTGCCGCGCAGCGCGCCGGTGACGCCGACGAAGATCATCAGCAGACCGGCCAGGGAGCCGAGGCCGACCAGGCCCTCGATTCCGGTGACGCCGAGCGAGAACGGGACCAGCGCGGCGATCAGCTGGGTGTGCCCCAGCACGATCTTGGTGGTGATGTGCACCAGGAGGAACGCGATCGAGGCGACCGCGGTGGTCCGGTGCACCGCCTGGCCCACGATCCGCTGGCGTGTGTTGAGGACGATCCGGTCCTGGGCGACCAGGCCCCAGATCACCGAGCAGCTGAGCGAGACGAGGGAGAGCACGCCCGCGCCGAAGTTCAGGAACTCGCGGAACTGGCTGCCTCCGGCCAGCACGACCACGGGTATGAGGAGCAGGACGACAGCCGACGCCACCCCATAGGCCGAGCGGCCGGGTTTGGGGAGGGAGCTGTTACTGCGACGAGGTTTCATGGGGGGCGACTCCGAGCGGTTCGGGAAAGCGGTCCCGGGCACGCACTCTAAGTGGCTCCAAACCGAGCGGTACGCCGTTTGAGTTATTGCGTTGTTATCAACGGGGCTTCCGTGGCTCGTGTTGTCCCCATAGGCTCCGTTACGCCGGGTTAAAATTGAACGATGTTCAGCTTTTCTGAACCTTCACCAACGGCCCCCCGGTCCTGCACGACTCGCCGGCGTCCGCGTCCCGCCCCGTGGACGCTCGTCGCCGCGCACTCGACGGCTGCGGTACCCTGACGCCATGCGTGCCGTACGCCTTCTGCTTAGCGAGCCGCGCTGATCAGTCCCGACCGCCGGGTCATTCGGGTGGTCGGCATCGGCGCGGCGTCCCCTCCTGTGCGAGGGGATTTTTCGTTTCTGGAAGTCGCAGCCGTAGGCAGAGACGATCGATGGAGCTTTGAGGATCATGAGCGAGACGAACCCCGCTGCCGCCGCCGTGTCGGTGGAGGCAGCGCCGCACCGCTACACGGCCGCCGTGGCGGCCGAGATCGAGGCACGCTGGCAGGACTTCTGGGACGCCGACGGCACCTACGCGGCGCCGAACCCCAAGGGTGACCTGGCGGGCGACCCCGAGCTGGTCGCCAAGCCCAAGAAGTTCATCATGGACATGTTCCCGTACCCCTCCGGCGCGGGCCTGCACGTCGGCCACCCGCTGGGGTACATCGCCACCGACGTGTACGCCCGCTTCCAGCGGATGACCGGCCACAACGTCCTGCACACCCTGGGCTTCGACGCCTTCGGCCTGCCCGCCGAGCAGTACGCCGTGCAGACCGGCACGCACCCGCGGGTGTCCACCGAGGCCAACATCGCCAACATGAAGTCCCAGCTGCGCCGGCTGGGCCTGGGCCACGACAAGCGCCGGTCGTTCGCCACGATCGACCCGGACTACTACAAGTGGACCCAGTGGATCTTCCTGCAGATCTTCAACTCCTGGTACGACGACGAGGCCGGGAAGGCCCGTCCGATCTCCCAGCTGATCGCCCAGTTCGAGTCCGGTGAGCGGGCCGTGCCTGGGCACACGCGCGCGTGGCCCGAGCTGAGCGCCGCCGAGCGCGCCGAGGTCCTGGGCGAGTTCCGCCTGGCGTACGCCTCCGACGCGCCCGTCAACTGGTGCCCCGGTCTCGGCACGGTGCTGGCCAACGAGGAGGTCACCGCCGACGGCCGGTCCGAGCGCGGCAACTTCCCGGTCTTCAAGGCCAAGCTGCGCCAGTGGAACATGCGCATCACCGCCTACGCCGACCGGCTGCTGGACGACCTGGAGGAGCTGGACTGGCCCGAGGCCATCAAGCTCCAGCAGCGCAACTGGATCGGCCGCTCCGAGGGCGCCCGCGTCGACTTCCCGATCGACGGCGAGCAGATCACGATCTTCACCACCCGCCAGGACACCCTGTTCGGCGCCACCTACATGGTGCTGGCGCCCGAGCACCCGCTGGTGGAGAAGTTCACCCCGGCCGCCTGGCCCCAGGGCACCCACGAGGTCTGGACCGGCGGCCATGCCACCCCGGCCGAGGCCGTCGCCGCCTACCGCGCCCAGGCCGCCTCGAAGTCGGACGTGGAGCGGCAGGCCGAGGCCAAGGACAAGACCGGTGTCTTCACCGGCGCGTTCGCCGTCAACCCGGTCAACGGCGAGAAGATCCCGGTCTTCATCGCCGACTACGTCCTGATGGGCTACGGCACCGGCGCGATCATGGCCGTCCCCGCCCACGACAGCCGCGACTTCGCCTTCGCGCGCGCCTTCGAACTGCCGATGCGCTGCGTCGTCGAGCCGGACGACGACCGCGGCACGGACCCCTCGACCTGGGACGACGCCTTCGCTTCCTACGACGCGAAGATCGTGAACTCCGCCGGTGACGACGTGAAGCTGGACGGCCTGGGCGTCGCCGACGCCAAGGCGCGCATCACCGAGTGGCTGGAGCGCCGGGGCATCGGCGAGGGCACCGTCAACTTCCGCCTGCGCGACTGGCTGTTCAGCCGCCAGCGCTACTGGGGCGAGCCCTTCCCGATCGTCTACGACGAGGACGGCGTGGCCCACGCGCTGCCCGAGTCGATGCTGCCGCTGGAGCTGCCCGAGGTCGAGGACTACTCGCCGCGCACCTTCGACCCGGACGACGCCGACACCCAGCCCGAGACGCCGCTGTCGCGCAACGAGGACTGGGTCAACGTCACCCTGGACCTGGGCGACGGGCCGAAGAAGTACCGCCGCGAGACCAACACCATGCCCAACTGGGCCGGTTCCTGCTGGTACGAGTTCCGCTACCTGGACCCGCACAACGACCGCCAGCTGGTCGACCCGGAGACCGAGCGCTACTGGATGGGCCCGCGCGAGGGCATGCCGCACGGCGGCGTCGACCTGTACGTCGGCGGCGCCGAGCACGCCGTGCTGCACCTGCTGTACGCACGCTTCTGGTCCAAGGTCCTGTACGACCTGGGGCACGTCTCCTCCGCGGAGCCGTTCCACAAGCTGTTCAACCAGGGCATGATCCAGGCCTACGTCTACCGGGACGCCCGCGGCATCGCGGTGCCGGCCGCCGAGGTGGAGGAGCGCGACGGCGCCTACTACTACCAGGGCGAGAAGGTCAGCCGCCTGCTGGGCAAGATGGGCAAGTCCCTGAAGAACGCGGTCACTCCGGACGAGATCTGCGCCGAGTACGGCGCCGACACGCTGCGCCTGTACGAGATGGCGATGGGCCCGCTGGACGTGTCCCGGCCGTGGGACACGCGCGCGGTGGTGGGCCAGTTCCGGCTGCTCCAGCGGCTGTGGCGCAACATCGTCGACGAGGCGACCGGCGAGGTGACCGTCGTCGACGCCGAGGACGCCGACGTCGAGACGCTGCGCGCCCTGCACAAGGCGATCGACGGCGTCCGCCAGGACCTGGAGGGCCTGCGCTTCAACACCGCCATCGCCAAGGTGACGGAGCTGAACAACCACCTGACCAAGACGGGCCGGCCCGTGCCGCGCTCGGTCGCCGCGTCGCTGGTGCTGATGGTCGCCCCGCTGGCCCCGCACATCGCCGAGGAGCTGTGGCACAAGCTGGGTCACACCGGCTCGGTCGTCCACCAGGACTTCCCCGTCGCCGACCCGGCGTACGTCGTCGACGAGACCGTGACCTGCGTCGTCCAGGTCAAGGGCAAGGTGAAGGCGCGCCTGGAGGTCTCCCCGGCCATCTCCGAGGAGGACCTGGAGAAGGCGGCGCTGGCCGACGAGAAGGTCGTCGCGGCGCTGGAGGGCGCGGGCATCCGCAAGGTGATCGTACGGGCGCCGAAGCTGGTGAACATCGTTCCGGCGTGAGTGCCTCGGGGTAGTCCCCTACGGGCAGGTTCGGGGTTCTTCCGGAACCCGGGACCTGCCCGTTGCGTTTACCGTGGAGGGGCGGCGCGACCGGTGCCGCGGGCCGGAGGAGGAGCGTCGTGGAAACAGTCGTCACCATCCTCGTCCTCCTCTTCGTGGTCTTCCTGGCGCTCGGCGCCTACGCCGCGGTGAAGGTGGTCGGGGCAGCCAAGCGCGGTGTGGACCGCACCATCACCCAGGCCCGCCGCACGGTCGAAGACCACACGCTGCGGGCCAAGTCCTTCACCCAGCCCGGCCCGGCGGGTGAACTGGCCCAGCTCCGGCTCACCCTGCGCACCTCGATGCGCGCCACCCAGGACGCCCTGCACGCGGGCGTGCGCGAGGACGAGTCCCTCAAGGAGTCCATCGCCCTGTTCGAGCGGCTCAGCACGCACGGGCGCGAACTGGACCACGACCTCAAGCGCCTGGAGGCCGAGCCGGACCGGGCGACGCTCCGCGAGCGGCTCCCGGCCCTGCGTGAACGCACCCGGCGCATCACGGAATCGGCCGACTCCCTGCGCTGGGCGGCCCGCGACCGCGCCCGCCGCTTCGCCGAGGACGACCTGGACACGCTGAGTGCCCAGATCGACGTGGAGGCCGGCGCGCTGCGCCACTGGACCAAGACCGAGCCGACGACCGAACCGACGACCGAGCCGATGGCCGGGACGACGACGGGGTCGACGGCTGGGACGTCGACCACACCACCGGCCGCCGCGGCGGACCCGCACCCGCAGGCCTGGCCCGGCGCCGCGCGGCAGGCCCCCGCCGAGGAGCCGGACCGGCCCGCCATCACCCCGTCGGGCCGTCGCCCCGCCTATCCCTGGCAGAAGAAGCCCCGCCCCGAGAGCACGACTTGAGCGCGGCCCGATCCGGCCACGCATGACCCGGTGAGAGGGGCTGGGCTGCCGTCGGGGCACTACGGCAGGTAACCTCCAGCTCATGTCCCGCCATGTCGCGATCATCACCGATTCAACGGCCTACCTGCCGCCGCGGACGATGGAGCGTCACGGCATCACCGCGGTTCCGCTGACCGTCGTCCTCGGCGACCAGGCTCTCGAAGAGGGCACCGAGATCTCGACGCGTTCCCTCGCCCAGGCGCTGCAGAAGCGGCGTCCCGTCACGACCTCGCGGCCCAGCCCCGAGCAGTTCGCCGAGACCTACCGCAGGGTCGCGGAGTCCGGCGCGAACGCCATCGTCTCCCTGCATCTGTCCGCGGAGCTCTCCGGCACGTACGACGCCGCGGTGCTCGCCGCTCGGGAGACGCCGGTGCCGGTACGGGTGGTGGACACCGGGATGGTGGCGATGGCGCTCGGCTTCTGCGCCCTGGCCGCGGCCGAGACCGCGGAGGCCGGCGGCACGGTGGACGAGGCGGTCGCCGCCGCCGAGAAGCGTGCCGAGGGAACCTCCGCCTTCTTCTACGTCGACACCCTCGACTATCTGCGCCGCGGCGGCCGCATCGGCGCGGCGCAGGCGCTGCTGGGTTCCGCGCTCGCCGTGAAACCGCTGCTCCAGTTGCAGGACGGCCGGATCGAGCTCCTGGAGAAGGTGCGCACCGCCTCGAAGGCGATCGCCCGTCTGGAGGAGATCGTGGCCGAGCGCGCGGGCGGCGCCGACGTCGATGTCGCCGTCCACCATCTCGCCGCTCCCGAACGGGCGTCAGCCCTCGCGGACCGGCTGCGCACACGGGTGCCAGGCCTGGCCGACCTGCACGTCAGCGAGGTCGGAGCGGTGATCGGCGCACACACCGGCCCCGGGCTGCTGGGGGTCGTGGTCTCGTCCCGGTGACCCGTAGGGGTGGGTGAGTTGTCCACAACCGGCCAGTAGTCCCCGGAAATTGAGCAAGATCATCGCGAGTATCCCGGTGTGCCGGATGCTCCTGGCATGGCACTTCGATCACGCTCACGTACCGCGGCGGCGACCAGCGGGCCGGGCCGCGCCCCCGATTCGGACGGCCGTACCCGCCACCGCCGCCCACCGTCCCGCCGGGGCGCTCACGCCTCGGCGGAGGATCTGCACCGACGCGCGCGGGCGCTGTTCGCCGAAGGAGGGGTCCGGGCCGAGGAGCCGGGCAGCACTTCCCCGGAAGCCCCACCCCAGCACAAGACCGGACCTGCCCCGTCGCCGCCGCCGAGCTCCCTCTGCCCCGGCCCGTCCTGGGCCACCGCGGCGCCGAACGGGACCGGTCGCCCACCGGACGGGGCACATGCGCCGCCGAGCCGTCGGCACCGGCCCGAGGCCGAGCCCGCCTGCCTGAACACCTTCAGCCCTTCCGCCGACCGGGTTTCTGCCGACTGTGCTTCCGTTGACCGGGTTTCCGCCGACCGGGTTTCCGTCGACTGGGCTTCCGCCGGCCGGGCTTCCGTGAGCGGGGCGAGCTCGGCTCCGGAGGCTGGTGCGGGGCCGGTTCCGGTGATGGGTGAGGGTGCGCGGGCCGGGGCCGGGGCCGGGGCCGGCTTCGGCCGCGTCGGCGCGAGTGAGCCCGGCCCGTCGGACGCGGGCCCACTCGCAGTGGGCGGCACTCGTCCGACCGGCGCGGCTGATGGGGGACTTGGCGTCGTCGAGGGAAGGACAGGCGCGGCCGGTGTCGCTGTGCGGGCCGCCGCCGTGGACACGGGCGGCGGCGTCGAGGCGGGGCTCGTGGATCCTGCCGGGGTGCCGGACTGGCGGGAGCGGGCCGGGGCGGCGGTGCGCGAGCGGATGCCGTTGTGGTTGCAGTCGCGGTGCGGCCTGGAGCGCCGGAACGTGGTGGCGCTCACGGTGCTGTTCGTCGTCGCCGCGCTCTTCGCCGTGCAGCACTTCTGGACCGGCCGTACGCAGACGGTCCAGGCGCCCGAGGCGGTGCGGGCCATGGCTCCCCACGAGGACGGGGGACAGGACAAGGCCACCGCGGCCGGGGCCCCGGTCACCGCGCGGGGTGCCCCGGCGTCTCCCGGCGCGGAGATCGTGGTGGACGTCAGCGGCAAGGTCCGGCGCCCCGGAATCCAGCGCCTGCCGGCCGGATCGCGGGTCGCCGACGCGCTCCAGGCGGCCGGCGGGGTGCGTTCCGGCACCAGTACCGACGGCCTGAACCGGGCCCGCTTCCTAGTGGACGGTGAACAGGTCGTCGTCGGTGGCCCGGCCCCGGCCCCCGCCGCCGCACCGGACGGGCCCGGGCCGGGCAGCCCCGTTGGTGCGGCCGGTACGGGTGCCGCGGGCACGCCCAGGGCCCCGGTCTCCCTCAACACGGCCAGCGCGGACCAGTTGCAGACCCTGCCCGGCGTCGGTCCCGTGCTGGCCGGGCGCATCGTCGACTACCGCACGCAGCACGGCGGCTTCCGCTCGGTGGACCAACTGCGTGAGGTCAGCGGCATCGGTACCCGCCGCTTCGCGGATCTCCGCGATCTGGTCAGCCCGTGAACCCCGCCACTGGCACCGACTCCGCCACCGGCACTGGCATCGGCGCCGCCACCGCCACTGGCACCGACTCCGCCACTGGCATCGGCGCTGCCACCGGCACTGGTACTGGCACCGGCGTCGCCACCGCCACCGGTACCGCCCCCACCACCGCCCCCGCCACGACCGCCATCCCCACCGGCGCCGAGCGAGGCCCCGCGTTACCCGGCCGCCCCGCCCCCGCCGGGGACCCGCCCACCTCGCCCCATGTCCGCCCGGCGGTGCACGCCGCCTCTGGCAAGCGGCTGGGAGCCGCCCACCCCCGGCAGGAAGGACCGGCAGACCTGCGGCTCGTCCCTCCCGCCCTCGCGGCCTGGGCGACGGCGGCGCTGGCGCTGGACGCCTCCACGGGCCGGGTGACCGGCTTCGTGATCGCCTGCCTCGCCGCTGCCGCGGTACTCCTGCTCGGCCGACGACGCGGAAGACGTGGAACATCCGCGGCGGGACAGCCGGCCACCGCTGCTGCCACCGCAGGGCGGACGTGGGCGCACGCCCCCTGGGCACGCACCTCCGTCGCCGCCGCGCTGCTCGGTGCCGCCGCGGCCGCCGTGTCCGCCGGGCTCCACGGGGCGGACGTCCGACGCGGTCCGGTGCCCGCCCTGGCACGGCAGTTCGCCACGGTGACCGCTGAGGTGGAGCTGACCTCCGACCCGCGCCTCACCCGCCCCCGGATCCGCGGCGACCACCAGACACCCGCCTGGGTACGGATGGACGCCGAGGTGGTGCGCGTCGACCGGCCCGGCTCGCGGGAGGCCGTGGTGACCCGGACTCCGGCACTGATCCTCGTCACCACGGCTGTGCAGCCGGCGGCCCGCGCCGAGGACCCGCCGTGGAGACCCGGACGCCCACCGGACGGGCACGACGAGCACCCGGTGGAAGGGACGCAGCGCTCGCCCTGGCTCGGGCTGCTGCCGTCCACGCGGCTGAGAGTGACCGCGCGGCTGGAGCCCCCGATGACGGGCGGCGACCGGATCGCGGCGGTCCTCCGGGTCCGGGACCGGGCGGCGCCCGAGGTGGTCGCGGAGCCGTCCGCGCCGCAGCGGCTGGCGGGCCGGCTGCGCGCCGGACTGCGGGCGGCGACCGACGGCCTGCCGCCGGACGCGCGGGCGCTGCTGCCGGGCCTGGTCGTCGGGGACACCTCGCGGATCACCCCCGAACTCGACGAGGCGTTCAAGGCGACGGACCTCACCCACCTCCTGGCCGTCTCCGGGAGCAACCTCACCATCCTGCTCGTCCTGCTCCTGGGGCCACCGGGCCTGGCCCAGCGGGTCGAGCGCCGCGGCCTGGCACCACGGCTCGGCCTCCCCCTGCGCGGCACCGCGCTGCTCGGGGCGGCGCTCACCCTGGGGTTCGTCGTCGTGTGCCGGCCCGACCCGAGCGTGCTGCGGGCCGCGGCCTGCGGAGCGGTGGCGCTGCTTGCCCTCGCGACCGGGCGCCGCAGAACGATGCTCCCGGCCCTGGCGACGGCCGTCCTGCTGCTGGTGCTCTACGACCCGTGGCTGTCGCGCAGTTACGGCTTCCTGCTGTCGGTGCTGGCCACCGGGGCCCTGCTCACCCTCGCACCCCGCTGGAGCGCGGCGCTGCGCCGGCGCCGGGTGCCCGCCCGGGCCGCCGAGGCACTGGCCGCGGCTGCCGCGGCGCAGGCGCTGTGCGCGCCGGTCGTCGTCGTGTTGTCGGCCCGGGTGAGCCTGGTGGCGGTGCCGTGCAACCTGCTCGCGGAGGCCGCCGTCGCGCCCGCCACCGTGCTGGGTTTCGCGGCGCTGGCGACGGCACCGCTGGCGATGCCCGCGGCGAAGGTGCTCGCCTGGTGCGCGAGTTGGCCGGCCGGGTGGATCGCCGACGTGGCCCGGACCGGGGCGGACCAGCCCGGCGGGGGAGTGGACTGGCCGGACAGCTGGACCGGGGCCCTGCTGCTGGCGCTCGTCACGGCGGCGGCCGTGATCGTGGGCCGGCGGTTGCTGAGGCACCCCTGGCTCTGCGGGCTCTGCGGCGCGCTGCTCCTGCTGGTGGTCGTGCAGCCGCCGCCGCTGACCCGGGTGATCACCGGCTGGCCGCCGCCCGGATGGCGGTTCGCGATGTGCGACGTGGGGCAGGGCGACGCGACGGTGCTCGCGGCGGGCCGCGGCGCCGGTGTGGTCGTGGACGCCGGACCCGACCCGGCACTGGTGGACCACTGCCTGCACAAGCTCGGCATCACCAGGGTCCCGCTGGTCCTGCTGACCCACTTCCACGCCGACCACGTGGCCGGCCTGCCGGGCGTGCTGCGCGGACGCGCGGTGGGCGCGATCGAGACGACCGGATACGAAGAACCCGCGCAGCAGGCCGAGTTCGTACGGAAGGAGGCATCCCGCCGCGGCATCCCGCTCACCCGGGCCGGCGCAGGGGAGCTGCGCGGCATCGGCGATCTGACCTGGCAGGTGCCGTGGCCGCCCCCGCCCCCCGCCCCCGAACCGGACGGGCCCAACGACGCCAGCGTCACGCTGCTCGTCCACTCCGGCGGACTGCGGCTGCTGCTCCTCGGCGACCTCGAACCCCCGGCCCAGCAGGCGCTGCTGGACTCCCCGGCGAGCGCGCGACTGGCGGGCGTGGACGTGCTCAAGGTCGCCCACCACGGCTCGGCCTACCAGAGCCCGGACCTGATACGCGTGGCGTCCCCGCGCCTGGCCCTGATCTCCTGCGGCGCGGACAACCCGTACGGCCACCCGGCTCCCCCCACCGTCGCGGCCCTGCGCGCGCTCGGCGCGATGGTGCTGCGCACGGACCGGGACGGCGCGCTCGCGGTGACGGGGGCGGGCGCGGGGGTGCGCGTGGCGCGGGGCTGAGTGCCTGGGTGTGCGCCGGTTGTGAGGGAGGTGGGGTGAAAATGTTCACTATCTGTCAATGAGGGGCCGGTTGATGCGCCTTGCGTGCAGTCCCACGGCATGTGCCGGATTCTCGCGATATGGCCTCGTGTTGCCTGGAATGCCCTGTTGGTGATCGAATACTTCTTCGGCAACACAGATGTCGAGGCATGCATGGGGTGGCGTAGATGTTCGGCCGCTGGCTGGGAAACCGGACGAACCGGATGCAACAGGCGAGTCCGCTCGCGGCGGTGCAGACCCCGCCCGACGCGGGTGTGCTGAGCTGCCGGGTGCTCGATCCGGTCAACGAACCGGTGGCGCACGCGGAGTTCACCGTCAGCGACACCATGGGGCGCGCGGTGGTCGGCGGCGGCACGGACCCCTACGGGTTGTTCCTGGCGACGGTGCCCGCGGGGGAGTACCGGCTCGCCATCTCCGCGGAGGGGTACACGCCGCACCGGGCGACCGTGTTCGTCGGCCAGAACTCGCTGGCCCCGTTGGGCGACGTGACCCTCCAGGTCGCCCAGCCGCCGGACCTGCCGGCGCCGGGCGACTGGGAGATAGAGGCGACGCACTCCTCGATCGCCTTCACCGCCCGGCACATCGGGCTGGCCCGGATCCACGGGCGGTTCAACTCCTTCGCCGGGGCGGTGCGGATCGCCGATCCCGTGGAGCGGTCCGCGATGCACGTGGTGATCGACGCGGCGTCCATCGACACGAACGTGCGGATGCGCGACGACCATCTGCGCTCGGCGGACTTCCTGGACGCGGCGAACTTCCCGACGCTCGAGTTCTACAGCGAGCGGTGCGTGCACAGGGGTGGCAGTCGGTGGGCCGTCACCGGCGCGCTGTCGCTGCACGGCGTGACACGTACGGTCACGCTCGACACGGAGTACCTCGGGCTCGGCAACGGCATAGAGGGCGAGGCGCGGGTGGCCTGCCGGGCCACCACCGAGCTGCACCGGGACGACTACACGGTGAGCTGGCAGACGATGCTGGCGCGGGGGATCGCCGTGGTCGGACCGACCATCCAGGTCGCCCTCGACGTGCAGCTCGTCCGCAAGGCCTGACGGTCGGCCGGGCGGCCGCCCGCCGCCGAGAGGTGCCGGACAATGGCTCCGTGAGCGATGTGAGACACGTGCTGGTGCTGCCCGACCGCGATGCCGCGGAGGAGGTGGCGCAGGCGCTCGCGGAGCGGTTCGCGGTCGACGAGGAGCCGCGGATCGTCCGTGACGCGCTGGCCGGTGAGGACGACGCCGAGGACGCGCAGTGGCTGGTCGTCCTCGGGGACGAGGAGGAGCGGCTCGATCCGGCGGAGCTGGACGCGTTCGCGGCGGAGTGGGAGGGCTGGCGCGAGGAGCCCTAGGCGTGCCGGACCCCTAGGCGCGCGGACCCCTTGGCGCGTGGACCCGCGCCATGCGCCGGGGGCGTTGTCGGTGGTCCGTGGGATGCTTGTCGCGATGGCCAGGAAGACTGCGAACGACGACCCTCTCGCCCCGGTGACGCTTGCCGTGGGGCAGGAGGACCTCCTGCTCGACCGTGCCGTGCGGGAGGTGGTGGCCGCCGCCAGGGCCGCCGACGCCGACACGGACGTACGGGACCTCACCCCGGACCAGTTGCAGCCCGGCACGCTCGCCGAGCTGACCAGTCCGTCGCTCTTCGCCGAGCGCAAGGTCGTGGTCGTACGCAACGCGCAGGATCTCTCGGCCGACACGGTCAAGGACGTCAAGGCGTATCTGGGGGCGCCCGCCGAGGAGATCACGCTGGTGCTGCTGCACGCGGGCGGCGCCAAGGGCAAGGGCCTGCTCGACGCCGCGCGCAAGGCCGGCGCGCGCGAGGTGGCCTGCCCGAAGATGACCAAGCCGGCCGACCGGCTCGCCTTCGTACGGGGCGAGTTCCGCGGACTCGGACGCTCGGCCGCACCGGAGGCGTGCCAGGCGCTCGTCGACGCGATCGGCAGCGATCTGCGGGAGCTGGCGTCGGCGGCGGCGCAGTTGGCCGCCGACGTCGAGGGAACGATCGACGAGGCCGTCGTCGGCCGCTACTACACCGGGCGGGCCGAGGCCTCCAGCTTCACGGTCGCCGACCGGGCCGTCGAGGGGCGGGCGGCGGAGGCGCTGGAGGCGCTGCGGTGGTCGCTGGCCACCGGCGTGGCACCGGTGATGATCACCAGCGCCCTCGCCCAGGGGGTGCGGGCGATCGGGAAGCTGTCGTCCGCGCGCGGCGGCCGTCCGGCCGACCTGGCCCGGGAACTGGGCATGCCGCCCTGGAAGATCGACCGTGTCCGGCAGCAGATGCGCGGCTGGACCCCGGACGGCGTGGCCGTCGCCCTCCGCGCGGTGGCCGAGGCCGACGCGGGCGTCAAGGGCGGCGGCGACGACCCCGAGTACGCCCTGGAGAAGGCAGTCGTCACCATCGCCCGGGTGGCCCGCTCCAGAGGACGCGGCTAGGACCGGCCAGGACCTGCTGCGAAAGTCCCGCCCACGAGATTCCCACCCACCCCGCGACACCCCGGCTTCTGTGCCCGGCACGCCTCCGCGCCCTTCGCGGCCCCGCACGCCTCCGCGACACGCCGAAGACCCCGTCGCTCTCGCTGGGGAAAGGGAGCGCGGCGGGGTCTTCGGTTCACGCCGGTCGGATCCGCGCCCGCGTGGCGAACGCAGGCCGCGCGCGGATCCGGGGTGCCGGTCGGGGGCGGATGAGAGAGGGCCCGCCCTCAGTCCTTCCGGCCAAGTCGGATCCCTGGGGATCCGTTCAGATCAAGAAAGGGGTTCAGCCCTTGAGGGCGACGACCTTGGAGGCCAGCGCCGACTTCTTGTTGGCGGCCGCGTTCTTGTGGATGACGCCCTTCGAGACGGCCTTGTCGAGCTGACGCGCGGCAGCGCGCTGGAGCTCGGTGGCCTTCTGGACGTCACCCGCGGCAGCGGCCTCGCGGGCCTTGCGGATCGCGGTCTTCAGAGAGGACTTGACGGCCTTGTTGCGCAGCCGGGCCTTCTCGTTGGTCTTGTTCCGCTTGATCTGGGACTTGATGTTCGCCACGAATGAGCCTTTTCAGGTTCTGGCACGGGGCCGCACGGGACCCGCACCGGTGATTTCTTGAGGTTGTGCCTCGTGCGTAGAGGGCATGAGACACAGTCGCCCAGGCTACCAGCGGCCCGCTGGGCGGCCCAAACCGGTCGCCGGTCCCCACCCGTGGGACCATGGAAGCTACGTATCGTTCCGACCCGAGGCACAAGGCGCCTCAAGAAACAGGACCCTGCGTGCCCGCGACCCCTGACAACGTGCCCGAGCCGAGCCGTACCGCCCCGGCTCTGATCCGCAACTTCTGCATCATCGCGCACATCGACCACGGCAAGTCCACGCTCGCCGACCGGATGCTCCAGCTGACCGGGGTGGTCGAGCAGCGGCAGATGCGCGCTCAGTACCTCGACCGCATGGACATCGAGCGCGAGCGCGGCATCACGATCAAGTCCCAGGCGGTGCGCCTGCCGTGGGCTCCCACCCACGACCCCGGCAACACGCACATCCTCAACATGATCGACACCCCGGGGCACGTCGACTTCACCTACGAGGTCTCGCGGTCGCTCGCCGCCTGCGAGGGGACCGTCCTGCTCGTCGACGCGGCCCAGGGCATCGAGGCCCAGACCCTCGCCAACCTCTACCTGGCGATGGAGAACGACCTCACGATCATCCCGGTCCTCAACAAGATCGACCTGCCGGCCGCGCAGCCGGAGAAGTTCGCCGAGGAGCTGGCCAACCTCGTCGGCTGCGACCCCGAGGACGTGCTGAAGGTCTCTGCCAAGACCGGCCTCGGCGTCGAGGCGCTGCTCGACCGGGTGGTCAAGGAGATCCCGGCCCCGGTCGGCGTCGCCGACGCGCCCGCCCGGGCGATGATCTTCGACTCGGTCTACGACTCCTACCGCGGTGTCGTGACCTACGTCCGTGTCATCGACGGCCAGCTCAACAAGCGCGAGCGGATCCGGATGATGTCCACCGGCGCCACCCACGAGCTGCTGGAGATCGGCACCAACTCCCCGGAGATGCTGCCGGCCGACGGCATCGGCGTCGGTGAGGTGGGCTACCTGATCACCGGTGTGAAGGACGTCCGCCAGTCCAAGGTCGGTGACACCGTCACCAGCCAGCACAAGGGCGCCGAGGAGGCGCTCGGCGGCTACAAGGACCCCAAGCCGATGGTCTTCTCCGGCCTGTATCCGCTGGACGGCTCCGACTACCCCGAGCTGCGCGAGGCGCTGGACAAGCTCCAGCTCAACGACGCCGCCCTGGTCTACGAGCCGGAGACCTCCGCCGCCCTCGGCTTCGGTTTCCGCGTCGGCTTCCTCGGCCTGCTCCACCTGGACGTGATCCGTGAGCGTCTCGAGCGCGAGTTCGGTCTCGACCTGATCGCCACCGCCCCCAACGTGGTCTACCGCGTGCTGATGGAGGACGGCATCGAGCACACGGTCACCAACCCCAGCGAGTTCCCCGAGGGGAAGATCGACGAGGTGTACGAGCCGGTCGTGCGGGCCACGATCCTCGCGCCCACCGAGTTCATCGGTTCGATCATGGAGCTGTGTCAGACCCGCCGCGGCACCCTCCTCGGCATGGACTACCTCTCCGAGGACCGGGTGGAGATCCGCTACACCCTCCCGCTCGCCGAGATCGTCTTCGACTTCTTCGACCAGCTGAAGTCCAAGACCCGCGGCTACGCCTCCCTCGACTACGAGCCCACCGGTGAGCAGAGCAGCTCCCTGGTCAAGGTCGACATCCTGCTGCACGGCGACAAGGTGGACGCCTTCTCGGCGATCACCCACAAGGACCAGGCGTACGCGTACGGGGTGCGGCTCGTGGCCAAGCTCAGGGAGCTCATCCCGCGGCAGAGCTTCGAGGTGCCCGTCCAGGCCGCCATCGGCTCCCGGGTGATCGCCCGCGAGACCATCCGCGCCATCCGCAAGGACGTCCTCGCCAAGTGCTACGGCGGTGACATCTCCCGTAAGCGGAAGCTGCTCGAGAAGCAGAAGGAGGGCAAGAAGCGCATGAAGATGGTGGGTTCCGTGGAGGTCCCGCAGGAGGCCTTCATCGCGGTGCTCTCCAGCGACGACGGCGCGGGGTCGGCCAAGGGCAAGAAGTGACCGCCTGGTAGCTCCGGGTGTGCGGCCGCCCACCCGGCGAAGTGGGTGAAAAAGGGGCCCGTCGTGCGAAAGCGCGGCGGGCCCTCGCGCATCCGCGCGGTAGCTCTGTGTGGTGGCTCTCCGGGGGAATGCCGGGCGCGGCCCCTTACGCGGTGGCCGGTCGCGCCTTAGTCTGATCGTGCTCGTTAGTTACTCGTGAGTTAAGCAACAGTTCGAACCACCGAACCGCCACCCGAGAGTCACCCAGCCGCAAAGAGCCAGCCGCACTGCCGCGGGCCCCGGAGGATGTCGTGAGCGACGCACAGACCCTGATCGAGAACCGTCCGCCGTCCGTGGCGGCCCTCTTCCTGGAGCGCGTGGCGGCCACACCGGACGCCGAGGCCTACCGCTACCCCGTACCCGCGTCCTCCGGCGAGGGCCTGGACGGCTGGAAGTCGCTGAGCTGGGCGCAGACCGCCGAGCGGGTCTACGCCATCGCCGCCGGACTCGTCGAGCTGGGCGTGCGGCCGCAGGAGCGGGTCGCGCTCGCCTCCTCCACCCGTGTGGAGTGGCTGCTGGCCGACCTCGGCATCATGTGCGCGGGCGCGGCCACGACCACGGTCTACCCGCAGACCAACGCCGACGAGTCGGCCTTCATCCTCTCCGACTCCGGGAGCAGGGTGCTCGTCGCGGAGAACGCCGAGCAGCTGGCCAAGGCCGAGGAGAAGCGCGCCGAGCTGCCCGAGCTGCACCATGTCGTCGTCATCGACCCGGACGGCGTCGAGACCAGTGACCGGGTGCTCACCCTGGCCGAACTGGAGCGGCGCGGCGCCGCCCACCTGGGCGAGCACCCCGAACTGATCAAGGAGCGGGTCGGCGCGATCACCGGGGACCAGCTCGCCACCCTCATCTACACCTCCGGCACCACCGGCCGCCCCAAGGGCGTCCGGCTGCGCCACGACAACTGGTCGTACATGGCCAAGGCGATCGCCGCCACCGGCCTGGTCGGCGCCGACGACGTGCAGTACCTGTGGCTGCCGCTCGCCCATGTCTTCGGCAAGGTCCTCACCTCAGGCCAGATCGAGGTCGGGCACGTCTGTGCCGTGGACGGCCGCGTCGACAAGATCATCGAGAACCTGCCGGTCGTCCGGCCCACCTACATGGCGGCCGTGCCGCGCATCTTCGAGAAGGTCTACAACGGCGTCGCCGCCAAGGCCCGCGCGGGCGGCCCGGCCAAGTACAGGATCTTCCAGTGGGCCGCCGAGGTCGCCCGCGAGTACGCCAAGGTCACCCAGGACAACTTCAAGCGCACCGGCACTCGCTCCGCGCCCTTCCGCCTGGCCGCCCAGCACAAGGTCGCCGACGCGCTCGTCTACGCCAAGATCCGCGAGGCCTTCGGCGGCCGGCTGCGCGCCTGCGTCTCGGGCAGCGCCGCCCTGGCCCCGGAGATCGGCTACTTCTTCGCCGGCGCCGGCATCCACATCCTGGAGGGCTACGGCCTCACCGAGTCCTCCGCCGCCTCCTTCGTCAACCCCGGCGAGGCCTACCGCACCGGCACGGTCGGCAAGCCGCTGCCCGGCACCGAGGTGCGCATCGCCGAGGACGGCGAGATCCTGCTGCGCGGCCCCGGCATCATGGAGGGCTACCACAAGCTGCCCGAGAAGACCGCCGAGGTGCTGGAGGCCGACGGCTGGTTCCACACCGGCGACATCGGCGAGCTCTCCCCCGACGGCTATCTGCGCATCACCGACCGCAAGAAGGACCTCATCAAGACCTCCGGCGGCAAGTACATCGCGCCCGCCGAGGTCGAGGGGGGGTTCAAGGCGGTGTGCCCGTACGTCTCCAACATCCTCGTGCACGGCGCCGACCGGAACTTCTGCACCGCGCTGATCGCCCTCGACGAGGCCGCGATCCTGGACTGGGCCAAGGAGAACGGCCTGGAGGGCAGGTCGTACGCCGAGGTCGTCGCCGCGCCGCGGACCGTCGAGATGGTCGACGGCTACGTCAGGCAGCTCAACGAGGGCCTTCAGCGCTGGCAGACCATCAGGAAGTTCCGCCTGCTGCCGCGCGACCTCGACGTCGAGCACGGCGAGGTCACCCCGAGCCTGAAGCTGAAGCGGCCGGTGGTGGAGCGGGAGTACAAGCATCTGATCGACGAGATGTACGCGGGCGCGCGTGAGGCGTGATCGCTGAGCCGGTGCGGCCGGTGAACTCCCCGCGCGCCTCGGACGCGCGGGGAACGATCACCGAACACGTTCATCGGCGCTCGGACCTGTCCGACTTTGATCGATTCGATGGCCCAGTTCTCATGCAAGACGGCACACTTCGGTAACTCGTTGCATAGGGACGCAGTCGGTCTGTCACCCTGTCGGCATCGACCGAATCGATTCGTCCGGAGCGCCGGGGGAGCCGCAGATGGGGGCCATTCCGACACAGCGGGAGACCGTCTCCCGTGCCTCCGAGGTGCCCGCGCACGCGTCCGGCGCTCCCGCGCACGGCGCGGGCACGTGTCCGCAGGCACACGCCGCGCTGTCGGGGTGCGCCCTGGCGCCCGGCTCCGCCCGCGCACTGCTGCGCGCCGCCCTGGCCGAGTGGGCGGACCTCGGGTTCGAGATCGGCGAGCGGCTGGCCGACGACGCCCTGATCGTGGTGAGCGAGCTGGTCACCAACGCCGTCGTGCACGCGGGCACCGATGTCGAGCTGACCTGCCGGCTGGAGCCGGAGACCGGCGCCTGCGTGGTCGAGGTGGGCGACCAGCATCCCTCGCGCGCCCCCCGCGACCACGGCTCCGAGGCACCGCACGAACCCCCCGAGTACGGCCGCGGCCTGCGGCTGGTCGCCACGCTCTGCGAGGCGTGGGGCGTCACCTACCGGACCGGCGCCAAGACGGTGTGGGCACGGCTGCCCGCCGACGGCGGCACGGTGGAGGAGGTCGAGGAGGCGTACGCCGCGGACGGCGGGCTCGGCATCGCCGAGGTCCTCGCGCCCGAGCCGCAGCGCGTCGGGCGGGAGCAGGACTGGCTGGGGCGCGGCGCGCTGTCCTTCCTTGCCGAGGCCTCCGACCTGCTCGCCGGGCAGCTCGACGAGGACCTGGTCGCCTCGCTGACCGGGCAGTTGCTGGTGCCCCGGCTGGCCGACTGGTGCGCGGTGTGGCTGGAGGACGAGTCCACCGGCCGGCGGGGGCCTTCCCGCTGGAGCTCGGGCGAGGGCGGCGGAGGCTGGAGCGACGGGACCGGCGCGGCCGGGCCGCGGCTCGCCCGGGTCTGGCACGGCAGCGAGAGCCGCATCGAGGAACTGCGCCGGGCCCTGGAGAAGGACCCGCCGCGCCCCGCCGACGACCTGCGGTCCGGGCCCGCCCCCTACCCCTGGCCCGGGGAGGCCCTCGGCCCGCACGCGGGCCACGGCGAGGCGCTGGCGTACCGCCTGATCGCGGGCGGCCGTCCGCTGGGCACGCTGGTCATCGGGCGGACCGGGCTGCTCCGCTTCCCCGACGAGGTCACCGGGCTGGTCGAGGACCTCAGCCGCCGGGTCGCCCTCGCCATCGGCGCGGCCCGGCAGTACGCCCGCCAGGCCACCATCAGTGCCGTGCTCCAGCGCGGCCTGCTGCCCGGCGCGGTCGCCGAGATCCCCGGCCTGCGCAGCGCGCTGGTGTACGAGCCCTGCGACAAGGGCGGCCCCAGCGGCGACTTCTACGACCTCTTCCCGGTCGGCGACGGCCGCTGGTGCTTCGCCGTCGGCGACGTGCAGGGCAAGGGCCCCGAGGCCGCCGTCGTCATCGGGCTCGCCCGGCCCTGGCTGCGGCTGCTGGCCCGCGAGGGCTACGGCGTCGCCGACGTCCTGGACCGCCTCAACCAGCTCCTCCTCGACGACGCCACCGAGGCCGCCGACGCCGCCGCGCGCGTCCTGGTGGCGGCCGGCGGACGGACCCCGGTCCCCGGTGACACCCAGACCCGCTTCCTGTCCCTGCTGTACGGCGAGCTGACCCCCTTCGACGGCGGTGTGCGCTGCACCCTCGCCTCCGCCGGGCACCCGCTGCCGCTGGTCCTCGGGCGCGAGGGCGGTGTGCGTTCGGTGGCCCGGCCGCAGGCGCTGCTCGGGGTGATCGAGGACGAGACGTACTCCTGCGAGACCTTCGAGCTGAGGCCCGGCGACACCCTGCTGTGCGTCACCGACGGCGTCACCGAGCGGCGTTCCGGCTCCCGCCAGTTCGACGACGGCGACGGCCTCGCCATGGCCCTCGCCGGCTGCGCCGGGCTCGACGCGGAACCGATCGCCGACCGCATCCGCCGCCTCGTCCACGACTTCGGCACGGGCCCACCGGAGGACGACCTGGCCCTCCTGGTGCTCCAGGCCGAGTGCGACTAGCGGAACGCGACGGCGGCGCCCAAGGAGCCGGCCCGGCTCTCCGGACCGCGGGTTCCCTCCGGCGTGCTGGACAATGGAAGGCATGCCTTCCGCACTTCCCGATGGTGAGCCCGTTCCCGATGACGGGGCGCTGCCCGTGCAGGCGTTCGCCGGGGCGGCCGAGCGGCCCCTCGGGTTCTACCTGCACGTCCCCTACTGCGCGACCCGCTGCGGGTACTGCGACTTCAACACCTACACCGCCACCGAGCTGCGCGGCACCGGCGGGGTGCTCGCCTCCCGGGACAACTACGCCGGGACGCTGACCGACGAGGTCCGCCTCGCCCGCAAGGTCCTCGGCGACGACCCGCGCGAGGTCCGCACGGTCTTCGTCGGCGGCGGCACGCCCACGCTGCTGCCCGCCGAGGACCTGGTGCGGATGCTGGGAGCGATCCGCGACGAGTTCGGCCTCGCGGCCGACGCCGAGATCACGACGGAGGCCAACCCGGAGTCGGTCGACCCGGCCTACCTGGCCACACTCCGCGAGGGCGGCTTCAACCGGATCTCCCTCGGCATGCAGAGCGCCCGGCAGCACGTACTGAGGATCCTCGACCGCACCCACACGCCCGGCCGCCCCGAGGCCTGCGTGGCCGAGGCGCGCGCCGCCGGCTTCGAGCACGTCAACCTCGACCTGATCTACGGCACCCCCGGCGAGTCCGACGACGACTGGCGGGCCTCGCTGGACGCGGCCCTCGGCGCCGGCCCCGACCACGTCTCGGCGTACGCCCTGATCGTGGAGGAGGGCACCGGGCTCGCCCGCCGCATCCGCCGCGGGGAGGTCCCGATGACGGACGACGACGTGCACGCCGACCGCTACCTGATCGCCGAGGAGACCCTGTCCGCAGCGGGCTTCGAGTGGTACGAGGTGTCCAACTGGGCCACCTCGGAAGCCGGCCGCTGCCTGCACAACGAGCTGTACTGGCGTGGCGCCGACTGGTGGGGCGCGGGTCCCGGCGCGCACAGCCACGTGGGGGGCGTGCGCTGGTGGAACGTGAAGCATCCGGGTGCGTACGCGGCGGCCCTGGCGGCCGGCCGCTCCCCGGGCGCCGGCCGGGAACTCCTCACCGAGGAGGACCGCCGGGTGGAGCGCATCCTGCTGGAACTGCGGCTGCGGGAGGGCGTCCCGCTGGACCTGCTGCGCCCGGACGGTCTGACCGCGTCCCGGCGCGCGCTGTCCGACGGGCTGCTCCAGGAGGCGCCGTACGAGGCGGGCCGCGCCGTGCTCACCCTGCGGGGCAGGCTGCTGGCCGACGCGGTGGTGCGGGACCTCGTGGACTGAGGCGGAGGCACCCGGCGCCGGCCCCGCGGGCCCGCGAGCCCGGGAGGACCTCCGCCGTGGTTACTCGGGCTGGGCGGTGACGAAGTCGATCAGCTGCTCGACCCGGCCCAGCAGCTCCGGCTCCAGGTCCCGGTACGACCGGACGCGCGACAGGATCTGCTGCCAGGCCGCGCCCGTGTTGTCCGGCCAGCCCAGGGCGCGGCACACACCCGTCTTCCAGTCCTGGCCGCGGGGGACGCGGGGCCAGGACCCGATCCCGAGCGAGGACGGCTTCACGGCCTCCCAGACGTCGATGTACGGGTGGCCGACCACCAGGGCGTGCTCGCTGGTCACCGACTCGGCGATGCGCCACTCCTTGCTGCCGGGGACCAGGTGGTCCACGAGGACCCCGAGGCGGGCGTCCGGACCGGGCGCGAACGCCTCGACGACCGCCGGCAGGTCGTCGACGCCCTCCAGGTACTCCACGACCACGCCCTCGACGCGCAGGTCGTCGCCCCACACCTTCTCGACCAGTTCGGCGTCGTGCCGGCCCTCGACGTAGATGCGCCCGGCGCGGGCCACGCGCGCGCGTGCCTCGGGCACGGCGACCGAACCGGATGCCGTACGGGTGGGCCGTACCGGGCCGGACGACGGCCTCACCAGGGTGACCACCCGGCCCTCCAGCAGGAAGCCGCCGGGCGCGAGCGGGAACACCCGGTGCTTGCCGAAGCGGTCCTCCAGCGTCACCGTGCCCGCCTCGCAGCGGATCACCGCCCCGCAGAAGCCGGTCTCGGGCTCCTCCACCACCAGACCCGGGCCGGCGGGAACCTCCGGCACGGTCCGGGGCTTCTTCCAGGGGGGAGTGAGATCGGGTGAGTACACGCGGGGGTGCGGGCCCGAAGGGCCCTCGTTGGAAGGGCGGTGGTGGGAGACGGGTGGGCGGGGGTGCGGGCCCGAAGGGCCCTCGTCGGAAGGGCGGTGGTGGGAGACGGGTGGGCGCATTCGAGTGACGATATGGACAGGGCCCGGGTCCGATCAGCGCGACACGCCGAAGCGCGCGGCCAGCGCGTCCCGCTGGGCGCGGACGAAGGCGGTGTCCACCACCGCTCCGTGGCCGGGTACGTACAGCGCGTCCTCGCCGCCGAGGGCCAGCAGCCGGTCGAGGGCGGCGGGCCACCGGGACGGCACGGCGTCCGGACCCGCCTGGGGTTCGCCGGACTCCTCGACCAGGTCGCCGCAGAACACCACGGTCGGGTCGCCCGGCACCACCACCGCGAGGTCGTGCGGGGAGTGCGCCGCACCCATGTTCGCCAGCAGCACCTCCCGCCCGCCGCCGAGCCGGAGGGTGAGCCGGTCGCGGACCTCGCGGCCGGGCCGTACCAGGACGGCCGCCGCCTCCTCGGCCTCCCCGGCGTCCAGCCCCTGGCGCACCGCGTCCTCGCGCAGCTCCTCGCGCTCGCCGCTGTCTCCGAACACCGCGTTCGCGCCCTCGGCGGCGAAGATCTCCGCGCCGGCGAACTCCGCCGCCCCGAAGACGTGGTCGAAGTGGGCGTGGGTGAGCGCGAGATGTGTCACATCACCACCGGCGAGCGCCCGCGCCCACGCACGCAGCCGTGCGCCCTCCGCGCGGCTCGAACCCGCGTCGACCAGCAGCGCGGCGCCCTCCCCGACCACCAGCCCGGTCGTGCAGTCCCACACGGGAAGACGGCAGCGTCCGACCCCGTCCGCCAGCGGTTCCCAGCCCGGCTCTTTCCCCATCACGGTCACGGTCGCGTTGATACCACGGTCGTGGTCACGGCCACAGGGTGACGCCAAGGTCTCAAGGGGAGGGGTGACGGCAGGGCCCCAAGAGAGGCGACATCCCGGCCGATCCCGGGTGATCCCGGTCCCGACCTCGCAGGCTGTCGCGGCCCGGCCTTGCCGGGGGCGTACCCGGCGGCCGTACACTGGGCCGGGTAGAGCTGGCACTCCTATGCGCAGAGTGCCAGGCGGGTGGCCGAGGAACGACCCTGGAGGTGTGCGCGATGCTCAGCGAGCGGCGGCTTCAGGTGTTGCGCGCCATCGTCCAGGACTACGTCGGCACCGAGGAGCCGGTGGGTTCCAAGGCCCTCACCGAGCGGCACAGCCTGGGCGTCTCACCGGCCACGGTCCGCAACGACATGGCGGCCCTGGAGGACGAGGGCTTCATCGCCCAGCCGCACACCAGTGCCGGCCGTATCCCCACCGACAAGGGGTACCGCCTGTTCGTCGACAAGCTGGCCGAGGTCAAGCCGATGACCGCGCCCGAGCGGCGCGCCATTCACCACTTCCTCGACGGCGCCGTCGACCTCGACGACGTGGTGGCCCGCACGGTGCGGCTGCTCGCGCAGCTGACCCGGCAGGTCGCCGTCGTGCAGTACCCGTCGCTGACCCGTTCGACCGTGCGGCACGTGGAACTGCTGGCGCTCGCGCCCGCACGCGTGATGCTCGTGCTGATCACGGACACCGGCCGGGTCGAGCAGCGGATGATCGACTGCCCGGCGCCCTTCGGGGAGACCTCCCTGGCCGACCTGCGGGCGCGGCTGAACAGCCGGGTCGCGGGCCGCCGGTTCACGGACGTCCCGCACCTCGTCGAGGACCTGCCCGACGGCTTCGACGTCGAGGACCGGGGCACCGTCGCGACCGTGCTGTCCACCCTGCTGGAAACGCTCGTCGAGGAGAACGAGGAGCGGCTGGTCATCGGCGGCACGGCCAACCTCACCCGCTTCGCGCACGACTTCCCGCTCACGATCCGGCCCGTACTGGAGGCGCTGGAGGAGCAGGTCGTGCTGCTGAGGCTGCTCGGTGAGACGCAGAATCCGGGCATGACCGTGCGCATCGGTCACGAGAACGCCCATGAAGGACTCAACTCCACGTCCATCGTGTCGGTCGGCTACGGTTCGGGCGGCGAGGCAGTGGCCAAGCTCGGCGTGGTCGGACCGACCCGCATGGATTACCCGGGAACGATGGGAGCGGTACGCGCAGTGGCACGGTACGTCGGACAGATCCTGGCGGAGTCTTAGGTGGCCACGGACTACTACGCCGTACTCGGCGTACGCCGCGACGCGTCGCAGGACGAGATCAAGAAGGCGTTCCGCCGGCTCGCCCGCGAGCTGCACCCGGACGTCAATCCCGATCCCAAGACGCAGGAGCGGTTCAAGGAGATCAACGCCGCCTACGAGGTGCTCTCCGACCCGCAGAAGAAGCAGGTCTACGATCTCGGTGGCGACCCCCTCTCGCAGTCCGGCGGGGGCGGCGCGGGCGGCTTCGGAGCCGGCGGTTCCTTCGGGAACTTCTCCGACATCATGGACGCCTTCTTCGGCACGGCGTCGCAGCGCGGACCGCGCTCGCGCACGCGCCGGGGCCAGGACGCGATGATCCGGCTCGAGGTCGAGCTGGACGAGGCGGCCTTCGGCACCACGAAGGACATCCAGGTCGACACGGCCGTCGTCTGCAACACGTGCAGCGGCGAGGGCGCGGCCCCGGGCACCACCGCGCAGACGTGCGACATGTGCCGCGGCCGGGGTGAGGTCTCGCAGGTCACCCGGTCCTTCCTGGGCCAGGTCATGACGTCGCGCCCCTGCCCCCAGTGCCAGGGCTTCGGCACGGTGGTGCCCACCCCGTGCCCGGAGTGCGCCGGCGACGGCCGCATCCGCGCCCGCCGCACCCTGACCGTGAAGATCCCGGCCGGTGTCGACAACGGCACGCGCATCCAGCTCGCGGGTGAGGGCGAGGTCGGCCCCGGCGGCGGTCCGGCCGGTGACCTGTACGTCGAGATCCACGAGCTGCCGCACTCGACCTTCCAGCGGCGCGGCGACGACCTGCACTGCACGGTCACCATCCCGATGACCGCGGCGTCCCTCGGCACCAAGGTGCCGCTGGAGACCCTGGACGGCCTGGAGGAGGTCGACATCCGCCCGGGCACCCAGTCCGGCCAGTCGATCCCGCTGCACGGCCGGGGCGTCACGCACCTGCGCGGCGGCGGCCGGGGCGACCTCATCGTGCACGTCGAGGTCCAGACCCCGACCAAGCTCGACCCCGAGCAGGAACGCCTGCTGCGCGAGCTGTCCAAGCTGCGCGGCGAGGAACGCCCACTGGGCCAGTTCCAGCCGGGGCAGCAGGGCTTGTTCTCGCGGCTGAAGGACGCGTTCAACGGGCGCTGACGCGGGGCTGGGGTCTGCCGAGGGCCCGGGGGGTCGTCCTCCGGGCAGGTGCGGCTTGGAGGGGATTCCTCCGGCATATGCCGGAGGTCGCCCGGATGTGGACTCGTCCGGAGGACGTGACAACATGCCGTCATGTCCTCCGCACTGACCGATCTCTTCCCGCACCCGATCGTGCAGGCGCCGATGGCGGGCGGTCCCGCGGTGCCGCCGCTCGCCGCGGCGGTGTCCGATGCCGGCGGACTCGGGTTCCTCGCCGCCGGCTACAAGACCGCCGACGGCATGTACCAGGAGATCAAGCAGCTGCGCGGACTGACCGGCCGCCCCTTCGGCGTCAACGTGTTCATGCCGCAGCCGGAGAGCGCCGAGACCGCCGCCGTCGACCTCTACGCCCACCAGCTCGCCGGCGAGTCCAGCTGGTACGAGACCGAGCTCGGCGACCCGGAGTCCGGACGCGACGACGGCTACGACGCCAAGCTCGCCGTGCTCCTGGAGGACCCGGTGCCGGTGGTCTCCTTCCACTTCGGCGTGCCGGCCCACGAGGTCGTGGACTCCCTGCACCGGGTCGGCACCTTCGTCCTCGCCACCGCCACCACCGTCGAGGAGGCGCTCGCCGTGGACCGGTCGGGCGCGGACGCGGTGATCGCCCAGGGCGTGGAGGCCGGCGGCCACCAGGGCACCCACCGCGACGTGCCGGAGCAGGACGGCGCCGGGATCGGCGTGCTCTCGCTCGTCGCCCAGATCCGTGAGGCGGTCGGCCTGCCGATCATCGCCACGGGCGGCATCATGCGCGGCAGCCAGATCGCCGCCGTGCTCGCGGCGGGCGCCGGCGCGGCCCAGCTCGGCACCGCCTTCCTGGCCACCCCCGAATCCGGCGCGCACGACCGGCACAAGCAGGCGCTGACCGACCCGGTGTTCCCGCGTACGGAGCTGACCCGGGCGTTCTCCGGGCGGCCGGCCCGCGGGCTGGTCAACCGTTTCCTGCGGGAGCACGGCCCGTACGCCCCCGCCGCCTACCCGGAGGTCCACCACCTCACCGCCCCACTGCGCAAGGCGGCCGCCAAGGCGAAGGACGCGCAGGGCATGGCCCTGTGGGCGGGCCAGGGCCACCGGATGGCCCGCGACCTGCCCGCCGGGCGACTGGTGGAGGTGCTGGTCGCCGAACTCGACGAGGCACGGGCGGCGCTGGTGGCCGGACCGGCGGCAGGAGGTGACGCACGATGACCGCGCCGGTGTTCGTCGTGGACGAACTGAAGGACCTGGGCACGGAGTTCGTGCTGGACGGCCCCGAGGGGCGGCACGCGGTCTCGGTCAAGCGGCTGCGGCCGGGCGAGGACGTGGTGCTCACCGACGGCCGCGGGCGCTGGATCGAGGGCGTGGTCAAGGCCGCCGAGGGCAAGGACCGGCTGGTGATCGCGGACCTGGCGGCCCTCGTCGAGGAACCTCCGGGGGCCCCCCGCATCACCGTCGTCCAGGCCCTGCCCAAGGGCGACCGCGGTGAACTCGCCGTGGAGACCATGACCGAGGTCGGCGTGGACGCGATCGTGCCCTGGGCCGCCTCCCGCTGCATCACGCAGTGGAAGGGCGACCGCGGTCTGAAGGCGCTCGGCAAGTGGCGCTCGACCGCCCGCGAGGCCGGCAAGCAGTCCCGCAGGGCGCGCTTCCCCGAGGTCGCGGACGCGGCGACGACCAAACAGGTTGCCGCACTTCTGGCCGAAGCCGACTTCGCCGCCGTGCTCCACGAGAGCGGCGAGGAACGCCTGGCCACCGTCGAACTTCCCGCCGAGGGCGAGATCGTGCTGGTCGTCGGCCCCGAAGGCGGTGTCTCCCCCGAGGAGTTGGCGCAGTTCCGGGACGCCGGCGCGAAGGCGTACGTGCTCGGGCCCACCGTGCTGCGCACCTCGACCGCCGGCACGGCCGCGGCCGCCCTGCTGCTGGGCCGTACCGGCCGCTGGTCCTGACCGGCAGGTCACGCGCCACGACCGGCCGGCCCCACGACCGCACGCAATGCCGACCGCACGACCGACCGGTCGGCCGCACGGGCACGGTCACGCGCGGCGCGCACGTGACCGTATGCGCTCTACCGCCCCGGACGCGGCGGTGGCAGTCTGCCGTACATGGGGGCATTGAGGCGGATTCGGCACCTGGCGCGCGGGCGGCGGGTGAGGGGTGCGGCGGTGCTCGCGGTGGTCGCCGCGGGCGGGGCCGTCGCCTGTGATCCCGGCGCGCTCAGCGCCACCTCTGCGGCGTACACGACCGACAGGACGGCCACGGCGGAGCTGAACCGGCGGCACGCTCCCGTGAACTGGCTCAGCTGCACGGGCACGGACGACGGCGGCGGCCGGACACGCACGGCGGGGAATCAGGGGAGCCGGTCGCCGTCGGCGTCCGGGACCACCGTGGTCTCCGTGGACTGCCAGGGGGAGACGAAGGACGGCCGGAAGATCACCGTCACCGGGAAGGTCAACCGGGCCGTCGACGGAGCCTGTGTGCGCGGGGACCTGACCGCCAAGGTGGGCGGCAAGGTGTGGTTCCACGTGCGCGGCCTCGGCGACTGCGGCGCCACGACCCGGTCGGCGTACCGGCCGCCCGTCACCTACCGGCCCACCCACGGGCAGCCGGAGCCGGCGGTCACGGTGACCGTCACGCGCACGATCTGGTGCCAGGGCGATCCCACCTGCCGGCCCGTCCACGGCAAGTGAGGCCGCGCCGCCGCCGGTTGACGTGCGAGGATCTGTCCGACCCCTGTCCGCGGCGGCCGCCGCTGCGTAGGGTGATCACGTGACTCAGCCCGCATCGTCTTCGCCGCCCCTGTCATCCGTGTCGTCCGCCTCCGCCGCGTATCTCCGGTACCCGCATCTGCGTGGCGAGTTGGTCGCCTTCACCGCCGAGGACGACGTGTGGCTCGCGCCACTGGACGGCGGCAGGGCCTGGCGGGTCAGCGCCGACAACGTGCCGGCGAACCATCCCCGCATCTCGCCCGACGGCACCCTCGTCGCCTGGACCTCCACCCGTGACGGCGCCCCCGAGGTGCACATCTCCCCGGTCGACGGCGGCCCCGCCAAGCGGCTCACCCACTGGGGGAGCGGGAAGACCAGGGTGTGCGGCTGGACCCCCGACGGCGAGGTCCTCGCGATCAGCACCGAGGGCCAGGCGAGTCTGCGCCGCACCTGGGCGCGCGCCGTGCCGCTCGACGGCGGACCGGCCACCACCCTGCCGTACGGGCCCGTCGGCGACATCGCGTACGGCCCGCACACCGTGCTGCTGTCCGCGGGGAGCCGCGAGGCGGCCTGGTGGAAGCGGTACCGCGGCGGCACGGCGGGCAAGCTGTGGATCGACCGTGAGGACACCGGGGAGTTCGTCCGGCTGCACGAGGACCTGGACGGCAACATCGAGTACCCGCTGTGGGTGGGGGAGAGGATCGCGTTCCTCTCCGACCACGAGGGCACCGGCGCGCTGTACTCCTCCCTCGCCGACGGCTCCGACCTGCGCCGGCACACCCCGACCGGGGGCTTCTACGCCCGGCACGCCGCCACCGACGGCACCCGGGTCGTCTACACCAGCGCCGGTGAACTCTGGCTCCTCGACGACCTGGACGGCGCCGAACCGCGCCGCATCGACGTCCGGCTCGGCGGGCCGCGCGTGGACCTCCAGCCGTATCCGGTGAGCGCCTCCCACTGGTTCGGCTCGGCGTCCTCGGACCACACGGCGCGCGGCAGCGCGGTCGCCGTGCGCGGCGCCGTCCACTGGGTCACCCACCGCTCCGGCCCCGCCCGCGCGCTCGCCGCCGAGTCCGGCGTACGCACCCGGCTGCCGCGCACCTTCCGTGCCGAGGGCGAGGAGTGGGTGGTGTGGGTGACGGACGCCGAGGGCGAGGACGCCCTGGAGTTCGCGCCCGCCACCGGCCTGGCGCCCGGCGCGACCCCGCGCCGGCTGGGTGCCGGACAGCTCGGCCGCGTCCTGGAACTCGCCCCCGCCCCCGACGGCAGCCGCGTGGCCGTCGCCTCCCACGACGGCCGGCTGCTGCTCGTCGAACGCGACAGCGGCGAGGTGCGCGAGGTCGACCGCAGCGAGGACGGGGACGTCAGCGGCCTCGCCTTCTCCCCCGACTCCGCCTGGCTGGCCTGGTCGCACCCCGGCCCGCTGCCGCTCAGCCAGCTCCGCCTGGCCAACACCACCGACCTGTCGGTCACCGAGGCGACCCCGCTGCGCTTCAGGGACCACGCGCCCGCGTTCACCTTCGACGGCAAGCACCTCGCCTTCCTCTCCCACCGCTCCTTCGACCCGGTCTACGACGAGCACGTCTTCGACATGGCGTTCGTCGAGAGCTCCCGCCCGCACCTGATCACGCTCGCCGCGGCGACCCCCTCGCCGTTCGGCCCGCAGCGCCACGGACGGCCCTTCGAGGCGCCCGACAAGGAGGAGACCCCGGACAGCGAGGGCGTCCCGACGACCCGGATCGACCTGGAGGGCCTGGCCGACCGCATCGTGCCGTTCCCGGTCGAGGCCGCCCGCTACTCCGACCTGCGCGCCGCCAAGGACGGCGTGCTCTGGCTCAGGCACCCGGTGCGCGGAGTCCTCGGCACCTCCCGCGCCACACCCGACGACCCCGACCCGAAGACCGAGCTGGAGCGCTACGACCTTCTCCAGCAGCGCCTCGAGTCCCTCGCCGCCGACGCCGAACACTTCGCGGTCAGCGGCGACGGCAAGCGGGTCCTGCTGTGGACGGACGGCAAGTTCAAGGTCGTGCCCAGCGACCGGCGCGCCTCCGGCGACGAGGACAGCGACACCAACATCACCGTCGACCTCGGCCGGGTCCGGCAGACCGTCGACCCGGCCGCCGAGTGGCGGCAGATGTACGAGGAGACCGGCCGCATCATGCGGGACCACTACTGGCGGCCGGACATGAACGGCGTCGACTGGGACGGCGTCCTCGACCGCTACCGGCCCGTCCTGGACCGGATCGCCACCCACGACGACCTGGTCGACCTGCTGTGGGAGGTGCACGGCGAACTGGGCACTTCGCACGCCTACGTCATGCCGTCCGGTGGCCTCGGGCACGACGGCACCCGGCAGGGGCAGCTCGGCGCGGACATCTCCCGGCACGAGGACGGAAGTTGGCGCATCGACCGGATCCTGCCCTCGGAGACCTCCGACCCCAACGCGCGCAGCCCGCTCGCCGCGCCCGGTGTCGCGGTGCGCGCCGGGGACGCGATCGTCGCGGTCGGCGGCCGGCCGGTCGACCCGGTGACGGGCCCCGGACCGCTGCTGGTCGGTACCGCGGACAAGCCGGTCGAACTCACCGTCCTGCCGGCCGGCGGGGGCGACCCGCGGCACGCGGTCGTGGTTCCCGTCGCCGACGAGGAACCCCTGCGCTACCACGCGTGGGTGGCCGACCGCCGGGCCTACGTCCACGAGCGGTCCGGCGGTCGCCTCGGCTACTTCCACATACCGGACATGATGGGGGCCGGCTGGGCACAGATCCACCGCGACCTGCGCGTCGAGATGGCCCGCGAGGGACTCGTCGTGGACATCCGGGAGAACCGCGGCGGCCACACCTCCCAGCTCGTGGTGGAGAAGCTGGCCCGGCGGATCGTCGGCTGGGACCAGCCGCGCGGCATGCGGGCGTACAGCTACCCGCTGGACGCGCCCCGCGGCCCGGTCGTCGCCGTCGCCAACGAGTTCTCCGGCTCCGACGGCGACATCGTCAACGCGGCGATCAAGGCGCTGGGCATCGGGCCGGTCGTCGGCACCCGCACCTGGGGCGGCGTGATCGGCATCGACAGCCGCTACCACCTGGTCGACGGCACGCTGATCACCCAGCCCAAGTACGCGTTCTGGCTCGAGGGTTACGGGTGGGGCGTGGAGAACCACGGGGTGGACCCGGACGTCGAGGTGGCGCAGCGCCCGCAGGACCACGCGGCGGGCCACGACGCCCAGTTGGACGAGGCGATCCGGATCGCACTGGAGGCGCTGCAGGAGACGCCGGCCAAGACCCCGCCGTCCCTGCCGTCCCTGCCGTGACCGTCCGGGGTGCGGGGGGCGCGGCCCCCCGCCCCCCCCGGGGGGGGCCCCCCGGGGGGCCCCCCCCCCCCCCCCCCCCAACCCCGCGGGGGGCGCCCCGCCGGGCCCGGGGCCCCCCCCGCGCCAGCCGGGTAT
>NZ_JBIUBT010000001.1:172073-894839 GCF_044548235.1 Streptomyces sp. NPDC052043
GCCGTTTTGCGCTGCTCTGCCGCCCCCGGGGGGGGGGGGGCCCGCCGCCGGCCCCCCCCCCCCCCCCGGCGCCGCGCGGGGGCGGGGGGGGGGGGGGGGGGCGGCCCCCCCCCCCCCCACCCCGCTGGGTCTCGCCGCCCTGGATACCATGCCCCCGTACTCGACCAACCCGGCGTGAGGAGCACCGCATGGCAGGGGAACCCCAGGGCGACTGCCTGTTCTGCAAGATCGTCGCGGGACAGGTCCCGGCCACGATCGTCCGCGAGACGGAGACGACCGTCGCCTTCCGCGACATCAACCCCCAGGCGCCGACCCATGTCCTGGTGATCCCCAAGGCGCACTACAAGGACGCCGCCGCCCTCGCCGCCGAGGCCCCCGGGCTCGCCGCGGACGTCCTGCGCGAGACGCAGGCGATCGCCGACGAGGACAAGCTGGACAGCTACCGCATCGTGTTCAACACCGGTTCCGGCGCGGGCCAGACCGTCTGGCACGCCCATGCCCACGTGCTCGGCGGCCGCGGCCTCCAGTGGCCCCCCGGATAGCCCGCCGTGTCCGCCCGTGAACTGGTCGTCCTCGGTACCGCCAGCCAGGTGCCCACCCGGCACCGCAACCACAACGGCTATCTGCTGCGCTGGGACGGCGAGGGCATCCTGTTCGACCCCGGCGAGGGCACGCAACGCCAGATGCTGCGCGCCGGGGTCGCGGCGCACGACCTGAACCGGATCTGCGTCACCCACTTCCACGGCGACCACAGCCTCGGCCTGGCCGGGGTGATCCAGCGGATCAACCTCGACCAGGTGCCGCACGGGATCACCGCCCACTACCCGCGCTCCGGCAAGCGCTTCTTCGACCGCCTGCGGTACGCCACCGCCTACCGCGAGACGGTCGAGCTCACCGAGGCCCCGGTCGACGCGGACGGCGTCCTCGCGACCACCCCGGCGTACACCCTCGAGGCCCGCCGGCTCTCCCACCCGGTGGAGTCCTTCGGCTACCGGCTCGTCGAGCCGGACGGGCGCCGCATGCTGCCCGAGCGGCTCGCCGCGCACGGGATCAAGGGCCCGGACGTGGGCCGCCTCCAGCGCGAGGGCTCCCTGGACGGGGTGCCGCTGGAGGCCGTCAGCGAGGTGCGGCGCGGACAGCGGTTCGCGTTCGTCATGGACACCCGGCTGTGCGAGGGCGTGCACGCGCTCGCCGAGGGCTGCGACCTGCTGGTCATCGAGTCGACCTTCCTCGACGAGGACGAGCGACTCGCCGTCGAGTACGGCCACCTGACGGCCGGGCAGGCGGCGCGGGTGGCGCGGGACGCGGGCGTGCGGCATCTGGTGCTCACCCACTTCAGCCAGCGCTACACCGAGTCCGGGGACTTCGAGCGGCAGGCGCGGGCGGCCGGGTTCGACGGCGAGCTGACCGTGGCGTACGACCTGCTCAGGGTGTCGGTTCCGAAACGGCGCTGACCAGGTCGTACGATGCTCTGATGCCCCTGCCGAAAGCCGAACTGCACCTGCACATCGAAGGCACCCTGGAGCCCGAGCTGGCTTTCCGGCTGGCCGCGCGCAACGGTGTCGAGCTGCCGTACGCGGACACCGACGCGCTCGGCAAGGCCTACCGGTTCGAGGACCTCCAGTCCTTCCTGAACCTGTACTACGAACTCATGGCCGTCCTGCGCACCGAGCAGGACTTCGAGGACCTGGCCGACGCCTATCTCGCGCGTGCCGCCGCGCAGGGTGTGCGGCACGCGGAGATCTTCTTCGACCCGCAGGCCCACCTGGCCCGGGGCGTCGGCATGGGCACGGTCGTCGAGGGGCTGTGGCGGGCGCTGGCGCGCAGCCAGGAGCGGCACGGCGTGTCCACCCACCTGATCATGTGCTTCCTGCGCGACGAGTCCGCCGAGTCGGCCATGGAGACGCTCGACGCCGCCAAGCCGTACCTCGACCGGATCGTGGGCGTCGGCCTGGACTCGGCCGAGGTGGGGCACCCGCCGGCGAAGTTCCGCGAGGTGTACGAGGCCGCCGCCGCCCTCGGGCTGCGCCGGGTGGCGCACGCCGGGGAGGAGGGCCCGCCGGAGTACATCAGGCAGGCCCTCGACGCGCTCGGCGTCGAGCGCGTCGACCACGGGCTGCGCTGCATGGAGGACCCGGAGCTGGTCGCCCGCCTGGTGCGCGACCGGATCCCGCTGACCCTGTGCCCCCTGTCGAACGTCCGCCTCCGCGCGGTCGACACCCTGGCCGACCACCCGCTGCCCGCCATGCTGGACGCCGGCCTGCTGTGCACGGTCAACTCCGACGACCCGGCCTACTTCGGCGGCTACGTCGGCGAGAACTTCCACGCCGTACGCGACGCCCTGGGGCTGAGCAAGGACCGGCTGCGCGAACTGGCCCGCAACTCCTTTCTCGCCTCCTTCCTGGAACACGACGAGGAGCGGCGCCGGCGGTACCTCGCCGAGGTCGAGGCGTACGAGTTCCCGTAGGTCCCCGCCGAACCCGTCACCCCCGCATGCGCCGGGCGCCCCGTGCGCCCGGCGCATGCGCGCTTTCCGGCCGCACACCGCGGCGCACGGGCGGGTTTCGCGGGGCCAACGACGTTCCCACGCAGGCCCGTTGACGCGGCATGTTCGCGTTTCTAAACTCCGTTCCCATACATGGATGGCGTCTATGTGGGGAGCTGGCCAAGGTGAGTCCGGAGACGAACACCGCGGGTCCGTCCGATGTGGTGCGCAGACTGCGGGACGGGATGGCGGGCGGCGTGCTGTCCTTCCCGCTGACCGCCTTCCACGACGACGGCTCGCTCGACCCCGACGGCAGCCGCGCCTACCTGGCGGCCCAGCTCGCCACCGCACCCGGCGCCGTCTTCCCGGCCTGCGGCACCGGCGAGTTCTTCTCCCTGGACGAGGACGAGTACCGCCAGGTCGTCTCGATCGCCGTCGAGGAGGCGGCGGGCCGGGTGCCCGTGGTGGCGGGCGCCGGGTACGGCTGGGCGCAGGCCGCACGGTTCGCGCGGATCGCCGAGGAGGCCGGCGCCGACGCGCTGCTCGTCCTGCCGCACTACCTCGTCACCGCCCCGCAGGACGGTCTGGCCGCCCAGCTCGAACAGCTCGCGGCCCGCACCCGGCTGCCGCTCATCGCCTACCAGCGCGAACAGGTGGCGTACCGCCTGGAGACGTTCCGGCGCATCGCGCGGATCCCCTCGCTCATCGGCCTCAAGGACGGCCGCAGCGACCTCGACGCCCTCCAGCGGCTCACCCTCGCCGCCCCCGAGGGCTTCCTGTTCTTCAACGGCGCCCCCACCGCCGAGATGCAGGCCCGCGCCTACGCCGCCGTCGGCGTCCGCGCCTACTCCTCCGCCGTCCACGCCTTCGCCCCGGAGATCGCCAACGCCTTCTTCGCCGCGCTGCGGTCCGGCGACGGCGGCTCCGCCGACAAGCTGCTGCGCGACTTCTACGTCCCCTTCGTCGAACTGCGCGACCGGGCACCCGGATACTCCGTGTCCCTGGTGAAGGCGGCCGCCCGGCTGCGCGGGCGCCCCGTCGGACCCGTACGGGCCCCGCTCACCGACCCCTCACCCGCCGACCTGGCCGACCTGAGGGAACTGCTGTCCGCCGGACTCGACATGGTGGGAGCCGCCCTGTGACCCGCGACCTCACCGTCACCGAGGTACGGCTGACCCCGATCCTGGTCGCCGACCCGCCGCTGCTGAACACCCAGGGCGTCCACCAGCCGTACACGCCCCGCCTGATCGTGGAGGTGGTGACGGCCGACGGGATCACCGGATACGGCGAGACCTACGGCGACACCAAGTACCTGGAGCTGGCCCGCCCGCTCGCCGACCGGCTGACGGGACACCGGATCACCGATCTGAACGCCCTGTTCGCCCTCGACGTCGCCGTGGACGCCTCCCGGGTGGAGAACGCCGTGGACGTCGGCGGGCTGCGCGGCGTCCAGACCGCCGACAAACTGCGCCTGTCCGTCCTGTCCGGCTTCGAGGTCGCCTGCCTGGACGCCCTCGGCAAGGCGCTCGGCCTGCCCGTGCACGCGCTGCTCGGCGGCAAGGTGCGGGACTCCGTGGAGTACAGCGCCTACCTCTTCTACAAGTGGGCCGCGCATCCGGACGGCGTCGCCTGCGAGAAGGACGACTGGGGCGCCGCCCTCGACCCGGCGGGGGTGGTGGAGCAGGCGCGCAGGTTCACCGAGCGCCACGGCTTCACCTCCTTCAAGCTCAAGGGCGGCGTCTTCCCGCCCCAGGAGGAGATCGCCGCCGTACGGGCCCTGGCGGAGGCCTTCCCGGGACACCCGCTGCGCCTGGACCCCAACGGGGCCTGGTCGGTGGAGACCTCGCTGGAGGTGGCCCGGGAACTCGGGGACGTCCTGGAGTACCTGGAGGACCCCACCCTCGGCACCCCGGCCATGGCCGAGGTGGCGGCCCGCGCCGGTGTGCCGTTGGCCACCAACATGTGCGTGACGACCTTCGCCGAGATCAAGGAGGCGTTCACCTCGAACGCGGTCCAGGTGCTGCTCTCCGACCACCACTACTGGGGCGGCCTGCGCAACACCCAGCACCTGGCGGCCCTGTGCGCCGCCTTCGGCGTCGGCGTGTCCATGCACTCCAACACCCACCTGGGGATCAGCCTGGCCGCGATGACCCACGTGGCGTCCACCGTGCCCGGCCTCCACCACGCCTGCGACAGCCACTATCCCTGGCAGTCGGAGGACGTCCTGACCGAACGGCTCACCTTCGACGGCGGCCGGATCACCGTCCCCGACGCCCCCGGGCTCGGCGTCGAACTCGACCGGGACAGGCTGGCCTTCCTGCACCGCCGCTGGGCCGAGGACGACGGCCGCCTGCGGGACCGGGACGACGCGGCGGCGATGCGCGTCGCCGAACCGGGCTGGACCGCGCCGCCGACCCCCCGCTGGTAGACGCGGCCGCGCTCCCCGGCGCGAGCGCCGACGCGTCGTCGGCGCTCTGGTGCACACTGGCCGGACCAGCACCACGTCAGGGAGCGCACCGTGACCGCGTCCAACACGTCCGCCGGAACGGGACCGGAGGGCCGGGAGCACCCGGAGGACCCGGAGGGCCGGGAGTACATCGTCGGGGCACCGCACGTCCACGTCGAACCCCCGGTCGACCCGCTGGCCGGACTGCGCTCGGCGGACGACCCGCCCTGGGACGTGTACCTCACGGGCACCGTCTTCCTCGACATCGTCTTCACCGGACTCGAATCCGCCCCGGTGCGCGGGACCGAGTCCTGGGCACGCGGGATGGGGTCGAGCCCCGGCGGGGTGGCCAACATGGCGACCGCGCTGGCCCGCCTGGGACTGCGGACGTCCCTGGCGGCGGCCTTCGGCGACGACCACTACGGCGACTACTGCTGGGACGCGCTGGAACAGGGCGAGGGCATCGACCTGTCTCCGTCCGGCACCGTGCCAGGCTGGCACTCCCCGGTCACCGTCTCCATGGCCTACGAGGGCGAGCGCACCATGGTCTCGCACGGCCACGAGCCGCCCCCGGAGGCCGTGTTCCTCCAGGAGGGCGTCCCGGAGTGCCGGCCCCGCGCGCGGGCCGCCGTGGCCTCCCTGACACCGGGCCGGCGCTCCCCGTGGATCGCCCAGGCCGCGGGCGAGGGCACGCGCGTCTTCGGGGACGTCGGCTGGGACGACACCGGCGCCTGGGACCTGGCGGGCCTGGCCGACCTGGAGCACTGCGAGGCGTTCCTGCCCAACGCCGAGGAGGCGATGCGCTACACGGGCACGGACTGCCCGCGCGCCGCCGCGCACGCGCTCACCGCGTTCGTACCGCTCGCGGTGGTCACCCTCGGCGCCGAGGGCGCCTTCGCGGTCGACCGGCGCACGGGGGAGAGCGCCGAGGTGCCCGCCATCGCGGTGGAGGCTTTGGACCCGACCGGCGCGGGCGACGTCTTCGTGGCCGGCTTCGTCACCGGCACCCTGGCCGGCTGGCCGCTGGCCGACCGCCTCGCCTTCGCCGGCCTCACCGCCGCCCTGTCGGTGCAGGAGTTCGGCGGCTCCCTGTCGGCCCCCGGCTGGTCCGAGATCGCCGCCTGGTGGCGCCGGGTCCAGTCGGTCGAGGGCCAGGACCCGGCGGCCCTGCGGCGGTACGCGTTCCTGGAGGACCTGGTACCCGAGGTGAGCGTCGAGCCGTGGCCGCGGCGCCGGGCCGTGCCGACCATCGGCTTCCGTCGGCCGGCGTGACCGGCGCGACGATCGCGCGTCGAGGCGTCCACCGCGGCGCGTTCTGTGCGTTCAGTGCGTCCAGCGCATTCGGCGGATCTGGTGGATCCGGCTGATTCCGCCACGGCGTTCCGGCCGGGAACGGTCGTTGACAGGCGACGTCCGCCGCCCGATCATCGGCCCGACCGAGCACGGTGGGGCAAGCGGCCACCGGGCTCCCGACTCCCTTCGGCGAAGGACACGCGTCGTGCGCAGACCATCACGCAGACTCGGAGTGCTCCTCGCCGTTTCCGGCCTTGTCCTCGCGCTGCCCGTCGCGTTGACCGCGCCGGAACCGGCCCAGGCGCGGACACGGACCGGGACCGCGGCCGGCCGTCACGCGCCCCGTCTCACCCACTCGGCGGACCGGCTCACCCTGACCGTACCGGCGGACCGCACCACTCCCGGATACACATTACGGGTGACGAGGAATCAACTCGGCTTGACGACGGGACGTTCGGGCGGCACGGTCCTCGCCACCGCGGGCGGCGCCACCGGCGCACTGCGCTTCCAGACCGCCGGCGGCTGGCAGCACGCCACCCGCGTCACCGACTGGACCTGGAAGAACGGCACGCTCACCGTCACCGCCGCCACGACGGCGCCCGGCGCCACCGTACGGGCCCGTATCACCCCGGCCGCCGACCGCTACCGGCTCGACTGGCAGGTCCTCGGCACCGCACCCGAGCGCCTCGGCCTCGCCTACGACCTGTCGTCCGCCGGCCACTGGTACGGCCACGGCGAGACCCGGACCCCGCACGGCGGACCCGCCACCGACCAGCCCTGGCCGCTCGACAGCGGGCAGGTCGCCGACCCGGCCTTCGGGCCCGCCTCCTACTACATGGTCGACCCGTTCTGGTACACGTCCTCGGCGGCCGGACTGCACGTGGACACCGGGCGCGTCATGAACGTGGCCGTCAACCAGGACGAGGACGGCCTCGGCCGCTTCGACATCGAGTCCGCGGGCCCCTACAAGGCCACGGTCTTCGTCGAGTCCACGCCGCTGGAGGTCTACCGCGACTACGTCGGCGTCGTGGGCAGGCCGGACAAGAGCGACGCCACCCGGCGGCAGTTCGCCGAGCCGGTGTGGAACTCGTGGGCGCAGTTCTACACCCACGTCGACCAGGCGCGGCTCCTCGGCTACGCCCAGGACCTGCACGACCACGGGATCACCGGGCACACGCTCCAGCTCGACGACCGGTGGGAGTCCGACTACGGGAACCTGACCTTCGACCCGAAGGCCTACCCGGACCCCGGGGCGATGTCCCGCCGGATCCACGACCTCGGCTTCGACTTCGGCCTCTGGGTGACGCTGTGGATCAACCTGGACTCCGACCAGTACCGGTACGCCGCCGACCACGGCTATCTGCTCGGCGCCGCCACCGATCCCGCCGAGCCGTGCCGGGTCACCTGGTGGAACGGCACCGCCGGCATCGTCGACCTCGCCAACCCGGAGGCCAGGGCCTGGTACGAGGGCCGGCTCCGGGGCCTGATGCGCACCTACGGCGTCGACGGGCTGAAGTTCGACACCCGCTTCTTCGACGAGCGGTGCGTTCCGCGTGCCGGCCACCAGCCCACCGACTACCAGCGCCTGGGCGCGCAGCTCGCCGACGAGTTCGACCTCCAGGGCGTCGGCATCCGCGTCCACTGGGACACCACCGCGCACCGGGCCGGGTTCGTCACCCGTCAGCTGGACAAGGGCACCGGCTGGGACTCCCTGCGGGCCGCCGTGACGCAGAACCTCGCCCTCTCCACCATCGGCTACCCCTTCGTCACCACCGACATGATCGGCGGCTCCGGCGGTCAGCCCGCCCCCACCAAGCAGGTCCTGGTCCGCTGGGCCCAGGCCGCGTCGCTGATGCCGCTCATGTACGCCTCCACGTCCCCCGTCGAGACCGTCGACGTGACGACCGGCGGGAAGGTGGTGTACGACGCGCAGACCGCCGTCCTGTACCGCGAGGCCATCGCCCGCCACGGCCGTCTCGCGTCCTACCTCGGCGACCAGGTCCGGCACACGCTGAGCACCGGCGACCCCATCATGCGCCCGCTCTTCTTCGACTTCCCGCACGACGGGCAGGCGTACACGATCACCGACGAGTGGATGCTGGGCCCCGCGGTCCTGGCGGCCCCGCAACTGGCCGACGCCGTCAGCCGATCCGTCCACCTTCCCGCGGGCACCTGGTACGACGTGGCCCGCGCCCGAACCCTGCACGGCCCGCAGACCATCCCGGCCTACCCCACCCCCCTGAACGCCATCCCGGTCTTCGTCAACCTGAAGGCGAAGGACGCGAAGAAGGTCCTACGAGCCCTGCGCTGACCCCTACAGGAAAGCGGGGTCCGAGCTCCGAGAGGGACCCCGCGGCGAACCGAGCCGTCAGAAGCCGAGGCGGCGCAACTGCTTGGGGTCCCGCTGCCAGTCCTTGGCGACCTTCACATGAAGGTCGAGGAACACCGGCGTCCCCAGCAACGCCTCGATGTGCTTGCGGGACTTGATCCCGACCTCCTTCAGCCGCTTGCCCTTGGGGCCGATGATGATCCCCTTCTGGCTCGGCCGCTCGATGAACACGTTGGCGTGGATGTCGAGAAGCGGCCGGTCCGCCGGGCGGTCCTCGCGGGGCAGCATCTCCTCCACCACGACCGCGATGGAGTGGGGCAGCTCGTCCCGCACCCCCTCCAGCGCCGCCTCCCGGATCAGCTCGGCCACCATGACCTGCTCGGGCTCGTCCGTGAGATCGCCCTCGGGGTAGAGCGCGGGCCCCTCCGGCAGCAGCGGGACGAGCAGATCGGCCAGCAGGTCCACCTGCTGGTTCGCCGTCGCCGACACCGGCACGATCTCCGCCCAGGTGATTCCCAGCTCCTCGCCCAGCCGGTCGATCGCGATCAGCTGCTCGGCGAGCGTCTTGGAGTCCACCAGGTCCGTCTTGGTGACGATCGCGACCTTGGGCGTCTTCTTGATCCCGGCCAGCTCCTTCGCGATGAACCGGTCACCGGGCCCGAGCTTCTGGTCGGCCGGCAGGCAGAAGCCGATCACGTCGACCTCGGCCCACGTGGTCCGCACGACGTCGTTCAGCCGTTCCCCCAGCAGCGTGCGCGGCTTGTGCAGCCCCGGTGTGTCCACCAGGATCAGCTGCGCGTCCGGGCGGTGGACGATGCCCCGCACGGTGTGCCGCGTCGTCTGCGGCCGGTTCGAGGTGATCGCCACCTTCTGCCCGACCAGAGCGTTCGTGAGGGTGGACTTGCCCGCGTTGGGACGGCCCACGAAGCAGGCGAAGCCCGCCCGGTGGACAGTCTCTGCCGGCTGCTCGGATGACTGGGTACGAACGCTCATGGCGCCCATTCTCCCTGATCGACAAGGCCCGTCTGTACCACCGGCGGCACGGGCCGCCCGGGCCGAGGACCCGGCCGGGGCGGCCCGTGCTCAGTCGGCGAGGCCCAGCCCTGGGCAGCCACGACGTGGCCATATCGGCCGGGCTACTTCTCGCACATCTTCTCGTCGGCCCGGGACTGTTTCACGTCGACCTTCTTCGGCGGGGCGATGGGGACACCCGCCTTCTTGAAGTCGGGGCCGAGGGTGAGCGTCATCGCCTCCGTCTCGGCGGCGTCCGTCGTGCCGAGCTTGAGGGCCGAGGCGGGCAGGCCCATCAGGTCGGCGAGCTTGCGGGCCTGATCGGCCTGGTTCGGCGCGTACTCCAGCCGCGTCCTGTCGACTTCGGCCGGGGCGTTGCCCTTGTTCGTGGACCTGGCCACACCCTCGCCGGTCTGCAGCCAGGCCAGGGTCTCCTGCGCGGCACCCTGCGGGCCGCCGCCGTTGAGAATGTCCACGCGTATCTCGGACGCCTCGGCCCGCGGGCCCTTGAGGAGCGCTTCCTGCTTGTCCTTGGCGTTCTTCTTTTTCTTCTTCACCTCGGTGAAGGAGACGTCGTTCTGCATCATGCTGAAGACCTTCGGGGCCTCCACCGGGTCCAGTACGACGGTGACGGGCGTGGGCTCGTCCGGGTTGTCGATCACCGGCACCGTCATCAGGGTGATGTTCTTCAGATCGATCTTGGTGAGTTCCCTGGCGAGGGTGAGCAGCTTGCTGGGGCTGCCTATGCCCTTGTCGACGGTGAGGGACTTGGTGGCCGCGTCGGCGACGTCGAGCATCTTCGACGGGCTGTCCAGCGTGTCCTCCTTCAGCTGGCGGATCATCGACGCGACGAACTTCTGCTGCATCTCGATCCGGTCCAGGTCGCTCTCGTTCTTGAGGCCGTGCCGGTTGCGGAGGAACGACAGCGCGGCCTCGCCCTGGATCGTGCTCTCCCCAGCCGGTAGATCAAGTTTGGACCCGCCGCTCACGTCCTTGATGGGCTCCGTCAGGCACACCTTGACACCGCCGACCGCCGTGGACAGCGTCTTGACCGCGTTGAAATCGAACATCATGAAGTGGTCGACCTGGAGGCCGGAGATCTTCCCGACTGTGAGCATGGTGCAGCCTGGGTCGCGGCTGTTCACCCCGTAGGACTCGTTGAATTTGGTGGTGGTCGTCGAGCCGGGGATGGCCTTGGTCGAACCGTCGGACTGTTTCGCCTCGCAGTCCGGGATCTTGACCATGAGGTCCCGGGGGATGCTCACCACGGTCGCGTTGGTGCGGTCCTCCGAGACGTGAAAGAGCAGTGTGGTGTCGGCGTGGCCGGTGACGTTGTCCCGGTTGCCGTAGCTCTCGTTGCCCTCACCGGTGCGGACATCGTTGCCGATGATCAGGATGTTGGCCGGCCCGTCCGCCAGGACCTTGTCACTGCCCACGTCACCGATGTCAACGGTGTTGATGTTGCCGGAGAGGCGGTCGTACCAGTAATACGCGAACGCCGAGCCGGCAACGAGGACCAGGCCCAGGGCACCTCCCGTCCACATCAGCGCCTTCTTCTTACCCCTCTTCTTCTGCTGCCTGCGCCGGCCAGGGCCGGACGTGTCGTCCGGAGCGGGTGCAGCACGGCGGCCGCGCTGGGCGGGGACGCGGGCGGAGGCGGCGGAACCGGGGCGGGGGGCACTGCGCGGGCGGAGTTCCTTCGGCTGCTCCGGGGAACTGTCCAGTCGCAGTTCGTATTCGCCGGTCTCCGGGTTGAGTAACCACTGGTCGGCAGGATCGGTTGCGTCCGCTTGCCCACGACTGTGTGCGTCCACGATCGTTCAAGTCCTCCGCCGGATAGCACATCGGCCGCCTGCGCCCTCAAGACGCCCTGTTGTTCGACGCGTTACGTTATCCGACCCATTCGGGGATGCGGTGACGTGGCGGCGAAATCGGCAAGGGCCGGATAGATCCCGAATCGGGCACAGCGTGCGACCTCTGCCCTTCACGACGCGAGGACGGCGTAGGCGGCGCTGGACGCCGTGGCCGGCGACGAGAGCGTGACCGGCATCCGCGTCGACGGCGGTCTGACGGCCCACCGCACCGTCCAGGAGGCCTCCGGGGCCGGCCTCAGCCGTCCTCGCCCGCCGGCAGTGTGAGCCGGACGGTGCCGTCCGGGCCGGCCAGCAGGACCGGCGTTCCGGCGCCGCCCAGGTCCCGTACGGCGGCCCGGTCCTCCGGGGCGATGCCCTCCGCCTCGCTGACCACCGCGGCCGCCTCCAAGGACGTCGCCCCGGACGCGACGGCCATCGCCACCGCCGTCCGCAGGGCGCTCAGCTTCAGTGAGGCGAGGTGCACCGACCCGGCGACATACGTACGTCCCGTCTCGTCCCGTACGGCGGCGCCCTCCGGCACACCGTTGCGGGCCCGGGCCGAACGGGCCAGGGTGACGATCTTGAGGTCCTCGGGATCAAGCGCGTTGGTCTCGGTCATGCCCCGAGCATAGGAGCCGCCCCGGTGGCCGCCGAGATCACCCCGGCGGCTGCCGGATCACCCCGGCGGCAGCGGAGCCCGGGTGCTCACGCCGGGTCGAGGCGGAGCCGGTCCGCGCGCGGCCCCTCGGGGCTCACTCCGGCTTCCGTCCCCCGTCCCCGGCGGGCGCCGCCGGGCCCACCGGCTCCGCGAGCACGGTCACGATCTTGTTCCGGCGGCCGGCCGCGGCCTCCGCGGTCAGCCGCAGCTCCCGGCCGTCGGGCAGCTCCACGACCGACGACGCGCCCGCGATGGGAACCCGGCCCAGGGCCTTGGCGAGCAGTCCGCCGACGGTCTCCACGTCCTCGTCGTCATACTCCTCCAGGCCGTACAGCTCGCCCAGGTCCGTGATGTCCAGGCGCGCGGTGACGCGGTAGCGGTCGTCGCCGAGCGCCTCCACCGGCGGCAGCTCGCGGTCGTACTCGTCGGTGATCTCGCCGACGATCTCCTCGAGGATGTCCTCGATGGTGACGATGCCGGCCGTGCCGCCGTACTCGTCGATGACGACGGCGACGTGGTTGCGTTCCTTCTGCATCTCGCGCAGCAGGTCGTCGGCGTTCTTCGTGTCCGGCACGAAGACGGCCGGACGCATCGCCGTCGACACCAGCTCGCTCTCGGCGTCCCGGTTGATGTGCGTCTTGCGGGCCAGGTCCTTCAGATAGACGATCCCGACGATGTCGTCCTCGCTCTCGCCGGTGACCGGGATCCGGGAGAAGCCGGAGCGCAGCGCCAGCGTGAGGGCCTGGCGGATGGTCTTGTAGCGCTCGATCACCACCAGGTCGGTGCGCGGCACCATGACCTCGCGCACGAGGGTGTCGCCCAGCTCGAAGACCGAGTGCACCATGCGCCGCTCCTCGTCCTCGATCAGCGACTCCTGCTCGGCCAGGTCGACCATGGCGCGCAGTTCCGCCTCGGAGGCGAACGGGCCGCGCCGGAACCCCTTGCCGGGGGTCAGCGCGTTGCCGATGAGGATCAGCAGCGACGGGATCGGGCCCAGCACCCGTGCGAGCGGCACCAGCACGTACGCCGCGGCGGTCGCCGTGTTCAGCGGGTGCTGGCGGCCGATGGTGCGCGGGGAGACCCCGACGGCCACGTACGAGACGAGCACCATGACCGCGATGGCGATCACCAGTGCCTGGCCCGTGCCGGAGAACGCCTCCAGGCAGGCGTAGGTGATCAGCGCCGCCGCCGCCATCTCGCACGTCACGCGCACCAGCAGCGCCAGGTTGAGGTAGCGGGTCGGGTCGGCGGCGACCTGGGCCAGCTTGGCGCTGCCGCGGCGGCCCGACTTCACGGCCTCCTCGGCACGGAAGCTGGACACCCGTGCCAGGCCCGCCTCCGCGCAGGCGGCGAGCCAGGCGACGACGACGAGCGCGATCGCGCCGACGACGATCTGAGGGCTCATGGGCGGGCTTACGAGACGGTGGGTGCCGGGGACGGGCCGCGCAGGCCACGCTCCGCGCGCCAGCCGTCCACGATCGCTGCCTGAAGACCGAACATCTCGACCTTCTCGTCCGGCTCCTCGTGGTCGTAGCCGAGCAGGTGCAGCACGCCGTGGACGGTGAGCAGCTGGAGCTCCTCGTCCATGGAGTGCTGCGTCGGGGCCTCGGCCCCCTGCTTCGCGGCGACCTCGGGACACAGCACGATGTCCCCGAGGAGGCCCTGCGGGGGCTCTTCGTCGTCCTTGGACGGCGGCCGCAGCTCGTCCATCGGGAAGGACATGACGTCCGTGGGCCCCGGCAGGTCCATCCACTGGACGTGCAGCTGCTCCATGGCGTCGGCGTCCACGACGATCACCGAGAGCTCGGAGAGCGGGTGGATGCGCATGCGGGTGAGTGCGTAGCGGGCGATGTCGAGGATCGCCCGCTCGTCGACCTCGGTTCCCGACTCGTTGTTGACGTCGATCGACATGGTGGTGCTGGTCTACTTCCCCTTGTGCCCGTGTCCGTGCGCGTGCCCGGTCCTGCTGTGGCCGCCGGTCCTGGCCGCGCCGTTCTCGGTGCCGTTCCTGCTGTCGTACTTCTCGTACGCGTCGACGATACGGCCCACGAGCTTGTGCCGTACGACGTCGTGCGACGACAGACGGGAGAAGTGGACGTCCTCGACCCCCTCCAGGATCTCCTGCACCTGCCGCAGCCCGGACTTCTGGCCGTTGGGCAGGTCCACCTGGGTGACGTCACCCGTGATGACGATCTTCGAGTCGAAGCCGAGCCGGGTGAGGAACATCTTCATCTGCTCGGGGCTGGTGTTCTGGGCCTCGTCCAGGATGATGAAGGCGTCGTTGAGGGTGCGGCCGCGCATGTAGGCGAGCGGCGCGACCTCGATCGTGCCCGCCGCCATCAGACGCGGGATGGAGTCCGGGTCGAGCATGTCGTGCAGCGCGTCGTACAGCGGGCGCAGGTACGGGTCGATCTTCTCGTAGAGCGTGCCGGGCAGGAAGCCCAGGCGCTCGCCGGCCTCGACCGCCGGGCGGGTCAGGATGATGCGGTTGACCTGCTTGGACTGCAGGGCCTGCACCGCCTTGGCCATGGCCAGGTAGGTCTTTCCGGTGCCGGCGGGGCCGATGCCGAAGACGACCGTGTGCTTGTCGATCGCGTCGACGTACCGCTTCTGGTTGAGCGTCTTGGGGCGGATCGTGCGGCCGCGCGAGGACAGGATGTTCTGGGTCAGGACCTCGGCGGGGGTCTCGTGGCCGTCGCTCTCGCCGTTCTCGCTCGCCTTGAGCATGGCGATGGAGCGTTCCACTGCGTCCTCCGTCATCGGCTGCCCGGTGCGGAGCACCAGCATCATCTCGTCGAACACGCGCTGGACCAGGGCGACGTCCGCCGGGTCGCCGACCGCGCTGATCTCGTTGCCCCGGACATGGATGTCGGCCCCCGGGAAGGCCTTCTCGATCACGCGCAGGAGAGAGTCGCCGGACCCCAGGACGGTCACCATGGGGTGCTGGGCGGGGACGGTGAACTGTGCTCTGGCCTGCCCCTGCGCGGGGGTCTTGGCTGCGGGTGTCTGAGTCATGGGCCGGCGCTGAAGGCCTGCGGTTCCTCCTCGTCACGGCCGCACAAGTGAGCGCGGCCTCGCGCTTCCAGGGTACGACGGGGGCGCGACAACACCGTAGGACTTTTCGACGACCCCGACGACCTGGACGGTCCCCGGGTGGGATCAGTCCGGTGCGGGGGGTGGGGCGGGCGCCGGTGCCGGGGTCCGCTGGGTTCGGAGCAGGTTCTGGAACCAGTGGTAGGACGCCTTCGGGGTGCGCTTCAGGGTCTCGTAGTCGACGTGCACCAGGCCGAAGCGGCGGGCGAGGCCTTCCGCCCACTCCCAGTTGTCCAGGAGCGACCACACGAAGTAGCCGCGTACGTCCACGCCCGCCTCCAGGGCCTGGTGCAGGGCGCGGACGTGTCCGTCCAGGTAGGCGATGCGGTCCTGGTCGTCGAGGCCCTCGTAGGAGCAACCGTTCTCGGTGATGACGACGGGCGGGAGCCGGTCGCCGTAGCGGTCGCGGAAGCCGGTCAGCAGCTCGGTCAGCCCCTCCGGGACCACCGGCCAGCCGAAGTCCGTGACCGGCCGGCCCTCGATCTCCCGTACCGAGAAGGGAAGTTCGGCGGGCAGCGTGACACCGCCGAACTCGACCTCCGTGCCGCGCGGAGCGCCCACCCGCGTCGGGGCGTAGTAGTTGACGCCGTACCAGTCCAGCGGCTCCGCGATGACCTCCAGATCCGCGTCGACGCCCCCGGAGCCGCCCGGCATCAGCTCGCCCAGCCCCTCGGGGTACCGGCCGAGCAGCAGCGGGTCGGCGAACAGGCGGTGCAGCAGCAGGTCGTAGAAGCCGGCCGCCTCGACGTCCGCCTGCTCCCCGGACGCCGGCCAGACGGGCCCGTGCGAGTTGGCGATGCCGATGTCCGCGGCGCCGGCCGCGCGCAGCGCCCGGACCGCCAGGCCGTGGGCGAGCAGTTGGTGGTGGGCGGCCGGGAGTGCGTCGAACAGCAGCCGCCTGCCCGGCGCGTGCACGCCCAGGGCATGGCCGAGCAGGGTGTGCTCGGCGGGCTCGTTGAGCGTGATCCACTTCGTCACGCGGTCGCCCAGGCGCCCGGCGACCACCGACACGTGGTCGGCGAACCGCGCGGCCGTGTCCCGCTCCAGCCAGTCCAGCCGGGCCGGCAGGTCCCAGTGGAAGAGGGTCGGGACGGGGCGGACGCCGGCCGCGCACAGTTCGTCGACCAGGCGGTCGTAGAAGTCCAGGCCGCCGGGGGAGTTCACCCGGGGCCAGGAGACGGAGAAGCGGTACGCGTCGACGCCGAGGCCGGCCAGCAGCGCCACGTCCTCGCGGTGGCGGTGGTAGTGGTCGCAGGCCACCGCCGCCGTCGAGCCGTCCTTGACCCGCCCCGGCTCGGCCGAGAACGTGTCCCACACGGACGGCTCGCGCAGGTCGGCGGCCCCCTCGATCTGGTGGGCCGAGGTGGACACGCCCCACAGGAAGCCGTCCGGGAACCGGGGCATCGGGTTCGTCGCCATGGGCGGGATCATCCTTACTGTCGGTAACGGAAGTCAACGCCCGGGCGGGAAAAAGGGCCTCACGCGCCCTCCTTGAGCACGCGGGAGATGAGCTCGCGCTGCTCCCCGGTCAGCCGGGGATCGGCCGCGTACACCGTCCGGCCGTCCACGGTGATCTCGTAGCTGAAGCCGTCGGGCACCCCGGCCGGCGGGGCGGCCCTGCCGGCGGCCAGCGCCCGCTCGGCGAGCTCCCGCCACTGCGGGGCGTCGGGCCGCCCCGAGACGTCCACCTCGGCGCGGCGCTCGATGCCCGCGAACCCTCCCGTGCGCCTCACTCGAATCCGCATGGTCCGTGTCTAGTACGGAACTACAGCGTCCGCACCCCCACCTGCTCCCAGGCCTTCTGTACGGCCTCGAATTCGCCGCCGTCCGCGCCGTACCGCTCCCGCGCGGCCCGCACGGTGAGCGTGGCGAAGTCCGCGAACTGCGCGTCCGCGTGCAACGCGCCGCCCGTCAGCACGTCGTACCAGAGCTGCCCCGCCTTCTCCCAGGCGTGGCCGCCGAGCGTCGTGGCGACCAGGTAGAAGGCGTGGTTGGGGATGCCGGAGTTGATGTGGACGCCGCCGTTGTCGCTGCCGGTGTGGACGTACTGGTCCATGGTGGCCGGCTGCGGGTCCTTGCCGAGCACGTCGTCGTCGTACGCCGTGCCGGGGGCCTTCATGGAGCGCAGCGCGGTGCCGTGGACGCCCGGGGCGAGCAGTCCGGCCCCGATCAGCCAGTCGGCCTCGGTGGCGGTCTGGCCGAGCGTGTACTGCTTGATCAGCGAGCCGAAGACGTCGGAGACCGACTCGTTGAGTGCGCCGGACTGCCCGAAGTAGGCCAGGTTGGCGGAGTGCTGGGTGACGCCGTGGGTCAACTCGTGGCCGATGACGTCCACCGGGATGGTGAAGTCCAGGAAGACCTCACCGTCCCCGTCGCCGAACACCATCTGCTCGCCGTTCCAGAAGGCGTTGTTGTACTTCTCGTCGTAGTGGACGGTCGCGTCCAGCGGCAGGCCGGCGCCGTCGATCGAGTCGCGCCGGTAGGCCGTGAGGTACAGCTCGAAGGTGGCGCCGAGGCCGGCGTAGGCGCGGTTGACCGTGGCGTCCTGGCCTGGCTCCTCGCCCTCGCCGCGGACCTTGCCGCCGGGCAGGTCGGTGCCGTGCCGGGCGTCGTAGACGGTGCGGTGCGGCTGCCCGTCCCGACTGCCCGCGGGCGCGGCGACGGCGGGTGCGCCGATGACGGTGGTCAGCCGCCGCCGGGTGCGCTCGAAGGCGTCGCGTTCCAGGGTCCGGCGGGCGGGTCGGGCGAGCGCGGGGTCCTCGTTGCGTGCGAGGCGGTCGAGGACGTGCGGCGGCACGATGGTGCAGAAGACGGGCTCGAAGCCCCCGGTGGTCGTCATACCCGGCACCCTTGCACTGTGTGGTCGCACTGTCACCACCCGCAACCATGGCGGCGGGAATGTGTCGCGTGACATCGCGCACTTTTTGTCCCGTTTGTCCCTTCGATTTCGCATACTGGGACGGGACCGCGCACCCGGCGCGGCTCGGCTAGGCTGCACAGCATCATGCGTTTCGGGCTGCTTCTCCTTAGCTGCCGCGGCGAGGGCCTGTAGTCGAGGCCGACCCCCTCCCCGCGGAGTTCGGCGTTGCGCCGTCGGCCGTTCTCCGGCACCCGCGGACCCGCGGACTTTTCGAGGAGCCCACGCAACCATGGCCAACCGCCAGCAGCCCAGTTCCATGCCGACCCACAAGTACGGCCGCTACGAGCAGGTCGACATCCCCGACCGCACCTGGCCCGACCGCCGGATCACCGTCGCCCCCCGCTGGCTCTCCACCGACCTGCGCGACGGCAACCAGGCCCTGATCGACCCGATGTCGCCCGAGCGCAAGCGCCGGATGTTCGACCAGCTCGTCGCGATGGGCTACAAGGAGATCGAGGTCGGCTTCCCGGCCTCCGGCCAGACCGACTTCGACTTCGTGCGCTCGATCATCGAGGAGGAGGGCGCGATCCCCGAGGACGTCACGATCTCCGTACTGACCCAGGCCCGTGAGGACCTGATCGAGCGGACCGTGGAGTCCCTGAAGGGCGCCCGGCGCGCCACCGTCCACCTCTACAACGCCACCGCCCCGGTCTTCCGCCGGGTCGTCTTCCGCGGCTCCCGGGACGAGATCAAGCAGATCGCCGTCGACGGCACCCGCCTGGTGGTGGAGTACGCCGAGAAACTGCTGGGCCCCGAGACGGAGTTCGGCTACCAGTACAGCCCGGAGATCTTCACCGACACCGAGCTGGACTTCGCGCTGGAGGTCTGCGAGGCGGTCATGGACGTGTACCAGCCGGGCCCGGGCCGCGAGATCATCCTCAACCTGCCCGCCACGGTGGAGCGTTCGACGCCGTCCACGCACGCGGACCGCTTCGAGTGGATGCACCGCAACCTGTCCCGCCGCGAGTACGTCTGCCTGTCCGTCCACCCGCACAACGACCGCGGTACGGCCGTCGCCGCCGCCGAGCTGGCGCTGATGGCCGGCGCCGACCGCGTCGAGGGCTGCCTGTTCGGGCAGGGCGAGCGCACCGGCAACGTCGACCTGGTCACCCTGGGCATGAACATGTTCTCGCAGGGCGTCGACCCGCAGATCGACTTCTCCGACATCGACGAGATCCGCCGTACGTGGGAGTACTGCAACCAGATGGAGGTCCACCCGCGCCACCCGTACGTGGGCGACCTGGTCTACACGTCCTTCTCCGGCTCCCACCAGGACGCCATCAAGAAGGGCTTCGACGCCATGGAGGCCGACGCGAAGGCCAACGGCGTCACGGTCGACGACATCGAGTGGGCGGTGCCGTACCTGCCCATCGACCCCAAGGACGTCGGCCGTTCCTACGAGGCCGTCATCCGCGTCAACTCGCAGTCCGGCAAGGGCGGTGTCGCCTACGTCCTGAAGAACGACCACAAGCTGGACCTGCCGCGCCGGATGCAGATCGAGTTCTCGAAGATCATCCAGGCGAAGACGGACGCCGAGGGCGGCGAGGTCACGCCGAAGGAGATCTGGGCGGCCTTCCAGGACGAGTACCTGCCGAACCCGCAGAACCCCTGGGGCCGCATCCAGGTCAGGACCGGCCAGTCGACGACGGACACCGACGGCGTCGACACCCTCACGGTCGAGGCCACCGTCGACGGCGAGGACACCGTCCTCACCGGCTCCGGCAACGGTCCGATCTCGGCCTTCTTCGACGCCCTGCACTCCATCGGCGTCGACGTACGCCTGCTGGACTACCAGGAGCACACGATGAGCGAGGGCGCCTCCGCCCAGGCCGCCTCGTACATCGAATGCGCGATCGACGACAAGGTTCTGTGGGGGATCGGTATCGACGCGAACACGACACGTGCGTCGCTGAAGGCGGTCGTCTCGGCCGTCAACCGCGCGGCGCGCTGACCGCTCTGACCGGCGCTTTCGGGGCCCCGGCCGCCTGCTGAGGCGGTCGGGGCCCCGTCGTGTGCCCGGTGAGTATCGGCCAGTCTCCGGTACAGGTCACGGAAAGGTCTCCTCCGGGGTGCTGACTACACCTCGACAATGTGGCTAACATCACGCCAGTGCGGCGATGTTGCCGTGCGGTTACGGAGGTGGGACGTGCTGCCAGTACGGGGACGAAACGGCCGTGTCACCAGGCTTGCCCGGCTGCTGGGCACCCGCACCGCGTGGACGCCGGTCGGCGACGGCGCGTTCTTCTGCCCCGACTGCGGCGGGGACCGCAACTACCAGCGCCTGACGGGGCGCCGGCGCTTCACCGTCCTCGGCGTACCGGTGCTGCCGCGCGGCACGACCGGGCCGGTCGTCGAGTGCGCCGCGTGCGCCGGCCACTTCGGCACGGACGTCCTGGACCACCCGACGACCACCCGCTTCTCCGCGATGCTCCGCGACGCCGTGCATACCGTCGCCCTGGCGGTGCTCTCCGCGGGCGGAACCGGCTCCCGTACGGCCCTGGAGACCGCCGCGGTCACGGTCCGCGCGGCCGGCCTGGCCGACTGCACCGAGGAGCAGCTGGCCGCCCTGGTCGAGGCGCTGGCCGCGGACACCGGACGCGCGTACGGCGACCAGCCGTGCGGCGCGGGCCTGGCCATAGAGCTGCACGAGGCACTCGACCCGCTCGCCCCGCACCTGGCCCCCGCGGGCCGGGAGTCGATCCTCCTCCAGGCCGCCCGCATCGCCCTGGCCGACGGCCCCTACACCCCCGCCGAACACGACACCCTCGGCACCGTCGGCGCGGCCCTGACCATCCACACGGACGAGGTGACCCGCCTCCTGACGGAGGCCCGCACACCGTCGTGACACGTCAGGGCCGGGATCGTCGGACAGACGCATCCGGTCCACGCCGCAGCGCCAGCGCCAGCGCCAGCGCCAGCGCCCGCGCCCGCCTGACAACGGACCCCGATGCCCCGCCATCCCCCCCCCCGCCCCGCGATATCCCCCCGTTCGAGTGAAGATCTCGCAGGTGCGTCCACATCACGGACCGACGTGAAGTTTAGTTGCTGCTAAACTCGTGGAAAGGGTCAAGGTGTGGAAGAACACTGGGACATCTACCTGACGGCCGAGGTGGATCAGTGGTTGCACGATCTGGAGAAGATCGACTCCGAGACGTACGTGCTCGTGAACCAGGCCATCTGGGTTCTTGCCTGCCATGGTCCCGCCGAGGGCCGTCCACTGGTCGACCGAATCAAAGGATCGGTCCTGCACAATCTCAAGGAATTGCGTCCTGGTTCGACTGGGCGAAGTGAGGTGCGGGTTCTTATACGGAATACCTGGCTGATCGGAAGAAGGAGTCGGGGAAGTGAGCGGATACACCGCGTGGTCGGCCACCGGCGGGCACCGCGAGCGGGCGGAGGAACTGGCAGGCGGTCGAGATGAGTTTCTTCGAGGAGCCCAGAACCTGCTGGCTGAAGCGCGGGCTTGGCGGCTGGTCGAGATGCGCCAGGAACGTGGGTACACCCAGGCGCAGGTGGCCGAGCGCATGGGCGTGACCAAGGGTCGCGTCTCGCAGATCGAGAGCGGTCAGGTTTCCGGAACGGACGTCGTGGCCCGTTACATCGAGGCGCTGGGAGGCAGCCTCGTGATGGTCGCGGTTTTCGCCGACGGAGAGCTGCGCAAGGTGGGTTGAATTGATTCGAGACCGCGCATCCGGATCCGGCTTGTACAGTCGCCGTGCCGCGACGGACAAGTCGGAAGGGGATGCGGGACCCGTGGACGGGGAGCATGAGCAGTGCGCCGGACGTGAGGAGCCGTGGGACGAGCGGGCCGCGGGTGTGCTGCGGTTGCCGTCCGGCCGGCTGGTACGCGGGAGAGGGCTGAGACGAGCCCTCGATCCGGGCGCGCCACTCCCGTCGTACGGCGTCTACCTCCTCGGCAAGCAGCCCCCGGACGTCCCCTGGGAGTCCCGCTGGCTGCGCTGGCCCGACTTCCGGCTCCCGGCCGATCGCGCCGCCGCCCGCGCGGTCCTCGCCGAGGCGTGGCGTCGAGCCGCGACAGAGCGCGTCGACGTCGCCTGCGCGGGCGGCCGCGGCCGTACCGGTACGGCGCTGGCGTGCCTCGCGGTCCTCGACGGTGTACCGGCGGGGGAGGCCGTGGCGTATGTGCGCGCCCACTACGACCGGCACGCCGTGGAGACCCCGTGGCAGAAGCGGTACGTACGGAACTTCCCGCCGATGCGGGGTGTCAGCTCCGACGGAGGCCGTCGATGAAGTCGGCCCAGGCGCAGGCCCCCACCACCAGCACGGCACCGCCGGGCACCTTGCTGTCCCGGACGGGGACGACGCCGGGGACACCGTCGGCGACCTCGACGCAGTTGCCGCCGTTGCCGTCGCTGTAGCTGCTCTTGCGCCAGCGGGCGTTGCTCAGGTCGTACTCGCGCATCGTCTGAAGTCCTCCGCCGCCGATTCGATCAGGGCCAGGGACGCCTGTGGCGACAGTGCGGCGGCCCTGATCTGATCGTATGCCGCCCGGGCACGCTTGACCACGGCCGGATCGTCCAGGAGGTTCCCCGAATACACCGCTTCTGTATAGGCCGTTGGCGGAGCGTCGTCGAATTCCATGAGGCGCAGGTCTCCGGTCATGACGGGGTATGCTCCCGCCGCATACGGCAGTGCCTGCACCACTACCGTCCGCTCCCGTGCCAGTCGCGTGATGTGCTCCAACTGCTCCGCCATGGCCGCAGGTCCGCCGACCGGGATGCGCAGCACGTTCTCGTGCAGGACCACCCAGTACAAGGGGCGTGTGGCGTCCTTGAGGATGCGGGCGCGCTCCATGCGGCCGGACACCTTCTCCTCGATGTACTCGTCCACCGCGAACGGGTTCATCGCCACGGTGACAGCCCATGCGTACGCCCTCGTCTGCAGTAGCCCTGGCACCAGAGCGGGGGCGAATTCGTGGATCTCTGTCGCCAGCTTCTCCAGCTCCGCCGCCCTCGCGAAATACTCCGCGTACCGCGGATCATCGATCAGCTTCCTGCACAACCGCTCGAAAATACCGTCGGTTTGCAGTACCTCGTCGATCCGCTGGGCCACGTCCAACTGCGGTTTTCTGATCGCCTGCTCGAACTGGCCGATATAGCCGCCGGAGACGAAGACCCGCGCCCCCAGTTCCACCTGCGTCAGCTCGGCGTTCTCCCTGCGTCGCTTCAGTTCCGCGCCGAAGAACTCCCAGGCCGCCTGACGTGAACCGTTGGCCATCACCGACTCCCTTGTGCTGCCCCGCCCTCGCAGGGCCCGAAAGTCTTCCGAGTGTAGGTGCGGAGGGTTACCTTGGAGATGCGAAGCGTGAAAGAAGGAGGGTGAGCATTGCCCGCCGACGTAGTGGTGATCGGCGCCGGAGTCTCGGGGCTCACCACGGCCGTGTGCCTGGCGGAGTCCGGCATGGACGTACGCGTGGACACCGACCGGGCCCCCGGTGAGACGACCTCGGCGGCCGCGGGTGCGATGTGGGACCCGTATCTGGTCGAGCCCGCTCATCGGGTCGAGGCCTGGAGCCGGGTGACCCTGTCGGTGCTGAAGGCGCTCAGCGCCGACGCGGACACCGGGGTCCGGGTGCTGGACGGCACCCACGAGTCCACGGTCCCCTGCCCCATGCCGGCGTGGGGCAGCCTGGTCGAGGCGAGCGTCTGCGCGCCCGGCGAACTGCGCCCGGGTTTCGTGACCGGGTGGCGCTACCGTGCTCCCGTGGTCGACATGCCCCGGTATCTGCACTACCTCGCCCGTCGCTTCGAGCGGGCGGGCGGTCACCTCCGGCGGCACCGTTACGGGACGCTCGAAGAAGCGCTGGGCGAGGCGCCGGTCGTCGTCAACTGCTCAGGTGTGGGAGCCCGTTCGCTCGCGGCGGACCCGGCGGTCGAGGCGGTGCGCGGCCAACTGGTGGTGGTGGAGAATCCGGGGCTCCGGTCGTTCTTCGCCGACGACACCCCGGGCGCGGAGGAACTGATCTACATCTACCCCCACTCCGATGCCGTGGTCCTGGGCGGAACAGCCGGGTCCGGGAACTGGGACCTGCGCCCCGACGCGGCCGCGGCACGCGAGATCGTACGACGCTGCGTCGCGGTCGAGCCGTCCCTCGCGGGCGCCCGGATCCTGGGGCACCGGGTCGGGCTGCGGCCCGTGCGGTCGGAGGTCCGGCTCGCGGAGGAAGCACGCGAGGGCACGCTGCTCGTGCACAACTACGGTCATGGTGGAGCGGGAGTGACCCTGTCGTGGGGATGCGCCCGCGAGGTCGCCGAGCGGATCGGCAGAGCAGGGGAACTCACCTTCTGATCTGCCACTGACGGCGCTCCGTGATGCCCTTCTCCGCACCTCTGCGCGCCAGGTACAGCCAGGTCCTGGCCGCCAGCGTGACGGTCAGGCCGGCGGTCCACGGCCAACTGGTGGTCTTCGTCGAGACCAGTACCGCACCGACCGTCGGGGAGAGGGCGGTGAGCACCAGCAGGGCCCTCTCGGTCCGACTCCGCCGGAACCTGTGGGCGATGGAGAACTCGGAGTGCTCGTACCAGGCGATCGCGGCGCTGAGCACGGCCGCCAGGACCAGGGTCGTCCAGGGATCGCTGCTGACTTGGGCGTAGGTGACGGGCAGCGAGATCAGGAACGGCAGTACCCCGCCGTACTCCGACAGTACGTTCCCCCATTTCATGATCCTGCCGAACGAGTTCGAACGGATCCGGGCCAACTCGCCGGAGGCGCTCGCGTACACGATCAGGGAGAGCGTGGTGCTGAAGGTCGCCCCGATGAGCAGCAGCCGGACGTCGTCGGGAAACCGCTCCGACGAGAAGGCGAAGCCCAGGAGGAAGGTCACGGCGGCGAGCACGGAACCCGAGAAGGCGATGCCCGAGGCGGCCTCCCCGGACTGGAGGGTCGCCGGGTCGTCCTGCTCGAACCGGGCGATCTCGAAAGCGGGTTCACCGGACAGGGAGACCAGGGCGGTCACGGCGTGGTCGGGCGGAGCCAGGGACTCCACGAGCTGCTCCCGGGCGCTCACCTGGACGAGGTGACGTGCGTCCGGATCGATGTACTCCACCCGGAACTTGTACTGGTAGTGGACGACGAGCGGATCGTCGGCGCCGCCGGTGCGCATGACCCGGGTGCCGATGAAACCGCACGCCAGCAAGAGGCCCGTCACCGGCGACTGCTCGGTGCTCGCCAGGGCGGAGACCAGGGGCGGTTCGCCCGAGCGCCGCGGAACCCCTTGCACCGTCTCGGTCAGGAGCCGCGAGGCCATGCCCTGGCGGCGCATATCGTCCCGGACCGCTATCACCGACAGGCGCACATGTCCCGGTGACGGCATCTCCACGGCTATGCAGCCCACCAACTCCTCGGCGGACTCGGCCACTCGGACCAGACTGCGTTCGAGTGCCTCGGCGAGGAGCGCCCGCGACGGTATGGACGCGGTCGCGCACGTACCGGTCAACAGGGTCCGGATCCGGGGCAGATCGGCTGGGCGCGCCAGACGGGTAGACCATGCAGCCATGTCCATGGGGTCCGTTCAGCCGGTCGGAGTGTGGGGGGATCCTACAGATCGCGACTGGCTGTGCGTTCTCGAACTCCCTGAGGTGCGGCAGCCCCTTGTGCTACCTCGCTCTTGTAGGGCTCGAAACTCTTCCGAGTGCGGGCGCGGAGCGTCACCGTTGAGATGCGAAGCGTGAACGACGGAAGGGGAAGTACACAGTGGCAGCACGGAACCCGGTTCACTCGGCGGCCTGCGTGCAGGAGGCGGAGGACATCCTCGCGGAGTTGCGGACCGTACTCGAAAAGGCGGGAGTCGCCCTCCCCTCGCTGCGGCTCGACCCCGCCGGGCTCGCGCGTGAGGCTCCCTGTCCGCTCGTCGAGCTGGGGCGCTGCTCGGTGGAGACGGCCGCCCGGCTCGCCGCGGTGCTGCGGTGAGTGCGGTCCGGCCGCCGGTCGGCTCGTACGTCACGGACACCGGCACCGGCCGGGTCGGTGTGGTCATGGGCCACGAGGGGCCGTACGTACAGCTGCGCCCCCTGGGCGGCGGGAGGGAGTGGGACTGCCCGCCGGAGCGGGTGCGCGCCGCGACCCCGGCCGAGCGGCTCAGCGCCGCGACGGCGTACGCGAACGCCCGCAGTCGCGGCGAGGTGCCCTGACCGCCGTGCCTATCCCAGGGCCCGAGCCACCGCGGCGGCGGCCCGCGCCACGAGGGCGTCGTCGTACGGGGCGTCCTGGGCAGGCTTGGTCGACAGGACGGCCAGGACCACGGGGGAGCCGGACTCGGTCCACGCGACGCCGACGTCGTTGGCGGTGCCGTGGGAACCGGAGCCCGTCTTGTCCGCGACCGTCCAGGCCGGTGGCAGGCCCTCGCGGAAGCGCTTCGCGCTGGTGGTGTTGTTCAGCAGCCAGTGCGTCAGCAGTCGGCGGTCGCGACGGTTCAGCGCGTCCCCGAGGACGAGACGGGCGTAGGTGCGGCCGATCGCGCGCGGGCTCGTGGTGTCCGTGCGCCGCCAGGGCTCGGCGGTGTTGAGGTCCGGCTCCCAGCGGTCCAGGCGCGTCACCGGGTCGCCGAGCGAACGGGCGAAACGGGTGATGGCCGTCGGGCCGCCGAGCTCGCGCAGGAGCAGGTTGCCGGCGGTGTTGTCGCTGTAGCGGATGGCGACGTCGGCGAGTTCGGCGATGGTCATGCCCGTGGCCAGGTGCGCGCGCGTCTGCTCGGAGCCCTCCGACACCAGGTCGGCCTCGGTGTAGTGGATGCGGCGCGAGAGGACCTCGCCGTGGCGGTCCAGGTCCCGCAGGACCGCTGCCGCCGCCAGGGTCTTGAACACCGAGCACATCGGGAAGCGTTCGTCGGCGCGGTACCGGACGGTCCGGCCGGTGGCGGGGTGGTGGGCGAAGACGCCCAGCCGCGCGCCGTGGCTCTGTTCCAGGGCGCGCAGCCGCGCGGTGGTGTCGTCGGCCTCCGGCAGGGCGTACGCGGGCGTGGCCGTGGTGACGGCCGCCGTCGCCGCGGCGAGAGCGGAGACGGCGGTGGTGGTCAGGACGGCACGTCGGGTCGGGGCGGCCTTCTTCGGGGCTCGGATGGCACTCTCCTTCGGTCGGTCCGGTCCGGGCGGAACGCTCTCCACAGTGACGGGCCGGAGCCCGTCGCGGTTGCGCCACGCCGGAAGCCGGGCCGGAGGTGCGGTCTCACCCACGGCGCACGTGGGCGAGAATGGACGCCATGAGCCTGTTCCGCGACGACGGCATCGTGCTGCGCACCCAGAAGCTGGGTGAGGCGGACCGGATCATCACGCTGCTCACCCGCGGCCACGGGCGGGTACGCGCCGTGGCGCGAGGCGTGCGGCGGACCAAGTCCAAGTTCGGGGCCAGGCTGGAGCCGTTCTCGCACGTGGACGTGCAGTTCTTCGCGCGGGGGAGCGAGCTGGTCGGGCGCGGGCTGCCGCTGTGCACGCAGAGCGAGACCATCGCCCCCTACGGCGGCGGGATCGTGACCGACTACGCCCGCTACACCGCCGGGACGGCCATGCTGGAGACCGCCGAGCGGTTCACCGACCACGAGGGCGAGCCGGCCGTCCAGCAGTACCTGCTGCTCGTGGGCGGCCTGCGCACCCTCGCCCGGGGCGAGCACGCCCCGCACCTCGTGCTCGACGCCTTCCTGCTGCGCTCGCTGGCCGTCAACGGCTACGCGCCCAGCTTCGGCGACTGCGCCCGGTGCGGGATGCCCGGCCCGAACCGCTTCTTCTCGGTGGCCTCCGGCGGCTCCGTCTGCGCCGACTGCCGGGTGCCCGGCAGTGTCGTACCCTCGCCGCAGACGCTGGAACTGCTCGGCGCGCTGCTCACGGGGGACTGGGAGACGGCCGACGCCTGCGAGCCGCGGCATGTCAGGGAGGGCAGCGGACTGGTGTCCGCCTATCTCCACTGGCACCTGGAGCGCGGGCTGCGCTCACTCCGGTACGTGGAACAGTAGTACGCACAAAGACCTAGGGAGACGAGAAGCACATGGTCGTACGCGGGATCCTTGGGCGTCGGCGCCGCGAGTACACGGCGCCCGAACCGCATCCGTCCGGTGCCCGCGCGCCGAAGCTCCCCGGCGAGCTGGTCCCCGAGCACGTGGCGATCGTCATGGACGGGAACGGACGCTGGGCCAAGGAGCGCGGGCTGCCCCGCACCGAGGGGCACAAGGTCGGCGCCGAGCGGGTGCTGGACGTGTTGCAGGGCGCGATCGAGATCGGCGTCGAGAACATCTCCCTGTACGCCTTCTCCACCGAGAACTGGAAGCGCTCGCCCGAGGAGGTGCGCTTCCTGATGAACTTCAACCGCGACTTCATCCGCAAGAGCCGCGACCAGCTCGACGGGCTGGGCATCCGGGTGCGCTGGGTGGGCCGTATGCCCAAGCTGTGGAAGTCCGTCGCCCAGGAGCTCCAGGTCGCCCAGGAGCAGACCAAGGACAACGACCTGCTCACGCTGTACTTCTGCATGAACTACGGCGGCCGGGCCGAACTCGCGGACGCGGCCAAGGCGCTCGCGGAGGACGTCAGGGCCGGTCGGCTCGACCCGGCCAAGGTCACCGAGAAGACGATCCAGAAGTACCTGTACTACCCGGACATGCCGGACGTCGACCTGTTCCTGCGCCCGAGCGGTGAGCAGCGCACGTCCAACTACCTGCTCTGGCAGAGCGCGTACGCGGAGATGGTCTTCCAGGACGTCCTGTGGCCCGACTTCGACCGCCGCGACCTGTGGCGGGCCTGCGTCGAGTTCGCCTCCCGCGACCGCCGCTTCGGCGGCGCCATCCCGAACGAGGAGCTGCTGGCCATGGAGGGCAGGCAGGAGTAGTCCCCGGGCCACGCCGCTGTCACCCGCGGTGGTTACGATCACGGCTCGTCACCATGATCCTGGGGAGGGGCCGTGACCGAACAGACGGTGGAGCAGCGCGAGGCCGAGGTCGTGCTGGAGTACGAGTACCGGCAGGACGAGCTGACGGACGCCGTGCGGCTGATGCTGCGCAAGCGCGGCCGGGCCGGCATCCTCTACCGCCCGGTCTTCCTGGTCTGCGTCGGGCTGCTGGGGGCCGCGGTGTTCGCGTTGGGCGTGCTCCAGGACGACGTCGTCTTCTTCGTCTTCGGGGGGATGTTCGTCTTCTGGCCGGTGCTGATGGCCCGGGTGCCCGGGATAACGGCCCGGCAGCTGCTGAGGGCCAACCAGCACCACGGCGTGATGCGCGTGACCGTGGGCGAGCAGGGGGTGCGGACGGTGAGCACCCATGCCGACATACGCCTGGGATGGGCCAACTACGGCAGCTATGCCGAGACCGACCGCTGCTTTGTGCTCCGCAGCCCCGACCGCATCGGGGCCTGCGCCGCGGTGCTGGTCAAGCGGGGCGCGCACACCCCTGAGGACGTGGACAGGCTGCGGGCCCTGCTGGACCGCAGCCTGTCCCGGGTCTGAGTCCGCTCAGCCCTGCGCCGCCGCGCACTCCGCGCAGGTGCCGAAGATCTCCACCGTGTGGGCGACGTTGACGTAGCCGTGCTCCGCGGCGACCGCCTCCGCCCACTTCTCCACCAACGGACCCTCGACCTCGACCGCCTTGCCGCAGATGCGGCACACGAGGTGGTGGTGGTGTTCGCCGGTGGAGCAGCGGCGGTAGACCGACTCGCCGTCGGAGGTGCGCAGGACGTCGACCTCGCCCGCGTCGGCGAGGGACTGGAGGGTGCGGTAGACCGTCGTCAGGCCCACCGAGTCCCCCTTGTGTTTGAGCATGTCGTGGAGCTCCTGCGCGCTGCGGAACTCGTCGACCTCGTCGAGGGCCGCCGCGACTGCGGCACGCTGCCGGGTGGCGCGGCCCTTCACGGGCGGTCCAGCGGTGGTCACCGGTCGGCCTCCTCACGTCTCGCCTGTGGGCCATTGTGCCAGTTGTGGCCCGCGGACGGTCAGGCGCCGGTTGCGTCACCGGCCGCCCGGGTGGCCGGAATCGCGCACTCGGCGGGGTCCCCGGCGGGCTGCGCCGCGGCGAGTGCCCGCGCGCGTCGCCGGGCCAGCGGCGCGGCCAGCGCGGTGAGCGCGATGAACGCCGCGATGGTGAGCAGCACGATCGTCGCGCCGGGCGGCACGTCCTGGTAGTACGAGGTGACCGTGCCGCCGATCGTCACGCTCACCCCGATGGCGACGGCGATCGCGAAGGTCGCGGCGAAGCTGCGGGTGAGCTGCTGGGCGGCGGCCACCGGGACCACCATCAGCGCGCTGACCAGCAGCAGCCCCACCACGCGCATCGCGACCGTCACCGTCACCGCCGCCGTGACCGCCGTCAGCAGGTTCAGGGCGCGCACCGGCAGCCCGGTCACCCGCGCGAACTCCTCGTCCTGGCTGACCGCGAACAGCTGGCGGCGCAGGCCCAGGGTGACCAGGACGACGAAGGCGGCCAGCAGGCAGATCGCGGTGACGTCGGACTGCGAGACCGTGGAGAGCGAGCCGAACAGGTACGACGTCAGGTTGGCGTTGGAGCCGCCGGGGGCGAGGTTGATGAACATGACGCCGCCCGCCATGCCGCCGTAGAAGAGCATCGCGAGGGCGATGTCGCCGCGGGTGCGGCCGTACCAGCGGATCAGCTCCATCAGGATCGCGCCCAGCACGGAGACGGCCGTCGCCATCCACACCGGGGAGGTGGACAGCAGGAAGCCCAGGCCGACGCCGGTCATGGCCACGTGGCCGATGCCGTCGCCCATCAGGGCCTGGCGGCGCTGGACGAGGTAGATGCCGACGGCGGGGGCGGTGATGCCGACCAGGACGGCGGCGAGCAGGGCCCGCTGCATGAAGGCGTAGTTCAACAGGTCCATCAGCTCAGCAGTCCCGTGCGGATCGGATCGGCGCCCGAGGCGTCGTGCGGGTGTACGTGGTCGTGGCCGGGCAGGGCATGCTGGCCGACGGCCTTCGGGGGCGGGCCGTCGTGCAGGACGCAGCCGTCGCGCAGCACCACCGCCCGGTCGATCAGCGGCTCCAGGGGGCCCAGCTCGTGCAGCACGAGCAGCACCGTCGTACCGGCCGCCACCTGCTCCCTCAGCGTGCCCGCCAGCACCTCCTGGCTGGCCAGGTCGACGCCGGCCATCGGCTCGTCCATGATCAGCAGCTCGGGCGCGGCGGCGAGCGCGCGGGCGATCAGCACGCGCTGGTGCTGACCGCCGGAGAGGGCGTTCACGGAGTCCTTCGCGCGGTCCGCCATGCCGACCAGCTCCAGGGCGTGCCGCACGGCCGCGTGGTCGGCCTTGCGGAAGATCCCGAAGCGGGTGCGGGAGAGCCGGCCCGAGGAGACGATCTCGGTGACCGTCGCCGGGACGCCGCCCGCGGCGGTCGTGCGCTGCGGTACGTAACCGACGCGCGCCCAGTCGCGGAAGCGGCGCCGGGGTGTGCCGAACAGCTCGATCTCGCCGGCGCTCACCGGCACCTGGCCGATGACGCTGCGCACGGCCGTCGACTTGCCGGAGCCGTTGGCACCGAGCAGGGCGACGACCTCGCCGCGGCGCACGGTGAGGTCGATGCCGCGCAGGACGGGGCGCGAGCCCAGGTCGGCGCGCACACCGCGCAGGGATATGACGGACTCGGGCTCGCTCCTGACGTCCATGGCGTCCTCCGTAGGGGTCACTTGGTGCCCAGGGCCGTCTGCAGCGCCTTGAGGTTGGCGTCCATGACCTGGAAGTAGTCGGTGCCGCGGGACCGGTCGGTGATGCCCTCGAGCGGGTCGAGGACGTCCGTCTTCAGGTTCGCGTCCTTGGCGATGGTCTTCGCGGTCTTGTCGCTGACCAGCGTCTCGTAGAAGACCGTGGTGACCCCGTCGGCCTTCGCCATCTTCTCCAGGTCCCTCACCCGGGCGGCGCTGGGCTCGGAGTCCGGGTCGAGGCCGTTGATGGCCTCCTCGGTCAGGCCGTAACGCTCGGCGAGGTAGCCGAAGGCGGCGTGGGTGGTGATGAACACCTTGCTCCCGGTGTTCTTCAGCCCGGTCTCGAACCGGGTGTTGAGCGCGTCGAGCTTCTTGACCAGGGCCTCGGTGTTCTTGCGGTAGTCGGCCGCGTGGTCCGGGTCGCCCTTCTCGAAGGCCTTGCCGACGCCCTCGGCGACCTGCGCGTAGCGCACCGGGTCGAGCCAGATGTGCGGGTCCAGGCCGCCGGCCTCCTCGCCGGGGTGGTCGTCGTGGGCGGCGGCGTGGCCGCCCACCTCGTTGCCGTGCTCCTCCAGCGTGGTCAGGGAGGCCGCGTCGATCTTCGTCCTGATCGAGGACTGGGCGACGGCCTTGTCCACGGAGGGCTGGAGGTTCTTGAGGTAGAGCACCGCGTCGGACCTCTCGAGCCGCGCGGTCTGCTGGGCGCTGATCTCCAGGTCGTGCGGCTCCTGGCCGGGCTCGGTGAGACTGGTGACGTGCACGTGGCTCCCGCCGATCTGCTCGGCGAGGAAGGCCATCGGGTAGAACGACGCGACGACGTCGTACGTGCCGTTGCCCCCTCCTGCGGCCGTGTCGGAGGAGGAACAGGCGGAGAGGGCTCCGAGGCCGAGGGTCGTGGCCGCCAGCGCGGCGGAACCAGATATGAGGCGTCGTCGTACGTTCATGACAGTCATTTTCAACGAAGATGGAAACCGTTGTCAACAAACCTCGTGGGAGACCCGAAAAGGGCCGTTACCCGGCACCGATTTGGTCGAGGGGGAGCCACCGCCGGTACCCTGAAGCATTCGCTCGTGAAGCGTCTCGCTTCGTCGCCCGTCGTCGTAATGAAGAGAGCACCGTGGCCGCCGACAAGATCGACACCATCGTCAGCCTGAGCAAGCGCCGTGGCTTCGTATTCCCCTGCAGTGAGATCTACGGTGGCCAGCGTGCCGCCTGGGATTACGGGCCCCTGGGTGTCGAGCTCAAGGAGAACCTCAAGCGTCAGTGGTGGCGCTACATGGTGACGTCCCGCGAGGACGTGGTCGGCATCGACTCGTCCGTGATCCTGGCGCCCGAGGTCTGGGTCGCCTCCGGTCACGTCGCCACCTTCACGGACCCGCTGACGGAGTGCACCTCCTGCCACAAGCGGTTCCGCGCCGACCACCTGGAAGAGGCCTACGAGGAGAAGAAGGGCCGCGCCCCGGAGAACGGCCTCGCGGACGTCAACTGCCCCAACTGCGGCAACAAGGGCCAGTTCACCGAGCCCAAGCAGTTCTCGGGCCTGCTCTCCACCCACCTCGGCCCGACCCAGGACTCCGGCTCCGTCGCCTACCTGCGTCCCGAGACCGCCCAGGGCATCTTCACCAACTTCGCCCAGGTGCAGACCACCTCGCGCCGCAAGCCGCCGTTCGGCATCGCCCAGATGGGCAAGTCCTTCCGCAACGAGATCACGCCGGGCAACTTCATCTTCCGCACCCGCGAGTTCGAGCAGATGGAGATGGAGTTCTTCGTCAAGCCGGGCGAGGACGAGAAGTGGCAGGAGTACTGGATGGAGCAGCGCTGGAGCTGGTACACCGGTCTGGGCCTGCGTGAGGAGAACATGCGCTGGTACGACCACCCGAAGGAGAAGCTCTCCCACTACTCCAAGCGCACCGCCGACATCGAGTACCGCTTCCAGTTCGGCGGCAGCGAGTGGGGCGAGCTCGAGGGTGTCGCCAACCGCACCGACTACGACCTCTCCTCCCACGCCAAGGCCTCCGGCCAGGACCTCTCCTACTTCGACCAGGAGGCCGGCGAGCGCTGGACGCCGTACGTCATCGAGCCGGCGGCCGGTGTCGGCCGGGCGATGCTCGCCTTCCTGCTCGACGCCTACGTCGAGGACGAGGCGCCCAACGCCAAGGGCAAGATGGAGAAGCGCACGGTGCTGCGCCTGGACCACCGCCTGGCTCCGGTGAAGGTCGCGGTGCTGCCCCTGTCGCGCAACCCGGAGCTGTCGCCCAAGGCCAAGGGCCTGGCCCAGGCCCTGCGCCAGAACTGGAACATCGAGTTCGACGACGCCGGCGCGATCGGCCGCCGCTACCGCCGCCAGGACGAGATCGGCACGCCGTACTGCGTCACGGTCGACTTCGACACCCTCGAGGACAACGCGGTCACCGTCCGCGAGCGCGACACCATGAAGCAGGAGCGCGTCTCCCTCGACCAGATCGAGGGCTACCTGGCCGGCCGTCTCGTCGGCTGCTGACCCGGTAACCCGGCAGTACCCCAGCGCCGGACGGCCGCCGAGTGTCCCACTCGGCGGCCGTCCGGCGCTCGCCGTTGCTCAACGGCTGTTCCTCAGCGACCGTTGCTCAACGGCCTTGCAGCGCCTTCACGTTGTCGCCGAAGGTCCAGTTCTGCGACCCGTCCCAGTTGATCGACCAGGTCATCAGGCCCTTCAGGCTCGTGCCGTAGTGGCTCCAGGCCTCGGAGACCAGCGCGGGCGCCATGTGGCCGCCGCCCGCGCCGGGCTGGGCGGGCAGGCCCGGGACCTGCTTGTCGTAGGGGACCGTGATCGTCGTGCCCTGCACCACCAGGCCGCTCGCGAGGCAGTCGGTCTGGGCGGTGAAGCCGGCCACGGTGCCCGCCGCGTAGGAGTCGCCGGAGCAGCCGTACATGCTGCCGTTGTAGTACTGCATGTTCAGCCACCACAGGCGGCCGTTGTCGGCGTACTTCTTGACGATCGGCAGGTACGCGCCCCAGATCGAGCCGTAGGTGACGCTGCCGCCGGTGACGTAGGCGGTCTCCGGGGCCATCGTCAGGCCGAAGTTCGACGGCATCTGCGCGAGGATCCCGTCGATGATCCGGATCAGGTTGGCCTGGGACGGGGACAGCTCGTTGATGTTCCCGCTGCCGGTCAGGCCCGTCTCGATGTCGATGTCGATGCCGTCGAAGTTGTACTCCTTCAGGAGCGGGACGATCGTCGCGACGAACCGGTCCGCCACGGCCGACGAGCTGAGGTCGATACCGGCCGTCGCGCCGCCGATGGACAGCAGGATCGTCTGCCCGGACGCCTTGGCCGCACACATCTCCGCGGGCGTCGCCACCTTCACGCCCGCGTCCATGCCGTCCTCCCACAGGGCCGTCCCGTCGGAGCGGATGACCGGGAAGGCCGCGTTGATCACGTTGTAGCCGTGTGCGGCGATGCGCGAGTCGGTGATCGGTGTCCAGCCGAAGGGCGGATGGACACCGTTGGCGGAGCCGTCCCAGTTCTCCCAGTAGCCCTGGAGGACCTTGCCGGTGGGCCTGGACTTGACAGCGCAGGTGTCGGCGGCCGAGGCAGTGGGGGCCAGGGCGACGGAGAGCTGGGTGAGACAGGCGGTGGCCAGAGCGGCGGCGAGCAGACGCAGTCTGCGGCGGATCATGCGGAGCCTCCCGGTGGGGGTGCGGTGAGGTGTCGTAGGCATGACAGTGCTCGTGGTCCAGACCTCTCGTCAATAGGTCTGGACCAAATCGACCGGCGGCTGCGTCGGTGGAGGGCAGGTGGAGCGGCGGGTGACAGATGACAACTGACAGATATTGAAATCTGTCAGTTGTCATGCGAAGCTCTGTGCGGGTACCCGTACACCCCGCCCTCCGAGCCACCCAAGGAGCCCCCATGGACACCCACCGCCTCGGAACCACCGGACCCCAGGTCTCCGCCCTCGGCCTCGGCTGCATGGGCATGTCCGCGCTGTACGGCGAGGCGGACCGGACCGAGTCCGTCGCCACCGTGCACGCCGCCCTCGAAGCGGGCGTGACCCTGCTCGACACCGGCGACTTCTACGCCATGGGCCACAACGAGATGCTGGTCGGCGAGGCCCTGCGCACCGCCCCCGCGGCCCGCCGCGAACAGGCCCTGCTCAGCGTGAAGTTCGGCGCCCTGCGCGACCCGGACGGCAACTGGGCCGGCTACGACGGCCGTCCGGCCGCCGTGAAGAACTTCGCCGCCTACTCCCTCCAGCGCCTCGGCGTCGACCACATCGACGTCTACCGGATCGCCCGGGTCGACCCGGACGTGCCGATCGAGGAGACGGTCGGCGCCATCGCGGAACTCGTCGAGAAGGGACACGTCCGGCACATCGGCCTCAGCGAGGTCGGCGCCGACACGATCCGCCGGGCCGCCGCCACCGCGCCGATCTCGGACCTCCAGATCGAGTACTCGCTCGTCTCCCGCGGCGTCGAGGACCGGATCCTGCCCACCACCCGCGAACTCGGCATCGCCGTCACGGCCTACGGCGTGCTCTCGCGCGGTCTGATCTCCGGGCACTTCGCCCGTGACCGCAAGCTCGCCGCGCACGACTTCCGGGCCCATTCGCCCCGCTTCCAGGGCGAGAACCTCCAGCACAACCTGGACCTCGTCGAGGCCCTGCGCAAGGTCGCCGAGGGCAAGGGCGTCACGGTCGCGCAGGCCGCCATCGCCTGGGTGCTCTCCCAGGGCCCGCGGCACGACACGGTCATCGTCCCGCTGATCGGGGCCCGCACCCGGGAGCGGCTGGCGGAGGCGCTGGGCGCGACCGCCGTCACGCTGGAGGAGGCCGACCTCACGGCCATCGAGGAGGCCGTCCCGGCGGACGCGGCAGCCGGCGCGCGCTACCCCGAGGCGCAGATGGCCCACCTGGACAGCGAACACTGACCAGGGCGCCGGGTACGGTCTAGGGCATGCACCCCACCACCGAGACCCTGACCGCCGAGCGCATCCTCGAGGCGACCGAGGAGGTGCTGCGCCGCCACGGGCCGGCCAAGGCCACCGTGGTGGACGTGGCCCGCGCGCTCGGTGTCAGCCACGGCAGTGTCTACCGGCACTTCCGTACGAAGGCGGCGCTGCGCGAGGCGGTGACCAAGCGGTGGCTGGACCGCACGTCCGAGGCGCTGGCCGGCATCGCCGCCGAGCAGCGGGCCCCGGAGGCCCGGCTGCGCGACTGGCTGCGGGGGCTGTTCGAGGCCAAGCGCCGCAAGGCGGGCGACGACCCCGAACTGTTCGCCACGTACTCGGTGCTCACCGGGGAGAACGGGGTGGCGGTCGCCGAGCACATCGACGACCTGACCGGCCAGTTGACCCGGATCGTCCGGGACGGCGTCGCGGCCGGTGTCTTCACGGCCGCCGACCCGGCCGTCGCGGCCCGGGCCCTGTTTCATGCCACCGGCCGCTTCCACGATCCGGGTCATGCCCGGGAGTGGAAGCGGCCGGCGATCGAGGAGGAGTTCGAGGCGGTGCTCGAACTGGTGCTGGGCGGGCTACGAGCCCGTTAGCACCGTGTCACCTCCCGGGTCAGGTCACGTTCACGGTGACCGTCTCGGAGCGCGTGTCTCCGTGCACCACGCGCAGCTGCTGCTTGCCCTTGGCCGCGAGCTTGGTGGACACCGTGTAGGTGTCGCCCTTCTTGACCTCGGTGGTCGTGCGCAGCGCGGTCCACTTGCCGTTCTCCATGCGCTCGACGGTCAGCTTGGTGCCGGTCGCCAGGTTCGCGGTGCGCCCGGTGAGCGTGATGCTCTCACCGGCCCGGACCGCGTCGTGGCTGGACCTGGCCGTGATCGACGCGGCCCTGGTCGGCATCGTGGTGTGCATGCGGGTCTGCTTCGGGCTCGGGCTGGTCGCGGCGAAGGCGGCGGCCGATCCGGCCGACACCAGAGCGGCGGACAGGACGCCCGCGGCGACACCACGGGCACAGTGGCGGAGGGTGAGATGCATGGTGGCCTCCCGTTGAATGGTTCCCCCCTGCGTCGCGCCGGGCCCTCAGGGCTCGGCGCGCTTCTCCAGATTTGCCGCTGAGCGCTCGCGCGGCGACTCGGGAGGAGTAACGCGGGGCTGGGAGCGGGCGGTGCTTTGATGAGAAGCCGCAGCTCAGCGGCCATGATCGCGCTTACCTCTTTCTTACCAAGCGGACCGGAGGCGACCCGCTCCGCAGCGATCGTCACGGCCTGGAAACGCCCGCACACGTCACGTGAGCACTTCCGTGGCCTTCTCGGCGCGGGCCGCCGGACCCCTTTCCGCAGGTCAGGGGGCTTAGGTAGGTCAGGAGGCCCAGCAGGTCAGACGTCTCAGACGTCTCAGACGTCTCAGGCGCCTCAGGCGCCGATGTCCGCCGCCTCCCGCACCTCCTGCTCCTGGAGCCGTTCGGCCGTGCGCCGGGCGGTCCCCCTGGCCCACCGGCCGCTGGTGACCGCGCCCAGTGCCAGCACCACGGCGCCGCACACCACCAGCACCCACCATCCGGCCCGGGCCGCCGGGACGAACGCGTCCCGGTAGGGCGAGGAGCCGATCCCGGCGGCCAGCAGCGCGCCGACCACCGCGACCCCGAGGGTCTGCCCGAGCTGGCGGCTGGTGGAGGCGACGGCCGCGGCGACGCCGGCCTGGGCGCGCGGCATGCCGGAGACGGCCGTGTTGGTGATGGGCGCGTTGACGAAGCCGAAGCCGATGCCGAACAGGACGTACCCGATGACGAGGGTCAGGTCGGAGGTCTCGGCCTCGAAGGCCGCGAACAGCACCGCGCCCGCGGTCATCGTGATCCCCGCGATCAGCAGGGGCAGACGCGGCCCCCGGCTGCCGACCAGGCGCCCGGACAGCGGTGCGCACAGGAAGGTCGGCGCCGCCAGCGGCAGCATCCACAGGCCCGCGTGCAGCGCGTCCAGGCCGCGCACGTTCTGCAGGTACAGCGTGGACAGGAACAGGAAGCCGCCGAGGGCCGCGAACGCGCTGATCGCGATGACGGTGGCCCCACTGAACGGCGCCGAGCGGAAGAAGCGCAGGTCGATGAGGGGTTCGGCGCGGCGCGGCTCGTACCACAGCAGGGCGAGCAGAGCCGCCGCCGCGGCGACGGCGAACGGCACGACGGTGGCGAGGCCGGACTCCGGGGCCTCGATGATCGCGTACGTCAGCGCGCCGAACAGGACGATGACCAGCAGCTGGCCGACGGGGTCGGTCCTGCGGGCCCTGGGCGCCCGCGACCTGGGCACGAAGCGCAGGGTGAGCAGCAGCGCCGCCGCGCAGATCGGCAGGTTGATCCAGAAGATCGAACGCCAGCCGACCGACTCCACCAGCAGCCCGCCCACCAGCGGCCCCGCGGCCATGGACAGGCCGACCACCGCGCCCCACGCCCCGATCGCGCGGGCCCGCTCACGCGGGTCGGTGAAGGTGTTGGTGATGATCGACATGGCGACCGGGTTGAGCATCGAGCCGCCGACCGCCTGCACCATGCGGAAGACGACCAGCAGCTCCAGGTTCGGCGCGAGGGAGCACAGCAGTGAGCCGACGCCGAAGACGACCAGGCCGGCCATGAAGACGCCCTTGCGGCCGATCCGGTCGGCCGTGGAGCCGGCGAGCATCAGCAGCGAGGCCAGCACCAGCGTGTACGCGTCGATGGTCCACTGAAGGCCGGAGGTGCTCGCGTGCAACTCGCGCTGCATCGAGGGCAGGGCGACGTTCAGAACGGTGTTGTCCAGGCTCACGATCAGCAGGCTCATGCAGCAGATCGCGAGAACCAGAAGCCGTCGTCGGGGGCTGAGCTCGGGCATGCGTTCCATGGTACGGGATTTCAATAGTGCGGTTAACTAATGACTATTACATGATCCGTGCCGATTCGCGTACATGATCCGTGCCGATACGGGCCGGCCGATACGCGACAATGGGGGAATGCCCATGCCCGATTCCCCCCTCCAGATCGGCCCGCACACCGTCTGGCCGCCCGTGGTGCTGGCCCCCATGGCCGGGATCACCAACGCACCCTTCCGCACCCTGTGCCGGGAGTTCAGCCAGGGCAAGGGCCTGTACGTCAGCGAGATGATCACGACCCGGGCGCTGGTCGAGCGCAACGACAAGACCATGCAGCTCATCAGGTTCGACGCGAGCGAGCGCCCGCGCTCGATCCAGCTGTACGGCGTGGACCCGGCCACCGTCGGCAAGGCCGTCCGCATGATCGCGGAGGAGGACCTCGCCGACCACATCGACCTCAACTTCGGCTGCCCGGTGCCCAAGGTGACCCGCAAGGGCGGCGGCTCGGCCCTCCCCTACAAGCGCAACCTGCTGCGGGCGATCCTGCGCGAGGCCGTCAGCGGGGCCGGCGACCTGCCGGTCACGATGAAGATGCGCAAGGGCATCGACGACGACCACCTCACCCACCTCGACGCCGGACGGATCGCGGTCGAGGAGGGCGTGACGGCGATCGCGCTGCACGGCCGCACGGCCGCCCAGCACTACGGCGGCACGGCGGACTGGGACGCCATCGCGCGCCTGAAGGAGCACGTGCCCGAGATCCCGGTGCTCGGCAACGGCGACATCTGGTCGGCCGACGACGCGCTGCGGATGGTGCGGGAAACCGGCTGCGACGGCGTGGTCGTGGGCCGCGGCTGCCTCGGCCGGCCGTGGCTGTTCGCCGATCTGGTGGCGGCCTTCGAGGGGCGCCAGGACCTGGCCCGCCCGTCCCTGCGCGAGGTCGCCGACGTCATGGTCCGGCACGCCACCCTGCTCGGCGAGTGGATCGGCGACGAGTCGCGCGGTGTGATCGACTTCCGCAAGCACGTCGCCTGGTACCTCAAGGGCTTCGCGGTCGGCTCCGAGATGCGCAAGCGGCTGGCGATCACCTCCTCCCTCGAGGAGCTGCGCGCCGGTCTCGACGAGCTGGACCTCGACCAGCCCTGGCCCGCCGGCGCCGACGGGCCCCGCGGCCGCACCTCCGGCAACAACCGGGTGGTGCTGCCGGACGGCTGGCTGAAGGACCCCTACGACTGCGCGGGCGTGGGCGAGGACGCCGAACTGGACACCTCCGGCGGCTGACGCGTCCCGACCGTGGTGCCGGTGATGCCAGTGGCGCCGGTGGTGCCGGCAGGTCCCGGCCTGCCGGTTGGTGCCGGCGGGCCGGGACCGACGCGGCGGTCCGGCAGGCAGGGACCGACGCGGCGGTCGGTCAGCCCTTCGACGGGTGCGGCGTGGAGCCGTACGCCGTCAGGAAGCGGTCGCGGAAGGAACTCATCTTCCACACCGGGGCGTCGTGGTCGGGGCGCAGGCCCTCGGTCCAGCCCCAGTCGTCGATCCTGTCGAGGACCTTCGGGTCCTTGGCGATGATCGCGCACGGCACGTCCCGGCTGGCGTGGTCGCCGCTGACCCGGGCGATGGGCTGGTGGTCGCCGAGGACCACGAGCACGGTGTCGTCCTTGCCGTAGCGCTCCAGCCACTGGGTCAGGGCGGTCACCGAGTACTCGACCGACTTGCCGTACTCCTCGCGGGAGCGGGTGGAACTGGTGAGGACGTCCGCGGGTTTCTTGCCGGCCGCCTCGATGCCCTTGAACACCGAACCGTCACCGAGCTGGTCCCAGCCGACCATCTCCGGCACCGGCGCCCAGGGCTGGTGGCTGGAGGTCAGGATGACGAACGAGGTCAGCGGCTTGTCGCGCTTCCTGCCGTGCTCCAGGCGCTGGAAGGCCTCCAGCGCGTACTGGTCGGGCATGGTCGACCAGCTGAACTTGGGCCCCGCGTAGCCCATCTGGAAGGCGTTGTAGACCTTGTCCAGGCCGTACCACTTCGCCTCCGGCCAGCCCTTCTGCACGCCTGGCATGATGCCGACCGTGTCCCAGGCCCCGGTCTTCTTGAACGCCTCGGTCAGAGTGAGGCGGTCGCCGGTGGACACGGTGCGGTAGCGGTTCTGGTTGTCGACCCACAGGCCCGACATGAACGTGGAGTGGCCGAGCCAGCTGCCGCCGCCGTACGTCGCCGACGTCAGCCAGCCGCTCCTGGCGTGGAAGCCCGCCTCGGCCAGGGCCCGCGTACTGGAGTCGAGGGTCCTGTTGACGCCCGGCGCCGTGATCGGGTCCTCGATCGCGGTGCGGCCGTAGCTCTCGATGAACGTGAAGATCATGTCCTTGCCGCGCAGGTCCGGCACGAGCTGGCTGCCCGGGGTGGCGCCGAAGGGGTCGGCCTGCGCCGTCCTCGCGAACTCCCGCTCGTCGCGGAGCGTGGAGCGCAGTGCCTGCTCGTGGTACCTGACCATGACGACCGTGTGCTCGGAGGCCACCGGGACGCCGGCGACCTGGACGTTCAGGGCCGAGCACGTCATCCACACCACGCTGGCGAGCAGCAGCCCGCGCGTCGAGCGGGCCCTGTCGCGGCCCAGGAAGTCGCCGAGGCGCACGACCGCGAGGGCCGTCAGGGCGAGCACCGCCAGGACGAGGAGGCCGACGCCGATCGCGGCGAGCAACGCCGTCGTCCGGCCGAGGGTGTCCGCGAGGTACGACTGGGCGTCGTCCAGCAGCTCCCAGTCGAGGACCAGGTCGAAGCTGCGGCCCAGGTACTCGTTGAACTCGATGTCCGTCAGGTTCAGCACGGTCAGTACGCCGAGCGCCAGCCCGCCGAGCACCGCCACGGCCACCCGCGGCCGGCGCGGCAGCACGAGCAGCACGGCCGCCAGGAGCAGCCCCTCCACCGGCAGCCGCGTGAACGCCGCGACCTGGAACTGCGCCTGCTTGTTCGGCAACAGGAGCGCGACGGCGACCAGCAGGAGCGCGAGCAGAGTGACCCCGTGGGACAGCCTCCGCGCGGCCACGGGGTGCGCCCCCTTCCATCCGCACCAGGCCCGGCGCACGGCCCGCGGCCGTATCGCCCGCAGGACCCGGAGGGGGAACACCGGGGAGGCGACGGGCCCTGCGGGCGATACGGCGGGTTCGGCGGCTTGGGAGGGTGCCGTGGACTCAGCCGTCGCCGGCGTCGCCTGCGGGGTGTCGTCCACCGGGGAAGTGGTCGGGGCGGGGATGTCTCCGGTGCGGGGCGTGGCCGTCGTTGCCCCCGGCCTGCGCGCGGCGGGAATGGACACCGCGGGCCGGGCTGGTGTGGCAGCGGGCGCCTCGGCCTCCGGCTCCGCGTGCTCGCCCGTGCTCGGCTCCGAGCTCGCCCCCGGCTCCGCGCTCGTCCCCGGCTCCGCGCTCGTCCCCGGCTCCGTGTCGGCCCCCGGCTCCGCCGGGGGCGGAACGGAGGCCTTGGGTTCGTGTCCGTGCGACGCCGGTTGTCCGGCCGAGTCCGATGGTGCACCCGATGACGGGCTTGTATCCGTGTGCTGAGGCACCCGAAGGTCCTTCCGTGCGCGGCGTCGCTGAGGAGGCGGACCACGCCGGGGCCCGCCGCACTCCCGTACGGGAAGGGCCTCACCCGTGTTCACCGGTGCCGGGCAAACACCCGGCAAACCGAGCCCTGCCCACGCGGCCGGGAGCCGTCCGCATGGTGAAATTCCGGCGCCTGTGGCAGCGTGATTCTCGCCACCCTTGATAAGGGTTGCGCTCAGATGAGCGGATCATGGGCGGCTGCACTTCTCCAAAGGGTGGCACTCAGTGCCAGGTGTTGATCGTTCATCGATCGAAATCAGACGTGCCGGGAGCCGCTCATGTGAGCGAGGTGAGCGTGTCTACGAGCGTTGATTCGTTCAAGAAGTGAAAACATCTGCACCCGACGGCTTGCCAAGCCTTGACTTTCGATCCGGTGGCGGACGACTGGTTACGGGCGCATGACCCACGAGTGGACGTACCCATAGGCCTTTGATCTGGGTATGTTCCTCGCCGTCAGGGCAGCCACCGCGTCCTCGAGGAGTCGAGACCCGTGTCGGAAAACAAAGATCTCCAGGTAGCCGATCGCGGCAACAGTGTTGAGGGCGTGAAGTTCGTCTACGACTTCACCGAGGGCAACAAGGACCTCAAGGACCTCCTCGGCGGCAAGGGCGCGAACCTGGCCGAGATGACGAACCTGGGTCTTCCGGTCCCGCCGGGCTTCACGATCACCACCGAGGCCTGCAAGGTCTACCTCGACAGCGGCGAGGAGCCCGCGGCACTCCGTGACGAGGTGAGCGCGCACCTCGACGCGCTCGAGCAGAAGATGGGCAAGAAGCTCGGCCAGGCCGACGACCCCCTGCTGGTCTCCGTCCGCTCCGGCGCCAAGTTCTCCATGCCCGGCATGATGGACACCGTCCTGAACATCGGCCTGTCCGACACGTCCGTCCAGGGCCTGGCCAAGCAGGCCGGCGACGACCGGTTCGCCTGGGACTCCTACCGCCGCCTCATCCAGATGTTCGGCAAGACCGTCCTCGGCGTCGACGGCGAACTCTTCGAGGACGCCCTCGACAAGGCCAAGGAGACCAAGAAGGTCACGGTCGACACCGAACTCGGGGCCGCCGACCTGAAGAAGCTGGTCACCACCTTCAAGAAGATCGTCAAGAAGGAGGCCGGCCGGGACTTCCCGCAGGACCCGCGCGAGCAGATGGACCTCGCCATCAAGGCGGTCTTCGACTCCTGGAACGGCGAGCGCGCCAAGCTCTACCGCCGTCAGGAGCGCATCCCGCACGACCTCGGCACCGCCGTCAACATCTGCTCCATGGTGTTCGGCAACCTCGGCCCCGACTCCGGCACCGGCGTCGCCTTCACCCGCGACCCCGCCTCCGGCCAGCAGGGCGTCTACGGCGACTACCTCCAGAACGCGCAGGGCGAGGACGTGGTCGCGGGCATCCGCAACACCGTCCCGCTGGCCGAGCTGGAGCGGATCGACAAGGCGTCGTACGACCGGCTGATGCAGATCATGGAGACGCTGGAGAACCACTACAAGGATCTCTGCGACATCGAGTTCACCATCGAGCGCGGCCAGCTGTGGATGCTCCAGACCCGCGTCGGCAAGCGCACCGCCGGTGCCGCGTTCCGCATCGCCACCCAGCTCGTCGACCAGGGCCTGATCGACGAGGCCGAGGCCCTGAAGCGGGTCAACGGAGCCCAGCTCGCGCAGCTGATGTTCCCGCGGTTCGACGAGGAGGCCAAGGTCGAGCAGGTCGCCCGCGGCATCGCCGCCTCCCCGGGCGCGGCGGTCGGCAAGGCGGTCTTCGACTCGTACACCGCCGTCAAGTGGTCCCGCTCGGGCGAGAAGGTCATCCTGGTCCGCCGCGAGACCAACCCCGACGACCTGGACGGCATGATCGCGGCCGAGGGCATCCTGACCTCCCGCGGCGGCAAGACCTCCCACGCGGCCGTGGTCGCCCGCGGCATGGGCAAGACGTGCGTCTGTGGCGCCGAGGACCTGGAGGTCGACACCAAGCGCCGCCGGATGACGGTCCCCGGCGGGCACGTCGTCGAGGAGGGCGACGTGATCTCCATCGACGGCTCCACGGGCAAGGTGTACCTGGGCGAGGTCCCGGTCGTCCCGTCCCCGGTCGTCGAGTACTTCGAGGGCCGGATGCACCCGGGCGCCGACGACGCGGACGAACTCGTCGAGGCGGTTCACCGGATGATGGCCTTCGCCGACCGCAAGCGCCGCCTGCGCGTCCGTGCCAACGCCGACAACGCCGAGGACGCGCTGCGCGCCCGCCGCTTCGGCGCCCAGGGCATCGGCCTGTGCCGCACCGAGCACATGTTCCTCGGCGACCGCCGCGAGCTGGTGGAGCGGCTGATCCTGGCCGACACCCAGGCCGAGCGCGAGGAGTCCCTCAAGCAGCTCCTCCCGCTCCAGAGGCAGGACTTCGTGGAGCTGTTCGAGGCCATGGACGGCCTGCCGGTCACCGTCCGCCTGCTCGACCCGCCGCTGCACGAGTTCCTGCCCGACATCACCGAGCTGTCGGTGCGCGTGGCGCTCGCCGAGTCCCGCCAGGAGCCGCACGAGAACGAGCTGCGCCTGCTCCAGGCCGTGCACCGCCTGCACGAGCAGAACCCGATGCTCGGACTGCGCGGCGTACGCCTCGGCCTGGTCGTCCCCGGCCTGTTCACCATGCAGGTCCGCGCCATCGCCGAGGCGGCCGCCGAACGCCGGGCCGCCAAGGGCGACCCGCGTGCCGAGATCATGATCCCGCTGGTCGGCACCGTCCAGGAGCTGGAGATCGTCCGCGAGGAGGCCGACCAGGTCATCGCCGAGGTGGAGGCGGCGACCGGCACGCGGCTCAAGCTGGCGATCGGCACGATGATCGAGCTGCCGCGCGCCGCGCTGACCGCGGCCCAGATCGCCGAGGCGGCGGAGTTCTTCTCCTTCGGCACGAACGACCTGACCCAGACGGTGTGGGGCTTCAGCCGCGACGACGTCGAGGCGTCGTTCTTCACCGCCTACCTGGAGAAGGGCATCTTCGGGGTGTCGCCGTTCGAGACGATCGACAGGGACGGCGTCGGCTCCCTGGTGAAGTCCGCCGTCGAGGCCGGCCGAGCCACCCGCCCGGGCCTCAAGCTCGGTGTCTGCGGCGAGCACGGCGGCGACCCCGAGTCCGTCCACTTCTTCCACGAGGTGGGCCTGGACTACGTCTCCTGCTCCCCCTTCCGCATCCCGGTGGCACGCCTGGAGGCCGGCCGGGCCTCGGTCGAGGCGGAGGGCAGCGACCACCGGTAACCGGTGACAGACCCCGGAGTCCTCGTCGTGGTCCCCGACCCTCACTACCGATTGCGACGAGGACTCCGGTCCACGAAAGGAGAGGGGCGGCATCCCGTGCGGGGGTGCCGCCCCTTCCAAATGGTGTTTGCTTGCGTTGGTCGCCGTTGAGCCCGACCGAAGCCGTTGTGCCCTCGTTGTGCCCTCACGATGCGGCTGAGTCACGTGCTCCCTTGCAGGCGGTCACTCCCGAACGTGCGCTGTGGAGTACGGACCCCGTACCGTTCCCGGCGATGCCGTTGTGCGGGAGGGGCGAGCATGGGGCGCGGGTGGGGTTGGCTGGGCATCACCGTGGGCGCGGCCGCGGTGCTGGGGCTGCTGGCGATACCGAACGGCAGTGGGGGCAACTCGTACGGCGGCGCCCTATGCGCGTCGGTGATCGGGGGGCCGGACGGTGATCAGCCCATTGCCACGGCCTTGGGCGGGGTCGACGAGGCGGACACCAAGGAGGCCATCCGTACCGCCCTGCTGGATTGCGAACGCCGTCGCGGCAGCCGCCTCGGCTGGGCCCTGGCGGTGGCCACCCCCACGGCCATGCTTCTCGGCGGCCTCCTGGCCACCCTCCCGCCCCGGGGCCGCCGGGCGGCGAAGCCGGGCTACCGCTGATCCACGGCTTCCGTTTCCGTTCGCACCGCGCCGAGGGCGGAGCGGTACCGGCCCCGGGCGATGCCCTTGTGGCGGGGGGCTGTTGCTACGTCACCGATAGCCAGGTGATCTGTCACAGGCACTAATGGTTCGATGTCCTCAGGCATGCAGAGTCTGTAAATCCCCCGCGGGCGACAGACCCTCTGCAAGGCGCCACAGCGAGTCCCCCATGAGTCCCCCCGCAGCGCCAGGGCGAAGGAAACCCGTAGGCCGCAGCAGACATACGGAGCCCGCTGGAAGACTGCCGGCGGCTGGGCGCTGGCAGCGGATGGGCCTTTCCCTTGCACTTGCCAGTGGGGAGGATCAGGGCGGGCTGGATCTGCTCGACGGTCTAGATGTCGACTTGCGGACGGACTAGCGTCTACAAGTGAAGCCGCAATGGGGGCACGCCCCGTCCAGCGAGTCTCCTCAGCGGGGCCCGTGGTCGCAGCGCCCGCCCGTGGAACCTGGGCGGGCGGGATGGCGGCGTCGGAGCCCGGGACGTGCTTCTCATCAATCCAGCGGCGACGCTTACGACCGCGCCGCTCCATCTCATTCGGCGGGCGCGGCCATCAGTCTTGCGCGGTTTCGTTGCGCGAGGCGATGGAAGGAAAGGTATTACTCATGCGAGCACAGCGCATTAAGCGCCTCTTCGCGGTGTCCGCGGCCGGTGTTGTCATGGCCGGCGGCGCGGCGATCGGCGCGGCGGGGACCGCTTCGGCGCATGACTTGAGCTACGACCAGGGTCACCATTCCGGTTACAGCAGCGACTACGGCGACCCCGGCGGCGACCACGGCGGCCACGGCGGCCAAGGCCGCAGCCACGGCGGCTACGGCCGCGGTCACGGCGGTCAAGGCGGTCACGGCGGCGGCTACGGCCGCGGTCATGGCGGTCAAGGCGGTCACGGCGGCGGCTACGGCCGCGGTCATGGCGGTCAAGGCGGTCACGGCGGCGGCTACGGCCGCGGTCATGGCGGTCAAGGCGGTCACGGCGGCGGCTACGGGCGCGGCCACGGCGGTCAAGGCAGCCAAGGCGGTCACGGCGGCCAAAAGCACATCCACGTGCACATTCACTGATGGAGGATCGACCACTTGGGCCCAGGTCAAGTCCTGGGCCTTCAACATTCCGCATTCAAGGGAAAACGCTCAACCAAGCCGGGTCTACCACGAAGTGGTGAAGGCTTAGACCACCCGTCCGGCCGGGGTGGTCTCTTCGTTCTAGGGCCTGTCCGACGGGTCGCGTCACCGACCCTGCACCCGCCAGCACTGTCACCCGAATGGCGCAACATGACGGGCCACCCCCATGGGTGAGGATCAAGCTGGCTAGTGGCCCAGCCGAGGCAATCCGTGAAAGGGGAACCACATGCGCATTCGACGAATCCTCGCCGCCGTCTTCGCCACGGCAGCCCTCGCCGGGCTCGGCCTCACAGGCGCCGCCACCGCCACCGCACAGGGTGGCGGTGGCTTCACCACCCCTTCTCAGTGCAGGGAGGGCGGCGGACAGCCCTATCTGCACAACACCGTCAAATGCTGGGGCGGTAAGTACGACGGGCTGACTGTCGACTAGACCCCACAAGACGCCCCGCGGCCACGCGCCGCGGGGCGTCCCGCGCGAGCGTAGCCGGGAGAGTCGCAGGGACTGTGCCGGCCCGTCTGGCACGCTAGAGGCCTGGAGCAGGTAGGAAGCTCACCCGCCATGGTTCGAGGCGCAGGTGCGGGCTGTTGGGGCTACGGACAACGTGTGGACGGCACGTAGGCGTCTGGGCGCGAGCGCTGAAAGTGGGCTGGCTGTGGTTCGGGCCGTCCGAGGGTGGCCAGAAGAGCCGTCCGCTGATCGTGTCGGGGACCGGTATGGCGCGCGGAGGACGGGTGTGGCTCACGGTGCGACGCCATAGGCACGACGGCGCGGAGGGGGAGGGCGGAAGGCGTCGTGGTGAGCCAGGGCGGCTTCAAGTTCCGGGATCGCGTAGATCGTCGGGGCCGTTCGAGGGTAGGGCTGAGCTGGGGCTTTGACAGAACTCAAACCGCCGTTCCCAATCGCGTGGAGATCATTACCCGACTGCATGCATAGTGCAATCATGTAGGTTTCCGGCCCTCCGAAGCAGTGCCGCTCCGCCGACGTGATCGGCTGCAGTGTCATGGGTTTTCTCGTTACTCCACAGCGCGGCCGATGAGTTTGTGGCTCCCGGCCGGTCCAAGCTCGTGACACCCCAGGAAAGGACACCGCCATGTCGGAGCTTCTCGTCGACTTCATCACCTCCCTCGACGGCCACGCATCGGGAGAGGGATGGCCCGGGTTCTGGGGCCTCGAAGGCAAGGAGTACCTCGCATGGCTCGGCGAGCAGCCCGAGGCCACCTACCTGATGGGAGCGAACACCTACCGCCTGATGTCGGGCTTCGCCGCAGGCGAGGTCCCGAATGGCCAAGACGAGTTCAGGCCCGAAGAAGAGGCGTCCGTCGACGAGCTCACGCAAGCGTCCAAGATGGTGTTTTCCTCCTCACTCGAGGAGCCACTGGCGTGGGCCAACTCCACGCTCGTCCGCGACGACGCCGTCGAGGCGGTCCGCGCCATGAAGTCGAGTGGCTCGGGGCTCCTCAGTACGATCGGCAGCCTCACCCTGTGCCGGTCCCTGCTACGAGCCGGACTCGTCGACCGCTTCCGGGTCGTGATGTTCCCGGTGATCACCGGGGCAACGGGCGAAGAACGCATCTACGACGGCTATCCGGACGTTGCCCTCGAGATGATCGAGCACCGCACCTTCGACGGCCGCATCCAGCTGGTCGAGTACAAGCCCCGCGTGCTCGAGCACCCGCCGCTCGGCGTCCCTGCGTGACGTCGCCCCGTCCGCCGGTATAGACGGCCGCCAGGCCGGCGGACGGGGGGCGCGGAGCAAGACCTCATAGGGGGCGAACGGCCAACGTCAGGACGCCCGGTCCATCGTTGTTGTGCGGCGGGAGTTGACGACGCAGCAGAACAGGCATGGAGCCAGTGATCATGTTGGTGTCGAAGCCAGCTGATCACGAAGAGGTACGCGTTCACCGGCCGGCCGGTGCTGTACGAACGGTCGTAGGGGGACTCATCGATCGATGCGGCAATCCATCGGACATTGTCGGGTGGAAGCGCTCCGGGGCCGGAGCCGCGCTGCTCATGTGAGCCCTTGGCTATGTTCTGAACAGCTGCCCGTAATCAGCCACTTGAGTGAGCACGCCTGACCGTCGCAACACGTCCCAGAGTGCCGCCTGATTCGCGGTGATCACAGGCAGACCACGATCCTCCTCCAGCGCCTCGATCACACCGATCGAGCGGAATCCGTTCCCGGCGATGAAAATGCCCTCCGCCTCGGAAGGTACGTTCCTACGCACCCACTCGTAAATCTCGGCAGGAAATGCGATCGAACCCAGGTTCGGATGCGGGACCTCTTGAGAGGGATGCAGATGGCTCGCATGAACCACATCGAATCCGTGTTCGTGGAAATAGTCCGCGCCTTTCTGATCCAGCTCGTCACTGAAAAACGGCGCATGAACCAACGCGATCCGCCCCGCTCCCAACGCGCGAAAAGCAGCAACCGCCGAGGCTGCAGGCATGCGGACGGGAATTCCGTTCGAACGTTCCTCAAGGCGAGCCACGAGCTCTTGTTCTCCGGGCTTGCCGACGAGATAGCTGCCAGTTGTGAAGGCGAAGACGATTGCCTGGAGCGGCAAGCGCGACAGTTGCGCCGTCGCGTTGTCAGGGCCAGGAGCGTCGGCGTATGTTTTGAGTCCGCTAAAAGGCACGCGCGCAGCGTGGATAGAAACGCCTTCGGGAGCCATGGTCGAGAACTCGGACTCGATCACGGTATTGTCATCGTGAGTCAGCACCCCGATCCGTGCACGCCATCCCAACCCGTCGGGCTTCCAAGCGCTTACGTCCCTACGCATGCACACAACCCTTCCTCGTTATAACCCGCTCTGGCATTCAAGGTGACATTCGCGCCGATTAAACGCGTAGATGCGAACCTGCCTATCCGAGTCTTGCGCCCGGGTCACGGATTCGCGAGTCGAGTTGCGGCAGTGCGCCTACACACATCTGCTGGTGTGGATGAGGCTCGGTCACGCCAAGCCGTCGATCACGCTCAACGTCTACACGCATGTGTGGGAGGCGGAGGAAGACCGGACCGCCGACATGATGGAGGCCGCGCTGAGCGATGTGCCCTGAGAGTGCCCTGTGAGGGGCGGCAGACCCCGAATCCCCTGTACAGGCGATTGGTCTTGCACCCCGTGCGGGGGTGCCGACCCCCTCCTACGTTGGATCCACGGTGGACCACAGGTGCCCGCCGTCCCACCGCCACCAGGGAGCCGTCCATGCCCGGCTGGAACACACGCGACATGCCCGACCAGAGCGGCCGTACGGCCGTCGTCACCGGGGCCAACAGCGGGCTCGGTCTCGTCACCGCGCGGGAACTGGCGCGCAGGGGCGCCCGGGTGGTGCTGGCGTGCCGGACGGCGCGGGGGAGTGGGGCAGCCGATCGGGTGAGGCGTGCGGCGCCGGGGGCCGAGGTCGAGTTCGCGCGGCTGGATCTCGGGGACCTGGGATCCGTGCGGGAGTTCGCGGAGTGGTACCCGTACCAGCGGCTCGATCTGCTCGTCGACAACGCCGGGGTGATGGCGCCGCCGTACGGGACGACGGCGGACGGGTTCGAGACCCAGTTCGGGGTCAACCACCTGGGGCACTTCGCTCTCACCGGGCTGCTGCTGCCCCGGCTGCTCGACACCCCGGGCGCCCGCGTCGTGACCGTCTCCAGCGTGCTGCACGCCCTGGCCAACGTCGATCCGCGCGACCTCAACAGCGCGCGCCGCTACCGGCGTTGGATCGCCTACGCCCGCTCCAAGACCGCGAACCTGCTCTTCACGCACGAGTTGGCCCGCAGGCTCGCGGCCACCGGGTCCGACGTGGTCGCGACCGCCGCCCACCCCGGCTACGCCGCCACCAACCTCCAGACCGCGGGGCCCCGGGCGGAGGGCCGCCGGACGGCCGAACGGCTCATGGAGGCCGGCAACCGGGTCCTCGCCCAGCCGGCCGAGGCGGGCGCCCTGCCCACGCTGTACGCGGCGACCTCCCCCGGCGTGCGCCCCGACTCCTTCCACGGTCCGTCCTTCGCCATGTGGCGCGGCGCCCCGGCCCCGTCCTGGCGGGCACCCTGGACCCTCGACGACCGGGGCGGCCGGCTGCTCTGGGAGGCCTCCGAGCGACTCACCGGGGTGTCGTACGACGCCCTGGAGGACTGAGCCCGAGCCTGAGCAGGCCGTTCGGGCCACAGACCGTCGGGCCTCGCAGGACCCCCGGACCTCAAAAGACCCTCAGATGCATGGACCACCCACGCATCCCTGCCTAGGGTCGCGATCATGCCCGACATATCGCTGACCGTGGTCGTCCTGCTGTGCCTCGCCGCCTTCGCGGCCGGGTGGATCGATGCCGTGGTCGGCGGGGGCGGGCTCCTGCTGCTGCCGGCGCTGCTGCTGGGCCTGCCCGGCGGCACCCCGGCCGCGGTCGCGCTCGGCACCAACAAGGCGGTCGCCATCACCGGCACGGCCGGTGCGGCCGTGACCTACGTCCGCCGGGCACCCGTGGACGTCCGCACCGCCGTCCGTATCGGGCTGGCCGCGCTCGCCGGGTCCTCGGCGGGGGCGTTCTTCGCGGCCGGGATGAGCACCGACGTGCTCAAGCCGGTGATCATGGTGGTGCTGCTCGGGGTGGGCGCCTTCGTGATCCTGCGTCCCTCGTTCGGCACCGCCCCGGCGCCCGGTCCCGCCACCCGCCGCCGGATCCTCGCGGCGATCGGCCTCGCGGGCCTCGGCATCGGCTTCTACGACGGCCTCATCGGCCCCGGCACCGGCACATTCCTCGTCCTGGCGCTGACCGCCGTACTCCACCTGGACCTGGTGACCGCCTCCGCCACCGCCAAGATCGTCAACTGCTGCACCAACGCGGGAGCCCTGGCCACCTTCGCCTGGCAGGGCGCGATCCTGTGGCAACTGGCCGCCGTCCTGGCCGTGTTCAACCTGGCGGGCGGTGCCCTGGGCGCGCACACCGCGCTGAAGAAGGGCAGCGGCTTCGTCCGGATCGTGCTGCTGACGGTGGTGTTCGCGCTGGTGGCGAACATGGCCTACCAGCAGTGGGTGGCCTAGGGCCTCTCCAGCCGGGGCGTGCCGTGCCCTGGCGCTCAGCGGCTGCCGGTCAGATGGGCGAAGACGACCACGTTGCCCTGGTAGCCGGTGGACTTCGAGTAGCCACCGCCGCAGGTGATGACGCGCAGCTCCGGGCGCTTGGCGGGGCCGTAGACCTTCTCGTCGGGGAAGTCCTTGGACTCGTAGACCTCGATGGCGTCCACGGTGAAGACGGCGACCCCGCCGTCCCGGCGGTCGATCTCCACGGTGCTGCCCTTCTTCAGGGCGCCGAGGTTGTAGAAGACGGCGGGCCCCTGGGCGTTGTCGACGTGGCCGGCGACGATCGCGGTGCCCCGCTCGCCGGGGGTGGTGCCGGCCTCGTACCAGCCGGCCAGGTTCTTCTTGTCGGCGGGAGGGACGTCGAGGCTGCCGGACTTCGTCAGACCGAGGCCGGTCAGGGGGGCGTCGATCCGGATGGAGGGGATGCGGATCCGCAGGGGCGGGGACGGCGGCAGCGCCGAGGCGGCGCCGGCTTCGTCACCGGGGTCGAACACGCCCTGCGCCGCACCGGGCTGGGGCGGGGCGTGGGTCTCGACGGCGCTGTGCAGCAGCCAGGCGCCGGAGAAGAAGGCGACCACGGTGACGGTCGCTATCGCGGTGTTGCCTATGCGCATACGGACGACCCCTTTCGGAACCCCGCGGGATTCCTTTCGGCCCCCCTTGCGGCCCCTCCGACCCCCTTGCGGCCCCCGACCCCCTCCGACCTCCTCCCCCTCCGGGCCCGAGGGGCGTCGCGCCCGGAGGGGGAGGGGGCGTGCGGCACCGGCGGACGGACAGCGGAGGATGCCCGTCAGATCCCGTCGCCTCTCGCCCGGCGATGCAGGAGCCAGGTACCGCCCGCGGCGGCGACGGCGAGAGCCGCCACACCGGCCGCGGTCCGCAGGGGGTCGCCGTCCAGCGCGCCGCCCACCCCCGTCTTCACACTTCCCCGGGGCTCCACCTGCCCCTGCGCGGCCATCAGCGAGACGACCAGGTCGCCCTTGACCTCCCGGTCGCCCTCGGCGCACTGCGCGACGATCTCGTAGGTCCCCGGCTGCGCGCTCTCCGGCACCCGGAACCGCCCGACCGCCTCGCCCGCGCGCGAGCCGGGCGCCAGCGTGAAGGGACCCGCGCCGACCGCGCTGGCGTCTCCCGCCGCGGACGCCTTCTTGCCGCACCCCGAGGTGTTCACCGTGACCTGCCCGCCCGGCTCGACCGAGTACGGACTCACCTCCAGACTGCCGCCGGTCGCGCCGTACGCGGGCGCGGCCAGACCGCCCACGGCGGCCACGGCGGCCACGGCGAGCACGGCTCCGGCCATGGCGCTGGCCGGCGGACGGGCGGCGGCGGTACGTCGCATCGGTGCTCCTCCGGGCTCTGCTGGGGGGCCACGGCCCGCGACACCCGGGTGTGCCGCTGTCGGCCGTGTCCCTGCCCTTTCGAGGTAACGGGCACACCACCGCTCCCGCTTGCTGAAGGCGCGTCAGAAATAGGATGAACGGGTGCCAAAACACCCGTCCCGCGTGGGCTCGAGCCGCACGTTTCGGCAGGTCAAGGCCCCTTTGCTGACAGAACATCGAAGACCACCCGGAAGGGCGCGGGGCGCGGGGGTGAATGAGGGCGGGCGGACGGAAAGGGGCCATGTTCGAACCATGGGGATCTTTGCTCCCGAATCCGCACATACACCCTATGGTGTGGCGTTCGCCATAGACCGCTCGTCGCCGCCGCGCCCACAGTGGGCGATGACCGTATTCACCGTCGGCGTTCACCGGCGGCGGACGCCCGCTGCCGAGGATTCAGAGGGAATTCAGAGGTTGCCTGTCGCGCGGCGCCGCCTTCGGCTGGAGCGTGAGGGTTTAGTGGCATTTCACCAGCGCGTCTCACGCTCGGTGAACATCTCGCGGTCGACGTGATGGTGTAGCGTCTGCCGCCGAGCGAAGGGCCCGACCGTGAACCGACCACCGGTTGCCCCGCTCTCGGGGGACGTTTGCGCTAATTCTGCAGGAATGCGCATTCAGGCTCGACAGCAACCCGCCGGGTTATCTGTCCTGCCCCTTTATGGACGTCTATGTAGGGAGCTCGCAGTATGGGCACGCAGGTGCCGTCAGTCGGCCGCGGACGGAATGTCGCCGCGGTCGGGACAGTGCTCGCCCTTGTACTGACCGTGACTGTCGGCTGTTGCCTGACGGCGCCGGGCGCCTGGGCGGCCGAACCGCCGATCCCCGGGTCCCCGCTGGACGCGTACAACCACCATGTCCCCTACGACGTGGGCGTGCACAAGATCGCGCGCCTGGCGGCCATCATCGCCTACGTGCTGATGGTCGCGACCGTCGTGCTCGGGGTGATGCTGCGGCTGCGGTTCATGCAGCAGGCCGTCAACCGGTCCACCTTCTACGGCGCGCACATGACGCTGGCGTTGTCCGCGACGATCTTCGGCGGCATGCATGGTCTGACGTTCCTCTACCAGCCGATCTGGCAGATCGGCTGGACACAGCTGACCGTGCCGTTCGTCGGCGGGGTTCAGCGCCTGCCAGTCGGATTCGGCATTCTCGGCACCGAGTTGGCCATCGCGGTGGCCTGCTCGCTCTGGCTGCAGCGGCGTCTGGGATACCACCGCTGGTTGAAGTTCCACCAGCTCGCCTATGCGGCCTTCGCGCTGCTCTGGCTGCACATATTCCTCGTCCACCCCGAGCCGCGGCACCTCAACCCGGTGTCGGTCGGCATCGCGGCGGGTGCCGGAACCGTTCTTCTGGCCTTGCTGATCCGCATCTTCCCGTCGCGTTCCCGACTGCGGCAGCACGCGTTCCCGAGCAGCGCCGGCGGGATCAAGTGATACAGCCGCACCAGGGATATCCGCCGGGACGTTTCCACCCCGCCGGGGCCGGACCGGTACCCGCGCCGGCGACCGGACCGGTACCCGCGCCGGCGACCGGACCGGTGCACAACCCGCCGTACGGCCAGGGGGTCCCGGCTCCCCGCCCCGTCCCGTACGCGGCCCAGGACGTCGCGAACCCCCGTCCGACCGCGGCGATCGAACCGCAGTCCCCGGCTGAGCCGATCCAGGCGGACTCGTTCGACCTGCCGCGCCCGGTCCTGGTTCCGGAGAAGGAGCCCGTCCGCGTCAGCGTGGACAACAACCGCTGCCACATCTACGGGATCTGCCAGCAGGAGGCGCCCGAGGTCTTCCGGATCTCACAGGGCGGTTCGCTCCACTACACCCGCAACGTCCCCGCCGAGTTCGCGGCCAAGGCACGGCAGGCCGTGCGCTGCTGCCCCATGCAGGCCATCGCGATCAACGGCGGCCAGAAAGCCGGCTCCCGCGTCACCGGCGACCGCCGTCCCGCACGTCCGCCGCGCAGCGGAACGGCCACCAGGAAAACCCAGAAGCGCATCGTCGTCGCCGGCGCCGGACTGGCCGGCCTGAGCGCGGCGACCCGGCTCAGGGAACGCGGATTCGACGGAGAACTCGTCCTGGTCGGGGAGGAGTCGCACCGTCCCTACAGCCGCCCCCCGCTGTCCAAGCAGTTCCTCGCCGGCGAGCTGAGCGAGGAACAGCTCACCTTCCGGGCGGACGAGGCACTGGAGGCCCACTGGGTGCTGGACACCGGGATCGTCGGCCTCGACCTTCACCAGTCGAGCCTCCAACTGCGTGGCGGCGAGCGGCTGCCCTTCGACGGGCTGGTCGTGGCCACCGGAGTGGACGCCAAACGCCTCCCCGAAGCGCCGGTCTTCAGCGAACGGGTGCGCACCATCCGCACGCTGCGCGATGCCGTCGCGGTGCAGCGGGCCATGCGCGCGGCCAAGGCCCACCGCGTGGTGATCCTGGGCGGCGGATTCGTCGGCTGTGAACTGGCCTGCACCGCCAGGGAGCACGGCATGGACGTGTCCTTGGTGGTGCACAGCGCGCCGCTGCTGCGCCGGGTCCTCGGCGAGCGTCTCGGTGGTGTGGTCGGCGCCATCCAGCGCCGGGCCGGCGTCGACGTACGGCTCAGTACGAAGATCACCGAGTGGCAGGACCACGGCGACATGCTGAGGCTGCGACTGGATGACGACGACGTGATCGACTGCGACTTCGTCGTCCTGGGCCTGGGCAGCGAGCCGCGCACCGAATGGCTGCGCGGCAGCGGACTGGACGTCTCCGACGGCGTGCTGTGCGGCCCCAGCACCCATGTGATCGACGAGTGGGGCCGCACGATGCCGCACATCGTCGCCGCCGGCGACGTGGCGCGCTGGCCGAACGCGCGCTTCGACTCCAAGCCGCGGCGGGTGGAACACCTCATCCACGCCGTGGAGATGGGCCAGCACGCCGCCGACGCGCTGCTGCGCGGCCCGCACCACGCCCCGCGGTTCGCGCCCGTCCCGCGTTTCTGGTCCGAGCAGCACGGAACCAGGATCCAGGCCGCGGGGATCCCGGCCCTCGGGACCGACGTCGAGATCGTCGAGGGGTCGCTGCGTGCCGAGCGCTTCGTTGCCCGCTATTCCCGCGAGACGCCCTACGGGCCGCAGGTCGTGGCCGCCGTCGCCTTCGACATGCCGCTGGAACTCCTCGAATACCGCGACCAGATAGGCCGGTCCCGTCCGCGTCGCAACGTGAGCAGAAGGAAGAGACGATGAGCCGAGCTGGAGGTCCCCGCCGCCGCCGTACCCGCCACGTGTCCGCCGGCGGACTGGTGCCCTGGGCGCTGAGCCTGCCCGCCCGACTGCACGTGCGCTGGCTGGTGATCCTGCTCGTGACGGTGGCCGTGATGGGTGTCTACGGCAGGGCCCTGGTCACCGCCGAGCCGATGCCGCCCAGCCAGGCACCCGCGGCCGAGCTGGAAAACGGCTCCGAACCGGGCTCCGCCCCCTCGGCGACCGCCAGTCCCACACCCGAGGTCCGCTGAGCCGAGCGCTCTGGCGGGAAAGCCTCGGAGCATTCCTGGGTACCCGGACCGCTCCAGCCGCCCGCAGAAGGGGCGGCGCTCGGAAGGGGCGGCGCTCGGGGCAAGGGCCAGAAGGGACAGCGCCATGGATTCTGACAGCCGGACCAGGACCGCGATCGAGGAGCACTGGCGGGCCTCGGAGCGTGGGGACACCGAGGCCGAGCACGCCGTCTACGCCGCGGACGCGATCCTCGACTACCCGCAATCGGGCGAACGGTTCCGGGGGCGCGCGACGATCTCGGCGCAGCGCGGCGGGCACCCCGCCGACCGGCACTTCACCGTTCACCGGATCGTCGGCGGCGGTGACTTGTGGGTGAGCGAGTGTGTCATCACGTACGACGGGGTGCCCACCCGCTCGGTGAGCATCATGGAGTTCGCCCACGGGCAGGTGGTGCACGAGACGCAGTACTTCGCGGACGCCTTCGGTGCGCCCGACTGGCGGGCGGCGCTCGCGGAGCCGATGCCGGGCAGGGAGATCTCCCGGGCCTGACCCCGCTCCGGACAGGCCCTCAGTGCTCGTCCGTCTCCGTCGGCAGGGCGGGGGCGGGGCCCTCGTCCGGCAGCATGACCAGGCGTACGGCCATGTGGCGGGAGCCGGAGGGCCGGTCGCCCGGTTCCGGCGCGTACTTGTGCAGCAAGGTCCGGTACTCCTCGACGAACGCCGCCGTCTGTTCCTTCGTCAGCCACAGGCCGGAGCGGTAGATCTGGTTCCAGCCCGTCGAAGTGTCGTAACCGGCGTACGCCTTGACGACCAGGTTCAGGTCGTGCGTCATCTTGAGCGCACCGATCTTCACCGCGGCCTCGCGCTCGTCTGCCGTCATCTCCAGCCCCGGGGGCGTGAGGATGTCCGTCATGAGCGACCTCCACCAGCGTTCCCGGCCGCTGGACCGCTCCTCGATCTCGCCGATCAGCTTGAGCTCGGCGAGCTTGCGCAGGTGGTAGCTGGTCGTGCCGGTGCTCTCGCCCAGCGCCTTGGCGACGCTGGTGGAGTTCGCCTCACCGTGCTCGCCGAGGTAGCTCAGGATGTCGCGGCGCACCGGGTTGGACAGTGCCTTGTAGAAGGCCTTGAGGTCCGGGCCGGTGAGAACCCTTGTCTCGGGACGCTCAGCCATGGGGCCACCCTACTGCAAAGGTTCTCTGCAATCATTGCAGAGAACCTTTGCAGAGAAGCTCTGCATTCGTTAGTTTGGGGGCGCGGCGGTCCACGGCGGGCCCGCCCGAACACCGGGGGCGAGATGCAGAGCGAAAAGATCAGGAACATGCCGGACTCACTGAGCGCCCGGATGCGCGACGAGATCGACGACCAGGTCGCCGAGGCCTTCGACGCGTACCTGGAGGACCGCCTCGCCGAGCCGGGCCCCCTGCGCGCCGCACTGGCCACCCGGCGCGGCGCGGGGGTGGTGCTGGGCTCGATCGGCCTCGGCGCGCTCGCCACGGCGGTGGCGCCGAGCGGGGTCACGGCCGTCTGCTGGATCTGGGCCGCGATCACCGCCGTCGACGTGACATGGCTGCTGACGGCCCGCCGCCGCTGACGTGCCGCGAGGTGCCGCCCCGGCCGTGAAGGCCGGGGCGGCCGCTTCGGTCGAGGCGGGGCGGTCAGTTCACGTTGACCGCGCTCCAGGCCGCCGCCACCGCGTTGTACTCGGTGCTGCCGGCGCCGTAGAGGTCCTTGGCGGCGTTCAGGGTCGCCGTCCTCGCGCCCGCGTACTTCGTGGAGGACGTCATGTAGACCGTCAGGGCCCGGTACCAGATCTGCCCGAGCTTGTCCCGGCCGATGCCCGTCACTGAGGAGTTGTTGCAGGTGGGGGAGTCGTAGCCGACGCCGTTGACGGTCCTGGCGCCGCTGCCCTCGGCGAGCAGGTAGGCGAAGTGGTTGGCGACGCCCGAGGAGTAGTGGACGTCGAGGTTGCCCACCGAGCTGCTCCAGCAGTCGGCCGAGCTGCCGTCCTTGGAGGGCTTGTCCATGTAGCGCAGGGCCGTGCCGCCGAAGCCGGAGCGGACGATCTTCTCGCCGATCAGGTAGTCACCGGGGTCGGCGGGGCTGTTCGCGTACCACTCGACCAGCGTGCCGAGGATGTCGGAGGTGGCCTCGTTCAGACCGCCGGACTCGCCCGAGTACGTCAGTGCCGCCGTCTTCGACGTGACGCCGTGGGTCATCTCGTGGCCGGCCACGTCCAGGGCCACCAGCGGACCGAAGGTCGTCCCGTCACCGTCGCCGTACGTCATGCAGAAGCAACTGTCGTCCCAGAAGGCGTTGTTGTAGTTGCTGCCGTAGTGGACGCGGTTGTAGGAGCCCTTGCCGTCGCCCGCGATGCCGTTGCGGCCGTGCACGTTCTTGTAGTAGTCCCAGGTCTCGTTGGTGCCGTACTGCGCGTCGACCGCCGCGGTCGCGCGGTCCGCGGTGGTGCCACTGCCCCAGTGGTTGTCGGCGTCCGTGAACAGCGTGGCGGGGGCGCGCTGGAAGCAGATGCCGAAGATGCACAGGTCGGTCTTGTTCTCCGCGTCGCCGGTGTACGTGTTGCCGCGCGTCGGGTCCTTGAGCTGGTACGTCGAGCCCGAGAGCGTGGTCTCCAGCGGCACCGTGCCGCTGTAGAGCGACTGGCCGTCGCCCGTCGCCGTCTCGATGCTGTCCCAGGCGTCGATCTGCGCGCCCGTGCGGGCGTCGGTCAGCACCGTACGGGCCACCGGGTTGCCGAGCGAGTCCAGCCCCACGGCGTTGGTGCGCCAGGCCAGGCGCGGGGTGCCGTGCAGGGCGTCGACGATCAACTCGGGCTTGGCCTTGACCTGTTGCAGCTTCGTACCCAGATTCCTCGCGCGCAGGGCGTTCACCGCGAGGTCGGCCGCCTTCGGGGCAGAGAGCTCGGGCGTGGTGCTCGGGAGGGACACCGTGCCCTTCGAGGCCCGGTCGGCGCCGCGGTAGGCCCCGTCCGGAGTGAGATGGACGATGAAGTCACCGCCCAGCACGGGCAGTTGGTGGTACGTACGGTCGTAGCGGACGTGCTGTGCGCCGTCCTTGTCGACGATCACGTCCCGTACGGTGGCGGCCTCGGCGGAGGTGAGGCCGAGGGCCGTGGAGTGGTGCGCGAGTGCCGAGGCCGCGTTGTGGATCGCGGTGGTCCGGTCGGGTCTGCCCTCCGCGTGTGCGGCGGGGGAGAGGGCGGCGGCCAGCAGGGTGGCGGTGGTGGCGGCCACACCGGCCGTGGCAAGGCGGGAACCTCGGATGTGCCGTGTCCGACTCATCGGTCTCCTTGAGCGCGGGCGCCCTGGGGCGCGCGGGGGGTGCGCTGATGTCGAACCTAGGATTTAAGTGCTCATGACATGTCATGTCCATAGCGCTGCAGGGTGGTGTGTGAGGCAGGGGCGGGTGAGAGGAGAGAATCGTTTCCGTGACGACTTCGAGCACGCCGACGCCGCCGCCCGCACCGCTTCCGTTCTTCGTCTACGGCACCCTGCGCCCCGGCGAGGGCAACCACGGCGAGTTCCTGCGCGGCCGCACCCGCTCCGAGGAGCCCGCCCGGCTGTCCGGCGCGGTGCTCTACGACGGGCCCGGCTATCCGTACGCCGTGGAGGAGCAGGACGGGCTGGTCCTGGGCGAACTGGTCGCCGCCCGCCCTGAGGACTACGGAGAGGTGCTCGCCGCCCTGGACCGGCTTGAGGGGTACGTGGCCGGCGACCCGCGCAGCCTGTACGAGCGCATCGAGCGCGAGGTGGTCCGCGAGACCGACGGGACGACCGTACGCGCCTGGGTCTACGTCGCCGGACCGTCCGTCACCCGGCACTTGCGCACCGAGGGCAAGCTGATCGAGGGCGGCGACTGGCGGACACGGCACCGCGTCTGACGGGGGGGCGACGCGACGGGGGCGAGGCCGGAGGGCGTCAGCGGGCGGCCGCCAGGGCCCGGGCCACGCCGTGCTCCGTGCGGCCCAGGAACTTCGGGTCCGGCCGGAACGCCGCCTCCAGGGCCGCCTTGCCGGCCGCGAAGACCTCGCGGGTGCCGCCGTAGTACCAGGTGGCGTCGTGCTTGGCGTCGACGCCGACCCCGTAGGAGTCGATGCCCGCCGCGTCGCACAGAGCGACCGCGCGCCGGACATGGAAGCCCTGGGTGACCAGGACCGCCCGGTCCACGCCGAAGATCCTCTTCGCGCGGACGCAGGAGTCCCAGGTGTCGAAGCCGGCGTAGTCGCTCACGATCCGGATGCCGGGCACGCCCCGCCGGGTCAGGTACGTGCGCATCGCGTCCGGCTCGTCGTAGTCCTCGCGGCTGTTGTCGCCGGTCACCAGGAGCACCTTGACCCGGCCCTCGTGGTACAGCTTCGCCGCCGCGTCCAGCCGGTGCGCCAGGTACGGCGACGGCTCCCCGTCCCACAGGCCCGCGCCGAAGACGACGGCCACGTCGGTGCGCGGCGCGTCCGCCGTGGTGCGCAGCCGGTCGCCGGCCGCGACGTACGTCCAGGTCGCCGGGGCCAGCGCCAGTACGCATACGGCCATCACCACCTGCACCAGCAGCCGCCGCCCGGCACGCGTGCGTGGCAGGCGCGGTCGTCCACGCGGCGGTCGGCGCGACGAGCGCGGCGCATGCGTCAGACGCATCGGTCAGTCCCCTCCCCAGGCGGCTCCAAGCCCCCTTGACCACCAAGGACGCGCCGCGCGCCGCCCCGGTTCACCACCGCCCCACTCCAGCGACGGTGATCGCCACACCGTGGCCCGGCAGGACCTGCCTGTGCCCGTGCTCCCCACCGCCCCCTGGGCGCGGTGGGGCGTGCGTACGGGTGGTGCGGGTCGGGGGTGGACGGTGGCAGCCCGATTGTCGGTGGCTGCGCTTACTGTCGAACCATGGAAGGGATCGCATCCGAGGCAGCCCGGTCGCGCGAGCACGCTCCGCAGCCGCCCGAGAACCACGTGCCGCCGGCCGGCTACGAGGACCCGGCCGTCGAGCGGTGGGCCGCCGAGCCGGACAAGCGGCCGGGGCGTACGGCGTTCCAGCGCGACCGCGCGCGCGTGCTGCACTCCGCGGCCCTCAGACGGCTGGCCGGCAAGACCCAGGTGGTCACGCCCGGCGAGCACAGTCAGGTGTGGGACGCCAGCCCCCGCACCCGGCTCACCCACTCGCTCGAATGCGCCCAGGTCGGCCGTGAGCTGGGCGCCGCCCTCGGCTGCGACCCCGACCTGGTGGAGGCGGCCTGCCTCTCCCACGACCTGGGCCACCCGCCCTTCGGGCACAACGGCGAACAGGCGCTGAACGAGTTCGCGCACGACTGCGGCGGCTTCGAGGGCAACGCCCAGTCCCTGCGCCTGCTCACCCGCATCGAACCCAAGCGGTTCGTCGTCGACGCCGAGACGGACGAACTCGTCAGCGTCGGCCTCAACCTCACCCGCGCCGCCCTCGACGCCGCCACCAAGTACCCCTGGCCGCGCGGCGCCCACCCCACCGACCCGGCCTCGCCCAAGTTCGGGGTCTACGAGGACGACCGGCCCGTCTTCGACTGGCTGCGCAAGGACGCGCCCGGCACCCGCACCTGCTTCGAGGCCCAGGTCATGGACTGGGCGGACGACGTGGCGTACTCGGTGCACGACGTCGAGGACGGGCTGCACGCCGGCCACATCGACCCGGGCTGCCTGCACGCCGAACCCGAGCGGCAGGAGGTGTTCGCGGTCGCCGTCGGCCGCTACGTCCCGGCCGGCACCGACCCCGAGGAGCTCGCCGAGGCCCTCGACCGCCTCCTGGACCAGGAGTGGTGGCCGCACGGATACGACGGCTCGGCGGTCGCCCAGGCCCGCCTGAAGGACGCCACCAGCCAGCTCATCGGCCGCTTCTGCCTGGCCGCCGAGGGCGCCACCCGGCAGCGGTGGGGAAGCGGGCGCCTCACGCGCTACAGCGCGGAGCTCGTCGTCCCCCGGACCACCCGAATGGAGTGCGCGGTCCTCAAAGCCGTCGCCGACCGGTACGTCATGCAGCGCGCCGAGCAGGAGCGGCTGCGCGCCGACCAGCGGATCGTGGTCGCCGAGCTGGCCGAGGCGCTGACCGCCCGCGCCCCCTACGGCCTCGACCCCCAGTTCCGCGCCCTGTTCGACCAGGCCGCCGACGACCGTGCGCGCAAGCGCGTGCTCGTCGACCAGATCGCCTCCCTCACCGACGCCTCGGCCCGTTCGCTCCACGCACGGCTGGGAGGGCACACATGACCTCGAGAGAGCACGCATGACATTGACAGCACGTTTGACAGCACGTTTATGGACACCCGTGGTACGGCTGGGACCCGAGTGAACCCAGTGGCCCCGACCGGCACTCCAGGTGACCCTCCGTGGCCTGATCGGGCCACTCCCTCTTCCCGCACCACGCTCCGTGCGGGACGCTCCCATGTGGCGGCACCCTTACGAGGAGGCATCAAGTGGTCGACGCGGATCAGACATTCGTCATCGTCGGAGGAGGCCTGGCCGGCGCGAAGGCGGCCGAGACCCTGCGCGCGGAGGGCTTCAGCGGCCGCGTGATCCTCGTGTGCGACGAGCGCGACCACCCCTACGAGCGGCCGCCGCTCTCCAAGGGCTACCTCCTCGGCAAGGAGGAACGCGACAGCGTCTTCGTGCACGAGCCCGCCTGGTACGCGCAGCACGACATCGAGCTGCACCTCGGACAGACGGTCGTCGCGATCGACCGCGCCGCCAAGACCGTCCACTACGGCGACGACGGCACCCATGTGCGCTACGACAAGCTGCTCCTTGCCACCGGCGCCGAACCGCGCCGCCTGGACATCCCCGGCACCGACCTCGCCGGCGTCCACCACCTGCGCCGCCTCGCCCACGCCGAGCGCCTCAAACACGTCCTGACCCACCTGGGCCGGGACAACGGCCACCTCGTGATCGCGGGCGCCGGCTGGATCGGCCTGGAGGTCGCCGCGGCGGCGCGCGAGTACGGCGCCGAGGTCACCGTCGTCGAACCGGCCCCCACCCCGCTGCACGGCGCGCTCGGCCCCGAGCTCGGCCAGCTCTTCGCCGACCTGCACCGCGAGCACGGCGTCCGCTTCCACTTCGGTGCGCAGCTCACCGAGATCGTCGGGCAGGACGGCATGGTGCTCGCCGTGCGGACCGACGACGGCGAGGAGCACCCCTGCCACGACGTGCTCGCCGCCATCGGCGCCGCCCCGCGCCTCGCCCTGGCGGAGTCGGCGGGCCTGGAGCTGGCCGACCGCGCCCACGGCGGCGGCGTCAAGGTGGACGAGCGGCTGCGCACCTCCGACCCGGACATCCACGCGGCCGGCGACGTGGCCTCCTTCCCGCTCGGGCTGTTCGACACCCGGCTGCGGGTGGAGCACTGGGCCAACGCGCTGAACGGCGGCCCGGCCGCGGCCCGCGCGATGCTCGGCCAGGAGGTCCGCTACGACCGCGTGCCCTACTTCTTCACCGACCAGTACGACCTGGGCATGGAGTACAGCGGCTGGGCGCCCCCCGGCTCGTACGACGAGGTGGTGATCCGCGGGGACGCCGGAAAGCGCGAGTTCATCGCGTTCTGGGTGAAGGAGGGCCGCGTCCTGGCCGGGATGAACGTCAACGTGTGGGACGTCACGGACCCGATCCAGCACCTGATCCGTACGAGGGCACGGGTGGACACGGAGGCGCTCGCGGACCCGCACGTGCCGCTGGAGAGCCTGACCCCGTAGCCGGGCGGGAGCCTCGCCGGACCACCGTAGACTTCTGGCGTGGCTGGACGGATCAACGACGAGGACGTGAAGGCGGTACGGGACGCGGTCCCGATCGACGCCGTGGTGTCCGAGTACCTCCAGCTGCGGAACGCGGGCGGGGGCAACCTCAAGGGCCTGTGCCCGTTCCACGACGAGAAGTCGCCGTCCTTCCAGGTCAGCCCGAGCAAGGGACTCTTTCACTGCTTCGGCTGCCAGGAGGGCGGCGACACCATCGCGTTCGTGATGAAGATCGACCACCTCTCCTTCTCGGAGACGGTCGAGCGACTGGCCGCCCAGGCCGGCATCACCCTGCGCTACGAGGAGGGCGGGTACAACCCCGCCCACCAGCGCGGCGAGCGCATCCGCCTGGTGGAGGCGCACAAGCTGGCCGCCGACTGGTACGCCGAACAGCTCGCGACCTCCGCCGAGGCCGAGACCGGCCGGGTCTTCCTCGCCGACCGCGGCTTCGACCAGTCCGCCGCCGTCCACTTCGGCGTCGGCTACAGCCCCCAGGGCTGGGACCACCTCACCCGCTTCCTGCGCGGCAAGGGCTTCTCCGACAAGGAGCTGGTCCTCTCCGGACTCTCCCAGGAGGGCCGCCGCGGCCCCATCGACCGCTTCCGGGGCCGGCTGATGTGGCCGATCCGCGACATCGGCGGCGAGGTGGTGGGCTTCGGCGCGCGCAAGCTGTACGAGGCGGACAACGGACCGAAGTACCTCAACACCCCCGAGACGGCGATCTACAAGAAGTCCCAGGTGCTGTACGGGATCGACCTGGCGAAGAAGGAGATCGCGAAGACCTCCCGGGCGGTGGTGGTCGAGGGCTACACCGACGTCATGGCCTGCCACCTGGCCGGCGTGCCCACCGCCATCGCCACCTGCGGCACCGCGTTCGGCGGCGACCACATCAGGATCCTGCGCCGGCTGCTGATGGACAACGGCTCGGCTCGCGTGATCTTCACCTTCGACGGCGACGCGGCGGGCCAGAAGGCGGCCCTGCGGGCCTTCGAGGACGACCAGAAGTTCGCCGCCGAGACGTACATCGCGATCGCCCCGGACGGCATGGACCCCTGTGACCTGCGCCTGGCCAAGGGCGACGAGGCGGTCGCCGACCTGGCCGAACCGCGCACCCCGCTGTTCGAGTTCGCGCTGCGCCAGATCGTGGCCCGCTACGACCTCGACACCCCCGCCGGCCGCGCCGGCGCCCTGGACGAGGCCGCGCCGGTTGTCGCCCGGATCAAGAACAGCGGCGCCCAGCACGAGGTCGCGGTGCAGCTCGCCGGGCTGCTCGGCATCCTCGACACCCAGTTCGTGGTCAAGCGGGTGGCCCAGCTGGCCCGCTGGGCACGCGAGCGCGGCGGCCGCGGCCCCGCGCCGGACCAGCGGCAGCGGGGCCCGCAGCAGGACCACGCGCCGACGCGTCCCGCGCCCCGGGGCCCGGCGCTCAACCTGCGCAACCCGGTCTTCGCCACCGAACGCGAACTGCTCAAACTCGCCCTGCAACGTCCGGAGCTGGTCTCGCCGGCCTTCGACGCCTACGGCATGGACGAGTTCACCGCCCCGCCCTACGCGGCCGTACGCCAGGCGATCCTGGACGCGGGCGGCGCCGAGTACGGCGTGGGCGACCCGCAGGAGTACCTGGCCCGCGTCCGCGAGGCCGCCCCGGACGACACGGTCCGCGCGACGGTCACCGAACTGGCGGTGGAGGCGATCCTGCTCCGCCGGGAGGTCGACGAGGCCTACGTGGGCGCCCAGCTGGTGACGGTCCGCCGCCGCGCGGTCGAACGCCGCATCCGCGACCTCCAGAGCACGGTCGCCCGTCTCGGCACCGGCGGCGACCCCGCCCAACTGGCATCCGCCCAGAACGAGTTGTGGATCCTCCAGCAGTACGACCAGGCTCTGCGGGAGCGTGGCGCGGCGGCGCTGTGAGCGCTGGTCCGGCCGGCGGACGGTCTGCGTAACCGGCCGGTCACGGACGGGACGCAAAAAGTCGTCGCACGCCCCTCGTGGCGGTGATGTGTCGTACCCCACACTGGGTCCGGTTGCCTGAGTCCCCGGAGCGCGGCCGCTCCGCCCCCCACGGGTCCCCCCTTCCTGCGGCTGTGCTCCTCGCGTACGGGACGGACGCCGGCGAGACCGCCGACTCCGCCCCCTCTCGTACCGCTGCCGCACGCCTCAGCAGCGATCATCCTGGAGGTCGCCCCCGTGCAGACCCAGACCCTCACCCAGACCGACGTCGCCACCGGCCACCCCGAGGCGGAGGCGGAGGCGGAGGCGCCGCCCGAGCTGCCCGAGCCGGTTCCCGCCCGCGCCGAGAGCGGCGGTCCCTCCTCCGACCTGTTCCGCCAGTACCTGCGGGAGATCGGCCGGATCCCGCTGCTCACCGCCGCCGAGGAGGTCGAACTGGCCCGGCGCGTGGAGGCCGGCCTGTTCGCGGAGGAGAAGCTGGCCGGCACCCCGGACCTGGACAGCCGGCTCGCTCTGGACCTGGACCGGATCGTCGTCCTGGGCCGGATGGCCAAGCGCCGGCTCATCGAGGCCAACCTGCGGCTCGTGGTGTCCGTGGCGAAGCGGTACGTCGGCCGGGGGCTCACCATGCTCGACCTGGTGCAGGAGGGCAACCTCGGGCTCATCCGGGCCGTGGAGAAGTTCGACTACGCCCGCGGCTACAAGTTCTCCACCTACGCCACCTGGTGGATCCGCCAGGCCATGTCCCGCGCCCTGGCCGACCAGGCCCGCACCATCCGGGTGCCCGTGCACGTCGTCGAGCTGATCAACCGGGTCGTACGGGTGCAGCGGCGGATGCTCCAGGAGCGGGGCCACGAGCCGGCCCCCGAGGAGGTCGCCGCCCACCTCGACCTGCCGCCCGAGCGGGTGAGCGAGGTCCTGCGGCTCGCCCAGGAGCCCGTCTCCCTGCACGCCCCGGTCGGCGAGGAGGACGAAGTCGCCCTCGGCGACCTGATCGAGGACGGCGACGCCGCCTCGCCCGTGGAGTCGGCGGCGTTCCTGCTGCTGCGCGAGCACCTGGAGGCGGTGCTGTCCACGCTGGGGGAGCGCGAGCGCAAGGTCGTGCAACTGCGGTACGGGCTCGTCGACGGGCGTCCGCGCACGCTGGAGGAGATAGGCCGCATCTTCGGCGTGACACGGGAGCGGATCCGCCAGATCGAGTCCAAGACCCTCGGCAAGCTGCGCGACCACGCCTTCGCCGACCAGCTCCGCGGCTACCTGGACTGACCCGGGGCCCGTCCGCCGGACAGGCCCCGGGGGCCGCTCACCCCGGGCGAGCGGCCCCCGGTACGAGCACCGCAGGTCAGTCGACCTCGGCGACCGCCTGCGCGAACTGCGCCTTGTACAGGCGCGCGTACGCCCCGTCGGCCTCCAGCAGCTCGTCGTGGGCACCCTGCTCGACGATGGAGCCGTTCTCCATGACGAGGATCGTGTCCGCGTCCCGGATCGTGGAGAGCCGGTGCGCGATGACGAACGACGTCCTGCCGTGCTGGAGTTTGGCCATCGCCTTCTGGATCAGCACCTCGGTACGGGTGTCGACCGAGCTGGTCGCCTCGTCCAGGACCAGGATCACCGGGTCGGACAGGAACGCCCGCGCGATGGTGATGAGCTGCTTCTCACCGGCGCTCACCCCGGAGCCCTCGTCGTCGATCACGGTGTCGTAGCCGTCGGGCAGCGTACGGACGAACCGGTCGGCGTGCGCGGCCCGCGCCGCCTCCTCGATCTCGCCGCGGGTGACCTCGCGGGAGGCGCCGTAGGCGATGTTCTCCGCGATGGTGCCGCCGAACAGCCAGGTGTCCTGGAGCACCATGCCGATCCCGGACCGCAGTTCGTCACGCGACATCTTCGCGATGTCGATGCCGTCGAGCGTGATGCGCCCGCCGGTGACGTCGTAGAACCGCATGAGCAGGTTGACCAGCGTGGTCTTGCCCGCGCCGGTCGGGCCGACGATCGCGACCTTGTGGCCCGGCTCCACCGTCAGCGACAGGTCCTCGATGAGCGGCTTGTCGGGGTCGTAGCGGAACGACACGTGCTCCAGCGCGACCTGCCCGCGCAGTTCCTCGGGCCGCACGCCCGGCACCGGGTCCGCCGTCTGCTCCTCGGCGTCCAGCAGTTCGAAGACGCGCTCGGCCGAGGCGACGCCGGACTGCACCAGGTTCGCCATCGACGCCACCTGGGTCAGCGGCATCGAGAACTGTCGCGAGTACTGGATGAAGGCCTGCACGTCACCGATGGACAGCGTGCCCGACGCGACGCGCAGACCGCCGACGACGGCCACCAGCACGTAGTTGATGTTCGAGACGAACATCATCAGCGGCTGCATGACGCCGCTGTTGAACTGCGCCTTGAACCCGGCCTCGTACAGCGCCTCGTTCTGCTCGGCGAACTGCTTCGCCGACTCCTCCTGCCGCCCGAACACCTTCACCAGGGTGTGCCCGGTGTACATCTCCTCGATGTGCGCGTTGAGCTGGCCCGTCGAGCGCCACTGCTGCACGAAGTGCGGCTGCGACCGCTTGCCCACGCGGGTGGCGACGACGAACGACAGCGGCACGGTCACCAGCGCGACCAGCGCCAGGATCCAGGAGACGTAGAACATCATGACGAGCACGCCGATGATGGTCAGCAGCGAGTTGATCAGCTGGCCCATCGACTGGTTCAGGGTCTGCCCGATGTTGTCGATGTCGTTGGTGGCCCGGGAGAGCACCTCGCCGCGCTGGCGCTTGTCGAAGTACGACAGCGGCAGCCGCGACAGCTTCGTCTGCACGTCCTCGCGCATCCGGAACATGGTCCGGTTCACCGACCGGTTCACCAGCCGGGTCGCCACCGCCATCAGCAGGCCGGCCACCAGGAACGTGCTCAGCGCGAACAGCAGGACCTCGCCGACGGCACCGAAGTCGATGCCCTTGCCGGGGGTGAAGTCGGTGCTCTTCAGCATGTCGGCGACCGAGCCCTCGCCGCGCTCCCGCATGGAGGCGAGGACCTCGTCCCGGGTCGCCCCGGACGGCATCTGCCGGCCGACGATCCCCCCGAAGACCAGGTCGGTGGCCCTGCCGAGGATCTTCGGTCCGATCACGCTCAGCGTGACGCTCACGACCACGCACAGCACCAGGGCGGCGACGGTGACCCGTTCGGGCTTGAACTGGGTGATGAGCCGTTTGCTCGACTCCTTGAAGTTCAGCGAGCGGTTGTCGGGCCCGGATCCGCCCATCATCCGCCCCATCGGCCCGGCCATCAGGCAGCCTCCGCTTCCGTCAGCTGGGAGAGCACGATCTCCCGGTAGGTCTCGTTGTCCGCCATCAGCTCGTGGTGGCGGCCGGTGCCGACGACCCGTCCCTCGTCCAGGACGACGATCCGGTCGGCGTCGCGGATGGTCGACACGCGCTGGGCGACGATGACGACGGTCGCCTCGGCGGTCTCCCGCCCCAGCGCCGCCCGCAGGGCCGCGTCGGTGGCGTAGTCGAGGGCCGAGAAGGAGTCGTCGAAGAGGTAGATCTCCGGGCGCTGCACCAGGGTGCGGGCGATGGCCAGGCGCTGGCGCTGGCCGCCGGAGACGTTGGTGCCGCCCTGGGCGATCGGCGCGTCCAGGCCGCCGTCCAGCCCGCCGACGAAGTCCTCGGCCTGCGCCACCTCCAGCGCGTGCCACAGCTCCTCGTCGGTGGCGTCCGGGTTGCCGTAGCGCAGGTTGGTCGCGACCGTGCCCGCGAACAGGTACGGCTTCTGCGGCACCAGGCCGACCGTCCTCGCGAGCAGGTCCGGGTCCACGGTGCGTACGTCCACGCCGTCGACGAGGACCTCCCCGTCGGTCGCGTCGAACAGCCGGGGCACCAGGCCGAGCAGGGTGGACTTGCCGCTGCCGGTGGAGCCGATGACGGCGGTCACCTCGCCGGGGCGGGCGATCACGTCGATGGCCCGCAGGACGGGCTCCTCGGCTCCCGGATAGCGGAAGCCGGCGCCGCGGATCTCCAGATGGCCGTGGCGGCGCAGCTCGGTCACGGGCGCGACGGGCGGCACGACGCTGGACTCGGTGTCCAGGACCTCCTGGATGCGCTCGGCGCACACCTCCGCGCGCGGCACCATCATGAACATGAAGGTGGCCATCATCACGGACATCACGATCTGCATCAGATAGGCCAGGAACGCGGTCAGGTCGCCGATCTGCATCCCGCCGCTGTCGATGCGGTGGGCGCCGAACCACACCACGGCGATGGACGACAGGTTCACCACCGTCATCACCATCGGGAACATCAGCGCGAGCAGCCGGCCGGTGGCCAGCTGCATCTCGGTCAGGTCCCCGTTGGCCCCGCGGAAGCGGCCCTTCTCGTACTCGTCGCGGACGAAGGCGCGGATCACGCGGTTGCCGGTGATCTGCTCGCGCAGCACCCGGTTCACCGTGTCCAGACGCTTCTGCATGGACCGGAACAGCGGACGCAGCCGGCGCACGATCAGGGTCACGCAGATGCCGAGCACGGGGACGACGGCGACCAGCACCGCGGACAGCGGCACGTCCAGGCCGAGGGCCAGGACGACACCGCCCACACACATGATGGGCGCCGACACCATCAGGGTGAACGTCATCAGGGCCAGCATCTGGATCTGCTGCACGTCGTTCGTCGTCCGCGTGATGAGGGAGGGCGCGCCGAAGCCGCCGACCTCGCGGGCCGAGAAGGACTGCACACGGTCGAACACGGCCGCCCGCACGTCCCGGCCGAGCGCCGAGGCGGTGCGAGCGCCGTAGTAGACGGCACCGATGTTGCAGACGACCTGCACCATGGAGATGCCGATCATCACGGCGCCGAACGTCAGGATGTAACCGGTGTCACCCTTCACCACACCGTTGTCGATGATGTGGGCGTTCAGCGTCGGCAGGTAGAGCGTGGCGCAGGTCTGCAGGAACTGCAGCAGCACCAGGAGGGCTATGGGTTTCTTGTAGGGCCTGAGATAGGTCCGCAGAAGTCGTAGGAGCACGCTGGGTCTCTCGGAGTCGGCGGTGGGGGCGGTCGATGTCCCCTGGCACCTATCGTCGAACACTCCACCCGCGTTACCTCAACCGATTAATCCGACTGCGGGCCAACGGTGGCGGCCCGGTCGGCCCCTGACCCCGCGTCGTCCATTCACCGCACGAGTGAACCGTTATGCCCCAAACACCCCTGTAGGGGTGGCTGTTATGGGTGATACGCGCGACCGGTATATCCTATAAGTCCGAAAATCCCTGTGGGGTGGAAGGACTGGGGGAGGGGCGGTCGTCACCCCCCGAAGGCCCCGGGGTGAACCTGCTCACGTACCGACACGTACTGCTGGCGCACCGCCTGGCCCACCGCCAGGTCCTCGCCGGGCTCCAGGATCTGGGCCACCGCGCCCTGCCAGGCCGGCGGGGTGCGCGGGTCGAGGGTGCCCTGGGAGGCGCCGAGCGCCCAGGCGGCCTGCCGGGCGGCGCCGAGCGCGGCGTAGTCGGCCGGCTGCGGCACGACGACCTGCGCGCCGAACACCGCCGGAGCGACGGCCTGCACGGCGGGCAGCTCGGCGGCGGGGCCGAGCAGGAAGACGCGGCGCACCTCCACGCCCCGGCCGCGCAGCACGTCCAGCGCGTCCGCGAGCCCGCACAGCATGCCCTCGAACGCGGCCCGCGCCACATGCTCCGGCTTCATCGACTCGCGCCGCAGCCCGGCGAGCATCCCGGCGGTGTGCGGCAGGCTGGGCGTCCGCTCGCCCTCCAGGTAGGGCAGCAGCACGAGTCCGTGCGAGCCCGGTGTCGACTTCATCGCCAGGTCCGACAGGTCCTCCAGACCGGGCGCGCCCAGCAGTTCGGCGGTGCCGCGCAGCGCCCGCACCGCGTTCAGCGTGGTCACGACCGGCAGGTGCATGCCGGTGGCGTCGGCGAGCGAGGTGATCATCCCCGTCTGGTCGACGAGCGCCTCGGGGTGAACGGCCATCACCGAACCGGAGGCGCCCAGGGAGACGACCGCGTCGCCCAGGCCCAGCCCCAGTCCGAGGGCGGCGGCCATGGTCTCCCCGGTCCCGGCCGAGATCAGCAGCCCCTCCGGGGTGGTGCCGGCCGCCTCGGCGGGACCGATCACCTCGGGCAGCACGACCTGCCGGCCGAGTGCCAGCTCGACCAGGTCGGGCCGGTAGGCGCCGCTGGCGGCGGACCAGTAGCCGGTGCCGGAGGCGCCGCCGCGGTCGGTGGTGCGGCGCGGCGGCCGGCCCAGCAGCTGCCACACCAGCCAGTCGTGGGCCTGGAGCAGGAGCGCGGTGCGCTGGGCGGCCTCCGGCTCGTTCTTGGCGAACCAGCGCAGCTTGGTCACCGGCAGCGGGGCCTGCGGCACGCAGCCGACCGCCTGTGCCCAGGCCTCGCGGCCGCCGAGCGCGTCGATCAGGTCGGCCGCGGCGACCTGCGCCCGCCGGTCGCCGCCGACCAGCGCAGGCCGCACCGTGGCGCCCTGGGCGTCGATCGGGATCAGCGCGTTCTGCTGCGCGGAGACGCCGATCGCCTGCACGCCCTCCAGGAGCCCACCGCCGGCGGCCTCCCCGAGGGACAGCAGCCAGGCCTGCGGATCGACGTCGGCGGAGCGTCCGCCCCCCTCCGGGGTCTCCACCGGATGTGGCGCATATCCCTGCCTGAGTACGGACCCCGTGTCCGCGTCACAAACGACGATACGAGTGAAATCGGGCGAACTGTCCAGCCCGGCGACTATCCCCATGACCGAAATTCTGCCGTACCGCCGGGCTTGCCCGGGCGGCGGGCGCCTCACGTGTTGCTGGTGCCCCAGTCGTCCTCGCCGCTGCCGTTGGCGTGGGCGCGCAGGGTGCGCACCCGCTGGGCGACCGCCTCGGGAATGCGGTCGCCGACCTTCCCGCTGACCGTGTGGTACGCCTTGTCGGCGAACTGCCGGCCCTGCTGCGCCGCGGTCTCGGCGGTGTTGCGCACGGCGGGGTTCTCGGCGATCCGGAGGGCGGACCTCTTCAGCTGCTCGTAGCGCTCACGCCCGGCCCTGGTGCCCAGTACGTAACCCACGGCGATCCCTGTGATGAACGTGAGCCGGTAACGCATGGCGGCCACCCTTCCCTTGCCTCGAGGTCACAGCAGGCGGGAACCGATTGGCGGAGCACCCCCCTGCTTGCGCTAATGTATGTGTCGCAGCGAGCACGCGCCCCCCGGCGGATACCCGGGTAGGTGCGTTCGATGCAACGAGGCATTCCTCCGTAGCTCAATTGGCAGAGCAGCCGGCTGTTAACCGGCAGGTTACTGGTTCGAGTCCAGTCGGGGGAGCTCGGTCCTCCGTAGCTCAATTGGCAGAGCAGCCGGCTGTTAACCGGCAGGTTACTGGTTCGAGTCCAGTCGGGGGAGCAGCTGAACGAGGACCCTCCGGGGTCCTTTTTCATGCCCGGTTCCATGCCCCGGGGAACCGCCGCGTCGGCGACGCGGTCCTCAAGGTCATGAACAGCCGCGGAAGACGACCACCCGAAGCAGGAGATCGTATGAGCGGCTATGCTGCGGCAGACGGCGCGCACACTTGTACGCGACACGCCGCAACGGGGCGGTAGCTCAGCCGGTTAGAGCAGCGGACTCATAATCCGTCGGCCGTGGGTTCGAGTCCCACCCGCCCCACCAGGCGCTACTCGCGCAGAAGCGATGTGACCAGCGGTGTCGCCGGTCGTTCCCAGCAAGTGTGCGGCCCCCGGAAATGGATCCGGGGGCCATCGGCGCGTGTTGGCCCGTTTTGCACTCGGCCGGAGCAACGGCTCGCGCGGACGGGCCACTCAGGAACGGTCGTCGGCGGGGTCGGCGGTCTCCGGCAGATCGTCGCGGTCGCCCTCGGCCTGGGAAGGGGTCGGGTACGGCGTGTCCGGCGGTCCTGCGGCGCGCTGCGTGTCCTCGTCGTCGCGTTCGCCCTCGGCCTGGGAAGGGGTGTGCTCTCTCATGATGGTGACTCCCGCGCAGTGATGACTCCTGCGGACGGGGCCGGTCCTCGTCCGCCCATCGGGTACCCCGGCAGCCGGGCCCGTCACCGCGCGTCTTGGCGGTGATCGCGGCGGCCACCGTGCGCGGCGGCCCGGTGTCGGACCGCTGGGAGGCGTTCCGGAGGATGCCCCAGGGCGCGGCGCGGCGTCTGGAGCCACGGAGCACCGGCTGGTGCTCCCCGGCGCCTGTCCGCTCCCCGCACGCCTGCACGCGCCCGGGAACGGGCCTTCCCGGGCGTACGGAGGGAGAGGCGCGCGGGAGAGGTCCGGCCCGCCGCGGTCGTCCCGCGTCCCGCGCCCGCATCCGGTGTCCGTGTCCGGTGTCCGTGTCCGGTGTCCGGTGGGAGGGGGCGTGGCCGGCCGGGCTCGAACGCGGCCTACCAGGGCCGCGAGGTCACCGTCCTGTGCCTGTGTTTGTACGACGCCGCCCGCCTCGACGAGCGGGTCCTCGCCGACGCGCACGCCGGCCGCCCCGCGATCGTCCCCGCCGGTGCCACCGGGCCCCGGGGGAGTTCCGCCCACGCCCCCGGCAGGTCGTCGCCCGCTGCGACGAGCCGCTGACGCACGGGTGCCGGCCGCGCTGTCGCTCTCGCATGCGACGCGGACGCCGTCGCAGGTCCGGCGCGGCGCCGTCGCCGAGCTGACCGCCAACAGAGCGGTGCGCGGAGGGGGTTGGGGCGAGCTGAAGGGCCGCCTGAGGGATCCGCCGGTCGGCCGTCGGCCGCCCCCCTCGCGATCAGCGTGGCGGACGCGGTCTGCTGCTGGTCAGCCTTGTCGCCGGCCCGGTCCGGGCGCGTTCGGGCGCGCTCGGGGGCGGAGGGCGCCACCGTCCGCTGCCGGTTCGCCGGCCGACCGTCACCAGGGGCCCGGCGCCCCGGGCGCTCAACACACCTACGCTCCCAGCGGGTTCAGCACCAGCGGCTCGATCTCGCCCTCCAGCATCGCGCCCAGCCCCTGGATCGCGCACACGTCGGGGCGTTCGGCGATGTGCACCGGCATGCCGGTCGCCTCGCGGAGCATCTGGTCCAGGCCCGGCAGCAGCGCGGAACCGCCGACCATCATGATCCCGCGGTCGGCGAGGTCGGCCACCAGATCCGGCGGGCACTCGCGCAGCACCTTGTAGATGCCGTCCAGCACGGCGGTCAGGGGTGTCTGGATGGCCTCCCGCACGGCGGCGGTGTCGATCCGCACGGACCGGGCCAGTCCGGTGGCCACGTCCCGCCCGTGGATCTCGGTGGACACCGGACCGGACGGGGTGATGCCGTTCCCCGACAGGGCGATCTGGAGCGGCCGCAGGGACTGGCTGGGCAGTGTCAACGCGTGTGTGTGGCGCAGGTGTTGCACGATGGCCTGGTCGACGGCCTCCCCGCCGACGGGAATGCGCTCGGCGGTGACGATCGAGCCGAGCGAGAGGACGGCCACCTGGGTGGCCGCGGCCCCGCACACCATGATCATGGTGGCCTCGGCCCGCTCCACGGGCAGCCCGCAGCCGACAGCGGCGGCGATGAGCGTGTCGACGAGTTCCACCCGGCGCGCGCCGAGCCCGACGAGCGTCTCGATCGTGGCCCGTTGGGCGAGCGGATCCGCGTCGTGCGGGGTGCAGGCGGCGGCCCGCAGCCGGGCCGCCTTGCGGCGCAGGGTGCGGCGCATCCCGTCGCCGAGCAGATGGCGCAGCATGCGCTGCGCCATCTCGATGTCGACGACCGTGCCGCCGGAGACCGGGCGGACGACCCGGATGTAGGCGGGGGTACGGCCCGTCATCCGCTCCGCGAACTCGCCGACCGCGATCAGGGCTCCGTTACGGGTGTTCACGGCCGCGACCGAGGGCTGGTCGACGACGAGCCCCGGGCCCTTGACGTAGACACGGGTCCGGGCCGCCCCCAGGTCGACGGCGAAGTGGCAGCGGCGCAACTGCTCCAGACTGGCGGACATGACGGAGCCTCCTGAGAGCGCGGACCGTGGCGGCCGCCGGGCGGCGGCCTCCCTGGCATCGTGCTGGGGTGGCCAGGCGGGCGCCTGTTCAAGGGGGCCGGGCGGGGCGCCGCTGGACGGGTGGAACCCGGCGCACCGCCCTGACGGGTGAGACACGCGGCCGGGCGGACGGCTCCCGCCACCGACCGGGCCGGGGCCTGATCCACTGGCGGGAACCCGCCAGGCGCGAACTCGTTGGCGTTTTCCAACTCCCCTGCCACAGAAGGCTTCTGCCACTCTCTCTTCGCGGCACCGAGGACTCAGCACCGAGGACGCGGCACCGCGGCCGTGCGGCGCGGAGAGGAGAGGCACGATGCGCGCAGGACCTCCCGGACGGAGAGCGGCCCTTGTGTCGGCCGGGCTCGTGCTCGCCCTGCTGCCGGCGGGACCGGCGGCGGCGCGGCAGCCGGCGCAGCCACCCGGTCCCCCGTCGGCGTCCCCGGGCGGCACCGGCACCGTCACCCTCGTCACCGGCGACAAGGTCACCGTCACCGACCTCGGCGGCGGGAGGAGGACCGTCACGGTGAGCCGGCCGCAGGGCGCCACGGGCGCCGTGCGCACGCAGATGGCGGACGGCGCCCTGACCGTCGTACCGGACGAGGCCCTGCCGTATCTGCGGGCGGGCCGGCTGGACCGGCGGCTGTTCGACGTGGACACGTTGTTGCGGCAGGGCCTCGCGGACTCCCGCACCGGCGAGCTGCCGCTGATCGTGACCTACGGCAGGGGCGTCCCGGTGGCGGCACCGCGCGGGACGGAGCGGACACGGAGTCTCGCCAGTGTGCGCGGTGCCGCGGTGGAGGCCGCCAAGGGGCGGGTGTTCTGGCGGGAGTTCACCGGCCGGGGCGCCCTGTCCGGCGGCGTCGACAAGGTGTGGCTCGACGGGCGGGTCACCGCCGACATGGCCGTGAGCAACGCGCAGATCGGCACCGGCGAGGCCTGGGCGTCCGGTCTGACCGGCAAGGGCGTCACCGTGGCCGTCCTCGACACCGGCGTCGACACGTCCCACCCCGACCTCGCCGGACGGGTCGCCGTCACCAGGAACTTCGTCGACGGCGAGGACGGCACCGACCGCAACGGCCACGGCACCCATGTGGCATCCACCCTCGGCGGCAGCGGCGCGGCCTCCGGCGGCGAGGAGAAGGGGGTCGCCCCGGACGCCGTCCTCGCCGTCGGCAAGGTGCTCGGCGACCAGGGGACGGGCAGCGAGTCGCAGATCATCGCCGGCATGGAGTGGGCCGCGCGGGACGTGCGCGCGCGGATCGTCTCCATGAGCCTCGGCTCCAGCGAGCCCAGCGACGGCACCGATCCCATGGCGCAGGCCGTCGACGCGCTCTCCGAGGAGACCGGCGCCCTCTTCGTGGTCGCCGCGGGCAACACCGGCGCCCCCTCCTCCCTCGACTCGCCCGGCGCCGCCGACGACGCCCTCACCGTCGGCGCGGTCGACCCGTCCGACCGGGCCGCCTACTTCACCAGCGCCGGGCCCCGCAGCGGCGACAACGCCCTCAAACCCGACCTCGCGGCACCCGGCGTCGACATCCTCGCCGCCCGCTCCCAGCTCGCCCCCGGCAGCGGCGCGTACACCTCCATGAGCGGCACGTCCATGGCGACGCCCCATGTCGCCGGTGCCGCCGCGCTGCTCGCCCAGGAGCATCCGGACTGGAGCGGGGCCCGGATCAAGGACGCGCTGATGTCGACGTCGAAGCAGCTCGACGAGTCCGCCTACGTGCTGGGGGCGGGCCGGGTGAGCGTCCCGGACGCCGTGCACGCGCGGATCACCGCCACCGGAAGCGCCGACCTTGGGTTCCACCGCTGGCCCCACGGCACGGACAAGCCGGTGACCAGGACGCTCACCTACGCCAACTCTTCCGACACCGACATCGAGTTGAGCCTCGCCGTCCAGGACGCCCCGGACGGCGTTGCCACGCTCGCCGACTCCACGCTCACCGTGCCCGCGCACGGTACCGCCGCCACCACCGTGACCTCGGACGCCGCCAGGGCGCCGGTGGGCCCGACCAGCGGGCGGATCGTGGCCTCGGCGGCCGGCACCCCGGTCGCGCACACCGCGTTCGGGCTGGTCAAGGAGGACGAGCGGTACACGCTCACCGTGCATGTCAAGGACCGCGACGGTGCCCCCGTGCCCGCCGACCTCACCGTGCGGCGGCTCGCCGCGGGCGCCGACCCCACCCCCGCGCACGTCGGCGACTCGGGCACCCTGAGCCTGCGGCTGGAGCCGGGCACGTACAGCCTGACCTCCTTCCTCGACGTACGCGGCGCCCACGGGGCCGACTCCCTCGGACTCGGCTTCCTCGCGGCGCCCGAGGTCACCCTGGACCGGGACCGCGAGGTCACCCTGGACGGGCGCCGGCTGCGGGAGATCAGGGCCGGGACCCGACGGCGGACGGAGGTCCGGCAACTGCTCATGGAGTACGACCGGGCGGCGGACGGCTCCGACCTGTTCGACGCCGTCCAGGTGCCCCTCGGCTACGACAGCGTCTTCGCCGCGCCGACCGAGCCGGTCACGCGGGGCACCTTCGAGTACCGGACCGTGTGGCGGCTGGCCAAGCCGCTGCTGGAGGTCGAGGGGATCGCCGAGGCGCTCGTCCAGCCCGGCGGCACGCTGATCGAGGGCCGCAGCAGGCTGCCGCTCGTCGACGTCGGCGACGGGGACTTCACCGGCAAGGACGTACGCGGCCGGGCGGTCCTGGCCCGGCTCACCGACTCCGCCGAACCGGCCGCGCTGGCCCAGGCGGCCCAGGACGCGGGCGCGAAGGCCCTGTTCGTGACGGACGACGCGCCCGGCCGGCTGAGCGCCTGGTGGGGCACCGACGACAACGCCGACCGCCCCCTCCAGATCGCCACGGTCGACGCGGCCGACGCGGCACGGCTGCGGAGGGCGGGTCGCGTCGACATGACGGGGACGCGGAACACCCCGTACGTCTACGACCTCGCGCAGAGCCATCGCGGAGGGATCCCCGACACGGAGCTGATGTACGCGCCCGGCCCTCGCCAACTGGCCGCGGTGCGCACCAGGTTCCACGCCGTGCGGCCGACCGGAGGCAGTGAGTTCCGGTACGCGGTCACCGACGCCTTCCCCGTCGGCATCGGCTTCCAGGAGCGGATCGACCTCCCGGCGGAGCGCACCGACTACGTCTCCACCGGGCCCGGCCTGCGCTGGCAGGAGTCGGTGACCGTCGGGGACGGCACGCTGGAGCAGCGCGGCGGCCCGGTCCGCTACGAGGGCGGAACGCGCCCCGCGCTCGACTGGTTCAAGCCGGTCTGGCACCCCTGGCTCGGCACCGGCCTCGACTGGGGCCAGCAACGGGCGGGCGACCGGCTCCAGTTCAACGTGCCCGGCTGGGGCGACTCCGGGCCCGACCACACCGGCTTCGGGGACGTGTGGAGCGCGGACAGCGGCATGTCCCAGACGACGGCCGTCTACCTGGACGGGCAGGTGGCCGGCCAGGGCACGGGCGCCACCGCGTACGTCGCGGACGCGCCCGCGGCCGAGCACACGTACCGGCTCGTCACGGACACCGCGCTGGACCCCGGCCGATGGCGGCTCGCCACGCGGGGGCACGCCGAGTGGACGTTCCGCTCGTCGGCCACCCCCGAGGACCACTGGACCACCCTGCCCCTGATCAACCTCGCCTTCGACGTCGGCACCGACCTCGCGGGCGACGTGCGGGGCGGCGTACGGGTGCCGGTCGGCGTGCGCGCGCGGTACGTGGCGGACGCGACCGGCACCGGGACCGTCCGCGACGGCGGCCTGGAGGTGTCCTACGACGAGGGCGTGACCTGGCGGCCGGTCCCGCTGACCGGCGGGCACGGCTCCTGGCGCGGCACCCTGTCGGTGCCGCGCGGCGCCGCCTTCGTCTCCCTGCGGGCCACCGCGGGCGACGACCGGGGCAGTTCGGTACGCCAGGAGGTCGTCCGGGCGGTGGGGGTCCGGGCAGCGGGGTCCGGGGCAGCGGGGGTCGGGCAGGAGGGCCGTCCCCCGGCCTGATCGGGCCGGGGGACGGCGGGCGGGCGCCGTTCAGCCCTGCGCCAGCGCCCGCTTCATGATCTTCCCCATGTCGTTGCGGGGCAGGGCGTCGAGGAGCCGGACGACCCGGGGCCGCTTGTGCGGGGCCAGCCGCCGGGCCACGTGGTCGGACAGCTCCTCGGCGCCCGGCGGGGACTGCGGATCGGCCGGGACGATCCAGGCGACGATCCGCTCACCGAGGTCGGCGTCCGGCTCCCCGGTGACGGCGGCCTCGCGGACCCCCGGGTGTTCCAGGAGCGCGTTCTCGATCTCACCCGCGCCGATCTTGTAACCGCCGCTCTTGATCAGGTCGGTGGCCTTGCGGCTGACGATGCGGACCTGGCCGTCGGGTTCGCGCACCGCCATGTCGCCGGTGCGGAAGAAGCCGTCGGCGGTGAACGCAGCGGCCGTCGCGTCGGGCCGGTTGAGGTACTCGGTGAACAGGTTCGGCCCGCGCACCTGGATCTCGCCGACCGTCGCCCCGTCGTACGCCGGGATCGCCGTACCGTCCTCCTCCACCAGCCGCAGCTCGACGCCCGGCAGCGGCACCCCGACCGTTCCCGGGCGGGCCTCGCCGTCGGCCCGCACGCTGGGCCGGGGGTCCGGGGGTGTCCACCGGGACGAGCACAGCATGAGCGTCTCGGTCATGCCGTACCGCTCGATCACCCGCCGCCCGGTCGCGGCCGTGATCCGCTCGTGGTCGTGCACGGGCAGCGCGGCCGACCCGGAGACCAGCAGCCGCGCCCCGCCGAGGGCCTTCGCCAGCTCCGGGTCGCCGGGCAGCGCCTCCGCGATCCGGTGGTACATGGTCGGGACCCCGAACAGCATGGTCGCCCCGCCGTTCAGCTCGCGCGCCACGCCGTCGGTCGTGAACCGCCCCAGGTGCCGTACCGTCCCGCCGCGCCGCAGCGGCCCGAGGACGCCCAGCACCAGCCCGTGCACATGGAACAGCGGCAGCCCGTGCACCAGCACGTCGTCACCCGTCCACTGCCAGGCGTCGGCCAGCGCGTCCAGGGTGGCGGCGAGCGCCCGGCGGGGGAGGACGGCGCCCTTGGGCGGGCCGGCGGTGCCGGAGGTGTAGACGACGAGCGCCGGGTCGCCGTCGCCGGCCCGGTCCTCGGGCACCGGCCCGGCCTCCCGCACCTCTACCTCCACCCGCTCCAACCCCGCGAGGGCGTCGGGCAGTTCGTCGCCGGGCGCGGCGAGCACCACGGGCGGCGCGCTGTCGGCCAGGATGTGCCCGAGCTCCTTCTCGCCCGACCTCGGGTTGAGCGGCACGGCGGCCGCCCCGGCCAGCAGCGTGCCCACGACCCCCACGGCCGTCTCCAGCCCCTCGGTCGCCCACACCGCGACGCGCGCCCTGCCGCGCACCCGGGCGGCGACGGCCCCGGCGGCCGCCGCGAGTTCCGCGTACGTCGACGACCGGTCGCCGAACCGCAGCGCGAGCCGCTCACCGGGATCCTTCGTCAGGGCGGGGAAGAGGGAGGACACGTGGGGACTCCTTGCGACGCTCGTACGAACCGACCGACCGGCCCGGGCCGGTGACTTCGTTCCTACACCCGGGGCGACCGTACGTGCCGGGGCGGGAGGTTGTTAGCCTGCGAGGCCCGTCACTGTTCGAAGCGTTGTACGAGGTTGTACGAAGAGGGAGTCCCGCCGTGCCCCGCATCGCGCTCGTCACCTACCGACCCGCGTCCGGTATCAGCGAGGACCGGGACCTTCCGGTGCTGATCGAGGCGCTGGAGGCGGCCGGGGCCGAGGCACGGGCCGTGGCCTGGGACGATCCCGGGGTCGACTGGGCCCGGTTCGATCTCGCCGTGATCCGGTCGACCTGGGACTACAGCTGGCGGGTCGGGGAGTTCACGGAGTGGGCCGAGCGGTGCGCGAAGGCCACACGGCTGGCCAATCCCGTCGAGGTCGTGCGGTGGAACGTCGACAAGCGGTACCTCGGGCAGCTCGGGGCGGCCGGTGTGCCCGTGGTGCCGACCCGGTACCTGGCTCCCGGGGACCCGGCCGACCTGCCCGACGACCACGAGTACGTGATCAAGCCGGCGTCCGGGGCCGGGGCGCGCTTCGCCGCCCGGTACACGCCCGACGAGCGCGACACCGCCGTACGGCAGCTCGCGCGGATGCACGCCGAAGGGCTCACGGCCCTGGTGCAGCCGTACATGCGGCGCATCGACGCCGGTGGGGAGCGGGCGCTCCAGTTCTTCGGCGGACGTCTGCTGCACGCCGGCCGCAAGGGTGCCGTCCTCGCCCCCGGCGTCGCCTACGACGCACGCAAGCTCGCCCACCCGGGCATCGCGCCCTGGACTCCGACCCCGGCCGAACTCTCCGTCGCCGAGCGTGCGCTGGCCGCCGTGCCCGGCGCTCCCGAGCTGCTCTGCGCCCGGGTCGACCTGGTGGACGGGGAGGACGGCGAACCCCGCCTCATGGAGCTGGAGCTGGTGGAGCCGAACCTGTTCCTGTGGCTGCATCCGGAGTCGGTGGGGGCCGTGACGGAGGCGATCCTCGCCGCGGCGGGCTGAGCCGCTGCCGCGCCGCCGTCCCCGCGCCGCCGTCCCCGCGCGGCTCCTCAGCCGTGCGGCTGCTCACTCGTCCGGGTCCGTTGCAGCAGGCCCCAGGTGAACTCGGCCACGACCTCCCGGTGGACGCCCTGACCGTCCGGGGCCCGGAACGCCAGGCCCCAGCGGGTCGGGGCGGTGCCCTCCAGGGGACGGACCGGGGCGAAGGCGCGGGCGGCCTCGTCGACCGTGCAGGACCAGGGGGTCAGGTCGGCCGTGGTCCGCAGGTCGGGCCCGGCGGCCCCCGGGGCGCGGACCAGCCACTCGTTCCAGACCCGGCCGTCCGGGCCGGCCAGCACCTCCAGGCGCAGGTCGGGCCAGAGCGGGACGGGCCAGCTGCGGGCCTCGCAGTCCAGGTCGCCGATGCGGCGGGCGGTCGTCGACTCGGGCTCGCCGAGGATGGAACGGATGGGGGCACCTCCCATGCCGCTTAGGCTATGGGGGAGGGAGGCGGCCGAGCGGGCTCGTGGTGAGCGGACCATCGCCTGCCAGCGCTTGTTGGCCTCGCGCATCCGCGCGCGGGAGACGCCCAGCGTACGGCGGGCGTCCTCCACCAGGTCCGGGTTGTGGTCGGCCATGCGGCGCAGCAGCACCAGCTGGAAGTCCAGCGGGGTGAAGGGGCCGGTGGGGCGCTCTCCGGAGGACGTGGTCATGGGATCCATCGTCGCCCACCCGGCCCCGCCCGGTGCTTTCCCGTCCGGCCCCTTCGCCGGGTCAGGTGTTCGTCCGGTCCAGTCCCTCAAGGATCTTGCGTTCGGCCGGGGTCAGCGGCGGCCCTGCCAGCGGCGGGAGCAGCGGGCCGTTGAGGACGTCGAGGAGAGTGTCGGGGCGCAGGAGGCGCTGTGGCCCGGTGCTGAGGCTGGTGACCTCCCAGAGGGCGGCCGCGGCGCGGTAGGAGCCGGTGGCCGCCTTCGTCAGCCGGCGGCTGTAGGAGGTGACCAGACGGTCGGCGGGTCCGGGCCGGGCGCCGCGGCTGTTCGGGTACCAGACGTCCTGACCGACCGCGGCAGCCCAGGCCGCGTCGACCGGACGGGCGGCGCCGCGCTGCACCCGGCGGGCCAGACCGGGCGCGTCCGGGCCGAAGCGGCGCAGCTCCTCGCTCAGCAGCCGGGCGCCGAGCGCGGCGACCGACATGCCCTGCCCGTAGGCCGGGTTGAAGGTGGCCACCGCGTCTCCGAGCGCCACGAAGCCCTCCGGCCACCGCGGCAGCTTCTCCAGGTAGCGGCGCGCGTTGCTGGTGCTGCGGCTGATGTGCACGTCGGTGAGGGGTTCGGCGCCGGAGACGAGCCGGCCGACGACGGGCGACGGCAGATCGAGGGCGTAGCGCAGGAACCCGTCGGGGTCCGCCGGCGGCTCACCGCCCCGCGTGCCGGCGAGGCTGACCATCCAGCGGTCGCCCTCGATCGGCAGCACCATGCCGCTGCGGCCCGGCCGGCCCGCGTACGGGTTCGCCTGCACCATCGTCAGCGGGAACTGCTCGGCCCCGGCGGGCGTGCGGTACACGCGGGTGGCGTTGACCAGCCCGGCGTCCACGCCGCGCTCCCGCACCCCGGAGATCCCGAGTTCCCCGAGCCAGGTCACCACCCGCGACCCGCGCCCGCTCGCGTCGACCACGAAGTCCGCGGCCAGCACCTCCTCCGCGGCGGGGGTGGCGACGCGCACCCCGCGCACGCGCCGCGCGTCGCCCACCAGGCCGACCGCCTGCGCCTTGCGGATCACCGTCCGGGTGTGGGCGAGGACGGTGGAGCGGACCGTGAAGTCCAGCAGGGCGCGGGTGCAGCTGAGCATCCGCGGCCCGTCGTGCCGCCAGCGCCGCAGCCAGCCCTCGGGGGTCAGGGCCACCATGCCGTGGCCCAGGGGTATCTCCCGGGCGTCCGCGGCCAGCAGCCGCCGCCGTATGCTCCCGCCTGGCATCAGCTCCTCCATGGCGGCCAGGCCACCGGCCATGAGCAGATGGGCGTGGCGCCCCTGCGGCAGGCCCCGGCGGTGCTCCGGCCCCTCGGGCAGGTCGTCGCGGTCGACCACGACCACGTCGTCCACGACGTCGGACAGCACCGCCGCGGCCAGCATGCCGGCCAGTCCGGCACCGATGACGACAGCTCTACGGGGCATGGGGCTCCTCGAAGTCGGCCATGGGCTCAGCCATGGGAGGTCCTCACCGTTCCTGCTTGTACGGCGGTTTCGGCGGCCGTGCGGACCAGCGCCTGCGCCAGTTCCACAAGACCGCTGGTTCCGGACACCTCCGTGGCGTGGAGGCGGTATCCGCTCGGCGCCGTGAGCGGCTCCTCGCGGGCGGCGGCGCGGTGCGCGGCGTCGGCGAGCATCGCCGCCTCCGCCGCGATCCGCGCCTCGTGCGCGCCGCGGCCCGCGCGCCGGGCGGCGGCCAGCGCCCGCTCACGGACCTCGTCGTCGAAGTACGGGGCGAGCCCGAGCAGCGCGTCGTGGATGGACACCTCGCGCCACTGAAGGCGCGCCAGCGGCAGCTGCCACCACGGGCTCGGCGGCTTGGGCGCGGTGGACACGAACCGCACCCGCGACCACAGCGGGCCCAGCCGCCGGTGGTCGCGCAGGCCGCGCGCCTGGGCGAGGACCGCGGGGAGCAGCCTGGGCAGCACGAGACCCGCGGAGCACAGCAGCGCGCCGAGCGAGGCCATCGGCGGGGCGACCTTCGTGGACAGCACGTCCAGGTCGTGGCCCGTCCAACGTGCCGTGATCGCCGTGTACTTGGACAGCTGGAAGCCCACCACGTCCAGCACCGAGCCAGCCAGGAACAGCCGCAGCCCGGCCCGCAGCAGTCCGGTGACCTCGCGGCTCCACTTGACGCACAGCGCGCACGCCGCGAGCGTCGCCGCGCTGTGCCCGAGCAGGTAGAGCAGGATCATCTCGCGCAGGTACGGAGTGTTGGCGTAGTAGGTGTCCAGGTCCGTGAGCCGCTCGGTGCGGGCGTCGCCCAGCGCGAACAGCACGACGATGACGACGATCAGCGAGGCGTAGGCGGCGATGCTGCGCAGCACCGTGCGCCGCACCCGCTCGCGCGGGCCGCCGCGCCAGTTGATCAGCAGGATGAGCAGCGAGCAGCTGTACGCGGAGAGCATCCCGTAGGTCAGCGGGGCACCGAAGTTGGGGATGCCGGTGAGCTCGTTGACGGAGGCCAGGGTCAGCGGCGCCGAGCAGACGAAGACCAGCGAGCCGAGGACGATCGCCGCGCAGGTGGACATGGTCAGCGGGTTGTGCACCGCGGTGCGCGGCCGCCGCAGCAGCACGGCGGCGGACAGCCCGAAGATTCCGGCCGCCAGATACACGACGAGACTCACCCCGACCACCTCCCACCGGCGAACCCGCGGCGGACGACTGCCCTCGTGGCCGTCGTGGCGGGCCTGCGGTGCGGGCGGTGTGCTGTGCGTAACGTGGTCATGGTGTGCTCGTGGGGGTCGTACCGCTGGGAACTCGGGCGGCCGTCACGGGGGCCGGTGCGGCCAGCGCGTCCGCCACGCGGACCAGGGCGGCCGGGCCCGGCACCCGGACGGGCAGCCGGCCCGCCTCGCCGGGCAGCGGCCCGCCGCTCTCCTCGCGCACGGCGGCGGCGATGACCGCCGCCCACGCGGCGGCCTCGGCGCGCTCGGCGTCACCGGTCGCCCCCAGCACCGCCTCGCGGGTCCGCTCGTACAGGGACCGGTCGAAGGACGCGTCCAGGTAGCTGAGCGCGTTGTGGATGCTGGTCTGACGCCACATCAGCCGTGTGGTGGGCGTGGCCCAGCGCGGCCGCGGCAGCCGCAGGCAGCGGCGGGTGAGCAGATCGTCCAGCTCGCGCTCCAGCGGTGCCAGCCGCGCGTACGCCCGCCCGGACCGCCGCCACTCGGTGAGGTGGGGCCCGGCCAGCGGCACCAGGATGCCCGCCGACGTCAGCAGGGCGCCCAGCCCGGCCACGGCCGGCGAGACGTCCGTGCTCAGCCCCGACCAGTCCCGCCCGCACCAGCGGGCGACCACGGCGACCAGCTTGGACACGCTGTACCCGGCGCCGCAGAGCGACCCAAGACCAAGGACCAGCAGCCCCGCGCGCAGCCAGCCGTCCACCTCGCGCGCCCACCGCACCGCGGACACCGCGGTGACGCTGACGGCGGCGAGGTGCCCCACCAGGTACAGCACGATCATCTCGGCGACGAACGGCGTCGTCGCGTAGTAGGTGTCCAGGTCGGTACGGCGCTCCACCGGCGTCTCGCCCAGCGCGAACGTGGCGGCGATGCCGACGAGTACCAGCGTGTAGGCCGCCATCCAGCGCCGGGCCACCCGGTGCACGTGCCCGCCGCCCCGCCAGTAGACGACCAGGACCTGGGAGGCCGCGCTGTAGGCGGTGATCGACCCGTACGTCAGCGGCGCGGCGAGGTTCGGCACACCGCTGAGCCGGTTGATCGCGCCGACCGTCGGCGGGGCCCCGAGCAGGAAGCAGAAGCCGCCCAGACCCAGCACCGCGCAGATCGCGCGCAGATAGGGATCGCTCCGGTGGCGGGCCAGTTCGGGGGCCTTCACCGCGAGTCCCAGCCACAGCACGCCGCAGCTGACGTAGTTGATCAGGCCGCTCATCTTCCCCGGTTCCCCCGGTAGTTGAGCGCGGCCCCGATACGTCCCGCGAGGTCCTGGCCGTGGTCGGGGCCGTCGTTGGGCGACGGTTCCGCCGACGCCTCCAGCCAGGTCCGCAGCCGACGGCCCATCAGCATGCCGAAGCGGTCCGCCTCCTGCTCGTCGGCCAGGCTGAAGTCGGTGCGCGCCGCGACCGGCCGGGGCGGGCCCGCGGCGGGAGCGGCGTCCGCGCCGGTCTGCCGCCGGCTCATGTGCCACACCTCGTGGCAGAAGATCACGATCTGGTGCCACACGGCGGCCCGCTGGTCGACGACGACCACGTCCTGGGTCTCGCCCTCCAGCCACAGCCCGCTGGCGGTGTGCGGCGGGAACACCTCCCGCCGGACGACGACCGGGCGGCCCCGCCAGGCGCTGACGGAGTCGACGAGCGCGGCCAGCAGCACCTCGGGGTCGGCGGGGACCGGAACCCGGATGGGGTCGACGAGCGCGTCGGCGAGCCGACGCATCTCCCTTCTCCTACGCACGATGTTCCCCCGTGGATCTCCCAGGCCTGCCCTCATCATCCCCGGGCCACCCGCGGTGGCGGAAGGTCCTTCCCCCCTCACCCGCGTCACTCATGAGCGGGCACGCTCCCGGCCGGTCCGGCGGCCCCGCGCTGAGCCCATCGGCGCACCCCTTCCGGCCCTCCGCCACGGAGGGCCGTCCGAGCCTACGCGGCCCGGGTTGCCCGCGTCATGCGATCCGATGCCCGTGCCACGGCCCCGAACGCGCGGTCACCGCCCCGGCGAGGGCAGCGGCGTCACCGGCACCCCGCCGGCCGCCGCGCCCAGCAGCGTCAGCCGCACCTGCCCCGGGCCGGACAGCGTGGTGAACTCCGACAACACCGCCAGGGCCAGGGTGTTGACGCCCCGGGTGCGCAGGATCCCGTTCGGCAGGACGAACGTGTGCTGCGGACCGACGCCGTTGACGTACTGGCCCAGGTTCCAGCCGTTGAGGAAGATCTGCGCGCGGTAGGAGCGGTACCGGTCGTCGTCCAGGGTGAGCCCGATCGAGGCGTCGACGCCCGGCTCGACGGCCGCCCGGAACGTGGTCCGGTACCAGGTCACCCCCTGCCGCCGCACCGCGCGCGGGAACGTCACCGGCTCCCAGTCGCGGTCCGGGAAGCCCGGCAGGTGCCAGCCCTCCCGCTCCCCGTACAGCCCGCCGTTGTTCAGCGGCCCGCGCACCGGGTCGGGAGCGGCCTCGCCCTGGATCCGCCACCGCACCTTCGGCGCGCCCCCGGCGAAGGTGACCGCCGTCAGGCCGCGCGCCGCCTTGTGGGTGTCGCGCGCCGCGTCGTCCTGGTCGTGCTGCATCCGCCGCACCAGGACCGACAGCACGTGCCGGCCGGGCCCGCGCAACGCTCCGCGCACCGGGAAGACCGCCGTGCCCGACCAGCTTCCCCGCCGCGGAGTGCCGCCGTCGGGCACCGGCAGCCGGTGGGTGCCCAGCGGCTCCCCGTCCAGCCAGGCCATCAGCAGCCCCTGCGTGCCCGCGCTGTAGGCGAGGGAGACCGATGCGATGCCGGTGGCGTCCGTGAACGTGCCGCGGTACCAGACGTCCCCGTAGTGGAAGCCGTAGTCGTCGGCGAACAGCACGGGCCCGCCCTTCGGCACGGGGGTCGTGCTGTGCGAGGACGTCCGGTCGGCGGCCCGCCACGCCGAGTCGTCGAAGGCCGGCCCGGCCTCGGGGTTCTCGGCGCGCATCCGCCAGCCGCCGAGCGCGGGCAGTGTCACCTCGGGCACGCCCGGCAGCGGCACGTCGGCCCGCAGGCTCTTCGAGCCGGTCGCCGACACCGGCACCGCGCGGCCGTTCCACGTCACACCGTCGACGCCGCGCGGGCCCCACACCTCCAGGCCGGTCTCCTCCACGGTGTCGCCGGTGAGGTGCACCGTGGAGTCGCGTACGGTGGCGGTGCGCAGCAGCGCCGGGCCGTGGACCAGCAGGGAGCCCGACGGGGTGTCGTACGGCCACAGGCGCGTCGAGGTCGCCTCGTCGGCGAAGAGCAGCATCAGCGGCCGGCCGTTCCCGTCGCCCTCCACCCGGACCCCGATCAGCCCGCCGGCGCCGAGCGGGACGGTCAGGCGCAGCAGGCCCCGGTCGTAGGCGTACGCGGCCTGCTGGCTCAGCCGGGTGACCCGCGGCTCCTGGGCGGACTCCAGCACCACGCGCGCCAGTTCGCCGTACCGGCCGCAGAACACGACGACGTCCTGCCCCCCGGCGGTGAGGAACAGCATCGGCTGCGCGGTGGCGTACCGCACGGTGCGCCGCCCCAGCGTCAGCCCGGTGACCATCAGCCGGGCGTCCCGGGCCGGCACGGTCACCGGCAGGTTCGCGCCGGCCGTGCGCAGCGTCGAGGAGACCTCCCGGTCGCCGTCGTTGCGCAGGACGTGGACGTGGGTGCCGGTGTCCGGGTTCCTCAGGTGGTACGTCGTCAGCCCGCGCACCTTCACGTCGGCCGCGCGGTCCAGCCTGGCGAAGTCGGGAAAGCGCTGGAGCATGTGCCCGATCTGGTGCATCGGCACCAGCTTGTCGGTGGGCCGGCGGCCCTCGTCGAGGGCCGCCCCGTAGTCGTACGACGTGTAGACGGCCGGCGAGGGCAGCCAGCCCCAGGAGGTGCCGCCGAAGGCCATGTACACGTTGTGGACGGTGATGCCGTTGGCGAGGTGGGTCAGGTAGCAGCGCCGCTCGTACGCCGCGTCCCGGGTGCGCCGCGACTCCGCGTACCCCGTGCCGTTCGACGAGGCACCGCCCCACGGATCGGGCCGGCCGCCGCCGGACTGCGGCATGAACCCGGGCGTGCGGGGACTGGCGCTCGCCCCGCCGGTCCTCCCGCCGGCGCCGAAGTGCCCCCAGTCGGGCGGGGTTCGGGACGGCGAGGGGGACCCGTCGAACCCGTACAGCCAACCTCGCTTCTCGCCACCGGTGTCGAACGACCCGGGCGTCCAGTGGCCGTTCCTGCCCGTGTCGTTGTGGAAGAGGGGGACGTCGATGCCGTCGGCGCGCACCTTCCGGTACAGGTGGGCCATGTAGGCGCGCCCGGTCGGCTCGTCCACGTGGGCGTCGTACTCGTTCTCGATCTGGTACAGCAGCACCGTGCCGGTGCCCCGGGTGAACAGGTGCCGGACGGCGATGGTGTTGACGTGCCCCAACCACTCGTCGACGTGCTTGAGGTAGGCCGGATCGGCGGTCCGCGCGGTGCCCTCGGTGGTGGTCAGCCAGCCGGGGAATCCGCCGCCGTCGACCTCGGCGCCGATGTGGGGGCCGGGGCGCAGGATGACGTACAGGCCGGTCTCGGCGGCCGTGCGCAGGAAGAGGTCCAGGTCGCGCACCCCGGTGAAGTCGTACCGTCCCGGGGCGGGGGAGTGGTAGTTCCAGGCCACGTGGATGCTGACGGCGTTGAAGCCGTACGCGCGCATCTTCTGGAGCACGTCCCGCCACAGGTCGGGGCTCGGCAGCCGGAAGGGGTGCATCTCGCCCGACCACAGCACCAGCCGCCGGCCGTCGACCAGCAGCGAGTAGCGGTCGTAACCGACGTTGTGCCGCCGTCCGTCGGCGCTCGGCGGGGGTGGCGGCGGGCCCGTGGGCGCGGAGCGCGCGGCGTAGGCCGACGGTGCCCCCGGTCCACCGCTGCCGCCCAGGGCCAGTCCGAGCGCGGCGGTGCCCGCGAGGGCGCTGAATGAACGTCTGCTGAGCGCCAAGGGTGTGCCTCCGGGGCGATCTTACGGGGCGCGGGTTCCGCTATTTTGCACGGCGGCCGTCCCGCGCCACGCACGCACACGGAACCGGTACGGGGCGTCCGACACAGCACGGGCGCCGCCGCAGCCCCACGGAGCAGGCGGGCCGCCCCTGGCCCCGCGCTACCCCGTCTGTCCCATGCCCGCCGCGTCCGGCCAGTTCTGGTGGCTGGGCCAGCCGGTCGCCGGGGCCGGGGCCAGGCCGTGGGCGTCCGGGGGCGGGGCGGTCATGCCGCGCACCTGGGCGGCGGTGAGGCCACCGCGGGCGGGGACGCCCGGCGGGGTGAGCGGGGGAGCGGACGCGGGAACGGGAGCGGGTGCCGGCGTGGGAGCCGGGGTGGGGAAGTGGGCCGGCGCCGGTATGGGGGCCGGTGCCGGTGCGGGGGCCTGTTGCGCCGCCGGTGCCAGGGGATGCATCGGGGCCGGTGCGGCGCCCGGCGGAGGGGTGGCCGCCGGCAAGGACGTGCGGGGGTCGGCGGGTTGGAAGGCGAGAGCCGCCGACGCCGCGACGGGGAGTGGCGTCGCGACGCCGACGGCTGGTCCGGGGACCGCGGCGGCCGGGACGGCCGTTCCCGGGATTGCGGCTGCCCCGGGAGCGGCGGCGACCGCGGGCGCGGCCATCCCCGGCAGTGCTGCTGCCGCTGGAGGGGCGGAAGCCGGCGAGGCGGCGACCGCGGGAGCGGCGGCGGCGACCGCGGGAAGGGCGGCGGCGACCGCGGGAGGGGCGGCGGCGATCGCCGGAGCGGCGGTGGCCGCGGCGGTCCGGGCGGTGGCCGCCATCCGCATCCCGCCCCCGTTGGTCTCACTCATCAGCCGGTCCACCGCGGCCGTACCCGAGCTGTAGTTGGTCCCTGTCCCCAGCTCGGGTACGGCCGCTTCCCTTTCGCTCCCGTAGAGCACCTGTTCCAAGGCGGACACGAGACGACGCACGTCGACCTCGGGGCGCACCACGAGCCGCAGGAAGCGGCTGGAGGAGCCGATCTTGTTGCCGCACTCGCGGACCAGGATCCGGTGCTCGGTGAGCAGCCGGTCCCGGACCACGGTGCCCTCGGCGCCCACGGGAAGGCGCACGAAGAGGAAGTTGCCCTGGGACGGGTAGACCGTCAGACCGGGCAGCGCCGAGAGGCGGGAGGCCATCTCCATCCGGTCGCGGCGCACCTGCTGAAGACTCAGCCGGTACTCGGTGCCGTGCTCCTTGAGCATGAACACCACGTGCTCGGCGAAGGAGTTGAGGTTCCACTTCGGCAGCATCGAACGGACCCTGCCCGCCAGCGCCGGGTTGGCGACCAGGTACCCGAAGCGGATGCCGTGCAGGCCGAAGTTCTTGCCCAGGCTGCGCAGCACGACCACGTTCGGGCGCAGCATCGCCTCCCGCACCACGCTCGGCTCGGCCTCGACGTCGGCGAACTCCAGGAACGACTCGTCGATCACCACCAGGTCCAGGTCGGCCAGGGAGTCCATGAACTGCACCAGGGCGTGCTTGGGCACGAAGCCGCCGTCGGGGTTGTTGGGGTTGCAGACCACGGCGACCCTGGTCCCCCGCGCCCGGATGAACTCGGCGTACCGCGCCGGGTCCAGGACGAAGCCGTCGGACTCCTGGAGCGGGAACATGTCGACCCGCTTGCCGGTCTCCATGGGCTGGTCGGTCCAGCGGCCGAAGGTGGGGACGGGAACGGCCAGGGACTCGCGCACCAGCAGGTGGTCGATCCAGGTGATCAGCTCGGTGGAGCCGTTGCCCATCGCCACGCACTGCGGCGGCAGCTGGAGCAGGCTGCACAGCTCGGCCGTGATCGTGTCGGCGCCGGACGGGTAGTACGTGATGATCTCGCGCAACCGCGTCGCCATGTCCTGGAACATGGCGGGCGTGGGGAAGTAGGGGTTGCACGGAATGCAGAAGTCCACCGGCCCGGCCCCGTCGCCGCCCTCCCGTGTCAGCGCCGCCATCGACGGGCTGTGCGCCGCGGCGCCGCGGAACAGCGAGGTGACGTTGTCGGCCATGGAACCTCCGTGTGTGGCGGGCCCGGTGGGGACGACCGGGCCCGTCGACCTGGGGTGGCCCGCGCGGGGGAGCACGGGCCGCCCATGGATACGGAGGCGGAGGCGGCGTTGTTCAACTCATGTGTGGGACGTGTGGTTTTCGGGTAGCCCGAGCCTCGGCGGGCGGAGTGGGTGCCGAAGAGTCCGACAGGCAACGGTTTCGGTGAATCTTTCGACAATTTTTTCGATCCCGCACAGAACCTTCACAGAGGTGCCTAGGAACCGAGCCCATCCGGAACTTACTCTTCCCGCGTCATGAACTACTGCCACCCGTGCCGACGGCACCTCAACGGCGCCCTCGCCTGTCCGGGGTGCGGCACCCCAGTGGAGACGCTCCCCGCGTACGCGGAGGATCCCGGGGTGGGCGCGGAGGCGGTGACCGCCCAGGTCCCGCAGGAGAGCGGGGAGTCGCGCCTCGCCCAGGACCACGGCGACGACGACGGTGGGCTTGACGAGGGCGGCGGCGACACCGAGGACGCGGAGGGCGCAGAGCCCGCGGAGACCGCTGGGCGCCGGGGCGCGAGCCGGCGGGACCGCAAGGCGGCGGCCCACCGCAGGCGCCGCCGCCGGATCCTGCTGATCACCGCCGGCTTCGTCCTGGCGGGCAGCGGTCTGAGCCTGGCCGAACTCGGCGTCGACGCACCGGCCCTGCCGGGCTTCTCCCACCCCGAACCGGCGGCGGTCGGCGACGACGCGGGGGAGGACGAGGCATCCCCCTCGGGCACCGGCGGTACGGCCGCGCCGGCCGGCGGCACGCCGGAGTCCGGCGCGGCAACGGCGGCACCGGACGCCTCGGCGTCGGCCTCGCCCTCCGCCTCCACGAAGGACGGGAAACCGAAACCGGACGCGAGCGACGCGAGCAGCCCCGGGCAGTCGCCCGAGGCGACGGCGCAGGACGGCACGGGCGCAGGCACGGACGGGCCCGGCGCGCCGGCCCCGGCGACCTCGGAGGCACCCCGGCCCGCGGACCCCCCGACGACCGCCCCCGCCCCGCCGGCCCCTCAACCGGACCCGACCCCCACCCCGACCCACAAGTGCGACCGCTTCCTGTGGTGGTGCACGTAGGGCGCGATCCACTGCCGCGGGCGGCGCGGGTGCCGCAGGTGTCGAGCGGCACTCGCCGGCGCTGGGCCGTACAGCCCCGTGACGCCGGCCGCGGTCAGCCCGGTCCCCCTTGGTCCGTCATCCGCCGCAGCAGGTCCCGCAGCGCCAGTCGCTCCTCCTCGGACAGGCCCGCCAGCGGCTCCCGGGCGAAGCGCAGCCCCTCCCGCAGTTCCCGGGCCACCCGCCGCCCCTCCTCCGTCGCCGCCGCCAGCTTCACCCGCCGGTCGCCCGGATCCGGCCGCCGCTCCACCAGTCCCCGTGTCTCCAGCCGGTCCACGATCCCGGTGACGTTCGACGGCTCGCACTTCAGCTTCTGCGCCAGCTTCCGCATCGGCAGCGGTTCCAGCGACAGCAGACTCAGCAGCCGCGCCTGCGCCCCGGTCAGCGCGTGCTCCCCGGCGGCTTCCTCGTAGTCCTCGTAGAACCGGGCCACGACGTCCCCGATCAGTTCGACGACCTCCAGGGTCAGCGCGTCGGGGCGGCGGGTGTTCGGTGCAGCGGCCATGCGACCAGCCTACCCGCTTACTTGACTTCATTAAATATTCAGGCGCATGGTTGTTTCAGGATCTGAAGTAATGGAAAGGCGCTTGTCGTGATCAACCGAGAATGGCACCTGCTCAGCCGCCCGGTCGGCTGGCCGAAGCCCGAGGACTTCGCCCTGGTCGAGACCGAGGTTCCGCGGCCGCGCGAGGGGCAGGTCCTCGTACGCAACGAGTACCTCTCCGTCGACCCTTATATGCGGGGCCGGATGAGTGCGGCCAAGTCGTACGCCGAGCCGTACGAACTGGGCAGGCCCATGCAGGGCGGCGCCGTCGGCGAGGTCGTCGCCTCCGAGGCCGAGGGGATCGCCGTCGGCGACCATGTCCTGCACTTCGGCGGCTGGCGCGAGTACGCCGCCGTGAACGGCCGCAGCGCCGTCAAGGTGGACCCCGCGGCCGCGCCCCTTCCGGCGTACCTCGGCGTCTTGGGCATGACCGGTCTGACCGCCTACGCCGGCCTGCTGCGCGCCGCCTCCTTCACGGCGGGCGACGCCGTCTTCGTCTCCGGGGCGGCCGGTGCGGTCGGCGGGCAGGTCGGGCAGATCGCCAGGCTCAAGGGCGCCTCGCGGGTGATCGGCTCCGCCGGCTCCGACGAGAAGGTCCGGCTGCTGACCGAGGAGTACGGCTTCGACGCCGCCTTCAACTACAAGAACGGTCCGGTGGCCGAGCAGTTGAGGGCCGCGGCCCCGGACGGCGTCGACGTCTACTTCGACAACGTCGGCGGCGAGCACCTGGAAGCCGCCATCGGCTCCCTCAACCTGGGCGGCCGCATCGCCGTCTGCGGGATGATCTCGGTCTACAACGACACCGAGCCCGCCCCCGGCCCGCGGAACCTCGCCCGGCTGATCCAGACCCGGGGCCGCATCCAGGGCTTCCTCGTCGGCGACCACTACGACCTCCAGCCCGAGTTCGTGCGGGAGGTCGGCGCCTGGGTGCGCTCGGGCGAACTGAAGTACCGCGAGACCGTCGTCGAGGGCATCGGGAACACACTCGAGGCCTTCCTCGGCGTGCTGCGCGGCGACAACACCGGAAAGATGATCGTCAGGCTGTGACCGCTCCCCGTGGCCGTTCCCCGGAGTTTCGGTATGCGGTAACTTCTTTCCGAAACCGCCGGGTGCGACCGTGGGCGCGAGTCGCGGCGGACGAAGGAAGGAACGCAACCTCATGTCCAGCCCCGCAATCCGACCCTCCGACGTCCTGTACACCGCCGTCGCCACCGCCGAGAACGGCCGCGACGGCCGGGTCGCCACCGACGACGGCAGGCTCGACGTCGTCGTCAACCCGCCCAAGGAGATGGGCGGCAGCGGCGCCGGCACCAACCCGGAGCAGCTGTTCGCCGCCGGCTACAGCGCCTGCTTCCAGGGTGCCCTCGGCGTCGTCGCCCGCCAGGAGGGCGCCGACATCTCCGGGTCGACCGTCACCGCGAAGGTCGGCATCGGCAAGAACGAGGACGGGTTCGGGATCATCGTGGAGATCTCCGCGGACATCCCGAACGTCGACGCCGCGACGGCCATGAGCCTGGTGGAGAAGGCCCACCAGGTGTGCCCCTACTCGAAGGCGACCCGGGGGAACATCACGGTGACCCTGGGCTGAGCCCGACGGCGCCCGCCCGGCCGGTGTTTGTGAAGGGTTCGTACGGGATCGCGGCGCCGTGCCCGATCACCGGCCGCTTCCTCCCCCCGGCGGTTAACGTCTGGTCCGGGCCGAGTCCGCCCACCTGCAGCCCCGGCCCGGGACCTGACCCCCGGGCCGGGGCTGGTGCGTTCAGCGGGCCGAGAAGCCGTACACCGTCCGCGAGCGGAAGACCTCGCCCGGCCTGAGCACGGTGCTCGGGAAGCCGGGGCGGTTGGGGGAGTCCGGGAAGTGCTGGGTCTCCAGGGCGATCCCGTCGCCGGGAGCGAAGGGCGCGGGAAGGTGGTCGCCGGTGTAGAGCTGGAGGCCCGGTTCGGTCGTCGCCACCGTCAGGACCCGGCCGGACGCCGGATCGTGCAGCTCGGCGACCTCCACCGGCACATCGGTGACGCCCTTGTCGAGGACCAGGTTGTGGTCGTAGCCGGAACCCACCTTGCGCGTCCGTCGGAAGTCGAAGCGGGTGTCCGCCACCTCGTCCAGAACGCCGGTCGGGATCAGCTGGGCGTCCACCGGGGTGTACCGGGAGGCGTCGAGCCGCAGTTCGTGGCCGCCCGCGTCGCCGGCGCCGCCGAGGTTCCAGTACGAGTGGCTGGTGAGGTTGACGACGGTCGGCGCGTCCGTGACCGCCGAGTAGGCGATGTCCAGGGCGCCCGCCTCGTCCAGGGTGTACGTCACCGAGACCTCCAGGCGGCCGGGGAAGCCCTCCTCACCGTGCGGGCTGACCCGGCTGAGCCGTACGCCGTGCCCGACCGGCGTCATCTCCCACATCCGCCGGTCGAAGCCGCCGTCACCGCCGTGCAGCGAGTTGTCGCCCTCGTTCTGCTCCAGCGCGTACGTCCGCCCGTTCAGCGGGAAGCGGCCCCGGGCGATCCGGTTGGCGTACCGCCCGATCAGCGCGCCGAGGAACGGCTCGGGGTGGGCCAGGTAACCGTCCAGGCCGGGGAAGCCCAGCGCCACGTCCGCCGTGCGTCCGTCCCGGTCCGGGACCTCGACGGACTGCACGATCCCGCCGTACGACAGCACCCGTACCCGCACCCCGGCCCGCTCCAGCGTCCAGCGGTGCACCTCGGTGCCGTCGGCCAGCGTGCCGAAGAGTTCGCTCATGGGGAAACCCTAAGTCCTGTCGGCAGGGGGCCGTTCGGGGGTTATTCAGGGGCCGTTCAGGGGATTTTCGCGGTGACGGTCCGGTAGGCGATCTCGGCGAGCCGGGCCTGGCCGTTCCGGCTCGGGTGGAACCAGTCCCAGGGACTCAGCTGCTTGGTGTCGAAGCGGTAGTCGAAGACCGCGTTGTTGTCGAAGCGGCAGCGGAGGTCCTTCGCACAGACCTCCTTCAGCACCTCGTTGTACGCCCGCACCCGGGCCTGCACCGTGTCGCGCCGCTTGGTGGCCGCGGCGTCCAGCGCGTCGGCGTCGCCCAGCATCGACGGGCAGAGGCCGAGCTTCCAGATCTGCTTGCCCAGGGCGTTCGTACGGCCCGCGGACCACAACCGCTTCAGATCCGGCACGCTGGCGACGTACACCTGCGTCTTGGGCAGCGCCTGACGCAGTGTGTTCATCGCGGTCTGGAACCCGGAGCGGAAGTCCGCCACCGTGGTCATCGTGTCCAGGGTGTCCCGGCAGGCGTCGTTGGCGCCCGCCATCACCGTGACCAGTTGCGGCTTCTTCGGCACGGCCTGCTTCATCTGGCCGTTCAGATCGGCCATCCGGGACCCGGTCACCGCGAAGTTCCAGCTGTGCTGGGCCGCCCCGGTCGCCCCGAGCAGCCGCACCGCCAGGCTGTTGACCGACGCGTCACTGCCCGTCGCCCAGGACGCCGCCGGGCAGTCCGTCAGCACCATGCAGGTGTCGAAGCCGCGGGTGATGGAGTCGCCGACCGCGGCGATCGATTCCGGGCTGGTGTTCCAGACGGGCGGCGCCGCCGCGGGCAGGCGGGAGGCACCGGAACCGGCTTCCACTCCGGCGGCGCTGCAGCCCGCGATGGTCAGTACGGCCGCCGCCACGACGGCGCAGGCGGCCCGGGTACGGTGACGTCGTTTCCGCATGCCGTGATCCCCTCGGTCGTCGTGAAGTGCTCCCCTCCATGAGAACGCGCGAGGGTTCCCACCCCCACTTGAGTGGGCGGCTCGCACCCGTACAAGCGTCCCCCTGGGTGAATGGAGGGCGTTTCCTGGCACCGGGACCGACGGTACGTCACACTCCTTGCCCCGTCTCACGGTAGCCTCGCCATCAGCGTGGCCTCACCCGCCACCGCTGTCCGCCCGCCCGCACCATGTCCCGCTCTGCCCGGAGGTCCAGGTGACGACACGTGGAGTTCTGTACGTGCACTCCGCGCCGCGCGCGCTGTGCCCGCACGTCGAGTGGGCCGTCGCCGGGGTGCTCGGTACGCGCGTCAGCCTGGACTGGATCCGGCAGCCCGCCGCGCCCGGCACCTGGCGCTCGGAGTTCTCCTGGCAGGGCCAGCCCGGCACCGCCTCCAAACTCGCCTCCGCGCTGCGCGGCTGGCAGTTGCTGCGCTTCGAGGTCACCTCCGAGCCCTGCCCCACCGCCGAGGGCGAGCGGTACAGCTGCACCCCCGACCTCGGCATCTTCCACGCCGTCACCGGCATCCACGGCGACATCCTCATCCCCGAGGACCGGCTGCGCGCCGCCCTGCTGCGCTCCCAGCGCGGCGAGAGCGACCTGGAGGCCGAACTCGCCAAGCTGCTGGGCAAGCCCTGGGACGACGAACTGGAGCCGTTCCGCTACGCGGGTGAAGGCGCCCCCGTGCGCTGGCTGCACCAGGTGGTCTGACGGCGTCGCCTCCGCGACGACCGCTCGCAGAACCCGACAGCAGAACCCGGAGGGCCCCACCGATCGGTGGGGCCCTCCGGGTTCTGCTGTCGGCGCTGTCCGGGGTGATCAGACCGTCCGGAACGCCAGCACCACGTTGTGCCCGCCGAAGCCGAACGAGTCGTTCAGCGCGGCGATACGGCCCTCGGTGGGCAGCTTGCGCGCCTCGCCGCGGACCACGTCCGCGTTCGCCTCGGCCTCGGGGTCGATGTTCTCGAGGTTGATGGTCGGCGGAGCCACCCGGTGGTACAGCGCCAGCACGGTCGCCACCGACTCCACACCGCCCGCGCCACCGAGCAGGTGGCCGATCATCGACTTGGTCGCGGAGACCGCGATGTGGTCGGCGTGGTCGCCGAAGACCTTGCGCAGCGCCTTCAGCTCGGCGATGTCACCGGCCGGCGTCGAGGTGGCGTGCGCGTTGACGTGCACGATCTCGGCCGGGTCCAGGTCGGTGCTGTCCAGCAGGTGCTGCAGGGCGTGCGAGATGCCGCGGCCCTCCGGCTCCGGCTGCACGATGTCGTGGGAGTCGGCGGAGATGCCCTGGCCGACCGCCTCCGCGTAGACGCGGGCACCGCGCTTGGCGGCGTGCTCGGCGGACTCCAGGACGAGCACACCGGCGCCCTCGCCGAGGACGAAGCCGTCCCGGGCGACGTCGTAGGGGCGCGAGGCGCCCTCGGGGTCCTCGTTGTTCTTGGACATCGCCATCATGTTGCCGAACGCGGCGATGGGCAGCGGGTGGATCGCCGCCTCCGTACCGCCGGCGACGACGACGTCGGCACGGCCGGTGCGAATCATCTCGATGGCGTAGCCGATGGCCTCGGCACCCGAGGCACACGCGGAGACCGGCGTGTGCACGCCCGCGCGGGCGCCCACGAGCAGGCCCACGTTGGCCGAGGGGCCGTTCGGCATCAGCATGGGGACGGTGTGCGGGGAGACGCGGCGGACGCCCTTCTCCTTCAGCACGTCGTACTGGTCCAGCAGGGTGGTCACACCGCCGATGCCGGAGGCGACGACCGTGCCGAGCCGGTCCGGGTCGACGGTGCCGTCCTCGCCGGCCTTGCCGGTGAACCCGGCGTCCTTCCAGGCCTCCTGGGCCGCGATCAGCGCGAACTGCGCGGAACGGTCCAGCCGGCGCGCCTGCGGCCGCGGGATGACCTCGGTCGGCTCCACGGCCACCGGAGCCGCGATACGGACGGCCTGGTCGGCAGCCCACTCCTGAGTCAGGGGCTTGACGCCGGACTTGCCGGCGACCAGGCCCTCCCAGGTGGAGGCCACGTCGCCACCCAGCGGTGTGGTTGCGCCGATACCGGTGACGACCACGGTGCGATTGGTCGAGCTCACGGGAATTCTTTCTCCAACGGAACGAGGATTCGTACGGCGCCACCGCCGGGTGGCGGGGCAGTCAGCCCAAGGCTGTGATCGGTCGATCAGCCCTGGTGCTTGAGGATGTAGCCGGTCGCGTCGCCGACCGTCTTGAGGTTCTTGACGTCCTCGTCGGGGATCTTGACGTCGAAGCGCTCTTCGGCGGCGACGACGACCTCGACCATGGACAGCGAGTCGACGTCCAGGTCGTCGGTGAAGGACTTGTCCAGCTGGACGTCCTCGACCGGGATCCCGGCGATCTCGTTCACGATCTCCGCGAGACCGGCGACGATCTCTTCCTGAGTGGCGGCCATGTCGGCGCTCCTTCGTAGATTTCCAGAGGGTGTGGCGCCCGCCGCGTCAGCGGCAGGGGTGTGCGGTCCCGCACCGGAAGCATGATCCGGCACGGAGTGCCTAGGGGAGGGTAACGACCGTCGCGGCGTACACGAGACCCGCCCCGAAGCCGATGACGAGCGCGGTGTCGCCGCTCTTCGCCTCGCCGGTCGCCAGAAGCCGCTCCATGGCGAGCGGGATCGAGGCGGCCGAGGTGTTGCCGGTGGTGCGGATGTCACGGGCGACCGTGACGTGCTCCGGCAGCTTGAGCGTCTTCACCATCGAGTCGATGATCCGCGCGTTGGCCTGGTGCGGGATGAAGACGTCCAGGTCGTCCGGCGAAAGCCCGGAGGCGTCCAGCGCCTCCTTGGCGACCTTCGCCATCTCGAACACGGCCCAGCGGAACACCGCCTGGCCTTCCTGTGTGATCGCGGGGAACTTGACGTTCCCCTCGCTGTCGACGGGCAGCGAGGACTCGTCACCGCTGTGGAAGCGGTCCCACGACACGGTCTGCTTGATGGTCTCGGACTTGTCGCCCTCCGAGCCCCACACGGTGGGGCCGATCCCGGGCTCCTGGGAGGGGCCGACCACGACCGCGCCGGCGCCGTCGCCGAACAGGAAGGCCGTGGCCCGGTCCTCCAGGTCGGTCAGGTCGGAGAGCCGCTCCACGCCGATGACCAGCACGTACTCCGCCGAGCCCTCGACGACCATGCCCTTGGCCAGGGTGAGGCCGTAGCCGAAGCCGGCGCAGCCCGCCGAGATGTCGAAGGCGGCCGCCTTGTCCGTGCCGAGCCGGTCCGCGATCTCGGTGGCGATGGCCGGGGTCTGGCTGAAGTGCGAGACCGTCGAGACGACCACGGCGCCGATCCGCGAGGCGTCGATCCCGGCGGCAGCGATCGCCTTGCCGGAGGCCTCGATCGACATGGCCGCGACGGTCTCCTCGGGCGACGCCCAGTGCCGGGTCTCGATGCCCGAGCGCGAGCGGATCCACTCGTCGGACGAGTCGATCCGCTCGAGGATCACCTCGTTGGGCACCACACGGGTGGGCCGGTAGCCGCCCACACCGAGGATGCGCGCGTACGGGGCACCCTTGCTCGGCTTGATCTTCGACATGCTCGTCGGCTCCTTAAGGCGTCAGGCGCTCGCGTGCTCGGTGATGAGCTCGCGGGCCGCGTCGAGGTCGTCGGGGGTCTTCAGCGCCAGCGTCTTCACGCCGGGCAGCGCGCGCCGGGCCAGACCGGTCAGGGTGCCGCCGGGACACACCTCGATCAGGGCGGTGGCGCCCAGCTCCTTGAAGGTCTCCATGCACAGGTCCCAGCGGACCGGGTTGGCGACCTGACCGACCAGCCGCTCGACGACCTCGTCGCCGCTGTGCACGGGACGGCCGTCCTTGTTGGAGACGTAGGTGATCTTCGGGTCGGCGGGCGAGAGCGCCTTGGCGGCCTCCGCCAGCTTCTCGACCGCGGGGGCCATGTGGCGCGTGTGGAAGGCGCCGGCCACCTTCAGCGGGATGACCTTGCGCACGCCCTCGGGCATGTCCTCGTTCAGCGCGGCGAGCTGCTCCATGGTGCCGGCGGCCACGATCTGGCCGGCCCCGTTGACGTTCGCCGGGGTCAGGCCCAGCTTGAGCAGGTGCGCCGTGGACACGTCCGGGTCGCCGCCCAGCAGCGCCGACATGCCGGTCTCGGTGATCGCGGCGGCCTCGGCCATGGCCAGGCCCCGCCGGCGGACCAGGGTCAGCGCGGAGAGGTCGTCCAGGACGCCCGCGAACGCGGCGGCGGTGATCTCGCCGACGCTGTGGCCCGCGACCGCGTCCGCGCCGGTGTCACCCAGTGCCGCGGCCGACAGGAGGCCGGCGGCGACCAGCAGCGGCTGCGCCACCGCGGTGTCGCGGATGGCGTCCGCGTCGGCCTGGGTGCCGTAGTGCACGAGGTCCAGGCCGATGGCGTCGGACCAGGCGGCCACGCGGTCGGCGGCACCGGGCAGTTCGAGCCAGGGAGTCAGGAAGCCGGGCGTCTGGGCGCCTTGGCCGGGAGCGACGAGTACGAGCACTCTCACACTCTCTCTTGGGGACGGCCGCGACCGCCCGTGGGGACAGGGACGAAGAACAGGAAGGGGTTTTGTGGACCCCCGACAAAAGCCTAGGCCTGGGTATCTCCATCGGCCAGACGCCCCAGGATCAGTGCGATCCGGAGGGTGAACGCGGATCGTACATCGGAGGGTGACCAACCGGTGACGTCAGTCACACGTCGGAGCCGGTAGCGCACGGTGTTCGGGTGAACGAAGAGCATTCTGGCCGCGCCTTCCAGACTGCTCGCCTGTTCCAGATAGACGCTGAGAGTTTCCAGCAGCGCGGAGCCGGCTTCCTCCAGCGGTCTGTAGATCTCCTCTACCAACTGCTCCCGCGCGCCCGGGTCTCCGGCGATGGCGCGCTCCGGCAGCAGGTCGTCCGCCAGCACCGGCCGCGGTGCGTCCTGCCAGGCGGAACACGCCTTCAGCCCGGCCGCGGCGGCCTGCGCGGACCGGGTCGCGGCCAGCAGGTCCGGCACGACAGGCCCAGCGACGACCGGCCCGGCGGCGTACGGCCCGATCAGCGACTTGGCCACCGCCAGCGGGTTGTCGCTTCCGCCCGCGATCACCACCAGCCGGTCCCCGAGCACCCCGGTGAGCACCTGGAGCTTGGCGTGCCGGGCGGCCCGCCGGATGGCCTCCACGGTCAGTTCCGAGTCCCCGTCGGGCGCGGTCCCGAGCACCACGCACACGTGTTCGGGGGAGTTCCAGCCCAGGGCGGCGGCCCGCGACACGGCCCCCTCGTCGGCCTCCCCGCTGAGCACCGCGTTGACGACCAGGGACTCCAGCCGCGCGTCCCAGGCACCGCGTGCCTCGGCGGCCTGCGCGTAGACCTGGGCGGTGGCGAAGGCGATCTCGCGGGCGTAGACGAGCAGCGCCTCCCGGAGCACGGCCTCGTCCCCCGGCGCCGCCACCTCGTCGATGGCCGACTCCATGACCTCGATCGTGGTGCGCACCATCTCCACGGTCTGCCGCAGCGTGATCGCCCGCGTCAGCTCGCGCGGCGCGGTCCCGAACACGTCGGTGGAGATCGCCTGGGGCGCGTCCGGGTGCCGGAACCATTCGGTGAAGGCGGCGATGCCCGCCTGGGCGACCAGCCCGATCCACGAACGGTTCTCCGGGGGCATCGCCCGGTACCACGGCAGCGTCTCGTCCATCCGCGCGATCGCCTGCGCGGCCAGCGACCCGGAGGACCTCTCCAGTCTCTTCAGGGTCGCGGAGTGCGGATGGAGGGAGTGGGCTGAGGCTTCGGCGGGGCGGGATTCGGGTTCGGGCACGGGGACAAGACTGCCTCATCCGGACGTGCGTGCGTGCCGCCGGGTCGGGGCGGAGACCTCACGGCAGGCGTTTACGGTGGTGTACGTGATCGACGTACGGCGCGCGGCAGAGCGCTACCCCGGCGGCGAGACGGCGGCCGGAATCACCACCCGGCACGCCTTCTCCTTCGGCCCGCACTACGACCCGGACAACCTCCGCTTCGGCGCGATGATCGCCTGTAACGAGGAACACCTGGTCCCCGGCGCCGGTTTCGACGAGCACCGGCACAGTCACACCGAGATCGTCACCTGGGTCGTCGAGGGCGAGCTGACCCACCGCGACTCCACGGGCCACGAGAGCGTGGTCCGCCCCGGCGACGTCCAGCGCCTCAGCTCGGCGGGCGGCGTCCACCACGTGGAACGCAACGCGGGCCCGGACCCGCTGACCTTCGTTCAGACCTGGCTGGCACCCCTGGAACCCGGCGGCACCCCCTGCTACGAACTCGTCCGCGGCATCGCCGACGCCACCCCGTACGCCATTCCGGAGGCCGGCGCCCTGCTCCACGTACGGCGTCTGAGAACGGGGGAGCGGACGGCGGTCCCGGACGCGGCGCACGTGTACGTCCACGTCGTACGCGGCGAGGTGCGGCTGGCCGGAGAGCGGCTGAGCGCGGGGGACGCGGCGCGCATCACGGATGCCGCCGGGGACCTGGAGGCGCTGGCGGCGACGGATGCGGAGCTACTGCTGTGGGAGATGGGAAACGGCGGATGATCGAGCGCTCCTGACCGCGGTCCACCCTGTATCCGTACCAGCGCCTGTTGCGACGTCAAGTCCGCCTCCAGACGCCCGGAGTGGACCCTGCGTCGCATTCGTCAGGGTCCCATCGGGGCGTCAGGCCGTGAGGGCTGCGGTGGTGGCGCGGGCGAAGGCCTCCGGGTTGTCCAGCGTGATGTTGTGCCCGTAGTCCGGGACCGGGACGACGGATACGCCGGATGCGGTGAGGGCCTCCGCGCCGTCGAGCGGCCCGTCGGATTCGGGAAGCAGGAAAGCGCGCGGGATGCGCAGGTGGAGAAGGAGTGCGCGCATCGTGGGGGTGGTGCCGCGGGTGAGGTGGACCGCGCTGCGGTGCAGGGCCACCCGACCGGCCAGGCGCATCGTGGACCACCAGTGCGCGCCGGCCGCGTCGCGGACGCGTTCCCAGCCGCCGTCCAGGAACTCGGACTCGGAGTAGGCGGCGATACCGCTGCTGCCGGGGGCGCCGGGGGAGGGCGTGACCGGATCCAGGTTGGCGTCGACCAGGACCAGCCGGGAGACCAGGTGGGGGTGGCGGCTCGCCAGAACGATGGCGACGGAACCGCCCATGCTGTGCGCGACCAGTTCCGCCCCCGCCACCCCTGCTGCGGTCAGAGCGGTGGCCAGTGCGTCGGCATGGGATTCCAGGGTGTAGTCGAAGTCCGTCGGCCGGTCGCTGATGCCGTGGCCCAGCAGGTCGACGAGCAGGGAGCGGTGCCCGGCGAGCAGAGGGTGGACGGCGACCTCGGTGAAGTAAGCGGGCGTGGTGGCGCCGAGGCCGTGCACATAGACGCGTGCCGCGTCCCGTCCCGGCAGCTCGACCCAACGGATCCGGTCGCCCCCGGGTGTCACGACGGCGTCACGCATTCTCTGGCGGCTCTACCTCGCCGGTTCCGGACTGGACGGTGTGGCCGGTGTCGCCGAGCCGGCGTTCACGGAGCTCGTCGCCAACGTCGTACGGCACGTGCCGGGCCGGCGCTGTCGTATCTGCTTCCTGCTCCAGTGCGGCGGGGTGCGGGTGGAGGTCGCCGATGGCTGCCCGGAACTGCCCGTGCGAGCGGTCGGCCATCCGCTCGCGGACGGTGGGCGCGGGCTGGTACTCGTGGCGGCCGTCACCGACAGGTGGGGTGTGACGGTCCGCCCTGACGGGCGGGGTAAGACGGTCTGGTTCGAGTGCCTGGCGGGCGGCGAGGGCGCAGCCGCGCCGACATCCCGTCCGTGAACGGTGACGACGCCTCGGGCCTCCTATCCCGTCGATGTCCGGTCGACGTGCTCGTCGTCCCACCGTGGGAGCGTGACGCGCCCGCTCAGCCAGTCGCGGCGCAGGATCGCGTAGCCGACCGCGTCGTGGAATGTTCCGTCCTGGGACGGCCAGGCGTCCCGGTAGTGCGCTTCCTTGGCGTAGCCGCAGTGCTGGAAGACGTGGCGCATCGGGCGGTTGTCCTGGCGGGTGTTTCCCTCGATGCGGTGCATGTGCGGGAACTCCTCGAACAGGTACCGCGTCAGCCAGGTCACGGCCGCGCGGCCGATGCCGAGGCCCCGGTGCCCGGCCCGTATCCGGAGGTCGAACAGGGGCGTGCCGTCCGTGAGGTCCATGAGCCGGACCAGGCCGACGGGGTGTTCGTCCTCGTCGGCGAAGATCCAGAAGCTCCTGTTCTCCTCACTCTCGAAGCGTCCCTCGGCGATCCACCGGCGCACCGTGTCGAGGTCCACCTCGCTGACGCCGTGGAACGGCCAGCTTTCGCCGGTCAGGAAGTGGATCAGCGGTTCGGGGTGCGACGGGGCGAGGCGCCGGAAAGTGATGTCCACGGTCGGCACTCTAGGGTGCAGGGCACAGCGACCGCGCCCGCTTTTCCGGTGGATCCGTGGGATGCCCTCAGGCGGCGCGCAGTTCCGCCAGCACCCCGTCCGTGAACGGCGGCCACGCCTCGATGGCCCAGGGGCCGAAGGCGCGGTCGGTCAGGGCGACGCAGGCCGCGCCCGCGGCCGGGTCGATCCACAGGAACGTGCCGGACTGGCCGAAGTGGCCGAAGGTGCGCGGGGAGGAGGAAGCGCCCGTCCAGTGGGGGGACTTGGCGTCGCGGATCTCGAAGCCGAGGCCCCAGTCGTTGGGGTTCTGGTGGCCGTAGCCCGGCAGGACGCCCTTCGTGCCCGGGTACTGGACGGTCATCGCCTCGGCGACCGTGCGCGGGTCCAGCAGGCGCGGTGCCTGGATCTCGGCGGCGAAGCGGAGCAGGTCGTCGACCGTCGAGACCGCGTCCTTGGCCGGAGAGCCGTCCAGGGTCGTCCGCGTCATGCCCAGCGGCTCCAGGACCGCCTGGCGCAGGTACTCGCCGAACGGGATGTCCGTGGCCTTGGTGACGTGGTCGCCGAGCTGCTCGAAGCCGGCGTTGGAGTACAGCCGCCGTTCGCCGGGACGGGAGGTCACCCGGTGTTCGTCGAAGGCCAGCCCCGAGGTGTGGGCGAGCAGGTGGCGGACGGTCGCGCCGGGCGGGCCGGCCGGCTCGTCCAGCTCGATCGCGCCCTCCTCGTAGGCGACCAGCGCGGCGTAGGCCGCCAGCGGCTTGGTGACCGAGGCCAGCGGGAAGGGCCGCGCGGCCGGGCCGTGCGTGCCCAGGACCGTGCCGTCCGCGCGGACCACGCCCGCCGCGGCGGTGGGGACCGGCCAGTTCTCGATCGACGCCAGGGAGTTCAACGACATGCCATCGAGCCTATGCGGCTCACAGACGCAGCCGCATCGAGGGGTCCGGCTTGCGCACGAAGCCCAGCTCGGCGTAGAGCGGCTCGGCCTCGGCGGACGCGGTGAGGTCGACCTGTGCCGCGCCCCGCTCACGGAACCAGTCCAGCAGCGCCTCCATGCACGCGCGCGCGTACCCGCGGCGCCGGGCGTCCGGATCGGTTGCCACGCTGAAGACGTATCCGACCCGTCCGTGCGGGTTGTCCGCCCGTCCGATCCGGTACTCCAGCGTCCCGGCCACCAGCGCGGCCAGGGCCCCCGGCCGCTCCGGGTGGTCCACGACGAACGCCGCGAAGTCCCCGTCCGGGTCGGCCAGCTTCGCGTGCACGGTGGGCAGGGACTGCGCGTGCCAGTCGGTGGAGGGGTCGGTGCCGTGGACCGAGTCGATCATCACCTGGCGCAGTCGCAGCACTTCCGCGGCGTCCTCGGGCTCGGCACGTCGTACGAGACTCATGCCCGGCACGCTAGCCATCGCGTCCGGCCCGCGTCGTGTGCTTTTCTCGCCGCCTTACCGGGTTCCGCTTGCTTGGAGCACACTCGAAGGCCATAGCGTTGGGGGCATGACGGTGACGCAGACCACGGCCGTGACCATCGAGGAGACCGAGGAAGCCCCCACCGGCGCCGACCTCTGCTCCGCCGCCCCCCGGCGGCACCCGCGCCCCGACGGACAGGACGGCTACACGATCAGCGAGGTCGTCGCCTTCACGGGGCTGACGGCCCACACCCTGCGCTGGTACGAGCGGATCGGCCTGATGCCGCACGTCGACCGCTCGCACACCGGCCAGCGCCGGTACACCAACCGCGACCTGGACTGGCTCGACCTGGTCGGCAAGCTCCGGCTGACCGGCATGCCGGTCGCCGACATGGTCAGGTATGCGGAGCTGGTGCGCGCGGGCGAGAGCACCTACGGCGACCGGCACGCGCTGCTGGAGGCGACCCGCCGGGACGTCCTGGCCCGGATCGCCGAACTCCGGGACACGCTCGCGGTACTGGACCGCAAGATCAGTTTCTACGCGGACGCCGGACGCCACTGAGCGGTCACTGAGTGGCCTCTGAGCGCCGGACGCCCCTGACCGGCGGACGCCGCCGAGAAGCCGGCCGCACGAGCGCCCCCGGCGGCGCCGCTAAAGCTCGGCCAGGAGTTCGGCCTTCTTCGAGGTGAACTCCTCGTCCGTCACCAGCCCCGCCTGGTGCAGCTCCCCGAGGTGGCGGATCCGCTCGGCGATGTCCGCGGGGTCGCGGCGCGGGGCCGGCACCGGCACCGGCGCCGCCGGGCCCGCCGCCCGCACCGCGGCCAGTACCGCCGCGGCGAACGGCAGCGACTCGTGCACCGGCCCGTACCCGAGCCCGAACACCACCGCGGCCGGATCCTGGTCCGGCTGCGGCGGCTGGGCGGCGGCGCCCGGATCGCGCGGCAGCAGCCGCAGATGCCCCTCGAGCACCTCGGGCGAGCGCCACTCCACCCCGCCCATGTCGGCGACGGGGAAGCTCTGGTCGCCGGCCTTCCACTTGGCCGAGGAGGCTCCCGTCCACGACCACCGGAACCGCACCGCCTTGCCGTCGAAGGACGCCTTCCCGTCGTACGCCTTGAACTGCCGGGGGGCCCGCGGCGCCGCCACCAGGTAACGGTCGGCCGGTCCGCTCGCGGGGAGCCGGGCGCGCACCTGCTCGGCGAAGTGCTCGGCCAGTGTCTCCCGCTCGGCGGGCAGCACGAGGCGATACGGGTCGCAGCCCTCCTTGAGCTGCCCGTCGGCCGCGTCCATCAGCGGATCGGCGCCCGGTCTGGGCTCGGCGCGCAGGACCACGGTGCCGCGCCGGCCCGCGGCGAGCGTCACGCCCGCGAGTGCCGCCAGCGGGATCCGGCGGACACCGAGGGCCTGGAAGAGTTTGGGTGTTCGAATCCCCCGTTCGTAGCGGATGAGCACGGAATCGGACTCGAACTCCCAGGCAGCATGAAATCCGGCCAGTACGTCACCCATGCGGCTCATCGTAGGGGGCCGGGGCGCCTTCGTCGCTCCCCGGGCGGACCGCAGTTCCTGCTGTCTCTACGCGCGTCCGGCCGGAGTCGCGCCGGACAAATCCGCCCGGCAACCGTTGTCGTCATGTGCGCACCGCACCGACTCGTACGCGCCGACCCCGATCTCGGCGAAGTTCGCCAGGCTGTCGGTGCCCGGCTCGAAGTAGCCGGCGTGGCCCTTGGCACCCTGTGCCGACAGCACCCGTGCCCCGAACGCCGGGGAGACCGGGTCGGCGCCGTGGCCGAGGCCGCCGAGTTCGAGGTAGGGCACGTCCTGGATCCAGTCGGTGGCGTCCCGCATCGCCCACACCCGGGCGGAGGTGTGCAGGTGGGAGGCGCTCGGCACGCGCATGCCGGGGCTGGCGGCCACCGCTATGTCGGACACCCGCGGCGGCAGGTCGCGCGCGGCGATGCCGCACACCACCGACCCGTAGCTGTGGCAGAACAGCGCGACCGACGCGTGGCCCGGCAGTCCCCGCAGCAGCCTGTTCAGCCGCACCGCGCCCTCCTCGGCGCGCATCGCCGTGGCGGCGTCCACGCCGAGCCCGCTGGGCGCGGTGTAGTCGGCCCAGGCGATCACGGCCGTACGGGTCGAGGGGTCCGCCCGGCGCTCGGCCTTGTACAGCGACTTCGCCATGCCGTACGGCGCGGAGTACGGGCGGTAGCTCTTGCGGAAGGTGATCAGGTCGGTGTCCACGCCGGGGACGACGACGGAGACCCGCTCGGCGGTGCGCAGATCGCCGAAGACCTCGGCGACCCGGCCCGTGCCCTCGGGATCGAAGGCCAGGATCTGCCGGCCCTTCGCCATGAGCGAGGTGTAGCGCTGCATGCGGTGGCCCGCGTCCTGCTGCCCGGCCGGGGAGAGCCGGCTGTCGTGCGTGCGGGCCAGCTCGGCCTTGCACGCCTGCTGGAGCGCGATGCGGTTGGCCTGGTAGCGCAGCCGGACCGGGGCGCCGTCCATGTTGCCGACGGCGAGCGGGAAGCGATGGACGAGCCGGTTGCGGTCCTGCGCGCCGAGCGAGGCGAAGAAGCGCCGCAGCAGGGTGGGGGAGGCGTCCGCGTCCGGCAGCCGGTGCCCGTGCAGGCGACCGTGGTCCCAGGCGGTCAGCGACGCCTGGAGGGCGGTGGTGCCGCGATGGCCGCGCACCGCGGTCCAGCCGGTGGTGGCCAGCATCACGAAGACCACGGCCAGCGCGAGCAGTGCGCGCCAGACGTTGAGTTGTGGGGAGGTGTCGAAGGAAGTCACTGGAAGGACACACTAGGAGAACGGGGCGGTCTCGCGTTAACCGAGTGACAGGTATCACGTTTCAGGCGGTGTGACGGTGACCTCAGTTCGCGAGTGTGTCCAAGATCGGTCAGGCGTACGGCAGTTCAGGACGGGTGGAATGTCCGGGCTCAAGCCCGGCGGCTCGTACGCCAGTTCCCGGTGAGCGCGGGTCCCACCTGGTCGAGGTACGCGGCGGTGAGTTCCCGCATGGCCTGCGGGCCGGCGCCCTCGCGCGTGCTCCACTGACGGCTCGTCACCCGCATCACCGCGCCGAACACGGCGACCGCCAGCCGCGGCCGCGGATCGGCGTCCACGTCGAGGCCCTCACGCTCGGCGAGCAGCCGCGCGATCTGCTCCTCGGTCTCCGCCGAGCGGCGCAGATGCTCGGCGAGCAGGGCCGGTGTCGACTCGATCACCCGGAACATGCGCAGGTACAGCTCCACGGGCACGACGCTGCCCACGGCGTCGCTGATCGTGTCCCAGCCTTCCAGCACCGCCCGGCGCAGCGCCTCCAGCGGGGCCTCCCCGGGCGGGCGGGCGCGCAGCGAGTCGACGAAGTGCGCCTCCACCATCTCCTGCACGGCGAAGGCGGCCTCCTCCTTGCCCGGGAAGTAGCGGAAGAAGGTGCGCTGGGAGACGTCGACGGCCTCGGCGATCTCGTCGACCGTCGTCCGTTCGTACCCCTGGGTGGTGAAGAGTTCCAGCGCCGCCCGCAGCAGCGCGCCGCGGGTGCGCCGCTTCTTGCGTTCGCGCAGTCCCGGCCGTGCCGCCGTCCGCGATTCCGGCCGCGACTCCGTCCGTGGCGCCGTCTCGGCGGCCCCCGCCGTCTTCATGGACCTCTCCGGATCTCTTTCCCGCACCCTGCCTCGAACGCGAACTGTTTCCCCTGTTCAGACTATAGGAGGGCGACATGTCAGTGACCGACTTGTGAATTGGTTTGTCGTTTGTCAGTGACTGTCATTAGCCTCGAACGTATGACTAGTCAGACCACCATCGACACGACGGGGCCGGGGGACAAAGCCCCAGCGGGCCCGCCGGACGCCACGCCGGCCAAGGGGCTGCGCGGGCACCCGTGGGTCACCCTGATCACCGTCGCCGTAGGGGTCATGATGGTGGCCCTCGACGGCACCATCGTGGCCATCGCCAACCCCGCCATCCGGGACGATCTGCACGCCACCCTCGCCGATGTGCAGTGGATCACCAACGCCTACTTCCTCGCCCTCGCGGTCTCCCTGATCACCGCGGGCAAGCTCGGTGACCGCTTCGGGCACCGGCAGACCTTCCTCATCGGTGTGACCGGCTTCGCCGCCGCCTCCGGGGCCATCGGGCTGTCTCACACCATCGCCATGGTCGTCACCTTCCGGGTTCTGCAGGGTCTGTTCGGCGCGCTGCTGATGCCGGCCGCGCTCGGCCTGCTGCGGGCCACCTTCCCGGCCGAGAAGCTGAACATGGCCATCGGCATCTGGGGCATGGTCATCGGCGCCTCCACCGCCGGCGGCCCGATCCTCGGCGGTGTGCTCGTCGAGCACGTCAACTGGCAGTCGGTGTTCTTCATCAACGTGCCCGTCGGCGCCCTCGCGCTGGTCCTGGGCCTGCTGATCCTGCTCGACCACCGCGCCGAGAACGCGCCGCGCTCCTTCGACATCCTCGGCATCGTCCTGCTCTCCGGCGCGATGTTCTGCCTGGTGTGGGCCCTGATCAAGGCCCCGGTCTGGGGCTGGGGCGACGGTACGACGTGGACGTTCATCGCCGTCTCCGTGGTCGGCTTCGCCGCCTTCGCCTTCTGGGAGACGAAGGTGAAGGAGCCGCTGATCCCGCTGGCGCTGTTCCGCTCGGTCCCGCTGTCCGCCGGCGTGGTCCTCATGGTGCTGATGGCCATCGCGTTCATGGGCGGCCTGTTCTTCGTCACCTTCTACCTCCAGAACGTGCACGGGATGAGCCCGATCGAGGCGGGTACGCACCTCCTCCCGCTCACCGGCATGATGATCGTCGGCTCCCCGCTCGCGGGCTTCCTGATCACCAAGGTGGGCCCGCGCATCCCGCTGGCGGGCGGCATGGCCGCCACCGCGCTCGCCATGTACGGCATGTCCACGCTCGAGACGGGCACCAGCGGCCTCACCATGTCGCTCTGGTTCGCCCTGCTCGGCCTCGGCCTCGCCCCCGTCATGGTCGGCGCCACCGAGGTCATCGTCGGCAACGCGCCCCTGGAGCTGTCCGGTGTGGCCGGCGGTCTCCAGCAGTCCGCCATGCAGATCGGCGGCAGCCTCGGTACGGCCGTGCTGGGCGCCGTGATGGCCTCCAAGGTCAACAGCGACCTGGCCGGCAACTGGAAGGACGCGGGGCTCCCGCCGCTCACCCCCGCCCAGCTGGGCCAGGCCTCCGAGGCGGTCCAGGTCGGCGTGCCGCCGGTGCAGGAGGGCACACCCGAGGCGATCGCCACGAAGATCACCTCCGTCGCGCACGAGACGTTCATCTCCGGGATGAGCCTCGCCTCCCTCGTGGCCGCCGGAATCGCGGCCGTCGCGGTCCTTGTGGCGCTGCTCACCAAGCGCGGGCAGAACGCGGAGGCGGGCGCGGGCGTCGGCCACATCTGAGGACGCCGGCCACGACGCGGCCTGCCCCGGCAGCGCGAAGGGGCGGGTGGCGGGGCACACGGCCCCGCCACCCGCCCCTTTTCGTCGCCCGTTGCCCGCTCTAGGCGTCGCCGCCCGCCGTGCCCGGGTCCGCCGCCGGTACCTCCAGGAGCCGGTAGCGGTCCAGGGCCTGCTTCAGCACCGACCGGTCGACCCTGCCCGCGCGGGCCAGCTCCGTCAGCACCGCCAGCACGATCGACTGGGCGTCGATGTGGAAGAACCGCCGGGCCGCCCCGCGGGTGTCGGCGAAGCCGAAGCCGTCGGCGCCCAGCGACTGGTACGGCCCCGGCACCCACCGCGCGATCTGGTCCGGCACCGAGCGCATCCAGTCGGAGACGGCCACGAACGGCCCCTCGGCCGCGCTCAGCCTCCGCGTCAGCCACGGCACCCGCTGCTCCTCCTCCGGGTGCAGCAGGTTGTACTCCTCGCACGCCACGGCCTCGCGCCGCAGCTCGTTCCAGGAGGTCGCCGACCAGACACCGGCCCGGACGTTCCACTCCTCGGCGAGGATCCGCTGCGCCTGAAGGGCCCAGGGGACCGCCACACCCGACGCCATGATCTGCGCCGGGATGTCGCCCGCCGTGCCCTTGTCGAGCCGGTGCAGGCCCTTGAGGATGCCCTCCACGTCCACGTCCGCGGGCTCGGCCGGCTGCTGGATCGGCTCGTTGTAGACGGTGAGGTAATAGAAGACGTCCTCGCCGTGCGGATGCCGCTCGTCGCCGCCGTACATGCGGCGCAGGCCGTCCTGCACGATGTGCGCGATCTCGTACCCGTAGGCCGGGTCGTAGGCCACGCACGCCGGGTTGGTGGAGGCCAGCAGCTGGGAGTGGCCGTCGGCGTGCTGGAGACCCTCACCGGTCAGGGTCGTGCGGCCGGCGGTCGCGCCCAGGACGAAACCGCGCGCCAACTGGTCGGCCATCTGCCAGAACTGGTCGCCGGTGCGCTGGAAACCGAACATCGAGTAGAAGACGTACACCGGGATCAGCGGCTCGCCGTGCGTGGCGTACGCCGAGCCCGCCGCGATCGCCGAGGCCGTGCAGCCCGCCTCGGAGATGCCGTCGTGCAGCATCTGCCCGGTCGGCGACTCCTTGTAGGCGAGCAGCAGGTCGCGGTCGACGGACTCGTACTGCTGGCCCAGCGGGTTGTAGATCTTCGCGCTCGGGAAGAACGAGTCCATGCCGAACGTGCGGTACTCGTCCGGCGCGATCAGCACGAACCGCCTGCCGATCTCGTTGTCCCGCATGAGGTCCTTCAGCAGCCGGACGAAGGCCATGGTGGTCGCGATGGACTGCTGGCCCGAGCCCTTCTTCACGGACGCGTACGTCCTGTCGCCCGGCAGCCGGAGCGGCTCGGAGCGCACGATCCGGGTCGGCACGTAGCCGCCGCAGCCCTTGCGGCGGTCGTGCATGTACTGGATCTCCTCGGTGTCCCGGCCCGGGTGGTAGTACGGCGGCGGGCCGGACTCCAGCTCCCGGTCGGAGATCGGCAGGTGCAGGCGGTCGCGGAAGTGCTTGAGGTCGTCGACCGTCAGCTTCTTCATCTGGTGGGTGGCGTTGCGGCCCTCGAAGTTCGGGCCCAGGGTCCAGCCCTTGACCGTCTTGGCCAGGATGACCGTCGGCTGGCCCTTGTGCTCCAGCGCCGCCTTGTACGCCGCGTAGATCTTGCGGTGGTCGTGACCGCCGCGGCCCAGGTGCAGGATCTGCTGGTCGGTCATGTTCTCGACCATCTTGCGCAGCCGGTGGTCGTCGCCGAAGAAGTGCTCGCGGATGTACGCGCCGGACTCGGTGGCGTAGGTCTGGAACTGGCCGTCCGGCGTGGTGTTCATCTTGTTGACCAGCACGCCGTCGCGGTCCTGCGCCAGCAGCGGGTCCCAGGTGCGGTCCCAGATGAGCTTGATCACGTTCCAGCCGGCGCCGCGGAAGACCGACTCCAGCTCCTGGATGATCTTGCCGTTGCCCCGCACCGGGCCGTCCAGGCGCTGGAGGTTGCAGTTGACCACGAAGGTCAGGTTGTCCAGCCCCTCACGGGCGGCGATGGACAACTGGCCGAGCGACTCCGGCTCGTCCATCTCGCCGTCGCCCAGGAAGGCCCACACGTGCGAGTCGGAGGTGTCCGCGATCCCGCGCGCGTGCATGTACCGGTTCATCCGGGCCTGGAAGATCGCGCCGATCGGGCCGAGGCCCATGGAGACCGTCGGGAACTCCCAGAAGTCCGGCATCGAGCGCGGGTGCGGATAGCTGGACAGGCCGTACGGCGCCTTGGACTTCTCCTGGCGGAAGCCGTCCAGGTGCTGTTCGGTGAGCCGGTCCAGCAGGTACGCGCGCGCGTAGATGCCCGGCGAGGCGTGCCCCTGGAAGAAGACCTGGTCACCGCCCCTCCCGTCGTCCTTGCCGCGGAAGAAGTGGTTGAAGCCGACGTCGTAGAGCGAGGCGGAGGAGGCGAAGGTGGCGATGTGGCCGCCGACGCCGATGCCCGGCCGCTGGGCGCGGGAGACCATCACCGCGGCGTTCCAGCGCGTGGCGTTGAGGATCCTGCGCTCGATCTCCTCGTTGCCGGGGAAGAACGGCTCGCTCTTGGTGGGGATCGTGTTGACGTAGTCCGTGCTGCGCATCTCGGGCACGGCCACGCGCCTCTCGCGGGCGCGCTCGATCAGGCGGAGCATGAGGTAGCGGGCCCGCTCCCGGCCTCGCTCGTCGACCGCCGCGTCGAGCGAGTCGAGCCACTCCTGGGTCTCCTCGGGATCGAAGTCAGGAACCTGACTCGGGAGGCCGCCAATGATGATCGGGTTTCGATCGGATCCGGAAGCCACGCTGTTCCTTACCTGTCAGAGGACTGACATATCTGGGACGTGTCTGGGTTCGTTCTGCTGGATTCCAGGGTTCCTGTAGGTTTGTCTGCCTGTGCCTGCACCGTTCCCCATCGTGTACCTCGCGCAAGCCGCACGTCATCTCTACCGCGGGGTAACCCTGGGGTCCTGTGGGCATCCCCTGCCCGGACGCGTGCCCCCAAACACGCGAACCGGGCGGACCAGACAGAACGGTGTGGTGTGTGTCACCCCTGATCGCGATACCGTGTCAGGAGTTGCGGCGACACAGCCGGGATCGTCACCGTTTCGGCGGTCTGGACCGCCGGGTACTTGCGCGATCCGGCCCGCCCGTGTGGACTACGGCCAATGCTTCGCGCACGCGCGTGGCTGAAGACCTAAATCGCAACATCATCAGGAGGCAACCCGTGAGCGCGACCGCGGACCACGCGGAGGAGCGGACTAACCCGGCCGCCAGGCTGGGATTCCAGCCCGGGCAGGTGGTCCAGGAGATCGGCTACGACGACGACGTCGACCAGGACCTCCGCGAGGCCATCGAGGAAGCGACCGGCAGCGAACTCGTGGACGAGGAGTACGACGACGTGGCCGACGCCGTGGTGCTGTGGTTCCGCGACGACGACGGCGACCTGACGGATTCGCTGGTGGACGCCACCACGTACATCGAAGAGGGTGGCGCGATCCTGCTCCTCACGCCGAAGACGGGCCGTTCCGGCTACGTGGAGCCGAGCGACATCTCGGAAGCCGCGACCACGGCGGGTCTGTCGGCGAGCAAGAGCGTCAGCGTCGGCAAGGACTGGAGCGGCAGCCGGCTCGCGACCCCCAAGGCGGCCAAGTCCAAGAAGTAGCTCCACCTCGTCCCCGGACGACGGACGGGCCGACTCGTGTCGGCCCGTCCGTCGGCCTGCGGTGATCACTGCGTAGGGTGGTATCACCCGAACAGTCCCACCGAAGGGAAGCACGACGATGGCGATCCAGGTCGGCGACAAGGCCCCCGACTTCGAGCTCAAGGACAACCACGGCCGGACCGTGAAGCTGTCCGACTTCCGCGGCGAGAAGAACGTGGTGCTGCTCTTCTACCCGTTCGCCTTCACCGGCGTGTGCACCGGCGAGCTGTGCGCCCTGCGCGACAACCTGCCGAAGTTCGTCAACGACGACACCCAGCTGCTCGCCGTCTCCAACGACTCCATCCACACCCTGCGCGTCTTCGCCGAGCAGGAGGACCTGGAGTACCCGCTGCTGAGCGATTTCTGGCCGCACGGCAACACTTCGCGCGCCTACGGCGTCTTCGACGAGGGGAAGGGCTGCGCGGTGCGCGGCACCTTCATCATCGACAAGGAGGGCGTCGTGCGCTGGACCGTGGTCAACGGCCTGCCGGACGCGCGCGACCTGAACGACTACGTGAAGGCGCTCGACACCCTGTGATCCGGTGCCCCCGACACCGGTGATTCTTCGGCTCCAGGGCCTGCGTGGCGCGGGAACCCGTCACTAGGATCGAGTCGTTGATCCCATATCCGATGCACGACGGGGCTCCCCGCCCCCGGAAACCAATGGAGGACTCGTGGGAGTCAGCCTCAGCAAGGGCGGCAACGTATCGCTGACGAAGGAGGCCCCGGGCCTGACCGCGGTCCTCGTCGGCCTGGGCTGGGACGCCCGCACCACGACCGGCAGCGACTTCGACCTCGACGCCAGCGCGCTGCTGCTGAACAACTCCGGCAAGGTGGCCAGCGACCAGCACTTCGTCTTCTTCAACAACCTCAAGAGCCCGGACGGCTCGGTGGAGCACACCGGTGACAACCTCACCGGTGAGGGCGAGGGCGACGACGAGACGATCAAGGTCAACCTCGCCGGTGTCCCGGGCGACGTCGACAAGATCGTCTTCCCGGTCTCGATCTACGACGCCGAGAACCGCCAGCAGTCCTTCGGGCAGGTGCGCAACGCGTACATCCGCGTGGTGAACCAGGCCGGCGGCCAGGAGATCGCGCGGTACGACCTGAGCGAGGACGCCTCCACCGAGACGGCCATGGTCTTCGGCGAGCTGTACCGCAACGGCGCGGAGTGGAAGTTCCGCGCCATCGGCCAGGGCTACGCCTCGGGCCTGCGCGGCATCGCGCAGGACTTCGGCGTGAACGTCTGAGCCCGGGCCCGCACGGCTCAACACCCATCCCGACCGTCCGGCGTCGCGCGTTTCAGCGCGGCGCCGGACGCGCAGGACAACCACACAGGCACCACCTCGGGGAGGACCAGCATCATGGGCGTCACGCTCGCCAAGGGAGGCAACGTCTCCCTCTCCAAGGCCGCACCGAACCTGACCAACGTCATGGTCGGACTCGGCTGGGAGGAACGCTCCACCACCGGAGCGCCCTTCGACCTCGACGCCAGCGCGCTGCTGTGCACCGGCGCCAACCGGGTGCTGGGCGACGAGTGGTTCGTGTTCTACAACCAGCTCACGAGCCCGGACGGCTCGGTGGAGCACACCGGCGACAACCTCACCGGTGAGGGCGAGGGCGACGACGAGACGATCCTGGTGGACCTCACCAAGGTGCCGCCGCAGTGCGAGAAGATCGTCTTCCCGGTCTCCATCCACATGGCCGACGAGCGCGGCCAGACCTTCGGCCAGGTCTCGGACGCCTTCATCCGCGTCGTCAACCAGGCCGACGGCACCGAACTCGCCCGCTACGACCTGAGCGAGGACGCCAGCACCGAAACCGCCATGATCTTCGGTGAGCTCTACCGCTACCAGGGCGAATGGAAGTTCCGTGCCGTGGGTCAGGGGTACGCGTCGGGGCTGCGCGGAATCGCCCTAGACTTCGGGGTCAACGTTTCGTAAAGCCACGTGCGGCACGGGGGAGACCCGTACCGGATACGGATGGGGTAGCCAGTGCTCGTGAAAACCTTCGGCTGGTCGTTCGCGGTGACCGCGGTCGGCCTGGCCGCGGCGGTCTTGTACGGGGGGTGGACCGCCTTCGGGATCGTGGCGATCCTGTCCATCCTCGAGATCTCGCTGTCCTTCGACAACGCGGTCGTCAACGCCGGAATCCTGAAGAAGATGAACGCCTTCTGGCAGAAGATCTTCCTCACGGTCGGCGTGCTCATCGCGGTCTTCGGCATGCGACTGCTCTTCCCGGTCGTGATCGTCGCGATCAGCGCCAAGATGGGCCCGGTCGAGGCCGTCGACCTCGCGCTCAACAACAAGGACCGGTACCAGCAACTGGTCACGGACGCCCACCCGGCGATCGCCGCGTTCGGTGGCATGTTCCTGCTGATGATCTTCCTGGACTTCATCTTCGAGGACCGGGACATCAAGTGGCTGCAATGGATCGAGCGGCCGCTCGCCAAGCTCGGCAGGATCGACATGCTGTCGGTCTGCATCGCCCTGGTCGTGCTGCTCATCACCTCCTTCACCTTCGCCACCCACGCCCACCAGCACGGCGGCGCGCACGTCGACAAGGCGCAGACGGTGCTGATCGCCGGCATCGCCGGTCTGATCACGTACATGGTCGTCGGCGGCCTGTCCGGCTACTTCGAGGACAAGCTGGAGGCAGAGGAGGAACACGAGCACGAGGAGGAGGAAGAGGCCGCGCGCACCGGCAGGAAGCGCTCGGCGATCGTCCTGGCCGGCAAGGCCGCGTTCTTCATGTTCCTCTACCTCGAGGTGCTCGACGCGTCCTTCTCCTTCGACGGCGTGATCGGCGCCTTCGCCATCACCAACGACATCGTCCTGATGGCCCTCGGCCTCGGCATCGGCGCCATGTACGTCCGCTCGCTCACGGTCTACCTGGTCCGCCAGGGCACCCTCGACGACTACGTCTACCTGGAGCACGGCGCGCACTACGCGATCGGCGCGCTGGCCGTGATCCTCATGGTCACCATCCGGTACCAGATCAACGAGGTGATCACCGGCCTGGTCGGCGTGGTCCTGATCGCCGCCTCCTTCTGGTCCTCGGTGCGCCGCAACCGCGCCCTGGCGGCGGCCGAGACGAACGCCGCGGGGACGGACGCGCAGAGCGAGGTCTCCTCAGGGGTGTGACACCCCTGAGGGTGAGGGAACGCTCTTGTGCGGGGCGGCCCACGAGGACCGGGTCGAATCGGTCCTTAGGGGCCGCCCCGACGCGTGGGTCCGGTGGGTGAACTGGGGGCGGAAAGGAACATGGGCTTCTTCGACGGTCTGCGGGGAGGACGCGCGGCCGACTTCGACTCGGGCAGCGCCTCGACCAACGCGATCGAGCTGACCAAACGGCACCACCATGTGTCGCTGACCAAGCAGGGCGCGGCCACCGGGCATCTGCGCATCAACCTGACCTGGCGGATGCGCACCTCGGACTTCGGCGGTCCGCGCCGGCAGAGCCTGCTGCGGCACCCCTTCAAGGCGCTCAAGCCGCCGGAGGTGCTCGGGCACAGCCAGAGCATGGTCAACGTCGACCTCGACCTCGGCTGCATGTACGAGCTGTCCGACGGCACCAAGGGCGTCGTACAGCCCCTCGGCGGCTTCCTCGGCGACGTGAACGCGCCGCCGTACGTCAAACTCAGCGGCGACGACCGGTTCGGCTCAGGGTCCGGCGAGACCATGTACATCAACCTCGACCACCGGGACGAGATCAAACGGCTGCTGGTCTTCGTCTACATCTACGACCAGACACCCGCCTTCGACCGCACCCACGCGATCGTCACGATGTACCCGAGCAACGGCCCGCGCATCGAGATCGGTCTCGACGAACGCCATCCGCAGGCGCGTTCGTGCGCGGTGGTCCTGATCGAGAACGTCAAGGGCGAACTGGTCGTCCGCCGCGAGGTCAAGTTCGTCTACGGCTTCCAGTCCGAACTGGACCGCCTGTACGGCTGGGGCCTCCAGTGGGGCAGGGGCTACAAGTCCAAGGCGGACCGGTAGCGCGAGCCGCCCCTCGGCCGGCTCCCTCCGCCGTACCGCCGCTCGGCCCTGTCCGCCGTACCGCCCTACCGCCCGATGAACTGCGGTCCCTGCGGCGGCAGCCGGAACTCCGGGTCGGGCGCGGCCGCCACCGGCTGGGGGTAGCCGTACCCCGACGCGGCCGGGGCCGCCACCTGCTGCTGCGGGTAGCCGTACGCCGGCTGCGGATACCCGTACGCCGGCTGGGCCGCCGAAGGCACCGCGACGGGCTGCTCCGGCGGCAGCGGCTGCGCGGCCGGAGCGGCGCCCTGCACGGCCTGCGCCTCCTCCGACTCGTCCACCGAGATGCCGAAGTCCGTGGCGAGGCCCTTCAGACCGTTCGAATAGCCCTCACCGAGCGCGCGGAACTTCCAGCCCTCGCCGCGCCGGTACAGCTCACCGCAGATCAGCGCCGTCTCCTGGCCGGTCTCCGGGGTGATGTCGAAGTAGGCCAACGGTTCCTCACCGGCGGCCGTCGCGTCGTACAGCAGGATGCGCAGCCCCTGTACGACGTCGAAGGCGACGCCGTCCGCCGAGGCGACCAGCAGGATCCGGGTCACATCCGGTTCGAGCCCGGCCAGGTCCGTCTGGACCGTGTCCGCCAGACCGTCGGCGACCCGCTTCTTGCCCAGCCGCCAGACCTTCCCGGACGGATGCCGCGGCTGGTTGTAGAAGACGAAGTCCTCGTCGGAGCGCACACGGCCGCCGGGACCCAGGATCAGCGCCGAGGCGTCGACGTCCGGGATCCCCTGCCCGGGAGTCCAACGCACCACCGCCCGCACCGTGGTGGCGTCCAGCGGGACGTTCGACCCCTTCAGCATCGCGTGCGTCATGCGGCCATCCTGCCTTCTCCGTCCTGGTCACGACAACGCGGGGCGTGGCCACGGCCACCGGACACGGGGCGTGGACACAGCCGGGTCACCTGAAATTCATGCCCCGCGGGAACCTCGGACATGGATTCGTACGTACTATTACCGGCCACCTTTTACCAGTCTTCGCAGGCCGCTCGACGCGCCACGGGGGGAGCTTCATGCGTCATTTCGGGCACCTCGCCGCCGAGGCACGGCAGCGTCTCTTCCACCGGGAGCCGGGCGAGTTCACCGCCGACTCCCCGGCCCGGACGCTCTCCGCGGCCCTGGGCGCCACCCTCTACAGCCCGGCCACCCGGCCGCGGCTCGCCGGCGACATCGTCAAGCAGGCGGCCCGTGGCGTGGTCTCGATGGTGCTGTGCCTGGAGGACTCGATCGACGACGCCGAGGTGGAACACGGCGAGGAGAACCTCGTCGCGCAGTTCGCCGAACTGGCAGCGCTCCCGCAGGCACCCGGCTCCGCGGAGCTTCCGCTGCTGTTCATCCGGGTCCGCACCCCCGAGCAGATCCCCGACCTGGTACGGCGTCTGGGGCCCGCCGTGCGGCTGCTGTCCGGGTTCGTGCTGCCGAAGTTCACCGCGGAGCGGGGCATCCCGTTCCTGGAGGCGGTCGAGACCGCCGAGACGGCCGGCGGACGACGGCTGTTCGCCATGCCGGTCCTCGAATCGCCCGAACTGCTCTACCGGGAGTCACGGGTGGAGACCCTGGAGGGGATCTTCCGCGCCGTCGACAAGCACCGCGACCGGGTACTCGCGCTGCGCCTCGGGGTGACGGACTTCTGCTCCTCCTACGGGCTGCGCAGGGCCCCCGACATGACGGCCTACGACCTCCAGGTCGTCGCCTCCGTGATCGCCGACGTGGTGAACATGCTGGGCCGGGCCGACGGCACCGGGTTCACGGTGACCGGGCCGGTCTGGGAGTACTTCCGGATGCAGGAGCGCATGTTCAAACCGCAGCTGCGGCAGAGCCCCTTCATGGAGGTGCAGGCGGTCGAGCTGCGCGAGAAGCTGATCGAGCACGCGATGGACGGGCTGCTGCGGGAGATCTCCCTGGACCACGCCAACGGGCTGCTCGGCAAGACCTGCATCCACCCCTCCCACGTCCTGCCCGTGCACGCGCTGTCGGTGGTCAGCCACGAGGAGTTCAGCGACGCGGCGGACATCCTGCGGCCCGAGCGCGGCGGCGGGGGCGTGCTGAGGTCGACGTACACGAACAAGATGAACGAGGTGAAGCCACACCGCGCCTGGGCCCAGCGGACCCTGCTGCGCGCCGAGGTCTTCGGCGTCGCGCGGGAGGACGTCGGCTTCGTGGAACTGTTGGCCGCCGCGGTCCTCGACTGACCGCACCACATCACCGCCGAAGGCACACAAGGAAGGCATGAACAAGCCAGTGAACGACGGGCTCTGGTCCGGCACCTGGGTCGCCGAGCGACTCGGCGTCGAACTCGTCGGCGACGACGGGCTGACGGACCTGCTGGGGCTCGCGCTGCGGCGCAACCCCAAGCGGGCGCACCTGCTCGTGTCCAACGTGCTCGGCAAGCACGTGCCGCAGTCCCCCTCGGTGGTGTACGGCCACGGGTTCGCCCTGGGCCGCCGGGTACGGGACCAACTGGGCGCGGAGCGGTCCGGCCGCGCGGTCGTCCTCGGCTACGCGGAGACCGCGACGGGCCTCGGCCACGCGGTCGCGGACGGCTTGGGCACCGCACCGTACCTGCACTCCACGCGCCGCCCGGTCCCCGGCATCGCCACGGCCGGCGGCTTCGAGGAGTCCCACTCGCACGCCACCTCCCACCTCCTGCTGCCCGAGGACCCCGCCCTGCTGGCCTCCGACGGCCCGCTGGTCCTGGTGGACGACGAGTTCTCCACCGGCAACACGGTCCTGAACACCCTTCAGGCCCTGCACGCCCGCTACCCGCGCAAGCGGTACGTCGTGGTCGCGCTGGTCGACATGCGGGCCCCGTCCGACGCGGACCGCCTGCGGCGGTTCGCCGACCGGATCGACGCCGAGGTGTCCCTGGTGACCACCGCCTCCGGCACGGTCCGCCTCCCCGCGGACGTCCTGGCCAGGGGCCAGGAACTCGTCGCCCGCCACGAAGCAGCCCAGCAGACGGAGCCGAAGCCGGAATCGGTCGCGTGCGGCGACCCGGAGGGGGCGATCCCGCCCGCGTCGGCGGAGTGCGGGCCGGAGCCTTCCCGGTCGGACTCGGTGGGTGTGCCCGACGGGTCGGAGTCGGTGGCCGGTGCGGGGGCCTCGGCCGCCTCCGCGGAGCCCTGCGGGGTCACGGCCGGGCGCGGGGCGGTGGGGGCCGTGTACCGCGGGGCGTCCGTCGTGCCGGGCCAGCGGGGTTCGGGGCGGGTCCGGCGGGTCGAGTTGCGGTGGCCGCGAGGGGTTCCCGACGGGGGGCGGCACGGATTCACGCCGGTGCACCGGAACCGGCTGGAGCGGGCGCTGCCCGCCATGGCCGCCCGGATCGCCGAGGCGCTGCCCCGGGGCGCGCGGCGGGTACTGGTCCTCGGCTGCGAGGAGCTGATGTACGCGCCGCTGCGACTGGCCCGGGAGGTGGAGCAGGTCGTGGAGGCCGAGGTGCGGTACTCCACCACCACCCGCTCGCCCGTCCTGGCCGTGGACGACCCCGGGTACGCGATCCGCACCCGGCTCGTCTTCCCGGCGCACGACGACCCGGCCGACGGCCCCGGCGAGCGCTACGCCTACAACGTGGCGGGCGGCGGCTTCGACGCCGTGGTCGCCGTCGTCGACTCCGCCGCCGACACCCCCGAACTGCACGCGCCCACCGGCCTGCTGGCCCGGCTCGCCGCGCACACCCCGCACGTCCTGCTCGCGGTCGTGCCCTCGCACCTCCCCGTGCCCCCGCACGCCCCCGAAAGGCCCCCGATGCTGCCCGAGCCACTGCGCGGCCCCGCCTTCTCCTCGTACGCGCCCGACGAGGTCGGCTGGCTGCTCCAGGACCTCTCGGACGCGACGCTGGAGGCACCCACGGAGGAGCGCGAGGAGGCGATCCAGAGCGGCGGCGCGCACTACGCCGAGTCGCTGCCGGTGGAGTACCAGCCCAGCGAGCAGTACCAGGAGCTGTTCCACGCCGCCCTGACGGCCTCCGCCGCGCGCATCGCCCAGGCCGTCGGCGTGGTCACCGAGACGATCCTCGCCGAACTCCCCCTGCGCCGGAGGAACCCCGCCGGGCCGGAGGACAACCCCGGCCCCGGCTCCGGCCCCGTGCTCGTCTCACTCGCCCGCGCCGGCAGCCCCGTCGGCGTACTGATGCGCCGCTGGGCCCGGTTCCGGCACGGCCGGGACCTGCCGCACTACGCCGTGTCCATCGTGCGCGGCCGCGGCATCGACACCAACGCGCTGCGCTGGCTCGCCGCCCACCACGACCCCCGCGACGTCGTCTTCGTCGACGGCTGGACCGGCAAGGGCGCCATCACCCGCGAACTGGCCCAGGCGGTCAGGACGTTCGAGGAGCGCGAAGGCGTCACCGGGTTCGACCCGGAGATCGCGGTGCTGGCCGACCCCGGCTCGTGCGTACGGACGTACGGCACCCGGGAGGACTTCCTCATACCCTCCGCCTGCCTCAACTCCACCGTGTCCGGGCTGATCTCGCGAACCGTGCTGCGCGCGGACCTGGTCGGCCCGCACGACTTCCACGGCGCGAAGTTCTACCGCGAACTGGCCGGCGCCGACGTGTCGAACGTCTTCCTCGACGCCGTCTCCCAGTACTTCCCCGAGGTCGCGGACCGCGTCGACTTGGCCGCCAAGGAACTCCTGTCCACCGAGCGCACCCCCACCTGGGAGGGCTGGGCGGCCGTCGAGCGCATCAGCGAGGAGTACGGCATCCACGACGTCAACCTGGTCAAGCCCGGCGTCGGCGAGACCACCCGCGTGCTGCTGCGCCGGGTGCCGTGGAGGATCCTGGCGCGGGCCGGCGCCGGCGCCGACCTGGACCACGTACGGCTGCTGGCCGAACAGCGCGGGGTCCCCGTCGAGGAGATCGACGAACTGCCGTACAGCTGCGTGGGGTTGATCCACCCCCGGTACACGCGCGGCGCGACTGGCGCCGACGGCAGGGCGGTGACCCACTGATGCCGGTCCTGGTGGCGAGCGATCTCGACCGTACGCTCATCTACTCCTCCGCCGCCCTGGCACTGACCATGCCCGACGTGCGGGCGCCCAGGCTGCTGTGCGTGGAGGTGTACGAGAGCAGGCCGTTGTCGTACCTGACCGAGACGGCCGCCCACCTGCTCACCGAACTCGCCGGCACCGCACTGTTCGTGCCCGCCACGACCCGCACCCGCGAGCAGTACCTGCGCGTCAACCTGCCGGGCCCGGCCCCGACGTACGCCGTCTGCGCGAACGGCGGCCACCTGCTGGTGGACGGCCTGCCGGACGACGACTGGCACCGGCACGTGGTCGGGCGGCTGGCCGACGAGTGCGCGCCGCTCGCGGAGATCCAGGAGCACCTGCTGCGCACCGCCGACCCGGCCTGGGTGCACAAGCACCGCGCCGCCGAGGACCTGTTCGCCTACCTCGTGGTGGAGCGCGCACTGCTGCCCGAGGGCTGGGTCGAGGAGCTGGCCGCGTGGGCGGCCGACCGCGGCTGGACGGTCTCCCTCCAGGGCCGCAAGCTCTACGCCGTACCCAAGCCGCTGACCAAGAGCGCCGCCGTCCGCGAGGTCGCCCGCCGCACCGGCGCCGACCTCGTCCTCGGCGCCGGCGACTCGCTGCTGGACGCCGACCTGCTGCACGCCGTGGACCGCGGCTGGCGGCCCGGACACGGTGAACTGGCCGACACCGGCTGGACGGCACCCGGTGTCGCCGCCCTGCCCGAGCGCGGGGTGCTCGCCGGGGAGCGAATCGTGCGGGAGTTCCTCGAGGCGGCCCGGGCGCCCCGGTAGGAACGTCAGCCGCAGCAGCCTCCGCCGCAGCACCCGCCGCCGCCCGAACCGGATCGCGGCGCGGGTGCCGGGGCGGCCGCCGAGCCGCCCACCGCGACCGTGGACAGCAGCTTGACCGTGTCGTCGTGGCCGGCGGGGCAGCTCGCCGGGGCGGACGACTCCGCCATCGGACGACTCAGTTCGAAGGTGTCGCCGCAGCTCCGGCAGCGGTATTCGTAGCGAGGCATACGCTCAGACTAACGGGCGTGACCGGACACACGACCCCTCGTGTTTCCCATGTCCCGGACTTCTGCCCGGTCCCTGCGCGGGGGCACCGCTTTTGCGCCGAGGCACCGCTCTCGCGCGGGGCACCGCACAACAGGTCGGTGCCCCCGGCGAGCGGGCAGCGGGCCGTCAGCGGCCGGCTCCCCGCTCCTCGCGGATCCCGGCCACCACCGCGGCCACCGCCTGCCGGACCGCCTCGGTCTCCGTCAGGAAGTGCCAGTAGTCGGGGTGGCGGCCCTCCAGCGTGGCCACCGCCCGCTCCAGCCGGCCCACCGAGTCGTCCAGCGGGCGGGCGTGCCGCGGATCCGGTGTCGTACGGCCCGACATCGCCAGCCGCTGCGCGTCCCGGATCGCGAACCGGGTCCGCTCGATCTCCGCCTGCGGGTCCTTCTGCACCTCGTTCAGCCGCCGCAGCCGGTCCCCGGCGGCCGACACCGCCTCGTCGGTGGTGTTCAGCAGCGCCCGCACCGTCGACAGCAGCGCGGTCGCCTCCGGCCAGCGCTGGGCGTCCCGCGCGGCCCGAGCCTCCCGGAGCTTCGCCTCCGCCTCCCGCACATTCCCGGCGGCCTGATCCGGCACCTGCTGCAGATCCTGCCAGCAGGCGGCCGTGAACCGCCGCCGCAGCTCGCTGAGCACCGGCTCCACCTGTCCGGCGCGCGTACTCAACGCCTGCGCCCGGGTGCGCAGCGACACCAGCCGATGATCGATCTCGGCGGCCTGTTCCGGCAGCCGCACCGCCTCCGCCCGGATCGCCTCCGCCTCCCGCGCCACCCGCTCGGCGCGCTCCAGCGTCGGCTGCACGCCGTGCTGCCCCGCGCCCTGGTTGAGCCTGGTCAGCTCGGGGGAGAGCGCCGCGAGCCGGGCGGCCAGGTCGTCCGCCCGGAGCCCGGAGCCGCGGGCGTCGTCCAGCGCGCCGGCGGCGGCGCTCAGGGCCTGCCGGGCGCGCTCCACCGCGGGCGCCACACGGGCCAGTTGGGTCTCGGCCTTCCCGAGCAACGGCCCCAGGCCACTGCCGAAACGGTCCAGCTCCCGTTTGACGTTGAGCAGTTCGTCCTTGGCGGAGGTCAGGTCCACGCGCGCCCGGGAGGCGACCGAGGCCTCCAGGTCGTCGCGGTCCAGGTCCTGGGCGTCGACGGCCTGGATGTAACGCTGACTGACCTCGTCGATACGCCGGCCGAGCGCCTCGAACTCGCCGATCGCGCGGCGGGCGTCGGGAGAGTCGTCGACGGCCGTGATCGTCTCGATCGAGATCCGCAGGTCCCGCTGAGCGGTGTCCAGCTCGTAGAAGGCGGCCGCGGCGGCGTCCTTGGCGGCCTGCGCCTCGGCCCGCTGGGTCTCGGCCCGACCGCCGAACCAGCGCCGGGTGCCGCCGCCCGCGAAGGCGGCCGGCAGCGCGAGCAGGGCGAGCACCGGCAGGCCCATCAGGACGAGCACGTCACGGACGTCACGCGCGGGCGCGCTGCGCGCCGGGCCCGGACAGGCGCTCCGAGGCCGGGGCCGTGCATACGGCGAATGCGGCTGTGCGGGGGTCGCCGGTGTCGCCGTCACGTCCCTCTCCCGTGCTGTGGTCCGCCATGCGTGCGGTCATTCTCCCATTCGCGGCGGACGAACACACGGGCCGGTCAGTCAACCGTACGAACTGTGATCCTTCCGTCGCCGGTGGTCGCGGACACCACGTGGGAGCTGGCGTCGTTCCGGGGCACGGAGACGTCCACCGAGCCGTCGTCGGTCTTCGTCGTCACCCGGTACGCGGCGCGCGGCAGCACCATGCTGATGGAGCCGTCCCCGGAGCCGGCCTCCACCCGGTCCGGCACGGCGTCCAACTCGAGGCGGACCGAGCCGTCGCCGGTGGTGGCCCGCACCCGGCGCGAGGAGACCTCCGCCCGTACGGACCCGTCGCCGGAGCGCAGCTCCAGGGGCCCGGTCGAGTCGGTGACGTGCACGGACCCGTCGCCGGTACGGATGCTGAGCGCGTCCTGGAACCCGCGCGCCCGCACGCTGCCGTCGCGGTCCTCGACCTTCACGGCGATCCCGCGCGGCACCTCGATCCGGTGCTTCGCCGAGCAGTCGGCGACGAACCCCGAGCACTTCATCCGCAGGACCAGCCGGTCGTCCTTCATGGACCAGGTCACCCTCGGATCGTCCCCGATCAGCACGGACCCCTGGAACCAGCGGGTGACCTCCACGGTCCCCGCCTTCGCCGAATCGGCCGCGACGATCTCCAGCGCCGAGTCGTCCGAGTCGACGGTCAGGGTGCTTCCGTGCAGGGCGAAGGAGCGCCGCTCGGGGCTGGTGTCGTCCTCGGCGGAGCCCCCGCAGGCCGTGGCCGTGGCGACCAGAGCCACGACGACACCGGCGACTGCGGCGACACGAGCGGACGCGGAACGGGACATGACGATCTCCCCCTGACAACGGACGACGAGCCCCCACGGCTCTGTAAGAACCGTAGAAAGAACCACCACCGCGGAGAATCCGGTGCGCCACCGGACCCGGGGTAGGGCTAGCACCCGTCGGTGTCCGGATGCTGACCTCCGGAGAGGTCAGGAGTTCTCGTGTCGAACAGGGTGACCTTTGCGGTCGGTGCTCGTTGAGTGCGAGGAAGGAGACTTCGGGACCGGCGGGGGTGGTGAGGTGGATGGACGGCGGAAGGCGACACCGCCGTTCGTGGTACCCGGGCCGGCCGGTGTGGCAATCCGGTCACGACTGCGGCTGTCGCCGACAGATGCCTTGGTACTGACCGAGGTGGGCATGTTTCTCGGCTCGCTGGCGTCGCGGGATCTCGCGGCGCGATCCCGGCAGGGGCTGAGCCACGACGCCTCCTCTTGGGCGGTGCGGAAACGAGGGCTGCCCCAGTCCTCGTCGGCGCGTTGGGCGGGGAGCATCACCAAGGCGACCCACGATCAGTGGGCGTTGGCGCGGCGCGGTCAGGCCGCCGAGATGGCATGGCTGCGGGGGCAGATCACACGGATCGAGGCCAGACTGGCCCGCCCGCTGGGCGCGAAGGCAGAGAAACGGACCGGAGCGGTGCGGGGCTATGCCACCCGAGCGGAGTGGCATGCCAAGTCCCGCCGTCTGCGTGTCCTCCAGGACCGGCTCACCGCTCTGCAGACGGAATGGTCGGCGGGCCGGGTGCACGTAGTGCGCGGCGGCAAGAGGCTCGCGCGGCTTCGCCACCATCTGGACGAGGCGGGGCTGAAGCACCAAGCCTGGCAGGAGCGATGGCGGACTGCCCGGATGTTCCTTGCCGCAGACGGGGAGTCCGGCAAGCGCTGCGGCAACGAGACCATCCGTGTCACCGAAAGCGGAGAAGTCTCGATCAGGCTCCCGGCCGACCTGGCCCACCTGGCGAATGCCCCGCACGGCCGGTACGTGCTCGATGTGGCAGTGGCGTTCACCCACCGGGCCGGGGAATGGCGGGACCGGATCGTTGCGGACCGGGCGGTGGCCTACCGCATTCACCTCGATGTCCTGCGCGGCCGCTGGTACGTGACGGCTTCCTGGCAGCGTGCCACGGCTCCGGTGGTGCCGTTGCAGGCTGCTCTGGCTCGCGGCGTGGTTGTGGTGGACATGAACAACGACCATCTTGCCGCCTGGCGCCTCGACGTGCACGGAAACCCGGTCGGCGCGCCCCGGCGGTTCTTCTACGACCTGTCGGGCAGCGCCCAGCACCGGGATGCCCAGATTCGGCATGCGTTGACGCGGCTGCTGCACCACACCCGGCGCACCGGGGCCTCCTCGATCGCGATCGAGGATCTCGACTTCACCGACGGCAGGACGCGAGAGAAGCACGGTCGCAACAAGCCGTTCCGTCGCCTCATTTCCCGCTTCCCTACTGCCAGGCTCAGGGCTCGACTGGTGTTGATGGCAGCGGAGTGGAACGTCGGCGTCGTCGCGGTGGACCCTGCCTACACCTCGCAGTGGGGTGCCCAGCACTGGCGGCAGCCGCTGACGACTCCGGCTCGCCAGGTGACTCGCCACGACGCGGCAGCCGTGGCGATCGGACGGCGCGCCCTCGGGTATCCGATCCGGCGACGGGCGGCACCGCCCCCGCACGACCAGGGAGATCGTGCGGGGCATCGGACCGTCCAGGCCGGACCGGAGACTCGTCGGCGTGAGGAGACCCGCCCCCGCTTTCCCGGACCACGGACACGATCCGTGCCGCCCGGGCGCGGAGCGAAAGCGGGCGACCAGCGTGCTCAACACCGCTCGGGGCACGCGGCTGGGCATACGCCCTGGCAACAGGACGTACTCCCGCCCAGTCTCCAGGAATGATGGCTGACCTCCTGTCTGTCCGTGTTACGGATTTGGAGGGGGACGCCCCGGACAATGTAGGCTGTCGACGGTCCCGGGTGCGTAGCTCAGCGGTAGAGCGCCTGCCTTACAAGCAGGATGTCGGCGGTTCGAAACCGTCCGCGCCCACCGGTTGGTTGATGTGAGCAGGGCCCAGGTCGGCGGGTTGGAACCCGGAGACCTGGGCCCTTGCCTTTTGTGGCTCGCTAGGCCTCGTCCTCGTCGTCCGGGGGCTTGTGGGCGTGTTTCAGGTGGCTGCGGGCGGTGATGCCGTCCGGGCCGGGAAGATCCGACCAGTAGCGGTGGGTGGTGACGAACACCGCGAGTTCGTGTTCGCGGCGGCGGAGCTTTTCGACGGCGGCCTGCTCGTCGGGCGTCCAACCCGGTGAGGCCGGCCGTTCCACCTTGCGCCAGCCGCTGTCGTCGCTGAACCCGTCCAGCGGCACGACCGACCAGGGCAGCCGCTTGAGCAGGGCCGCCAGCTCGGCCCGGACCTGGTGCAGCTCCTCCTGACCGGCGAGGAGGTCACTCGGGAAGTCATAGGGCGTAGCCACGAGGCAATGCTACGCCTGTTCGATTTTAGGGGGCGACCGCAATGTGGGGGGTTCATGTGTTCGAGTTCGCTCTGGGGGCGGGGGCGGCTTTGGAGCAGGGCTCTTGAGGAGCAACGGCGGATGCCGGGGTCGGGGCACGGTCCGTGCCGGGGGGACCGTCGGCGGCATGCCGCCTCCGCGCGGTGGCGTGCGGGTCGCCGCGATCGGGCGCCGTACCGTCTCAGGGCGGTACGGCGGGGCGCTTGCGCGGCGGGTGCGGGGCGTGCTGACACTGGGGGCATGTGCCGGAGCATCAAGACACTGCGCCCGCCCGTGCTGCCCGAGGAGGCGTCCGAGGAGGAGATCAGGGCGGCCGCGTTGCAGTTCGTGCGGAAGGTCTCGGGGTTCCGGGCGCCGGCCGCGCACAACCAGGAGGTCTTCGACCGGGCGGTCGACGTGATCGCGCAGGCCACGCAGGAGTTGCTGGCGGGGCTGGAAGTGCGGGGGCAGGCGGCGCGCAGGACCGGGTGACGGCCCGGCGGCGACTGGGGGACTGGGCGGCGGGGGAAGGGCGGCCGGGTGACTGGGCGGCGCCCGGGTGGCTGGGCTGCGGGGGGAAGGTGAGCGGCGGCTGTGGTGTCTGCCGGCGGGCTCTCCTACGACGCCTCCGCCGGCTTCGGTGGCCGCCGCATCAGGTACGCCGCTCCCGCGCCCGCCGCGAAGAGCGCCGCCACCGACACGCAGGTCGCCAGCCAGGCGGCGCCCAGCCAGCGGGTGCCGAAGTAGCCGAGGGCCACGCTGTAGGTGGCCCAGGACAGGCCGGCCAGCGCGGACCAGGGCAGGAACTCGCGGACCCGGCGGTGGGTCGCGCCGGCGCTGAAGGAGACCACCGAGCGGCCGGCCGGGGCGAAGCGGGCGAGGACCACCAGCGCGCCGCCTCCGCCGCGGGACAGGGCCGCGCCGAGCCGTTCCTGCGCCTTGCTCAGCCGCCGGGAGCGGGAGATCGCGCGGTCCAGGCGCTCGCCGCCGTGCCGGGCCAGACGGTAGGCGACGAGGTCGCCCAGTACGGACGCCGTCGCCGCGCACAGGGTCAGGGCCAGGATGTCGGGCACGTTCTGCGGGACGCGCCCGGCCGCCGCGCCGGTGCCCGCGGCCGCCGCCGTGGCGGCCGTCACTATCAGCACGCCGCTGGGCAGCACGGGCAGGAACACGTCCAGCAACACGGACGCGGCCACCATGACGTAGATCCATGGAGTGCCGGTGAGTGTCCCCACCCTCGCCACACTCTCCAGCACCGAGAACTCCCCCCGTCACCCCCGTGGACCGCGGACCGTGCCGCGGTGTCGCGCGGGAGCGGCAGGAGCGGCCTGTGCACAGCCATACAGCGTACGCCGGAAGTGTGACAGAAGTTTCATCGGGGGCTCATGCGGTTGCCGAGGCCCGTGTCGGTCCGGTCGTCCTCAGCCGCCCCGTACGGGGCGTACGGGGCGGCTGAGGACGGTGGGAAGGGCCCGGGGGATCAGCAGGCGGCGAGGTAGTTCTGGAGCGCGGTCTTCTCGGCCGTGTCGACGGAGAGGTTGTAGTAGTACTTCACCTGCACCCAGGCGCGGACGTAGGTGCAGCGGTACGACGTCTGGGTCGGCATCCACTGCGCCGGGTCCTTGTCGCCCTTGGACCGGTTGGAGCTGGCCGACACCGCGATCAGCTGGGGGCGGGTCAGGTCGTTGGCGAACGCCTGGCGCTGGGCGGTGGTCCACTTGCTCGCGCCGGAGTCCCAGGCCTCGGAGAGCGGGACGAGGTGGTCGATGTCGAAGCTGGAGGAGTTGGTGGTGGTGGCGCCGTCGTACGCGGAGGTCCAGTTGCCGCTGGTGGCGGCGCAGTTGGCGTCGGTGACGACGTTCGAGCCGTCCCGCTTGAGGACCGTCTCACGGGTGTCGCACTTGCCGCTGATGGTGATCCAGTGCGGGAAGAGGTTGCGGTCGTAGCCGGTGTGGTTCGGCGTCGCGACGGTGAGCGAGGCGAGGTAGGTGCGCGCGGTGGCGGCGGTGACCGGGGTGGGGAGGGCCGCGGAGGCGGTCGGGCCGTTCAACAGGCCTATGGCGGCGATGAGTCCGGTGATCGCCGCGACTATGCTGAGTCGTTGACGCGCGTAGAGCTTGAACCTGCGGGACATGCGAACTCCCTTGGGGGGTGTGGGGCGTTGGGGGTGAGTGGGGGGAGGCGAGGGAATGCTCGCCGCGCAGCGTTGCGAGCAGGTGAGTGTGCGGTGAGAAGTTAGTGACGTGTGCATGACAGGGCAAGAGGTGCGACGGGACTCGCTGCTCGCTGTGATGTGGATCTCGGCGCCGGCCGGGTCGCGCCGGCGGTCGCGTACGATGGGCGGCGCGGAAGGGGAGTAGCTCTTCGCCGGACCGTCGACATACTGCTCAGCTCGGCTGAGCCGGCGCCCGGAGGCGGGCCTCGTGAGCGAGGCCGGCCAGCGAGACCTTCGGTGAGCAGTGCACGCCCGTGCCCTACGGCAGGGGTGAACCCGTGTGCTGCCCTGCCGAGGCGTCTTGTCGCACCAGTCGCAGCACTCTCGGCGGGGTGGCCCCGACCGATTGAGGAACAGTGATCACCTTCAGCGTCCTGGCGCTCGTCTTCGGCGTCGTCTTCCTCGCGGAGCTGCCGGACAAGACGGCGCTCGCGGGGCTCGTCCTCGGTACGCGTTACCGGGCCTCGTACGTCTTCGCCGGCGTCGCCGCCGCGTTTCTGCTGCACGTCGTGCTGGCCGTGGCGGCCGGCAGCGTGCTGACACTTCTGCCGCAGCGGATCGTGCACGCGCTGACGGGCGTGCTGTTCCTCGGTGGCGCGGCCATGCTGCTGCTGAAGAAGGGCGACGGCGAGGAAGAGGTCCGGCGGCCCGAGGACCAGTCCTTCTGGAAGGTCGCGGGGACGGGGTTCATGCTCATCCTGGTCGCGGAGTTCGGTGACCTCACGCAGATCATGACGGCGAACCTCGCCGCCCGTTACGACGATCCGCTGTCGGTGGGGCTGGGGGCGGTGCTGGCGCTCTGGGCGGTGGCGGGGCTCGGGATCGTGGGGGGCAAGGCGTTGATGCGGCGGGTGCCGCTGGCGTTGATCACGAAGGTGGCGGCGTTGTTGATGGCGGGCCTGGGGGCGTGGAGCCTGTGGGAGGCGGTGGCGTAGCGCGCGGCGCCCCTGCGTTTCCTACTCGCCTGCCTGCCTGCCTGCCCGCCCGCCCGTCTCGGTGACGGAGGTGTGGTGGCGGGATGCCGAGATGTTTTGTACCGTGGGGGAACAAAGTGGCTCCCGTCCGCTTTCCCTGACCGGTGGACGGGGCCGCCTTGTTTCTTCGGGGAGGCGTGGTCCCACGCCCCCCTTCGCCGTGTCTTGGAGTCATCGATGACGGCCACCGCCGTGTTCACCGCCCGCGCCCTCCTGCTGGACATGGACGGCACCCTCGTCAATTCCGACGCCGTGGTCGAGCGGATCTGGCGTCGCTGGGCCGACCGCCACGGGCTGGACGGTGACGAGGTGATGAAGGTCGTTCACGGTCGTCAGGGGCACGCCTCGATGGCGCTGCTGCTGCCGGACCGGCCCGTGGAGCGCAACCTCGCCGAGAACGCGCGCATGCTCGCCGAGGAGACCTCGGACATGGACGGCGTGATCCCGGTCCCCGGGGCGGCGGAGTTCCTCGCGGGGCTGCGCGAGGTGCCGCACGCGCTCGTGACCTCGGCCGACGTGGCCCTGTCCACGGCCCGGATGGCCGCCGCCGGCCTGCCCCTGCCCGACGTGCGCGTCACCGCCGAGTCCGTCGGGGCGAGCAAGCCCGACCCCGAGGGCTTTCTGAAGGGTGCCGCCGAACTGGGCGTCGCGCCCGCCGACTGCGTCGTCTTCGAGGACTCCGGAGCGGGGATCGCGGCGGGCCGCGCCGCGGGCATGCGGGTGGTCGGCGTCGGCCCGCGGGCCGGGTTCCACCAGCCGGACGCGGTCGTGCCCGACCTGACCCGGGTGCGGGTCGAGGTCGTGGGCGACGGGAGCGTCCGGCTGCACATGGGGTAGCGGCCGGGCCGGGACGCTCCCCGGCTCAGGGCGCCGTCGTCTCCGACTCCAGACTCGCCCTCGTCGCCGGTCCGTACACCCCGGGTTCGTCGGCGCGGATGCCGCGGGCCCACTGGTACGCGCGCACGGACTTCTCCAGCCGGCGGTTGAAGTCGCCGTTCGCCCTCCCCGGGAAGAGGGACAACTGGCCGAGCCGCAGCTGGAGTTCGGTCACCTCGGAGCCCTGGTCGCCGATGCGCAGTACCGGGGCGGGGGCCGCCGGTGCGCCGGTGCGCATGGTCGTCGCGGTCTTCGTCGGACCGGGCGGCGCCGAACTCGGGCCGGGGGCGTTCCCCGCCTGCGATCCGGACGTCGACGGCTCCGCGGTCTCCGAGGCCGAGGCCGACGCGGACGGCGAGGTGTTCGCGTCGGGCGACGGCGACTCGCTCGCCGTCGCCGGGGCCGACGACGCGTACGACGGTGCGGCGTCCGTCGGCGCGGACGCCGTGGGTGTCTCCACCCGCGTGTCCGGCACGCTCTCCCGTACTTGACGGGAGGCATGGTCCCGTTCCGGCGACTGGTAGGAGAACAGCCCGCTCGCGAACCCGGCCCCCACCACGATCGTGACCACGACCGCGCACGCGGCGAGCAGGACGACGGGGCGGGCCCGCCTGCCGCGGTGCCGGCCGCCCGCCGGGCCCTCGGGGCGCCCGGGACCTCCGGCGCCGGCGGCCGACCCGGGGGCGGTAGCCGGGTCCGGCTCCGTCGCCGCGTCGAACAGGCTCACGTCGGCCGCGCTCGGTTCACCCGACGGCGGCGCGAACAGGCCGGGTGGGGTGGTGCGGGTCGGCGGCTGTGCGGGGATGGCGCGCAGCGCCATCGTGGACTCGGCGGGGGTGACGTCTCGTGCCGGCGGGGGCTGGGTGGGGATGCCGTGCTGCGTCTGCGTGGACTCGGCGGGGGTGTCCTGCCGTTCCGTCGAGGACTCGGCGGGGGCGCCCCGTAGCGACGACGTGGCCTCCGGTGGGAGCGCCCGCAGTGCCATCGTGGACTCCGCGGGGGAGGGGGGTCGTAGCTCCTCCCCGCCGGTTGTGGTGGTTCCGGTGGCCGGTGCGGTCGGGGTGGCTGCGGGAGGCACGCCGCCGGCGGTCGCTCCGGCGGCCGCGGTGCCGGGGGTCCCGCTGGTCGCGGTGGTTCCGCCGGCCCCGGCGGCTCCGGGGGCCTGGGTGGCTCCGTGGGTTCCGCCGACGTTGGTGGCCGTGGCGGCTCCGGCTGCCCCAGTGGCTGCTGCGGCCCGGGCGGCTTCGGCGGCACCGTTGACTCCAGAGGCTGCGCCGGCGGCCTCAGCGGCTTCGTTCATCCCGGCGACCTCGCCGGTCCCCGCGACTCCACCGTCCTGCGCCGGAACGCCGTCCCCTGCCGGGCTGCCTCCCGACGGGGCGCCGCCCGCCGGGGCACTCCCTACCGAGGTGCCCCCTGCCGCCGCGCCCCCGGGCGCCGGCGTCTCCCCGATGTCCACGTACGGCCGTATCCGCAGTGGAGTGAAGTCCTCCGCCGCCGCGGCCTCGGCCGTTCGGGCGTCGCGGAGAGCGTCGGACGCCCGGCTTCCGCAGGCGCAGGACGGGGTGTTGTCCGTGCCCCCGGGCACCCCGCATTCGGGGCAGACGTGCCCCTTCCGCTCTTCCACGCGTCGGTCCCCTCCCATGGCGAACTCCAAGGATTATGCAGATCCTCCACACAGCTTCTCCCTGAAGGGCCCCCGGAATGGCGGCGTCCGGAAGGACTCAACAGGCCATAACCGGACACACCGATGACGATGGGAGATGTCACGAGAGCGTCGGGAGGACTCCATGGCCGGCGATGGGCACGGCAGGACCGGCATGACCGGGACGACGGGCGACGTCCCGGACGACGTCCCGGTCGACGACCGGCCGTCGTCGGCCATGCCTGCGTCCCCGGAGCCCGTGCAGCCCTCGCAGCCGCCGCAGCCCGAGCAGTCGTCGCGGCCCGAGCGGCCCCAGCAACCCCCGCGGCCTCCGCAACCTCCGCGGCCCCCGCAACGCCCGCAGACCTCGCAGTCCTCCCAGACCTCGCCGCAGCCGCCGAGGCCCCCACAGCCCCCGCCCGGCGACCCGGGCGCTCCGCCCGTGCCGGTGCAGGGCAACGTTCTCGTCTCGATCGGGGCGCTGCTCCTCGGCATGCTGCTGGCCGCGCTCGACCAGACCATCGTGGCGACCGCGCTGCCCACCATCGTCAGCGACCTCGGCGGCCTGGAGCACCTGTCCTGGGTGGTCACGGCGTATCTGCTGGCGTCGACCGCCGCGACTCCGCTGTGGGGCAAGCTCGGCGACCAGTACGGGCGCAAGAAGCTCTTCCAGACCGCGATCGTGATCTTCCTGGTCGGTTCCGCGCTGTGCGGCATGGCGCGGAACATGCCCGAGCTGATCGGCTTCCGGGCCTTGCAGGGCCTGGGCGGCGGCGGGCTGATGGTGTTGTCGACGGCGATCGTCGGCGATGTCGTCGCACCCCGCGAACGCGGCCGCTACCAGGGCCTGTTCGGCGCGGTGTTCGGCACGACCAGCGTGCTCGGGCCGCTGCTCGGCGGGCTGTTCACCCAGCACCTGAGCTGGCGCTGGGTGTTCTACGTCAACCTGCCCCTCGGCGTGGTCGCCCTCGCCGTGATCGCGGCCGCCCTGCGCACCCCGCACCGGTCGCAGCGGCACGTCATCGACTACCTCGGCACCTTCCTCATCGCCTCGGTCGCCACCTGCCTGGTGCTGGTTGCCTCGCTCGGCGGCACCACCTGGGGCTGGGGTTCGCCGCAGATCGTCGGCCTGGCGGTGGTGGGCGTCGGGCTCGTCCTCGTCTTCCTGGCCGTGGAGCGCAGGGCGGCCGAGCCGGTGCTGCCGCTGAAGCTGTTCCGCATCCGCACGTTCTCCCTCTCGGCGGTCATCAGCTTCATCGTCGGCTTCGCCATGTTCGGCGCCATGACCTACCTGCCGACGTTCCTCCAGGTCGTGCGGGGCATCTCGCCGACGCTGTCCGGTGTGCACATGCTGCCGATGGTGGTGGGCATGCTGTCGGCCTCCACCGGTTCCGGGCAGATCGTCAGCCGCACCGGCCGCTGGAAGGTGTTCCCCGTCGTGGGCACCGGCGTCACCGCCATCGGCCTGCTCCTGCTGCACCAGCTCGACGAGTACAGCTCGACGGCCATGATGAGCGTCTGCTTCCTCGTCTTCGGCGTGGGACTCGGCCTGGTCATGCAGGTGCTCGTCCTGATCGTGCAGAACGCCGTCAGCTACGCGGACCTGGGCGTCGCCACCTCCGGCGCCACCTTCTTCCGCTCCATCGGCGCCTCCTTCGGCGTGGCCATCTTCGGCACGGTCTTCGCCGGCCGCCTCGGCGAGAAACTGGCCGCCGCCTTCACCGGCGTGCCACTGCCGCCAGGAGTGTCGGCGAGCACGCTGAAGTCCGATCCGCGCGGCATCGCGGCCCTGCCGGCCGCGCTGCGCCCGGGGGCCCTGCACGCGTACGCGTCCGCGATCACCGACGTCTTCCTCTACGCCGCTCCCGTCGCCCTCCTCGGCTTCGTGCTGGCCTGGTTCCTGAAGGAGGACCGGCTGCGCGGCTCGGTCACGGCCCCCGACGTCTCGGAGACGTACGCGACGAACCCCGTCGAGCGGTCCTCCTATGACGAGGTGTGCCGGGCGCTGTCCGTGCTGGGCACCCGGGAGGGGCGGCGCGAGATCTACCGGGAGATCACCGTGCGGGCGGGCTACGACCTCGACCCCGCGGCGAGCTGGCTGGTGCTGCGGACGAGGAAGTACGGCTGGGCGGAGCCCGCCCTGCTGGCCGAGCGCAGCAGCGTCCCGCTGGGCGTGATCATCGGGGCCACCCGCCAGGTCGAGGAGCGGCATCTGGGTGAGCGCCGCGGCGTGGACCTCGTGCTGACCGAGGCGGGCCTGGAGGCCGCCGAGCGTCTGGCGCACGCCCGGGAGGAGTCGCTCGCCGGGCTGCTCGGCGACTGGTGGGGGCCGGACAGGCCGACGGACCTCGGACAACTCGTGAAGGAGTTGACGGGGGAGCTGTGCGGGTCCGACTCCGAACGGCCGCACGACGGGCGCTCGGTGCCCCGTCTGCCGTGAACGACCCGTCTGTCCTGAGCAGCCCGTCTCTCCTGAGCGACCCGTCTGCCGCGGTCCTCAGGCGAGGGTTTTGCCGAACCAGTGCTCCGCGTACGGGTCGTCGTTGTGCCGGTCGGTCTCCCGGTAGCCGAGCCGGGCGTACAGGGCGCGGGCCTCCACGAGGTCGCTGCGGGTGTCCAGGATCATCCGCCGGGCGCCGAGCGCGCGGGCGGCGTCCTCGGCCGCGGTGACCAGGCGGGCGGCGCCGCCCTTGCCCCGCATCCCCTCGCGCAGGAACACCCGGGTGAGTTCGGCCCGCTCCGCGTCCAGCAGCCGTACGCCCGCGGTGCCGGCCGGGGTGCCGTCGTACCGGGCGAGCAGCAACTGTCCCGTGGGCGGGGCGAGTTCGGCGCCGGTGCGGGCGGCGATCTCCCGCTCCAGCTCGTCGGGGTCGGTGCGGTGCCCCTCGTACAGCAGGTACCAGCGGTCGCTGACCTCCGTGTAGTACGCGCGCCACAGCTGGGCGGCCGCGGGGGAGTCGAAGGGTTCCGGGGCGATGGTCCACGTCACAACCGACATTGTGGGGACGCGGAGGGCGCCGGGCGCAACCGGTTAAGGCGCGTACCGGTCGGCACTGCCAGTGCCGCGGCGGGGCAAACGAGAGGCCCTAGGCCGTCTCCCGCCGCCTGTGCCACTCCTGGAGGACCTCCTCGACGTCGTACCGCTTCAGGCCCAGCGGGGGTCCGGGCGGCGGCTTCAGCATCATGTCGAGGATCTTGGTGTTGATGTCCGCGATGACGGCGCGGACGACCCGTTCCGAGGGGGCGGCGAGGGCCGCCGCGAGCGCGTCCTCGGCCTGCTTGCGCAGGGCGAGCGACGGCGGCAGGTAGGACAGGCCCTCGCGGGCCATCTTCCGCCTGACCCACCACAGCTCGTCGTACGTCATGTCGTCCGGCAGCGGCTTGCCCGCGCCCGGCAGATGGTCGAACTCTCCGCGTCCCTGCGCGTCGCGGATCTGCTTGTCGACCCAGGACTCGAACGGAACCCCGGGTGGCTTGCGCTCGGTCATGGGTCCATTGTGCGGGACGCGGCCGGGCCGGGCGTTTTATCATGCGGCGGCGGCTCGGCAATCCGGCCACCGCGCGAAGGACGCCACAGGGGGAACCCACGTGCTCGAACTGACCATGGCCTCCGTCTCCGGGACGGACGCGGGCGCCACGGCCGGGATGGTCATGGCCGACGCTCCCAGCGAGCCGGGTGCCGCGCTGCGGGTGGGCCGGGACCCGGCCGTGTGCCGCCTGGTGACGCCGGACGACTGGCTGTTCGTCTCCCGGGTCCACCTGGAGTTCGAGTGCGGGGCCGACGGCACCTGGCAGGTCACCTGGCGGCCCGGCTCCCAGCCGGAGCCGTCCTCCGAGGTCCGGCTGACCGTCGGTGAGCACACCCAGCCGCTCGCCTACGGCGGTACCGCCGCGCTGCCCCGGGGCGGCTCCGGCGAGATCGTCGTGCAGGACCGTACGAGTCCGCGCAGTGTCAACGTCGGGTTCTTCCACGAGGTGTGAGCACCGCCCGGGTGACGGCGGCGCAGGGGCGGCCCCGGACGGTCACTCCAGGACCCGCACCAACGCGAAGCCGTCGTGGCCCTTGCTGCCGACCGTCTGGATCGCCGTGCCCTCCAGCCTGGGGTGCTCGGCGATGAGTTCCAGCGCGGCCCGGGTGCCGAGCACGCTCGGGTCGGTGCTGGTGGGGTCGGTGACGTGGCCGCCGCGTACGACGTTGTCCAGGACGATCAGGCTGCCGGCGCGGGTCAGGCGCAGGGCCCACTCCACGTAGTGCCGGTTGTTGGCCTTGTCGGCGTCGATGAAGACCAGGTCGAAGGGCGGCGGGTTCTCGTCGGCGAGCTGGGGCAGCGACTCCAGGGCCGGACCCACCCGCACCTCTGCGACCCGGTCCAGACCGGCGCGCGCGATGTTGCGGCGGGCCACGTCGGCGTGGTGCGCCGCGTACTCGAGGGAGATCAGCCGTCCGTCGGCGGGCAGCGCGCGGGCCAGCCAGATGGTGCTGTAGCCGCCGAGGGTGCCGATCTCCAGGATGGCGCGGGCGCCCTGGACCTGGGCGAGGAGGTGCAGCAGCTTGCCCTGGTTCGCGGTGACGTTGATGTGCGGCAGCCCCTCCGCGTCGCTGTCGCGCACCGCGGCCTGAAGGGGTTCGTCCTCCGGGGAGAGCAGAGTGGTGAAGTAGGAGTCCACGTCGTCCCACAGCTGCGAGTCGCTCATGCACCAGGCCTTTCGTATGTCTAGTTAGATTCTCTAACTAGCCGGGCTAACGAATATAGCCGGGTGCGATGGTGCTGTCAGGCAATGTCAGTCGTTCGGGGGCGGCCCGTTGGCCCGGGATCGGGCTCACGCCTCCACCGACGGGGCCGAGCCCGGTAGCGGCCGGCCCGCCGACTCCGCCATGAACCAGACCGCCGCGCCGCCGATCAGCGAGGCCGCCATCATGTAGTAGGCGGGCATCATCAGGTTGCCGGTCGCGCCGATCAGGGCGGTGACCACCAGCGGGGTCGTCCCGCCGAACAGCGACACGGAGATGTTGAAGCCGATCGACAGCGAGCCGTAGCGGACCCGGGTCGGGAACAGCGCCGGCAGCGCGGACGGCATCGCGGCCGTGAAGCAGACCAGGAGCAGTCCCAGCGCGGCCATGCCCAGGCCCACCGCCGCCAGGCTGCCCTGGCGGATCAGCAGCAGCGCCGGGACGGACAGGAACAGGAAGCCCGCGCAGCCGGCGGCGATCACCGGACGGCGGCCGACGCGGTCGGTCAGGGCGCCCGCGAACGGCTGGACGATCATCATCAGGGCCATCACGGCCAGCACGACGAGCAGGCCGTGCGTCTCGTCGTACTTGAGCACGCTGGTCAGGTAGCTCGGCATGTACGACAGCAGCATGTAGTCGGTGACGTTGAAGACCAGCACCAGGCCCACGCACAGCAGCAGCGCCTTCCACTGACCCGCGATCATCTCGCGCAGCGGCACCTTGCGGCGGGTCGACTCGGCCTTCTCGCACTCCGCCGCGAACGCCGGGGTCTCCTCCAGGCGCATCCGCAGGTACAGGCCGATGATGCCCATCGGGCCCGCGACCAGGAACGGGATCCGCCAGCCCCAGGAGGTCATCTGGTCCGAGGACAGCAGAGCCGTCATCAGGGTGACCAGGCCCGCGCCGCCGACGTAACCGGCCAGCGTGCCGAACTCCAGCCAGCTGCCGAGGAAGCCGCGCCGCTTGTCCGGGGCGAACTCGGCGATGAAGGTGGACGCGCCCGCGTACTCGCCGCCGGTGGAGAAGCCCTGCACCAGCCGGGCCACGAGCAGCAGCAGCGGCGCCCCGACGCCGATCGTCGCGTAGGACGGGATCAGGCCGATCGCGAAGGTGCCCACGGCCATCATGATCATGGTGAAGGCCAGCACCTTCTGGCGGCCGATGCGGTCGCCGAGCGGACCGAAGACCATGCCGCCGAGCGGGCGGACGAGGAAGGCCGCGGCGAAGGCGCCGAACGTGGACAGCAGCTGCGCCGTCGGGTTGCCGGAGGGGAAGAAGACCTTGCCCAGCGTCACCGCGATGTAGCTGTAGACACCGAAGTCGAACCACTCCATGGCGTTGCCCAGCGCGGCGGCCTTCACGGCGCGCCGGACGAGTGCCGGGTCGGTGACGGTGGTGTGGCGGCTCTTGGTGAGGGAGACGGCCCGGGGCGCGGTGACGGTGACAGCTGACAAGGCTTCGCTCGCCTGCCTTTCGACGGGGACAGGAACCCGGCCCGGGCGGCGGCGCTGACGCGAGGGCCGAAAGCGGCCCACCGGGGCAGGCCGAAAATCGACCATACGGCCGCCGGTGTCCCTTACGCACCGTACGCACGTCGATGCGTACTGCACCTAAATGTTCGCTGTGCAGGCACTTAGTCCCTGCACGGACCGTGATTTCCGGCTCCACGCTGTGATCCTTCTCGCGCCCCGGCTGGGGAACCGAACCGTTCGCGCACTATCGTCATCCTGACAAAAGGTGAGCGGACGACAGGTGAATCGGGGGTTGCCGCGTCCCTCTCCGGGGGAGGTGTGAAGCCTCCCCGAGCCGGCGAAGGGGTTCCCGGCGCGGGACGAGCGCGGGACGTACGGGGTGGGAGGCCGAGGGGGCGTGGCGAATGCGGAGCGCGGTGGGGGACCGGCGGCGGCGTTCGGAGCGGCGGCGGATCCGGCCACGGCGCGTCTGCACGCGACCCGCCTGGGCCTGTGGCTGATCGCCGGGATCCTCGCGGTACGGCAGGTGGCCGCCGTCCTCACCACCCCGCGCGACAGCCGGCTCACCGACCTCGAGACCTGGGTGGGGCCGAACGGCGTCCTGCACGTCAAGGGGTCGCTGTACGAGTCGACGCAGTTCACCGGCACCCCGTTCGCCGGCCTCGTGCTCAAGCCGCTGACCAGGGCCGCCGAGCAGGCCCTCGGCTGGGGATGGACCTTCGGCACGCTGCTGCTGGTGGTCGCCCTCGGGCTGGTCGCCGCCCGCGCCCTGCCCGAGCCGGTCGGCCGCCGCACCTCCCTGCTGGCCGCGCCCGTCGCGATCAGCCTGCTCATGCTGTCGCTGCCGGTACGCAACACGCTCTGGCTCGGTCAGACCAGCGTCATCCCGGTCCTGCTCGTCCTGCTCGGCTGCTTCGTCGTGCGCGGGCAGCGGGCCGGCGGCGCGCTGATCGGCCTCGCGGCCGCGCTCCAGCCCACGGTGCTCCTCTTCGCGCCCCTGCTGTGGTTCACCCGGCGCCGGCAGGCCGCCGTCTCCACCGCCGTCACGTTCGCCGGGTGCACCGCGCTCGCCTGGGCCGCGATGCCGCACGACTCCTTCACCTACTGGGTGCACCACATGGCGGGCGTGGGTCTCGGCGGACCCGCCGACGCCCTCGCCAACCAGTCCCTGCACGGCGCCCTGCTCCGGTTCGGCCTGACCGGCCCGCCGGAGACAGGCCTGTTCCTGCTGCTGGGCGCGGCGGTCGCCGTGCTCGGGCTGCGCCGGGCGGTGCGCTACGCCCGCGACGGCCAGCTCCTGCTCGCCGTCGCGATCACCGGCTGCGCCGCGACAGCCGTGTCGCCCACCACCTGGCAGCACCAGCTGCTGTGGGTGCTCCTCGCCGTCGTCGGCCGGGTCGGCCGCCGCGCCTCCGACCGGTACGTCTGGCCGGTCGCCGTCATCCTCGTCATGACCCTGCCGACGAAGATGCTGCTGCCGAACATGGCGTCCCTGGACCCGCTGCGCGACAACACCGTCCTGCTGGCCGCGCTCGCCGCCGCGACGGCCGTGCCGTTCCTGTCCCGCGGCTCGGAGCACTACGCCTCGCCCGTCCCCATCCGGTACGCGCCGCCGGTCCCGGCCCGCTTCCGCAGGGTCCCCCTGCTCCCCTTCGCGCGCCGGGTCCTCACCCGCCCGAACCTGCTCCTCGAACTGCTCCTCATACGCGTCACCTACGCCGCCTACCAGCAGGTCCGCCTCGCGGCGACGGGCGGCACCATCTCCGGCGGCCGGGCCCGCGCCGAGCAGCACGGCCACGAGATCCTCTCCCTCGAGCGCTTCCTGCACATCGACATCGAGCACGCGGTCAACCACGCCGTGGTGAAGATCGACTGGCTGCGGAACTTCTTCGACTTCTACTACGAGTCCTTCCACTTCGTCGTCCCGCTGACCGTCCTCGGCGTCCTGTACTGGCGCCGCCCGGTCGACTACCGCTGGGCCCGCTCGGCCCTCGGCTTCGCCACCCTCCTCGCCCTCGTCGGCTTCTGGCTCTACCCCCTGGCCCCGCCCCGCCTGATGCCGACCCTCGGCATCATCGACACGGTCCACGGCGTCCAGGACTTCTCCCAGCCGGACTACGGCACCCTGACGGCGCTGACCAACCAGTACGCCGCGATGCCGTCCCTGCACTTCGGCTGGTCGCTGTGGTGCGGCGTGGTCATCGCGGTCGTCGCCCCGAAGTGGTGGATGAAGGCCCTGGGCGTCCTCCACCCCCTGTTCACGGTCTCGGCCATCGTCGCCACCGGCAACCACTGGGTGCTGGACGCGGTGGGCGGCGCGGTGGTCGTCGGCACGGGTTTCGCGCTGACGTATGCGCTGCAGGGCCCCCGGGCGCGGGTGACGACGGCCGTCGCGGTCGCCGGTGAGCCGGCGCTCGGCGAGAAGGAGCGGGTGCCGAGCTGACGTCGCGGGACGGCCGGACGCCCGGCGTGCCGGCACCGGCCCGGCGGGGGCTCGTGCCCCGGACATCGGCCGTGGACCGCCTTCGTTGTCAGTGGCCCGGTCTAGGGTGAGCGCGGACAGTACCGGAATGCGCTAGGGGGAACGATGACCACGCTTCAGGACCGGCCCAGCACCGCGCTTCTCGTCGTCGACGTGCAGAAGGACGTCGTCCACAAGGCCCACGAGCGCGACGTGGTCGTCGCGAACATCGCCGCCCTGGTCGAGCGGGCCAGGCGGGAGGAGGTCCCCGTCGTATGGGTCCAGCACGCCGACGAGGAGCTGGTGAGGGACAGCGACGGCTGGCGGATCGTCCCCGAGCTGACGCCGCGTGAGGGCGAACCGCTCGTCCACAAGAACTACGGCGACTCCTTCGAGGACACCACCCTCGAGACCGTGCTGTCGGATCTCGGGGTCGGCCGGCTCGTCGTGACCGGGGCGTCGACCGACGCGTGCGTCCGCTCGACACTGCACGGCGCGCTCGTCCGGGGATACGACACGATCCTGGTCGGCGACGCCCACACCACGACGGACACGACGGCCTGGGGCGCCCCGCCGCCGGACCAGGTCATCGCCCACACCAACCTGTACTGGGGCTACCAGACGGCACCGGGACGCACCGCCGGGACCGTCGAGACCGAGGACGTCGACTTCGTCGGCGCCGGTCGGTCCTGAGGGCGCAGGCGTCACTTCCGGGGATCAGCGCGGGCGTCGCTGCCGAAGATCGCGCGGTGGTTCGGCGCCCTCATGGCGTCCTCACGCCGAGGCCAGGAAGCGCAGTACCGCCAGCACCCGGCGGTGGTCGCCGTCGGCCGGGGGCAGGTCGAGCTTGGTGAGGATGCTGTTGATGTGCTTGGCGACCGCGCTGTCGCTGACCACCAGGGCCTCGGCGATGCCCGCGTTGGAGCGGCCCTCCGCCATCAGACCGAGGACCTCGCGCTCCCTGGGCGTGAGCCGGTCGAGCGGATCGCTGCGGCGGCGCAGCAGAAGCTGGGAGACCACCTCCGGGTCGAGCGCGGTGCCCCCGGCGGCCACCCGGCGCAGCGCCGCGACGAACTCCTCGACGTCGGAGACCCGCTCCTTGAGCAGGTAGCCGATCCCCCGGTTGTGGGCGGCGAGCAGGTCCGCCGCGTAGCGTTCCTCCACGTACTGGGAGAGCAGCAGCACCGACACGTCGGGCCACTGCTGACGGATCATCAGCGCCGCCCGCACCCCTTCGTCGGTGAAGCCGGGCGGCATGCGGACGTCGACCACCACCGTGTCGGGCCGGTGCTCCTCCACCGCCGCCAGCAGCGCCTCGGCGTCGCCCACCGCCGCCGCCACCTCGAAGCCGGCCGCCTCCACCACCTTGACCAGGCCGATCCGGAGCAGGACCGAGTCCTCGGCGATCACGGCGCGCACGGCAACTCCACGGTGATGGTGGTGGGCCCCCCGACGGGGCTGTCGACCGAGAAGGTACCGTCCACCGACCCGGCCCGCTTGGCCAGCCCGCTCAGACCCGTGCCCTGCCCGGGGTCGGCGCCGCCGGGACCGTCGTCCCCGACGACGACCCGCAGCACGTCGCCCCGCCGGTGGACGCGGACCTCGGCCCCGGTGGCGCCCTCGGCGTGCTTGGCGACATTGGCCAGCGCCTCCGAGACGACGAAGTAGGCCACCGCCTCCACGGTCGGCGAGGGACGCTCGGGCAGGTCGACCGCGAGCCGCACCGGCACCGGGGAGCGGGCCGCGATGCCCGAGAGCGCGGCGTCGAGACCGCGGTCCTCCAGGACCGCCGGGTGCAGTCCGCGGACCAGGGTGCGCAGCTCGGAGATGGCCTCCTTGGCCTCCCGGTGGGCCTCGTCGATGACCTGGCGGGCCTCCTCGGGCAGGTCGGTGAGAGTGGCCCGGGCCAGGCCCAGGTTGAGGGCGAGGGAGACCAGCCGCTGCTGAGCGCCGTCGTGCAGATCGCGCTCGATGCGGCGGCGCTCGGTGTCGGCGGCGTCCACCACCCCGGCGCGCTTCTCGGTGAGGTCGTCGACCCGCAGCTGCAGCCGTTCGGCGCGGCTGGGGCCGAGCAACCGCAGCGCGGCCCGTGTGTCCGTGCGGACGACGGCCCCGGTGAGCCAGTAGGCGAGGAGCAGCAGCACCACGCCCACGAGGGAGAAGAGGGCGATTTGGAACATGGTGCCCCCCTTGATGCGGTTCTCCGGCGGCACCAGCCATATCCACAGCAGGACGGTGCTCAGCTCAGTGCCCACGGCCCAGCAGAGCAGGGCCAGCACGGTGCCCGCGGAGGCCCAGGGACCCACCAGCACGTGGTAGCCGACCTGCCGCCACGTCGCCGCGGACCGCAGCCAGGCCACGACCGCCTGCGGACTGCGGCGCCGCACGGCGGGCAGGGCGGGGATCCCCACCCCCAGTCGCGACCGGAACCTCTTGTGCTGCGCCCTGGTCAGCACGCTGCTCATCAGCGCCACCACGAGGACGGGGATGAAGAAGGCGGCCTGGATCTCGGCCAGGCTGACCGGCACGAACAGCAGCCACGGCTCCGCCAGCACCAGCAGGCCGACGAGGTGCAGCGGTATCCCGGCCAGGGCGAACACGGTGTTCGCCCGCAGGTCGGCCATCCGCCGCGCGAGGGCGGCCCGGCCGGGCGAGGGCGGCGGTGCGGCGGTGAGAGGCATGGCCACACGGTAGGCGGCCGGTGGCTCCGGCGGCCATGGAGCTTGGGGGAGGGCCGGGGGTGTAGCTGGCTTCACCCCCGGTTCGGACAGGGACGCTACCGACGGCGGTGCCTGGAGCGGACAGGGTTGGTCGCGGGATCCGGCGCCGGGCCGGAGCGGAGAGGGGAACGGACGGTGGCCTCCATGGAACTGCGCGGCGGGGTGGACCACGGGCCGGCGGAGGCCGGTCGGCGGCAGCGGTGGGCGAGCGCGGCCCTGGTGGTGGCGGGCCTGGCGCTGCTCCCGTGGCTCCTGGTGCTGGCGGGGTGTGTGCCCGGCGGTTCCGGGCCGGTGCGGTGGACGACGGCATGGGTGGGGCTGGACGCGCTGGAGTCGCTGGGGCTGGTGGTGACGGGGCTGCTGCTGGCCCGGGGGGACGCCCGCCGCTGCGTCACCGCCGCGGCCACCGCGACCCTGCTGGTGGCGGACGCCTGGTTCGACACGACCACGGCATCGGCGGGCGAGGCGGGGGCCGCCCTGGCGATGGCCTTCTGCGCGGAGCTGCCGCTGGCGGCGGTGTGCGCGCTGGTGGCCTGCCGCGCCCTGCCCGGCCGGGGGCGGTGAACTCCAGCGGTACGGTGCGCCGCCTTCACCACGTTCGTGTCGTGGGCGACTGTGGACGCCGGGTGATCGTCACCCGGTGGCCGGTGGGACCGCTCCGCCCCACTGATGGTGCTGCTGCTCCTCTTCCACCGCCGAGTAGATGAGGCTCTGCAGCCCCTCCGGGTCCGGCACGTGCTTCAGTTCGAGCGTCCCGTGCTCCGACCCCGACTGGATGGTCAGCGTCCCTCCGCGCAGGATGCGCTGCCACAGCGTGGCGTTGAACTCCACGTCGTTGACGCGGGTCAGCGGGATGCTGTGCCCCGTCTTCGTCAGGAAGCCCTTGCGCACGGAGATCCGCTTGGTCGTGACGATGTACACCGTGCTGCGCCATATCATCAGCGGCAGCAGCCAGAACCACAGCGAGGCGACCACCGCCAGCCCCAGCACCACGTACCGGGCCACGGTGCCCCAGTCCTTGTCCGACGGACTCACCCACAACAGAGCTGTCGCCACGGCCCAGACGACCGCGAGGACGACGAACGCGCCCACGATCTGGGTCCACTGCTGACGGGTGGCGTGCACCAGCTCCTCGTCATCTGCCAGATGACGGCTCACGTTGACCATGGGCGGAATCCTGGCACATCAAGTGCCGTATGAGTACGGCCCCCTCCTGTGGCCTCAACGCGCGCGCTCGTCGATGAGAGTGGCCAGGCCGTCCAGGATGCGCTGGAGGCCGAACTCCCAGGCCTGATCCTGCTCGCCGGACCGGGCTGCTGACGCGAGCGCCCCGGTGAGCGCGGGAAATTTCTCGCCGTGGGACTGCATCAAGTGACCCAGGACGGTGCCCAGTTGTGCCTCGGGGTCGCCTGTGGGGCCTGCCGCACGGGCCTGTTGGGTGATACCGCGTACGTGACCCACCAGCAGGACGGCCGCGTCCATCCGCTCGGCGCCGCCCAGCCTCGTAGCCTCCAGGGCCGAGACGGCGTGCTCCAGCCAGGACAGCTCCGCGGGCCCGGGATCCGCGGCCCGACGGTGGCGTCCAGTGATGCGGCTGTCGGCGAGGTCCTGGGGTGGGGCGGCTCAGTCGCGTCCCGATGCCACCGCGGCCAGGATGCCCGAGGCCACCGCCGCGATCAGCAGGGGGGTGCCCAGGCCCTGATGCATCACCAGCCAGGAGCCGAAGGCGGCGCCGGCCAGCATGGCGATCACGGAGGCCGTGCGGCGTGGGGAGCGGCGTCCGGTGCCGCCGCCGGCCCGGGAGTCGGCGGCGAGGCCCGTCAACGTCCGGGTGAGGACGGTGGTCGTCAGGTCGGGCACGCCCAGCTTGATGACCGTCGCGTTGCGCAGGCCCATCGCGAAGGCGGTCAGGGCGATGGCGGTGTACGTCATGCCGGCGGTGCCCGGCGCGGTGAACGCCACCACCGCCGACACCCCGACCAGGAGGGCCTCGACGGCGAGGGTCACCTGGGTCAAGGTGCGGCGTGAGCCGCCGCAATAGCGGGCCGTGACCCGGCCACCGCCCAGCGCGCCCGCCAGGAAGCAGGCCACGGACGTGGCGGTGTGCCGCACGGAGAAGCCCGGCGCCCCGGCGGCGGCGAAGCCGAGCACGACCACGTTGCCGGTCATGTTCGCGGTGAAGACGTGCCCGAGCCCGAGGTAGCTGACCGCGTCGATCAGGCCGCTGACCACGGTCAGCCCCAGGAGCACCGCCACCAGACGCAGGCCGCGTGCCTCGGTGTCCTTCGGCGGTGGCTCCTCCGGCGGTGGGTCCCCCGATGGTGGGTCCGTCGTCATGGGGTCAGGAAAGCATCAGCCGCGGGTCCGTGGCAGCCGGACACGGCGGACGCGGCGGAGGCGGCGGGCCGGGGTCACCTGCGGGTGAGGACGGCTCAGTACCAGCCGTGGGCCCGCCAGAACTTCCAGGCGGCGGCCGGGCTGCCGTAGCGGGACTTCATGTAGTGCAGGCCCCACTTGATCTGGGTCCTGGGGTTGGTCCTCCAGTCGGCGCCGGCCGAGGACATCTTGGACGCGGGCAGCGCCTGGACCAGGCCGTAGGCGCCGGAGGAGGCGTTGGTGGCGTGCGGGTTCCAGCCGCTCTCCCGCTCGACGATCTTGCTGAACGCGTGGAACTGCACGGCGTCCGGGATCATCTTTCGTGCGATCGCCTTCGCGTTGCCGCCCGCGTGCAGGGGGGCCGCGTCGGCGGGGGCCGAGGCGAGGGCCAGGCCGGCGGTGGCGGCGGCCACGGCGGCGGTGGTGAGGGCCTTCTTCGGGACGGCGACGGCGCGGATGCAGGAGACGGACACGGAGAACCTCTTACGTCGGGGACGGGGGAATCGCGGGCTGCCGTGCACCACGGGGTGGGTGGCGGGGCGTGCCCTGGGAACCGCCACCCGGTGGGGGCCGGCGCCCGGCGACGCGTACAGACAAGCAGGCGGGAGATCCGTCCGCAAACACCCCCTTTTGCTCGTTGCTGTCGCATTTGTGATGCTCGCTTCGGGTGAGATCCGGATCTCGATGCGCAGGTCAGCCCCGGTGAAAGCGCGTACACCCCAGGCAGGGCGGCCTACGGGCCGACCTCGTAGCTGAGCGGGCTCACGTGGGTGCCCCCACCGGGCGTGTCACGGTCGGCGTGCGGGGCTCACCGACCGGTCACGGCGTCGGCGCGTCGAAGGTGACCGGCGCCTCGAAGGCGGCCCGGCGGGTGGCCCGGCGCAGCGCCCGCAGGACGGCGTGGCCGAGGACGAGCGTCAGGAGCACGGTGACCGCGGCCCGGCCCAGGTCCCAGCCGAGCGAGGTGGCCAGGCAGTACGCCACGAACCGGGCCAGGTTGGCGGGGACGCCCGCGTGCGGGTCGAAGGCGATGGAGGAGGCGAGGGTGCCCATGAAGGGCCAGCCCGCGAGGTTCATGACGGTGCCGTAGGCGAAGGCGGCCAGGAAGCCGTAGAGCGCGAGCAGCAGCAGTTCCGCGCGGCCGCGCAGCCGGTCGGGGCCCGGCAGCAGACCCGCGCCCATGGTGAACCACCCCATGGCCAGCATCTGGAACGGCATCCACGGCCCCACCCCGCCGGTGAGCAGCGCGGAGGCGAACATCGTCACCGAGCCCAGGACGAACCCGAAGCCCGGCCCGAGCACCCGCCCGCTCAGCACCATCAGGAAGAACATGGGCTCGATACCGGCCGTCCCGGCCCCGATCGGGCGCAGCGCGGCCCCCGTCGCGGCCAGCACACCCAGCATGGCGACGGCCTTCGGGCCGAGGCCGGACTCGGAGATCGTCGCGGTGACGACGGCGACGAGCAGGACGAGCAGGCCCGCGAACAGCCAGGGCGCGTCCTGCGCATGCGCGCTGAGCTGCGAGGCGGGCGGGGCGAGGAACGGCCAGCCGAACGCCGCCACCCCGACCGCGCTGACCAGGGCGAGCGCGGCGAGGGACCGGGGGCCGAGGCGGACGGCCCGCACCCGGGCGCCGGCACGGCGCACCCTCGTGTCGGCGGGACGGGTCTTCTCGCCCCCGTGGGCAGGACGGGTCGTCGCGTCGGCGGGGCGGGCCGTCATGCCAGCGCCTCGCGGACCTGGGTGGCGGTGAGCCACCGCTGCGGGGCCAGGATCTTGGTGACCTGCGGGGCGAAGGACGGGGAGGACACCACCACGTCGGCCGTCGGACCGTCGGCGATCACCTCGCCCTCGGCCAGCAGCACGACCCGGTGGGCGAGTTCGGCGGCCAGTTCGACGTCGTGCGTGGCGAGCACGATGGCGTGTCCCTCGGCGGCGAGCGCCCGCAGCAGGGCGACCAGGCGGGTCTTCGCGCCGTAGTCGAGGCCGCGGGTCGGCTCGTCGAGCAGCAGCATGGGCGGGCGGGCGGCGAGCACGACGGCGAGCGCGAGCGCGAGGCGCTGGCCCTCCGACAGGTCGCGGGGGTGGGTGGCGTCGCCGACGCCGGGCAGCAGTGCGCGGACCAGGTCCCGGCAGGTGCCGGGCGCGGCCTGCGCGTCCTGGTCGGCGGCGGCGCACTCGGCGGCGACCGTGTCGGCGTACAGCAGGTCGCGCGGCTCCTGCGGGACCAGCCCCACCCGGCGCACCAGTTCGCGGGGCGTCGTGCGGTGCGGGACCGCGCCGCCGACCCGGACCTGCCCGGCGGACGGCTGGACCAGCCCCACGAGCGAGCCGAGCAGCGTGGACTTCCCGGCGCCGTTGCGGCCCATGAGGGCGACGGTCTCGCCCGGGGCGAAGGCCAGGTCGACGTTCCGCAGCGCCTGGACACCGGCGCGCCGGACACCGAGGGCGTGGACCTCGGCCACGGGCGCGCTCGCCGGGACGGGTTCGGGGGCGGGGCCGCGGCGCAGCCGCCACCGGGGCGTGGGCCGGGGGGACGGGCGGGGCGCCGGGACCGAGGGCGCGGCCGGTGCCGTACCGGAGTACACGGGCTCCCGTCCGTCCAGCCGCTGCCGCAGATCCGCGGCCCGGCGGCGGGCGTCCCGCACCGTCAGCGGCAGCGGGGACCAGCCCGCGAGCCGGCCCAGGTCCACCACCGGCGGGTACACCGGGGAGACGGCCATGACGTCCGCCGGGGCCCCCGACTGCGGGGCGGCGCCCGCGGCGGGCAGCAGGACGACCTGGTCGGCGTACTGGACGACCCGTTCCAGGCGGTGCTCGGCCATGAGGACCGTCGTCCCCAGGTCGTGCACGAGCCGCTGGAGGACGGCGAGGACCTCCTCGGCGGCGGCCGGGTCGAGCGCCGAGGTCGGCTCGTCCAGGACGAGGACCTTCGGGTGCGGGGTGAGGACCGAGCCGATCGCGACCCGCTGCTGCTGGCCGCCGGACAGGGTGGCGATGGGGCGGTCGCGCAGGTCGGCCAGGCCCAGCAGGTCCAGGGTCTCCTCCACGCGCCGCCGCATCACGTCCGGGGCCAGGCCCAGCGACTCCATGCCGTAGGCGAGTTCGTCCTCCACGGTGTCCGTGACGAAGTGCGACAGCGGATCCTGGCCGACGGTGCCGACGACGTCGGCGAGTTCGCGTGGCTTGTGGGTGCGGGTGTCCCGGCCGGCCACGGTGACCCGGCCGCGCAGGGTGCCGCCGGTGAAGTGCGGCACCAGACCGCTGACCGCGCCCAGCACGGTGGACTTGCCGACGCCGGACGGACCGACGAGGAGGACGAGTTCACCCTCGGGCACCTCGAAGTCGACGCCGCGGACGGCGGGTTCCACCGCTCCGTCGTAGGTGACGGAGACATCCTCGAAGCGGATCACGACGGCTCCTTGGGGGCGGGACTGGCGGGTGCGGCGAACGCGGGGGCCAGACCGAGGAGTACGGCGCCGGCGGGCCACAGGGGAAGAGTGGGCGCGACGAGCGGGACCACGCCGGGGTGCAGGGCCTGGGGGTCGCGGGCGGCGGCGAGCGCCAGCAGGGCCGCGACCAGCGCGCCCGACCCGGCGACCAGGAAGGAGCGCGGGTTCCAGGCGTCCGGGCGGTAGCGGGTGCGCGGGGAGCGGCGCCCGCCGAGCCACAGCCCGGCCAGGGCGGCGGCGACCCCGGCGAGCAGCACCGGCAGGCCGTAGGTGCCGCCCTCGGCGGTGAGCAGTCCGTACGTTCCCGCGCAGACGCCCAGCAGACCGCCGAGCGTGAGGGCGGCGGTGGTCCGGCGGACGGCGGGCGCGACCTCGGCGGTACGGCCGTAGCCGCGGGCGTCCATCGCGGCGGCGAGCGCGACGGAACGCTCCAACGCGCCCTCCAGGACCGGCAGTCCGACCTGTACCAGGCCGCGCACGCCCCGGTCGGGGCGGCCCCGCAGCCGGCGGGCGGCCCGCAGGCGCCGACCGTCGGCGACCAGGTGCGGGGCGAAGGTGAGCGCGACGACGACGGCGACCCCGGTCTCGTACAGGGCGCCGGGCAGGGACTTCAGCAGCCGGGCGGGCGCGGCGAGGGCGTTCGCGGCGCCGACGCACACCAGCAGCGTGGCCAGCTTCAGCCCGTCGTACAGGGCGAAGACGACCGCCTCGGCCGTGACCCGGCCGCCCAGGCGGATGCCCTGCGCCCAGTGCGGCAGGGGGACTTCGGGCAGGGAGACGAGCACGTGCGAGCCGGGAATGGGCGAGCCGAGCACGACGGCGAAGACCAGGCGGATGACGAGTACGGCGAGGGCGAGCCGGACGAAGGCGGTGTAGGACCGCGCGGACGGCGTGTTGGGGCGGCAGCTCACCACGACGTAGCCGGAGACCGCCAACAGCAGGCCGAGCAGCAGGGGATTGGTGGTGCGGGTGGCCGCGGTGCCCAGGGCCAGCGCCCACAGCCACCAGGCACCCGCGTGGACACCGGCGGAGCCGCGGGCGGGGGCGCCGCCGGCGCGGCCCGCCCGCCCGCGGTCCCGCACGGCGTCACGCATCCCTGCGCCGCCGCGCCTGCCAGACCGCGGCCGCGGCCACCACGACCACCGCGGCACCCCCCGCGAGGAGACCCACGGACGGCCCCTTGCTCGGCTCGTCCCCGGCCGGCTGCGCGCCGGCGCCCGTGCCCGCGGCCACCTGCTCGCCGCAGCCCTTGCGCGGATAGCCGGCGATGGCGCACAGCAGGGCGTTGGTGTCGTACCGCAGCGGTTTCGCCACCGCGGCCAGGGCCTCGGCCGTGGTCGCGTCGGACGGCACCCGGGCGCACTCCGTGCGCGGCTTCGGCGGGGTCTCACCGGTCGGGGCGTCCGCCTGGACGCCGAAGTCGAGGACGAGCGCCACCCGCTTGCTGTCCTTCCGAGCGGGCGTCTTCGCGCAGATGGCCTCGAAGTCGGCCGTCCCGCGCGGCTTGCTCGCGTCCTGGGAGTCCTCGCTCACGGCGAAGCGCAGGCCCTGTACGTCGCCGTCCGAGGGACGCGCGGTCGACGGGCCCTCGGTGGCGTACACCCACTTCCCGCCGTCGCGGTCCCAGAAGGACCAGTACCGGTAGCCGGTGGCCTGCGCCTGGCCGGCGCCGGCCACCAGCAGCAGCGCGGCGGCGAGCAGCGGTGCGCCGAGCGCCCGGAGCCGGCGGGTCACGGCTGCCCCTGCTTCTTCCGGCCGCTCAGCAGGAAGCCGATGCCGGCGCCCGCGACGAGGAAGACACCGACGGTCCACCAGACGCCGAAGGGGGAGTCGCTCTTCGCGGTGTCCTTGCTGCTCTTGGCGTCCTCGGCATTCTTGGCGTCCTTGCCGGCGGCCTCGGGAGCCGGGCCGGTCGCGTTGAGCCGCTCGACCAGGTCGACACCGCTGAAGTGACGCGGGTCGGCGCCGGCCGCGCGGGCCGCGAAGACCAGCTGGGCGTAGGCGGCGGGGCCGCTCTGCTTCGCCCATGCCTCGGAGTTCTTCTCCAGCCACTTCAGCGGCTTCTGCGCCTGTGCGGGCCCGCTCTGCGCGGCCAGGGCGACGACCGTGTCGGCGGTGTTGCCGACGTCGGGCTGGTCGGAGGCACCGGGAAGGGCGGAGGTGAGGTGACCGTCCTTGGCGACGGCCTGCGCGAGGTAGGAGGCGCCGTTGGCCGCGGCCCGGTCGGGGCCGGGCTTGCCCGCGTCCTCGCAACGGGCCTCGCCGCCCGCGTCCTTGCCCTTGCCGGCCTCGGGGGCCATGCCCTGCCCGAGCGCGGCGACCACGGCGGCCGCGGTGGCGTCCGCGTTGGCGGTGAGCTTGCCCTTCTTGTCGGGCTGGTAGGCGAAGGCGCCGGCCCCGTCACCGGAGCACGGCAGCGCGAAGGCGAGCAGGGCGTCGTAGGGGGACTTGCCGTCCTTGACGACGCTCTCCGGCTTCTGGCCGACGGCGGCGAGCGCGCCGATCACGACCGAGGTCGAGTTGGTGTCGCTGGGCCCGCCGGGCATGTACCCCCAGCCGCCGTCCTTGTTCTGCACGGACTTCAGCCAGGTCACCGCCTTGCCGGTGACCGCGTCGCGGCCGCCGAGCGCGGCGAGGGCCTGTACGGCCGCGGCGGTGCTGTTGGTGTCGACCATCACCTTGGCGTCGCAGGCCCGGCCCGGCTCGGCGCGGAAGGCCGCGAAGGAGCCGTCGGCGCACTGCTGTCCGGCCAGCCAGTCCACGGCCTGGGCGGCGGGCCGCACACCCACGGTGTGCTGCGCGAGCAGCGCCAGGGACTGTCGCCAGACGCCGTCGTACTGGGGGTCGTTGCTGCCGTAGAGCCCCGCCGGGAGGGCCGGCGAGGACGGGGACGGGCCGGCGGACGCGTCAGCGACGGCGGGGGCCGCGCTGCCGATCACGGCGACGGCGGCGGCCAGGGCCGCGGCGCTGCGGCGGAAGTTCATGATCGACGGGTGCCTCTCCCTGCGGGGAGCCGGACAGCACGGGACACCCCGGCGGCTCGGCTCCGTATACCTCGACGGTGCGATGCGCGGGCGGACCTGCCGACGCGCATGAGCCGGTCACGTCCGCTCGGGGCATTCCGGCTCGCCGCCTTCACGGGGCGGCTCACGGCTGCGGGTCAGCGCCGGATTTCCACCGGCTTCCCCCCGAACGGGTGTGATGACGACCCGGTCACTCTACCGGCCTATCGGAAGGGCCCTGAGGGGCGGCCGCGCACGCCGGGGTCCGCCCCTCCTACGCCCGGGGCGTGGGGCCGCCGAAGGGCAGGTGCAGGGTCCGGGACGCCAGCAGCCACCGGCCGTCGGCCCGGCGGAACGTGTCCGTGTAGTGGCCGACCTGGACCGGCGGGCCGGGGGACACCATGCCGCCGTCGTAGCCGTCGACCCGGTAGGTCGTGAAGTACGACGTGGCCTCGGCCGTGTCCGCCGTCGTCGGCGTGACGAGGACGTTGGACATGACGCGGCGCGAGAGCCGGTCCGTGGGACGGGAGGCGAAGTACGCGCGCAGGGCCTCCCGCCCCGCGAAGCGGCGACCGTCGCCCGGCGGCGGCCACTGCCAGACGCCGTCCTCGGTGAACAGGTCGGCCACGGAGGAGGGATCGCCGAGGTCGAGGCGGTGCACGAAGTCGATGATCAGTCGCTCGCAGGCGCGTTCGGCGAGGAAGCGTTCCGAGAGGTCCATGGGCGCTGTCTATCAGCGGCGTCGCGCCGGGGACGATCGAATAAAAAATCTTCCGGTTTGGGGGTTCCATCCGGCTCTGGGGGATTTATTCTGTTAGTGGCCTACGAGGCGAGTGAGGGAGTTCAACCGGAGTAGCCGACTTTGGCGTGACGCTACGGCATCCGCTGAGGCCGACGTCGACGGTAGGGCTGAGAGGCCGGAAGGTAGCAGTCGGACCCGAAGGCGACCTCCATTACCTGATCCGGGTAATACCGGCGAAGGGAACCCGTCTCGTAGGTCCAGCGCGTTCATGGGTCCTACGCGTCCGTCTCGTAGGACCTATGCACGCGCCTTCGGCGGCGCGGTCAGGTCCATCAGCCGGCACGCCGTCTCTATGTCGGCCTTCGCCTGGGCGAGGGAGGCGCGGCCCGAGAGCCAGGTGATCAGGGCCGAGAGCCAGGTGTGCTCGATCACGCGGACCGCGGACAGCTGCTCGGCCGTGGGCTCCTCCAGGCCCGTGGCGTCCAGGATGATCGCGGTGGTCCGGCGGGAGACCTGGTCGACCTCCGGGCTCACGCTGCGGTCCGCGAAGGTCAGCGCGCGGACCATCGCGTCCGCGAGGTGGGGGTCGCGCTGGAGGGCGCCGAAGGCGCGCATCAGGGTCTGGGCCACCCGCTCGGCGGCGCTCTCCCCGGTCGGCGGGTTCTTGCGCAACGTGCCGTGCAGGCGCTCCAGTTGGTCCTGCATCGTGGCGACGAGCAGATGGACCTTGGACGGGAAGTACCGGTAGAGCGTGCCCAGCGCCACCTGCGAGGACTCCGCGACCTCCCGCATCTGCACGGCGTCGAACCCGCCCCGGGCGGCCAGTTGCGCGCTCGCGCGCAGGATGCGGCGGCGGCGGGCCTCCTGCCGCTCGGTGAGGGGCGGTGAGGCCGGCCGGGAGGTACTGGCTCGCGCAGGCATGGGTCCCGTTCCGTGACAGTCGGTGAGGCGGGGACCGGCAGGGGGACCGGACCGCGGGCGGTCGCGCGGGCCGTGGCGCGAATCACCCGATCCCCTGCTCACAGCGTGGCTACCTGCCGGTAGATTCGGAGCCTCCTGAACGATCAAGTCTGAAACTTGTTCTAGATTAGCGTCCCGGCGTAATGTCGCGGGACAGTGCAGTCAGAAGGGGGCCCGGAGTGACCGCTGAGCCCAGTCAGGCGGGGTCCCCGGCGGACCCGGCCGCGGACGGCGAGCGACCGCTCGGCATAGCGCTCCTCACCTACAAGGGGAACCCGTTCTGCGGCGGCCAGGGCGTCTACGTACGCCACCTCTCGCGCGAACTGGTCCGCCTCGGCCACCGGGTCGAGGTGATCGCCGCCCAGCCGTACCCCGTCCTCGACACCCTCGACTTCCCCGACGCCCACGACTCCCTCGGCGGCACCGCCGGCGACGGCCACGACGACCGGCTGCGCCTGACCGAACTGCCGAGCCTGGACCTCTACCGGCAGCCGGACCCCTTCCGCACCCCCGGGCGCGACGAGTACCGCGACTGGATCGATGCGCTGGAGGTCGCCACCATGTGGGCCGGCGGCTTCCCCGAGCCGCTGACCTTCTCGCTGCGTGCCCGCCGCCATCTGCGCGCCCGGCGCGGGGACTTCGACATCGTCCACGACAACCAGACCCTGGGATACGGGCTGCTGGGGGACGTCGGCGCGCCGCTGGTCACCACCATCCACCACCCCATCACCGTGGACCGGAAGTTGGAGCTGGACACCGCCGAGGGATGGCAGCGGCGCTGGTCCGTACGGCGCTGGTACGCCTTCACCCGCATGCAGAAGCGCGTCGCCCGCCGGCTGCCCTCCGTGCTCACCGTCTCCGGCACCTCCCGCCAGGAGATCGTCGACCACCTCGGGGTGCGCCGGGACCGCGTCCACGTCGTGCACATCGGCGCCGACACCGACCTGTTCTCACCCGACCCGGCCGTGCCGCGGGTGCCCGGCCGGATCGTGACCACCTCCAGCGCGGACGTGCCGCTCAAGGGGCTGGTGTTCCTCGTCGAGGCGCTGGCGAAGGTGCGCGCCGAGCACCCCGCGGCCCACCTCGTCGTCGTCGGCAAGCGGCCCGAGCAGGGCCCGGTCGCGCAGGCGGTCGAACGCTACGGCCTCGAAGGCGCCGTCGAGTTCGTCAAGGGGATCTCGGACGACGAACTGGTCGACCTGGTCCGCTCGGCCGAGGTCGCGTGCGTGCCGTCGCTGTACGAGGGCTTCTCCCTGCCCGCCGCCGAGGCCATGGCCGCGGGCACCCCGCTGGTCGCCACGACCGGGGGCGCCGTCCCCGAGGTCGCGGGACGCGACGGCGAGACCTGCCTGGCCGTACCGCCGGGCGACGCCGGGGCGCTGGCCGCGGCGCTCAGCCGGATGCTGGCCGACCCGGACCTGCGGACGCGGCTGGGCCGGGCCGGGCGCGAGCGGGTCCTGCGGCACTTCACCTGGGCCCGCGCCGCCGAGGGGACCGTGGCCCGGTACCGCGAGGCCCTCGCCCGCTCCCGCGCGGGCACCCCCGCCACGGCCCCCGGCCGGCGCGCGGGCACCCCGGGCGCCACCCCCGCGACCGACGCCGATCTCAACCGCGAAAGCAGGGCCACGTGCTGACCGTCGACTTCTCCCGGTTCCCGCTCGCCCCGGGCGACCGGGTCCTGGACCTCGGGTGCGGTGCCGGCCGGCACGCGTTCGAGTGCTACCGGCGCGGAGCCCGGGTCGTGGCGCTGGACCGCAACGGCGAGGAGATCCGCGAGGTCGCCCAGTGGTTCGCCGCGATGAAGGAGGCCGGGGAGGCTCCGGAAGGCGCGACCGCGACCGCCATGGAGGGCGACGCGCTGGCGCTGCCCTTCCCCGACGAGTCCTTCGACGTCGTCATCATCTCCGAGGTGATGGAGCACATCCCCGACGACAAGGGCGTCCTCGCCGAGATGGTCCGGGTGCTGCGGCCCGGCGGGCGGATCGCGGTCACCGTGCCGCGCTACGGCCCCGAGAAGGTCTGCTGGGCCCTGTCCGACGCCTACCACGAGGTGGAGGGCGGCCACATCCGCATCTACAAGGCCGGCGAACTCCTCGCCAGGATGCGCGAGGCGGGCCTGAAGCCCTACGGCACCCACCACGCGCACGCGCTGCACTCGCCGTACTGGTGGCTGAAGTGCGCGTTCGGCGTCGACAACGACCAGGTGCTGCCGGTGCGCGCGTACCACAAGCTGCTGGTCTGGGACATCATGAAGAAGCCGCTGGCCACCCGGGTGGCCGAGCAGGCGCTGAACCCGCTGATCGGCAAGAGCTTCGTCGCGTACGCGACCAAGCCGCACCTGCCCGCCGCGGCCGGGCACGCCGAGGCGGCCGCCACATGACCACTCCCCGGACAGAACACCTCGTCCTGCCCGGGGTCCTCACCGCGGGGCAGGCCGCCGCGACCGTGCGCGGCATACTCGCCGCCCAGCGGGAGGACGGCGCGATCCCGTGGTTCCGCGGCCACCACCTCGACCCGTGGGACCACGTCGAGGCGGCGATGGCGCTGGACGCGGCCGGCGAGCACGAAGCCGCCGAGCGGGCCTACGCGTGGCTGGCCCGCCACCAACTCGACGACGGCTCCTGGTACGCCGCCTACACCGACGGGGCGCACGACGACGTCGCCGACCGCCGCCGGGAGACCAACTTCGTCGCCTACACGGCCGTAGGGGTCTGGCACCACTACCTCTCCACCGGCGACGACACCTTCCTGGACCGCATGTGGCCCGTCGTGTACGCGGCGATCGAGTTCGTGCTGCGCCTCCAGCAGCCCGGCGGGCAGATCGGCTGGAAGCGGGAGGACGACGGCACGGACACCGCGGACGCGCTGCTGACCGGGTGCTCCTCGGTCCACCACGCGCTGTGCTGTGCCCTCGCCATCGCGGAGCAGCGTGAAGAGCCGCAACCGGACTGGGAGTTGGCCGTCGGTACACTCCGGCACGCGATCCGCGCGCACCCCGAGCGGTTCCTGGACAAGGACCGCTACTCCATGGACTGGTACTACCCGGTGCTCGGCGGCGCGCTGACCGGCGCGGAGGCCAAGGCGCGCATAGCGGAGGGCTGGGACCGCTTCGTGGTGCCCGGACTCGGGGTGCGCTGCGTCGTCCCCAACCCGTGGGTGACGGGCGGGGAGTCGGCCGAACTCGCCCTGACCCTCTGGGCGGTGGGCGAGTCCGACCACGCCCTGGCCGTGCTCCAGTCCATCCAGCACCTGCGCGATGCGGACAGCGGCCTGTACTGGACGGGCTACGTCTTCGAGGACGACGCCGTGTGGCCCCGCGAACTGACCACGTGGACCGCCGGCTCCCTCCTCCTCGCCGTGGCCGCGCTCGGCGGCCACGAGGCCACCTGCACGGTCTTCGCGGCGGGCGAACGCCTGCCGCGGGGCCTGGAGACGGACTGCTGCGCCTGACGCCTCACCGGCGTCCGGCCCGCCGGCTTTGCCCACGGCCCGGAATCACGCCGCACACCCGGACCGCGTACGGGGAGTGACCCGGAGGGTACCTCCGGTGCACTGTTTCGGCGCGGCCACCCTGGATCACCCGGACCTCCCAAGTACCCGGAGCTACATGTTCGGGAGGACATCGTGCCCGTACCGATACGGCGCCTCGCACTGGCGCTGACGCTCTGCTGCGCCCTGCTCGCCGGTTCCACCGGGTGGGCCGTGGGCCAGAGCACTCCGCAACACAGTCCGACGGTCGCCGTGGCGGCGGCCACGCCCCACCCCACCACGCCGGCGCAGAGGCAGCACTTCGCCAAGACCCGGTTCGTGGCGAACGCGGCCCTCGCGGCCGGGGCCACCTACGAGTGGATCGTGAAGCCGTACAAGCAGGGCAAGTTCAAGAGGGGCGCTCCGCACCGCAGGGGCACCCTCATCAAGGCGGCACTCGCGGGCGCCTTCACGTACAACCGGCTCAGGGCCGCCGTGCGCAACGCCCAGGGAGACCCCCTGCTGTCGAAGGCACTCGCCCCGCTCAACAAGGCCATCCACGACCTGCGGGCCCTGCCCAACAAGCTCCGCCACGGTGACACCTCGGCGGTCGGCAACTACAACGACATCATCAACAAGGTGAAGGGCGCCGGGAGCAGCGCGGGCGCGCCGGTCCACAACAAGGTGCCGACCCACTCGCAGCTCATCCACGGCTCCTAGGAGCCGTCCCGGGCTGTTCACCGACGGCCTGCCGGGTCCAGACCTCGCGTGCGGCACGGCAACGGCCCCCCGCCCGTGAGGGCGAGGGGCCGCGAGGCCGGTCCGGCCGGCCGGATCAGCCGCGCTGGATGTTGGAGGCGTCCTGGAGGACACCGCGGCGGCCGTCCTGCATCTCCGCCAGCAGGCCCTGACCGCGCTGCTCCACCGCCAGGTACCAGACGCCCGGTGCCAGTTCCGCGATCGGCGCGGGGGAGCCGTCCTCCGCGAACAGCGGACGCGGCGCCGGCACGGCGAACCAGAACGGCGAGAAGGCGGCGCCACCGGCCGCGGGCTGCTGCCCCTGCGGGGCGGCCTGCTGCGGCTGACCGCCGCCGAACGGCTGGTTCTGCTGCGGCTGCCCGGCGAACGGCTGCTGCGCGCCCGGGTAGCCGTACCCGCCCTGCGGCTGCGCGCCGTAGGGCTGCGGCGCGGCGGCCGGTGCGGGGGCGGGCATCAGGGCGGCCTGGAGGGCCGGGACCAGCGGAGTCGCGACGGCGCCCGCGGCCAGGACGAGGGCCGCGATGAAGCCGAGGATCAGGCCGGAGCCGGCGCCGACCTGGGGGGCGTCCACCAGGTTCCAGAACATGATCCATGCCACCAGGACCGTGAACGCCACTCCCGCCGCGCCCAGGTCCAGGCCCGCGACCTTGCGGGGCTGCGGCAGGCACCGGTTGACGACGACCAGTACGGCGCCGATCACTCCGCCCATGTAGACGCCGAGTCCCAGACCGAGCGAGTCCCAGGCGTTGCTGGCGAGGTAGCTCGAGTAGGTGTGGAGGAACGACGCGATGAACAGCAACACCGCTGCTCCGATCACCACGCCGTCGCCCCGAGTGAGGGAGCGGATATTCACGTCAGGTCCTTCGTAGGTCGTCGTCTCGTCGTCGGAGGAGGCGTCGCTGTCACCACTCGCCGTCGGGCCGTGATGCGAAGCGCGGGGGTGGCGCCTCATCATACGGATGACACTATCGTCCGTACGGCCGGGATGTCCGCCGGGATGAGTGCGCTGATCACGACCCGCGCAGGAAACTCACGATTCCCTCAGAGATCCCCTCGGCCGCCTTCTGCCGCCAGTCAGCGCTGGTGAGCGATGCCGCGTCCTTGCTGTCGCGCATGTTGCCGCACTCGATGAAGACCTTGGGAACCGTTGACAGATTGAGACCACCCAGGTCCTTCCGTGTGACGAGACCGGTTCCGCCGCCGAGGTAGTTGGACGGCGCCTCACCCGTGACCCGCACGAAGTTGCCGGCGATGCGCTCGCCCAGATCGCGGGAGGCGGCGACGATCGGGCGGGTGTCGGCGGTGCCGGCGTGCACGGCCCCCGGGAGGATGACGTGGAAGCCGCGGTCGCCGGGCGCCGCGCCGTCGGCGTGGATCGACACGACGGCGTCCGCGTGCGCGTCGTTGCCGATCCGGGCGCGCTCGTCGACGCAGGGTCCCCAGGCCGGTGAGTCGCCGTCGTGGGTCAGTTTCACCGTGGCGCCCTCCGCCTCGAGCAGCGCGCGCAGCCGGTGGGCCACGTCCAGCGTGAACCGGGCCTCGGCGTATCCGGCGTTGGTGGACGTGCCGGTGGTGTCGCACTCCTTGCGGTTGGTGCCTATGTCGACCGGGCGGTTGATCTCGGCCGTGTGCCGGAAGTTGCCCGGGTTGTGGCCCGGGTCGATGACGACGACCTTGCCCTTGAGCGGGCCGGAGGCGGCAGGCGCGGAGGCGGAGGGCGTCCGTGCGGGGGACCGGCCGGCTCCCTTGCCGGCCTGGCCGGGGTGGGAGGGCAGGGCCGGCTCCTCGGACGCCGAGGGGGATCCGGTCGCCGACGGCGGGGCCGCCGTGTCCGGACCGCCGCCCGGCTCGCCCACCGCCTCGTACACCAGCCAGCCCAGCAGCGCACCGGGCACCAGCGCCGCGAGGGAGACGGTCAGCAGCCCCCGCCGGAAACGACGGGGGCGCTCGGACTGCGGGACATCGAAACCGGGGCCTTGGTACGACACGCCTGCCACCCTAGCGGCCGCCCATGGAGTCCATAGGGCCCCTGGCGGGCCGGTGGGAGCCACCGGCGCGGTGGACGCCGGTCGTGGCCGGCCGGCGCCGTCCGTCGATTCCGCTGATCTCCCCATCGACCTGCACCCACAGTGCGGAGGCAGCAGCTGGGTGTGATCCGCACCTCGCCCTCGACGGACACCCAGGTAGTACTCCCTACTTCGGTGCCTGGAAGCCGCCGATCTTCTGCTCGAGCAGTTCGGCCAGCCGCAGCGGGGTGCGGTCCTCGAACATCGGACCGATGAGCTGCACTCCCACCGGCAGACCCTCGGGCGACCGGCCCGCTGGTACAGCGGTGGCGGGGAGACCGGGCATGGTGGCCAGACCGGCCCAGACGAGCTGGTCGAAGTACGGGTACTCGACGCCGTCGATGTCGATCCGACGTTCCATCAGGTCGGGGTTGTGGTCGTGCGGGAACGCGGGAGTGGGTGTGATGGGACACACCACGGCGTCGAACTCGGTGAAGAACTGCCGCCAGCCATGGCGGTGGCGCTCGTGAAGGCTGTTCGCCTCGATCCAGTCGCGGTGGCTGAGCACCATGCCGCGCAGCCGCGCCGCATCGAGACTCTGGTCGTCCGCCCTCAGTCCGGCGGCGCGGGCCTGCAGCTGCTCGTAGGCTTCGACGGGAAAACGTGCGACGGAGCCCGAAAACAGGAACTTCGTGTAGAGCACCGCGGCTTCGGCCAGATCGGGCAGCAGCGGACTGTCCCGCTCGACGCGAGCACCGGCGTCGACAAGCGCGTCGGCCACCCGGCCCACGCCCGCCCGCACGGCGGACCCGGTCGGAAGGAGCGGATGCTCGTCGAGGACCAGGACCCGGAAGTCGCGGAGCCGTTCGTGGCGCGCGGGCGGCAGCGTCAGGTGGTACGCCACACCGAGCGTCAGCGGATCCGGTCCGGCCATGACGTCGAGCAGGAGCGTGAGGTCGCGAGCGGTGCGCGCCATCGGACCGACGACGGCGAGGTCGTGCTCGACCGGCAGGGCCGGCCCGGGCGGCGGGACCATGCCGCGGCTCGCCGCCAGCCCGAGTGTCGGCTTGTGCGCGTAAATGCCGCAGAAATGCGCGGGGGTGCGCAACGAACCGGCGAGGTCGGAGCCGATGGACAGCGCGCCGAATCCGGACGCCAGGGCCGCCGCCGAGCCGCCGGAGGAGCCGCCCGACGTACGACGGTGGTCCCACGGGTTGTTGGTGGTGCCGTAGATCTCGTTGAAGGTCTGTATGTCCTGCAGCCCCACGGGCACATTGGTCTTGCCGAGCACCACCGCGCCGGCGGCCTTGAGCCGCGACACCTGCACCGCGTCCTTTGCCGGCACGAAGTTCCGGTGCGGCGGCATACCCCAGGTCGTGGGCAGCCCCGCAATGTCGTACGACTCCTTGACCGTCACCGGAATGCCCAGCAGCGGCCGGTCCTCACCGCGGGCACGCGCCCGGTCGGCATCGCGCGCGGCGGCCCGTGCACGGTCGAAGTCCGGCACACAGATCGCGTTGATCGCCTCGTCGTCCCGTTCCATACGGGCGATCGCCTCGTCGGTCAGTTCCGCCGAGGTCACTTCACCGGCACGCAAGGCAGCCGCGAGTTGTTCGGCCGTCGGAAAATTCCACTCCATGAATGCGACCGTATGGGCCTGCGGAAATGGGCACGAAATGCCATTTCGCACAACGGTGTGGATCTCCCCCTACTCATCTGCCTGGCGGTCCTCGACCCGATCGTCGTAGTGCACCGCGCGCGGCGTCTGGAGCAGCCGTTGGTCTAGGAGTGGTGTCCGTGCAGCCAAGCGGGCAGGGGCTCTGTGCGGTTGCGCCAGGGGGCGGGGATGCCCTCGGTGCCGACGCGGGAGGCGACGATGCCGCCGACGATCGCGCAGGTGGTGTCGACGTCTCCACCGGCTGAGGCAGTGGCCCACAGGGCAGTCGCGTAATCGGTCGGATTCCGGGCGGCGCACCAGAGAGTGAAGGGGACCGTGTCGACGGCGCTGACCTGGCGTCCGTTGCCGAGATGATGGGCGGCGAGCTCGACGTAAGGCTGGTCCAGGAGTGTACGGGCCTCGACGATGCCGTCGCGTACCCGGCTGGGCGGGACAAGGTCCAAAACGGTGGTGAGCAGGTCCGTGCCGGTCACGGGTTCGGTGCGGCGGTGCGCGGCGCGGCTGGCGGCGACGGCGACCGCGACGGCCCCGGCGACGGCCTCGGAGTGGGTGTGGGTCACCTCGGCGGACAGGGCAGCCTGCCGGGCCGCGTGTTCCGGGTCGCCCGGGTAGCGGGCGCCGAGAGGGGCGACGCGCATCGCTGCCCCGTTGCCCCAGGAGCCCTGCCCGTCGAACAGTCCGGCCGCGAGTTCGCGCCAGTTGCCGCCCTGGCGGACCAGGCGCAGCAGGCGGTTCATCCCGGGACCGTAGCCGCGGTCGAAGTCGTGCCGTTCGGCGAAGGAACGGGCGAGTTCATCCTGGTCCACCTCGCCTCGCCGCACGACGAGTTGGTGGACGGAGCAGGCCATCTCCGTGTCGTCGGTCCACGGCCAGGGCGCGTCAGGCAGTTGCCGGGCACGCAGAGCGGGGAGGTTGTCGGGGACGAAGAACTGGGCTCCGAAGGCGTCGCCGACGGCCAGGCCGTTCAAGGCGTCGCGGGCGGTGGCGATGGGATCGATCGGAGAACTGTCGAAGGAGTCGGAGTGGGAGGTCATTGCCGGACATCCTGCCAATCCCGGCCCATGCCGGCCACTGGTTTCATCGCGTGGAGAACGACACCTGCGGGACCGCCGGTCGCGTCGGGGACGGTGGAAGCCACGGAGGGACCGTGTCGAGGCGCGCACATCGCCGTCGCCCCTGTCGGCCCCCCCGGCTGATCAGGTCGTGACCGATGGCTGCCGGTCCAGGAGGTGGTGCATCACGTGCTCCGGGATGGCCGGGTTGGCGGCCGCGGACATGGCGGTGGTGGCGTCGTGGAGCAGGCTGGTCAGCGTGCGTGTGGTCAAGCGCGGGTCGCGCGCTGCCGCTTCTCTGATGGTCCAGTCGGGGTCGTCGAGGAGACGGATCACCGAGGCCGGCGTGAGGCGCGGGTCGCGAAGGGCCCGCCGGCGCACACCGCGGTCGGGGTCACGGCTGAACCTCTCGACGAGGTCCGCCGTGGCGCCGGGGTCTTCGAGGGCGAGTCGGCGCATGCCGGCAACGGGGTTGTCGGCGTACTGCAGGGTGCTCTTACGAGGGAAGTTGGGGTGTTCCGGGAAGCGGGCGGCTGAGTAGCCGTCCCACGTCCGGCACATCTCGAGCAGAACCTCGGCGGGTGCCTGGGCGCAGTTCTCGGCGAGGAACAGGCGCACGAGCCAGTCCTCGTCGCGTGCCAGGCGTTCGACGACGTCGGGCGGGAGGTTCTTCGCGCAGGCGACGCTGCGGCGGACGAGCAGGTGGGACGAGGAGGCGCAGCGCCGCATGGCCTCTTCGTCGTCCTGCAGAGCCCGCACCCACGGGAGCGGACTGCACCGTGCCTTCGGGTCGATCTCCACGGGGACGCGCGCACGTTCCTCCTCGGTGAGGTCCGGGCGCACCGACACCGTCCCCCGGACGGCCGGGTCCAGGTCCTGACCGAGTTCAGCGACCAGGTGCGGCGCGAGGTCCGGGTTTTCGGCGGCCGCGCGGCGCAACTCCCGGTCCGGGCTGTGCGCGAGAGCGTGGCCCAGTTCGTCGGAGAGCAGGCATTCCCGTGCGGCGCGGCGGCGTTGCTCGTCGTCCGGCAGAGCCGCGAACACCGAGACCGGCATTGGCGCGGTGGTGTGGGCAAGCAGGATCGCTTCGGTCCGCACCTCGGGGTCCGGGTCAGCCATCAGCGACGTGCGGGTGTCCGGTTCCAGGTGCGGCCAGGCTCGCGGGCAGGCGGCGCGGCGTACGGCGGGTTCTTGGTCAGCCGCGAGCGTCACCAGGTGCCGGGCGGGCAGGTCGCGGTGGAGTGCGACCTCGGCTCTCACCTTCGCGCTGGGATCGGCAACGAGTTGCGCGAACGTGGCCTCGGTCAGCGGCGAGCTTCCGTCCACCGCACAGGTGGTGAAGATCCATCGCAACCCGGGTTCTTCTTCAGTGAAGAGCCGTTCTCGCTGCTCGGCCGTGAGCGTCCAGCGCTCTGCGAGCTGCTTGCGGATGCGTGGCTCGGGATGGGAGATCCACGCGTCGACGACTTCGTCAGGCAGTTCACGGGTGATCAGCCAACCGGCGCCGTGGAGTGGTTCGCCTGCTGCGACATCGAGCAGCCGCAGCAGTACCGAGGCGGGTGCGGCCGGGTTGCGGGCCAGCCCGTCTCGCCATGGCGACCGGAGGCGTTGTGACGCGGTCTTCCAACGCAGTACGGCACCCCACCCGGACTCGCGCTCCTGCGGGGTCTCCTGGGCGCGGGACCGGGCACAGGACTCGACCCACGCGTGGAAGCGGTCGACGGCGATCAGCCAGACCTCGTACTCCTCACTGGTCGCGCCCAGCACGCTCTCGCCGTCCAACGACATGGCGACGAACTCAGGTTGCCCCCGGCGCGGACCGAGCACCCCGGTCAGGTCCCACTGCTCGGCCAGGCGTACGCGCGTCCAGTAATTGCGCCAGGGGGACTGGCAGCCGTGCCCGGCGACGTTGATCAGGAACTCACCGTTGCCGTCGATCACGCTGTGTTCGACGGCCAGGCGATGCCACTGCCGGTTCAGTTCGGCCACCTGATCCGGCCGGTCGTCCCGCACGGCCACCGTCGGTACCGCGTTCCCGGAGATCACCGGACGCCAGGCCACCGCTGCGGGGCGTGCGTCGTTCACCCTTCCGTGCCCGACCACTTCGAGCCCCGCTCGCTCCAGCAGCTCGCGCAGTTCACTGCCCCCGCCCGTCATGAGCGCCATCCTCCTGGCCGCCCTCGCGGCAGTCCACCGAGATTAGCGATCACGGTCCGACGGCAGTGGTCTGCGTGCACAAAGGTGGCCGCGCGGGACGGACGAGTCCGCCGCAATTGGTGCGGCGTCCGCACTGCGCGCGACTTTAAAGGCGGTTGCGGGCGGGTGCGTCCGTTCGGCGCAGGACGCGTAGTGATCCGGTCGACGGCAGTTCGGTGAACTCGCCCGATTCCAGGGCCCGGAGGTAGACGCGGTACGGGGCCTGTCCGGTGAACTCGTCCACCGGGTCGGGGAACACGTCGTGGATGACCAGCAGCCCGCCCTCGGCCAGGTGCGGTGCCCATCCCTCGTAGTCGGCGCCGGCGTGTTCGTCGGTGTGGCCGCCGTCGACGAAGACGAGGCCGAGCGGGGTGTTCCACAGGGCGGCGATCTGCGGCGAGCGGCCGACGAGTGCCACGACGTGGTCCTCAAGACCCGCCCGGTGCAGGGTCCTGCGGAACGTGGGGAGCGTGTCCATCAGCCCGATCTCGGGGTCGACCGTCTCCGGGTCGTGGTACTCCCAGCCGGGCTGCTGCTCCTCGCTGCCGCGGTGGTGGTCCACGGTGAGGGCGGTGACCCCGGCCCGCCGGGCCGCGTCGGCGAGCAGGATCGTCGAGCGCCCGCAGTACGTGCCGACCTCCAGCAGCGGCAGCCCGAGCTGCCCGGCCGTCACGGCCGCCGCGTACAGCGCCAGCCCCTCGTCGGTGGGCATGAACCCCTTCGCTGCCTCGAACGCGGCGAGGATCTCTGGCTCGGGTGCCGCGGGCATGGGGGTCCTTCCGGTCGTGCGTCTCGGTCGTGCGTCCGTTCAGGCCGCCATGGTGCCGCACCCCCGGTCGCGGGGCGACAGGGGGTGCGGTGGCGTGCGTGTCAGGCGTACGTCGCGCGGAGGTCAGGCGGTGACCGACTCGCCCGGCAGGGACAGGTCCAGGTCGACCGGGCGGTCCTCGCCGTGGTGGGCCGCCGCGCTGGCGTGCGGGCCGTGTCCGGCGGCGCGGGCGGCCAGGACGTACGGGCCCTGGGAGGGGACCGTGAGGGCGTAGCTGCCGTCCTCGGCGGAGAGCGTGGCGCCCGCCTGGCGGCCGTGCCGGTCGATCAGCGTGACCTTGGCGCGGGCGACCGGGGCGCCGCCGGCGTCCAGGACCCGGCCGCGGAAACCGCGCAGGACCGCCTCGGCCCTCGCCAGGTTGGCGTCCTCCTCGCTGCTCGCGCGCAGCCGCAGTCCCGTCGGGGGGTTCGGCCGGGGCAGGCACAGGGCCAGCACCAGGCCCACGACGACGGCGGCCGTGGCGATCAGGAAGGAGACGCGGAAACCGTGCATGGTGGGTACCGCGACGCCGCCGCTGTGGTGCGCGGTGTTGGCGAGCACCATGCCGATCACGGCGCTGGACACCGAGGTGCCGATGGACCGCATCAGGGTGTTGAGACCGTTGGCCGCGCCCGTCTCGGACGCCGGGACCGCGCCGACGATCAGCGCGGGCAGCGAGGAGTACGCCAGTCCGATGCCCGCGCCCAGGACCACCGAGACGACGACGGTCTGCCAGGCCGCGTTCATCAGGCCGAGGCCGGCGGCGTACCCGACCGCGATGACCAGCAGGCCGATGATCAGGGTGACCTTCGGGCCGTAGCGGGCGGACAGACGGGCGTAGACCGGCGCGGTGAACATCATGGTCAGGCCCAGCGGGGCCACGCACAGACCGGCGACGACCATCGACTGCCCGAGCCCGTAACCGGTGGCGGTGGGCAGCTGGAGCAGCTGGGGCAGGACGAGGGAGACGACGTAGAAGCTGACGCCGACCATGATCGAGGCCAGGTTGGTCAGCAGCACCTCGCGGCGGGCGGTGGTGCGCAGGTCGACCAGCGGGGCCGCGATCCGCAGCTCCATCAGGCCCCACAGCAGCAGGACGGCGACGGCCGACGCGAACAGGCCGAGCGTGGTGGGCGACGACCAGCCCCAGTCGCTGCCCTTGGTGACGGGCAGCAGGAGCAGGACCAGGCCGCCGGACAGGCCCAGCGCGCCCGGCAGGTCGAAGGAGCCCTGGGCGCGCGTCGGGGACTCCGGCACGACGAGGAGGGTGAGGCCGATGGCGAGGGCGCCGAGGCCGGCGGCGCCGTAGAAGAGGGTGTGCCAGTCGGTGTGCTGGGCGACCATGGCCGCGGCGGGCAGGGCGAGACCGCCGCCGACGCCGATCGAGGAACTCATCAGCGCCATGGCGGAGCCGAGCCGCTCGCGCGGCAGCATGTCCCGCATCAGGCCGATGCCGAGCGGGATCGCGCCCATCGCGAAGCCCTGGAGCGTGCGGCCCACGATCATGGGCACAAGGGCGGAGGTGAACGCGCTGACCAGCGCGCCGACCACCATCACGGCCAGGCTGGCGATCAGCATGCGGCGCTTGCCGTACAGGTCGCCGAGGCGGCCCATGATCGGCGTGGCCACCGCGCCGGACAGGAGGGTTGAGGTCAGAACCCAGGTGGCGTCGCTGGGCGAGGTGTCCAGCAGTTGCGGCAGGTCCTTGATGACCGGGACGAGCAGGGTCTGCATCACCGCGACTGCGATCCCCGCGAAGGCGAGCACCGGGACGACGGTCCCGCTCGCGCTCCGTTCGGGCCGTCCGGTCGTCGTGAGCGTCATCGAGTGGGGCCTCCGGGCCGTGAGGGGTGGAGCAGGCGGTCATCCGTGCGGAACGGGCGCCGGGTGAACCCCGTAGACCCAGGCAACTATTCCGATGCTTTGGCGTACTAACGAATTCTTGACCGTTCCGTGAGGATCTGAACGGCTGTCAGAACGCATGCGGACCTGGAGGGTGGGGGTGGCGGTGGTCCGGCGGTCGTGGCTGTCCGGTGGTCGCGGTCGTGCCGGCGGCCGCGGTCGGCCCGGCGGTTACAGCCAGCCCTGGTGGCGGGCCTCCCGTACGGCCTCCGTGCGGTTGCGGGTGCCGGTCTTGCCGATCGCGGCGGACAGGTAGTTGCGGACGGTGGACTCCGACAGGTGCAGCTTCGCGGCGACGTCGGCGACCGTCGCTCCGTCGGCGGAGGCCCTCAGCACGTCGCACTCGCGGGCGGTGAGCGGACTGGGGCCCGCGCTGAGGGCGGCCGCGGCGAGCACCGGATCGACCACCGTCTCCCCGGTGAGCACCCGGCGGATCGCGGCCGCCAGTTCCTCCACCGGCCCGTCCTTGACCAGGAAGCCCCCGGCCCCGGCCTCCATCGCGCGGCGCAGATAACCGGGCCGGCCGAAGGTGGTCAGGATCAGCACCCGGCAGTCGGGAACCTGCTCGCGCAACTCGGCGGCGGCGTCCAGACCGCTCATCCCCGGCAGTTCGATGTCCAGCAGCGCCACGTCGGGGCGGTGGGTCAGCGCGGCGTCCACGACGGCGTCGCCCGCCGCGACCTGGGCGACGACCTCCATGTCGTCCTCCATGCCGAGCAGCAGGGCGAGCGCGCCCCGCATCATCTGCTGGTCCTCCGCGAGCAGGAGGCGGATGGGCTTGGCGGGCCGGCGGTCCCCAGGCGTCTCGTTCACGGACCAAGGGTATGGACTCGCGCCCCGCGGGCGCGGGCACTCGGGGCGGTTACCGCGAAGCCGAGCCGAGCCGGGCACGGCCGCTGTCCACCGGCTTCTCGGTCTCCGCCGACTTCCCGGTCTCCACCGGCTTCTGGCTGTCCAGCGGCTTCCCGCTGGTCACGGGTTCCCCGTTGTTCATGGGCTCCTCAGTGTCCACAGGGACTTCGGCGGTCACCGTGAAACCGCCGCGGGGCGAGGGCTCGGCCCGCAGCGAGCCGCCCGCCGCCGCGAGGCGTTCGGTCAGCCCCTTCAGGCCGGTGCCGCCCACCGCGGCCGGCGCCGGGCCCTCGGCCCACTCCGGGTCCCCGGCCCGCCCCGGGGCCCCGACCCCGGTCCGCCCCGTGGAGGTGCCGTCCCCGTCGTCGACGACCGTCAGACGTGCCCGTCCGGCCGTGCCGGTGACGGTGATCTCGCAGCGGCTCGCGCCGCTGTGCCGTACGGCGTTGGTGACCGCCTCGCGCACCACCCAGCCCAGCAGCGCCTCCGCGCCCGGCGTCAGCGGAGGGCCCGAGCGGCGCACCACGGGCTCGATGCCTGCGGCGGTCAGCGCCGAGCGGGCCCGGTCCAGTTCCGCGCCGAGGCCGCCCTCGCGGTAGCCGGTGACCGCCTCGCGGATCTCGGTGAGCGCCTGCCGCCCGACGGACTCGATGTCGGTGATCTGCGTCAGCGCCGCCCCCATGTCGCGGGCCGCCAGCCGCCGGGCCGCCTCCGACTTCACCACGATCACCGACAGCGTGTGGCCGAGCAGGTCGTGCAGGTCCCGGGAGAAGCGCAGCCGCTCCTCCTCCACCGCCCGGCGGGCCAGCTCCTCACGGGCGGCGCGCAGTTCCCGTACGGCGTCGGACAGGCTGAGGATCACCGCCGTGACCACCGTCGACAGGAACGTGCCGTAGCCGATGTTGATCCCGTTCCAGCCCTCGTGCAGCCCGGCGACGATCCCCGCGAACAGGCCCAGCCCGACGCCGATCCGGCCGAGCGACGGCCCGCGCAGGGACGCGCCCGCCGCCAGGCCGAACAGCGGCAGGAACAGCAGCCAGGTGCCGCCGTACCCGACGGCCAGACCGCATGTCACCAGGAACAGCAGCAGCAGCGCGAGGCGGGTGGAGCGGGCCGTGCGCACGCGCTTGTCGAAGGCGCGGAACACGACGTAGACGTAGAGCGAGTTGAAGGCCAGCAGGCCCAGGCCGCCGATCCACGGGTTGGGGGTCTCGCCCTGGAAGAGGTTGGAGAAGGCGCCCATCCCCATCATCAGCCACGGCAGCAGGGCGAAGCCGGTGGGCGGCGGGCCGAGGTGCTCGGGCATCTGCCCGGCCTTCCGCGCCGCCTTGTGCTCGGCCTTGAGCCGCTCCTTGTTCTCCTTCCAGTACCGCTGCGCCTCGCGCCCCTCCCGGACCGCTGCCTGCCACGACTCCACGTGGCAGGAGATCCTGTGTGACCAGCTCATGTTCCGTTCCCCCGATCAGGCCTCGCCGGCATGGCGGCGGTAGGACAGCACAGCGTACGAACCGAACAGCGACAGCCAGGCCGCCAGTACGAGGATGGCACCCGCCGCCGGGGCGGTCCCCTCGGTGACCGAGATTCCGAGTTCGGCGATCCCGCGCGTGGGCGTGTACCCGGACAGGGCGCGCAGCCAGCGCGGGAACAGCTCCACGGGGAACCACAGGCCGCCGAGCACCGCGAACCCCAGATTGCACACCATGTTGACCACGCCGGTGGTCTGCGCGGTCAGCTTGTAGCCGTTGCCCAGGCCGAGCAGGGTGAACGGGATCGAGCCGAGCCACAGCAGCAGCGCCGTCGACACCCACTGCCACGCCGCCAGTCGTATGCCGTTGAGCAGTCCGCCCGCCAGCAGTACCGCGCAGATCGCGGGCAGCACGGTCACCGAGGCGGTCAGCGCCCGCCCGGCCACGACCTGGCGCGGCGTCATCGGGGTCACCCTCAGCTGCCGCAGCCAGCCGACCGTACGGTCCTCGGCGACCCCGCCGCCGGTGTTGAGGGCCGAGCCGACCGCGCCGTAGGCGGCCATGCCGACCATGGAGGCGGTCCGCCAGCCCCGGTCGGCGCCGTCGCCGAGGTTGGTGAACAGCAGGTACATCATCACCGGCATCGCGACCCCGCCGATCACGAAGCCCGTGTCGCGCAGGGTGCGGCGCACCTCGAGGCGCAGGTAGTCGAGTACGTCGCTCATCACGCCGCCTCCCGCTCCCGCTCGGTGGCCGCACGCGCGCCCGTCAGGGCCAGGAACGCGTCGTCCAGCGACGCCGGTGCGACCTCCAGCCCGCGCACGGCACCCAGTCGGGCCAGGGCGATCACGGTCGCGTCCGGGTCGTCGGTGCGCAGCCGCGCCCGGTCCCCGCGCACCTCGAGGGAGCGCACGCCGGGCAGGAGGTCCAGGCCCTCGGCGCCCTGCCCGGCCAGGTCGAAGGCGACCAGGCCGCCGCCCGCCGCGCGCCGCAGCTCCTCGCCGGTGCCGTCGGCGACGAGCCGGCCGTGGTCCAGGACGAGGATCCGGTCGGCGTGGGCGTCGGCCTCCTCCAGGTAGTGCGTGGAGAACAGCACCGTGCGACCGCCGCGCGCGTAGGTCCCCATCGCGTCCCAGAAGGCGTGGCGCGCCTCCACGTCCAGGGCCGCCGTCGGTTCGTCCAGCACCAGCAGCCCGGGGTTGCCGGCCACCGCCACCGCGAACCGGACCCGCTGCGTCTGGCCGCCGGAGAGCCGGTCCACCCGCCGCCCGGCCAGGTGGGCGATCCCGGCCAGTTCCAGCGCGCGGGCGACGGACAGCGGCGCCGGGTAGCGACCGGCCACGAAGGCCACCAGCTCGCGGACGGTGACCCGGGGCACCGCCCGCGCCTCCTGGAGCATGGCCCCGACCAGGCCCGCGCGCACCGCCCGCTCCGGCGGCCCGCCGAACAGTTCGACCCTGCCCGCGTCGGGCGCGTGCAGGCCGAGCAGCAGCGAGATCGCCGTCGACTTGCCGGCGCCGTTCAGGCCGAGCAGGGCCACCGTCTCGCCCCGCTCGATGGTCAGGTCGACGCCGTCGACGGCGCGAACGGCGCCGAAGGCCTTGACCGCCCGTGTGAAGGACACGGCACGTTCCGTGTGTGTCATGTCTACGACCTGTGTCATGTCTACGACGCTACGAACTCCCCTGCCGGGCAGGGCAGATGCGCTTGTACGGACTCCGGCAGGACAAATGTCACGGTCGGCGGATGAGCCTCGCGTCTCGTGCCTCGTGCCGGAGTGTTGGATTCCTTCACAGGCGAAGGGCGCTGGGCTATACAGGGGAGCGCCAGGAGATTCTGATTCCGGAGACCCATGCCCATCGACGCAGCCCAGGCCCTCGCGGCCGCACCCCGTACCGGTGAGATCTCCTGGAGCCACGGGGACGTCCTGCTCTACCACCTCGGCATCGGCGCGGGCCTGCCCGCCACCGACCCCGGTGAACTGCGCTACACCCTGGAGACCCGGCTGCACGTCCTGCCGAGCTTCGCCACCGTCGCCGGCGGCGGCCCGCCCGGTGTGATCAGAGGCCTGTCCATGCCCGGCGTCGACGTCGACCTCGCCCGTGTCCTGCACGGCGGCCAGTCACTGACCGTGCATCGCCCCCTCCCAGCGGCGGGTACCGCGACCGCCACCAGCCGTATCGCCGCCGTGTACGACAAGGGCACGGCGGCCGTCCTGGTCCTGCGCACCCAGGTCGCCGACGGCGACGGCCCGCTGTGGACCGACGAGGCGGAGATCTTCGTCCGGGGTGAGGGCGGCTGGGGCGGCGCCCGCGGTCCCTCCGCCCGCCCCGTGGCGCCGGCCGGCGAGCCGGACCGGGTCGTCGAGCGGACGGTCCGCGAGGACCAGGCCCTGCTCTACCGCCTGAGCGGCGACCGCAACCCGCTGCACGCCGACCCGGAGTTCGCCGAGCGCGCCGGCTTCGACCGGCCCATCCTGCACGGGCTGTGCACCTACGGCATGACGCTCAAGGCGGTCGTCGACACGCTGCTCGGCGGTGACGTGGCCCGCGTACGGTCCTACGGCACGCGCTTCGCCGGGGTGGTGTACCCGGGGGAGACCCTGCGCATCCGCATGTGGCGGGGGGACGGCGGGGTCCTGGTGACGGTGAGCGCCATCGAGCGGGGGGACGCGCCGGTGCTGACCGGCACGGTCGTCGACCACGCCGGACACGGAACGGCCCCGCCCGTCAGCTGACGGGCGGGGCCGCGGCGTTCGACGTGCCGTCAGGCCGCCGATTCGTTCTGCTCCGCGGGCCTGCGGTGGCGGCCGCTGGGTGCGGCCTCACCGTCGCCGTTCGAAACCGGACCCCGGTGCTTGCCATGAGCCGCGGACTCTTCGACGTCGGCCGCGGACGGCTGGTTCGTGCTGGCGTCGCTCATCGGAAGAAATTCACCCCGTCAACAATGATCTTTCGTGCAGCCGGGCGAGTCTAACCGGCACACCTCGGGTCGAATCCAGGCGGCCACGCCAACTGGCACTACTTCGTTACAAGCCGCCCCAGGGGTTGTGAGCTGCCGCGAGCACGCGCAGGAGTTCGGCGCGGCGGTCGGTGCCGAGCACGTAGCGCTTGCCGTTGGACACCGTGATCTCCACGGCGTCGTGTCCACGCATGACCAACCCGAGCGCTCCGTCCGTGGTCATACGAAGTCCCAGGCCCCGCATGTCGCGCGCCTGAATCCGGCGGGGCTGGACGGCGACCACGTCGGTGACCTCGATGGCTTTCCTCCACACCGGAAACAGGGACAGGACGATCTCCTCGTCGTCGATCCGGAGCGCGCTGTGCATCGACAGCATCAGCACAGGCCCGAGGCCCATGCAGGTCACGACCAGGAGGCGGGGAACGATCTGCGCCGACTGGGCCCACAGAAACGGGGTGCTTGCCGCGCAGGCAGCCAGGAACACGGACAGAGGGATGTCGACAGGGCGAGGCAGACGCCTCCGTTCACAGAAGAGCAACGTGCCGGTCCGCCTCTTCTCCGTCACACCGCCACCTCCCGAGGGCCCGGTCCAGCCGTGGCCTCTCGGCTGCCCATGGAGGGGGCGGAGGTGCCATTTCGGGTGAGTCTCCACGGTAGTCAGGCCCGGGGCCAGCCAACTGGAGGCTCCGAAGGCCGGATCCGAGGATCACCAGCCTCCTTACTTCCGCTCCGTTCGTAGGAACGGTGCCTGTTGGAGCGGAACGGGACGGGGAGTGGGGCGGGGACCGAGCGGGGGCGGAGAACCGGGTTCCGGTGCGGAGCCGGGGGGTGTTGCGGCTTCGGCTTCGCGAGGGGCTTGGGGGCCGGTGTGGGGCGCGGGGTCGGGCTCGGTGGGGGGTACGGCCGGGGGTGCGGGATGCGGTCCGGCGTCGGCTCGTGGTCCGGATACGGCGGGTGGTTGGGGCTCGGATCGCGGCGTGGATGCGGCGGGTGGTCCGGGGCGTGGGGCGGGGGTCGGGGGCAGGTTCGGCGTGTCGGGTGGGGCGGGGGGCGGGATGCGTGCACCCGCCGGTCCCGGCGCCGGGGGCGACTGCCTCGTGGGAGACGTCCACCGCGCCACACCGCACGACACCGCGCTCGTGGCGTAGGGCAGACGGAGTACGCCGTCGTCGGTCCACAGTCCGGACCCGGCCAGCCACCCCTCGGGTGCCCGAAGATGACGTACCTGACGCTCGGCGGGCTGCCACACAGCCACCCAGCTGCCGGACGCGCCGTCGCACCGCAGCGCCACCCCGCACTGCTCGGGGGTGAGTACCTGCCCCGGCTGGATCGCGAACGGCGTCACCACGCAGTCCGGCAGCCGCAGGCACTCCGGGAAGCGCACCGGCTGCGTGCTGCCCAGCACGCCCCAGCCCAGCCGCTGCCGCCCGGGCGAGGGGGCGTCCGAGCGGATCAGCAGCAGTCCGCTGTCGAGGTCGGCGAGCAGCAGCCGGTCGTCGCTTCCGGCGGCGATCTGGAGCAGCGGCGACGTCTCGCCGCCGCCCTCCAGGTCCACCACGACCGCCTTGGTGCGCCCGCCCGTCTCCTGGTCCAGGGCCAGCATCCGCCCGGCGCGGTCCAGCCAGACCCCGCCCGAGCAGCGACCCGGCACCTCGGCCAGGTGCTCGGGCCCGAAGGCGCCGCCCACCACCAGCCACACCGCCGAGGACCGCTGGCCCACGGCGAGCGCGTAGGCCCGCTCGCCGCCGGGCGCCGGGGGCAGCAGCCGAAGCCCGGTGCCTTCCGGGCACTCGAGGGCGCCGAGCGGCAGCTCACCGGTGCCCGGGCCGGTCGGGTACAGCAGCGAGAAGGTGTGCCGGCCGGCCACCAGCCGCCGGATCAGCACCCGGCCGTCGCCCATCGGCAGCACCTCCGTGCCGGGCTCCTCGGGCTGGTTGCCGGGCAGCGGCACCGCGTACGGCTCGGGGCCGTCCAGCGTCCAGCGCTCCGGGTACCAGGAGTCGCCGCCGCGTGCGAGCCGGGCGGCGTAGGCGCCGTCCACCGTGATCGTGCAGCCCGCCCGCGGGGTGCCGTCGTCCTCGCCGGCCGCCGAAGTCTCGACAATGCAGGCTGTCATTCTTCGGTCACCTCCTGCCAGGACGGTAGTTTTCCTCCCCACACAGGACGGACCGGCGGGCGGCTGCTTCACACATACGGGTGGCCCAAAAACGATTCGCCTGAAGAAACCGAGACCGGTGTGCTGAGCGGAGCGGTCCGTACGGAGGCGACGGGACCGGTTCAGCCGCGGCGAACACCCAGGTAGCCTTGCACCCGTGCCCCGTCTGTCTGAAGTCATCGCCGCGCTGGAGAACCTGTGGCCCGCCGAGCGGGCCGAGTCCTGGGACGCGGTCGGCACCGTCGTGGGCGACCCCGAGCAGGAGGTCGGCCGGGTCCTGTTCGCCGTCGACCCGGTCCAGGAGATCGCCGACGAGGCGGTGGAGCTCGGCGCGGACCTGCTGGTCACCCATCACCCGCTCTACCTGCGCGGTACGACGACCGTGGCGGCCTCCACCTTCAAGGGCCGCGTGGTGCACACTCTGATCAAGAACGACATCGCCCTGCACGTGGCCCACACCAACGCGGACACCGCCGACCCGGGCGTCTCCGACGCGCTGGCCGGGGCGCTGGACCTCAGGGTCGTACGCCCCCTGGTGCCGGACACCACCGACCCGGAGGGCCGCCGGGGCCTCGGCCGGGTCTGCGAACTGGACCACCCGCTGACCGTGCGCGAACTCGCGGCCCGCGCCGCCGAGCGGCTGCCCGCCACCGCGCAGGGCATCCGCGTGGCCGGCGACCCGGAGGCGGTCGTCCGCACGGTCGCCGTCAGCGGCGGCTCCGGCGACAGCCTCTTCGACGACGTACGGGCCGCGGGCGTGGACGCCTTCCTCACCGCGGACCTGCGCCACCACCCGGCCTCCGAGTTCATCGCGGCCGGCGCCCGCAGTCCCCTCGCGCTGCTCGACGCGGCGCACTGGGCCACCGAGTGGCCCTGGTGCGAACTGGCCGCCGCCCAGCTCGACGGGATCTCCGACCGGTGCGGATGGGGCCTGCGCGTCCACGTCTCCAAGACGGTCACCGACCCCTGGACCGCCCACGCGGCGTCCGCCGCCACCCTTCCGACGAGCGCTTCGCGCGCCCCTTCCTCTACTAGCTAACGGGAGCCCCCAACTGAACGCCGCGCCCGCCGACCAGATCCGACTCCTCGACGTCCAGGCCCTCGACGTCCGCCTCCAGCAGCTGGTCCACAAGCGGAAGTCCCTGCCCGAGCACGCCGAGATCGAGTCGCTGAACCAGGACCTCACGCAGCTGCGCGACCTCCTGGTGGCCGCGCAGACCGAGGAGAGCGACTGCGCACGCGAGCAGACCAAGGCCGAGCAGGACGTGGACCAGGTGCGCAAGCGCGCCGCCCGTGACCAGCAGCGCCTGGACTCCGGCGCGATCACCTCGCCCAAGGACCTGTCGAACCTCCAGAACGAGATCGTGTCCCTCGCCAAGCGGCAGGGCGACCTGGAGGACGTGGTCCTGGAGGTCATGGAACGCCGCGAGTCCGCGCAGGAGCGGGTCACCGAGCTGACCGGGCGCGTCGCCTCCGTCCAGGCGAAGGCCGATGACGCGACCGCGCGCCGGGACGCGGCCTTCGAGGAGATCGACGGCGAGGTCGCGTCCGTGACGAAGGAGCGCGAGGTCATCGCCGGTGCCGTACCCGCTGACCTGCTGAAGCTCTACGACAAGCTGCGCGGGCAGCAGGGCGGCATCGGCGCGGCCAAGCTGTACCAGCGCACCTGCCAGGGCTGCCGGCAGGAACTCGCCATCACCGAGCTGAGCGAGATCCGCAAGGCCGCCCCCGACACGGTCGTACGCTGCGAGAACTGCCGCCGCATCCTGGTGCGCACCGCCGAGTCCGGTCTGTAGTCGGGTTCGTAGTCGGGTCTGTAGTCGGGTCTGCAAGGAGCGAGCGGCGTGCGGGAGTTCATCGTCGAGGCCGACGGCGGGTCGCGGGGCAATCCGGGGCCCGCGGGCTACGGGGCGGTGGTGCTGGACGCGGCGACGGGGGAGACCCTGGCGGAGCACGCGGAGTACCTCGGCGTGGCCACGAACAACGTGGCCGAGTACCGGGGCCTGCTGGCCGGCCTGCGCGCCGCGCACGCCCTGGACCCCTCGGCGGCCGTGCACGTCCGCATGGACTCCAAGCTCGTCGTCGAGCAGATGTCGGGCCGCTGGAAGATCAAGCACCCCGATCTGAAGCCGCTCGCGACGGCGGCGGCGCGGGAGTTCCCGGCCGACCGGGTCACCTACGAGTGGATCCCCCGCGAGCGCAACAAGCACGCCGACCGGCTGGCCAACGAGGCGATGGACGCGGGCGGCCGCGGCGAACAGTGGTCCGGCCCGTCCGCGGACACGCGGGTCGGCCCGGCCACCGACCGACTCCCCGGCACGGACCTCATTTCCGGCAGCGGCGCGGGCACTGAACAGCTCCCCGGCACCGGCGCGCGCGCCGACGTGCGGGCGGCGCGCGCCACCGCCGCGGGTGGCCCGGAGGCTTCCGCTGCCGGTGCGGGGCCGGACAGGGCCGCCACGCCCGGCTGGGCACCCGCCGACCTCGGTACCCCCGCCACCCTCGTTCTGCTGCGGCACGGCGAGACGCCGCTGACGCCGCAGAAGCGTTTCTCGGGCAGTGGCGGCACCGATCCGTCGCTGTCCGGCGTGGGCCGGGAGCAGGCCGAGAAGGTCGCGGCGGCGCTCGCCCGGCGCGGTACCGTCCAGGCCGTCGTGTCCTCGCCGCTCGCCCGCACCCGCGAGACGGCCGGTGTCGTCGCCGCCCGCCTCGGCCTCGACGTGACCGTGGAGGAGGGGCTGCGCGAGACCGACTTCGGCGCCTGGGAGGGGCTCACCTTCGGCGAGGTGCGCGAGCGTTACCCGGACGACCTGAACGCCTGGCTGGCCTCCCCGGAGGCCCAACCCACCGGTGGCGGCGAGAGTTTCGCGGACACCGCGGTCCGGATCGCCGCCGCCCGGGACAAGCTGGTCGCCGCCCACGCGGGCCGCACGGTGCTGCTCGTCACCCACGTCACCCCGATCAAGACGTTCGTCCAACTGGCCCTCGGCGCCCCGCCGGAGTCCCTGTTCCGCATGGAGCTGTCGGCGGCGTCCCTGTCGGCGGTGGCGTACTACGCGGACGGCAACGCGAGCGTCCGCCTGTTCAACGACACGTCCCACCTGCGCTGAACGCCACCGCCACGCGGGGGAGCGGATGCCCACGTGGGCCGCGTGGGTGGGTCCCCGCGCGGGCGGATCCCCGCGTCAGTGGATCTCCGTCACCACCACGTCCAGCGCCCACGGCCGCCCCGCCTTCCCCGGCGGCTCCGCCTCCACCACGTACCCGAGGTCCCGCAGCGCCTCCACCAGCTCCGCCGGGTCCTTCGGAGCGGCACCCTCGGTCAGCAGGGCGCGTACGATCCGGCCCTTCGTGGCCTTGTTGAAGTGGCTGACCACGGACCGCTTCTCCACCCCGTCCACGACCTGGGAGTGCAGCACCCGCACGGTGGCCGTCCGGCCGGCGACCTCCCCCTTCGGCCTCCACGCCGCCGCGTACGCCGAGGACCGCAGGTCGAGCACCAGCCCGTCACCGGCCGTCTCGGGCAGCACCGAGGCCATCGGCGTGCGCCAGTACGCGGCCAGCGCGCCCAGTCCGGGCAGCTTCACGCCCATCGAGCAGCGGTAGGACGGGATCCGGTCGGTCACCCGCACCGCGCCCCACAGCCCCGAGAAGACCAGCAGCGAGCGCGCGGCGCGCCGCTTGGCCGCCGGGTCGAGGGAGGCCAGGTCCAGGGCGTCGTAGAGCACCCCGGTGTAGATCTCCCCGGCGGGACGCGTCCCCGCCGTGCGCAGCGCGGCGTTCTTGGCGACCTCGCCGCGCAGACCCTCGCTCAGCCCCAGCACCTCGCGGGCCTTCTCCTCGTCCCCGGCGCACAGCTCCACCAGTTCCGTCAGCACCGTCTCACGGGCGGCGGCCAGCCCCGGCAGCGAGAGCGACTCGGGCCTCAGCGAGGCGCCGCGGCCGGCGGCGGCCTTGCCTTCGGACGGGGGCAGCAGGACAAGCACGGGGTTGCTCCTTCGGGTAGCGCTCCGCGACAGCGTACGGCGTGCCGCCCGCGCGCCTCCGCCCTACGCTCGCTGTATGCCCCGCCGCCCGCTCCGCGTGACCGGCGCCCCCGAAGGACCCCTGCGGGCCGCCCTCGCCGCACTGCGCACCACGCTCGGTGTGCCCGGAGGCTTCCCGCCCGCGGTGCTCGCCGAGGCGGAACGGGCCGCGCGGGACCCCGCGCTCCCCCTGCACGACGCCACCGACATCCCGTTCTTCACCCTCGACCCGCCCGGCTCCGCCGGTCGTGACCGGGCCGGACTCGACGGGGCCGGTCGCGAAGGGCCCGGACTCGACCGGGCGATGCACCTGTCCCGCCGGGGCAGCGGCTACCGCGTCCGCTGCGCCGTCGCCGACGTGGCCGCCTTCGTCGTGCCGGCGGGCACCGTGGACACCGAGGCGCACCGGCGGGCGGTCACCCTGTACCTCCCCGACGGCGGAGTCCCGCTGCACCCGGCCGTCCTGGGCGAGGGCGCCGCGAGCCTGCTGCCCGGGCAGACCCGGCCCGCCGTGCTGTGGACGGTCGACCTGGACGCGGAGGGCCGCACGCGGTCCGTCGACGTCCGCCGCGCCCTGGTCCGCAGCCGGGCACAGCTGGACCGCACCGGCGTGCAGAAGGAGATCGACGGCGGGACCGCCGACGAACCGGTCGCGCTGCTGCGGGACGTGGGACGGCTGCGGGAGCGGCTGGAGGCCGAGCGCGGCGGCATCTCGCTCGTGGTGCCCGAGCAGGAGGTCGTGGAGCACCCGGCAGACGTGCCCGGGGGTCGCGCCTACGAGCCGGCGTACCGCGCCCCGCTCCCGGCCGACCGCTGGAACGCCCAGCTCTCCCTGCTCACCGGCATGGCCGCCGCGGAACTGATGCTGGCCCACGGCACCGGCGTACTGCGCACCCTGCCGCCCGCGCCCGACGGCGCGGTCGGCCGCCTGCGGCGCAGCGCGCACGCCCTGGGCGTCGACTGGCCGCACCACGTGTCGTACACCGCCCTCCTGCGCACCCTCGACGCGGACCGGCCGCGGCACGCGGCCTTCCTGCGGGAGTGCGCGTCCCTGCTGAGCGGCGCCGGCTACACCGTCTTCCGGGACGGCGGTCTCCCGGCGATCACCACGCACGCCGCCGTCGCCGCGCCCTACGCGCACTGCACGGCCCCGTTGGGTCGCCTCGCCGACCGGTACGCCACCGAGATCTGCCTGGCCGCCGTGGCCGGTCAGGACGTGCCCGAGTGGGTGCTCACCGGGCTGGACGCGCTGCCGGAACGGATGGCCGAGGGCACCCGGCGCGCGGCCGCCGTGGAGCGGGAGTGCCTGGACGTGGTGGAGGCCGCGCTGCTGAAGGACCGGGTCGGCGAGCTCTTCGACGGCTGGGTGATCGACGTCGACGCACACGGCCCCACGGCCGGCACCGTCCACGTGGAGTCCCCGCCCGTCGTCGCCCGCGTCGAGTCCGGCACCGCAGTCGGCACCGTCCCCCTGCCCCTGGGCGAACGGCTCCGCGTACGCCTCACCCGGGCCGACCCGTCCGCCCCACCACCCGCGAGGGTGCGCTTCACCCCCGCGTGAGCACCCGCACGAGCCCACCGGCGTCCTCGGCGTGGAACCGCACGAGCCGCACCCGCCTGCGCCTGCCGAGGAGGGTGACGTGCTCGACCGGCGCGGTCAGTTCGAGGGTGACGGAGGTCTGCGAGCCGACGGGCACGTCCAGTGCGCCCTCGGCCCGCTCGTGCGCCGTGCGCGTCTCGCGGCGCGCGGACGCGATCGTCCGGCGGCTGACCCGGGTGGTGTTCCTGTGCCACGATCGAGGGAAGGTTCCCGATCTCTTGAAAAGGTGATCTTGGAATGTCCCAGTCTGGTGAGCGACCGAAGGAGGGGCGTGACATGACTGCCGTGGCTCATGAGCCCACCACGCCGGCTGAGGGCCTGCTGGAGATCTTCCTGTCCCTCGACACCCCGGAGGGCTTCCGGGCCGAACTGATCGAGGGGGAGATCGTCGTGACGCCGCCGCCGGACGGGGAGCACGAGAAGTACATCAGCCGGATCGTGAGGCAAGTGATCAAGCGGTCCAGGATCGACATGGACTTCTCGGGGAACAAGGGACTGAGGCTGGCGAAGGGCGGCGGGTGCCCGAAGAACTACGCGGTCCCGGACGTCACGTTCGCCGCCCTGAATCTTGATCTCTTCGGGGGCGCCGACTGCTGGATGCCCTGCGACGGGGTTGCCATGGTGCTGGAGGTGACGTCCACCAAGCCGGAGGCCGACCGCGAGGCCAAGCGCCGCTGCTACGCCCGAGAGGGCATTCCCCTCTACCTGCTCGTCGATCGCGAAGCTTCCATGGTCACGCTGTTCAGCGAGCCGGAGAACGACGACTATCTACGGCTGCTCAAGCGCTCGTTCGGCGACGCTCTGTCCCTTCCCGAGCCCTTCGCCTTCGACCTGGACACCGCGGACCTCCTCTGACCCGGCCGGAAGCGGGGCCGGTCGGTGTGACCGGTACCATGGTGCGTACGGCAGACGAGCCGGGCGGACGGCCGCGTGGAGCCCTCAGGGGCTTCCCGAGGAACGTCCGGGCTCCACAGGGCAGGGTGGTGGCTAACGGCCACCCGGGGTGACCCGCGGGACAGTGCCACAGAAAGCAGACCGCCGGGGATCTCGGTCCTCGGTAAGGGTGAAACGGTGGTGTAAGAGACCACCAGTGCCCAGGGTGACCTGGGCAGCTCGGTAAACCCCACCCGGAGCAAGGTCAAAAGGGGCCGCCGCAAGGCGGCTCTGCGCGGACGTTCGAGGGCTGCCCGCCCGAGTCCGCGGGTGGACCGCACGAGGCCGGCGGCAACGCCGGTCCTAGATGGATGGCCGTCGCCCCGGGCTCCGCGAGGAACCCGGGGAACAGAACCCGGCGTACAGCCCGACTCGTCTGCCGCTTAATGGTCTGCGCCGTAAGTCCTTCGGGGGTTGACTTCGATGCTGCTTGTAGGCGTGCTCGCGCTCAGCTGTTGAGGGCGGTGAGGTGGAGGTGGCAGGCGGTGTCGAGGGCGTCCTCGGGGGTGCCGCTGTGGCTGCCGGTGGGCAGGAGGGTGTCCTGGTAGCGGTCGTCGGCGGGGTCGTGGAGGGCGAAGCCCCACCGGCTCGCGGTGCCGGTGTAGCGCAGACGCATCAGCTTGAGGCGCCCGCCATCGGCCAGTTCGCCTTGAACGTAGGCGTACTGGCCCTGGTGGCGGACATGCAGGCCGGCCAGCTGCGGCCAGGCCGCTTCGGCGCGTATCTGCAGGTACAGCTCGAGCTGGAGCCGGGTGTGTTCCGAGGGCGTGGGCACAGCCGACATCCTGCCGCAGGACTGGGCGGCCGTGTGCGGCAGGATGCCGTCTGTCGTGATCCACTTCTCGTGATCGGCGTGCCTGCCTTGCCCGTTGCCTCCGCCCGCCCGATAGTCCTGACCGCCTCGGAACGCGAGCGGCTCAAGAAGATGGCCTACGGCCACAAGACCGAGTACCGGCTCCGTCAGCGTGCCCAGGTTGTCCTGCACGCGGCCCGGAATCGCTCCAACGCCCGGATCGCCCGGGAGACCGGGCTGCATCTGGCACCGTCCGCACCTGGCGCGGCCGTTTCGCCGCTCACCGGCTGCCGGCCCTGGGCGACCGCAAGCGCTCCGGACGCCCAGCCACCTTCACACCGTTATAGAGCGCCCAGGTCAAGGCCCTGGCCTGTCAGCTGCCCGCGGAGAGCGGCACCCCGCTCTCGCGCTGCTCGGCCCCGACGGCCCCAAGGTGATCGGCTTCGGCCTCGCGGTGCTCGCGGAACGCCGTACGACACTGACCGCGACGGGTGTCGTGGTCGGCAGCGTCCTGTGCATGCCGCCCGAGCAGGCGGAGGGCACTCACCAACTGACCCCGGCGGCGGACGTGTACGCCCTCGGCGTGGTGCTGCTCTTCGCCGCCACCGGCCACTACCCGTACGACGGTGGCAACTGGCTCGCGGTTGCGGTCCGGATCGGCTGGTCTCCGCCGTCCACCTGACCGGGATAATCGGCAACGACCCCTACACCAAGACGGCCTGGTGCGAAGTCGCCTTGCGATGACTGTCAGTGGCGTCTGCGACGCTGCCGTGCATGACGTGGACGGCATTCAAGGAGCTTTCCTTCTACTGGACTTCCTGGACCTTGTTCGAGGTTCTGTGGATCGGACTGCTGTGGACTTCACGCAGCCGCGTACCGGGGCGGGCCGTGTACTGGATCCGACCGGCGAGACGCGTCCGGCGGCGGGCGTGCGAGGGGCGTATCGAGACGCTTCTGGGCAAGCTGGAGCACCGGCGGGTGCCGGCGGAGGACCGGCCGGACAAGGAGCAGCTCGTCGACCGGTGGCACAGGATCGTCGCCGGCCGATGTGCCTCCGTCCCCTTCCAGGTGGTTCCTGTCCTCATCGCCGTCGGGCCCATGCTGCCGCTGAGGCCGGGACCCGACGGGGGCTCGGTCGCCTCGCTGTGGATGTTCGCCGGCATCGCGGTGTACGGCACCGTGTCCATCGCTCTCATGGCCGCCGACGAACGGGCCGCGGCCGTCTCCGACCCGGCGGGGCTGGTGACGGTGCGGGCGGCGCTGTTCCTTGAGGGGCTGTTGGAGGAGCCGGAGGCGAGGCGGCCCCAGGAGTCGGCTCTCGACACCCACGGCAAGGCCTTCCGCCGACTGTGCCGGGCCCTGCGCACCCAGGCCCGTTACCTGCCACGCGAGTTGCCGTCCGCCGCGCGGGAGCGCGTCCGCCAGGACACGGAACGGCTGATCGCAGCGCTCACGCAGGAGAACGAACGCTACCTGTTCTCCGAGGGATCGGACCGGGAAACAGCCGTGGACGAACTGGCACGGCTGGTGTCCGGCGCCCTGCGCCACAGCAGTCGTCCCCGCGACAGCCGCGACAGTCCTGTGGTCATCGGTGCGCACCTGCTGTCGGGCGCCCCCACCCCGGACGGCACGGTCGGCGTCACGGAGGAGCCACTGTGGAGCCGTCTGCGACGCTGGGTCGGGTGGCTCGTGGCGGCTGCGGCACTGTTCGCGGGGGCGGTGGTCCTGCCTGGCGGAGGAGCCGCCACGGAGGTGCTCGTCCTCGCGGGCCTGTTCAGCGTCGCGGCCGTCTTCCCGCCTCTGCGGGCGGTCCTGGGGCGGGCCGTCGCGGGCCTGTCCCGCACGGCCCAGGACCGCGACGTGGAACCGGCGACGGACGACCGGTCGGCACAGCGTCCGGAACTGTCATCCGCACGCGCCGCATGCCCCAACTGCGCCGACGGATCAGGCGTCACCGGGGGATCACGGACGGTAGGGTGAAGGTCGATCGAGGCGGACACGATGATCCCGCATGGCATGAGGGGGAGGGCGACGAGACGACATGGCCGCGCTGGAGGAGAGTCAGGGGCGTACCCGGGACCAACGGTCGGTGTTCGAGCGGTATCAGGACGCGGCTGCCGAGGCGGGGGAGCCTGATGCCCCGGTATTCGCCGTGGAAGTCACCGCCGACGGTCGGCCGACCGACATCGAGCGCGAGGAGGGCGAGGAAGCCGCTTTCGAGGAGATCACCTCTCCCTTCGACCCCGAGCACATCGACATCGACACCCGGACGACCACCGTCGATCTGCTGCTCTCCCGGCTGCGCAACGAGATGATCGACCTCGCCCCCGACTTCCAGCGCAAGGCGGGCATCTGGACCGACGGCAAGCAGAGCCGTCTCATCGAGTCGCTGCTTCTGCGCATCCCCATCCCGTCGTTCTATGCCGCCGAGAACAAGGACGGCAGTTGGGCCATCGTCGACGGCATCCAGCGCCTCACGTCGATCGCCCGTTTCCTCGAGCCCCAGGCGGTCGGCGCCGACCCGCTGAAGCTGACGGGCCTGGAGTATCTGCGCAACTTCGAAGGCGCGAGTTTCACGGACCTGTCCGGAAAGCTCCAGATCCGGCTGCGCGAGACGGAGGTCGTCGTCCACGTCATCCGGCGCGGTACACCCGAGCCGGTGATGTTCAACGTCTTCGCGCGTATCAACACCGGAGGCGAGCCCCTCACCCGGCAGGAGATCCGGCACGCGCTTATCCCCGGGCGGGCCCGTACCCTCCTCGCGGAACTCGCGGTGACCTCGGAGTTCCGGCAGGCCACCGGCTACAGCGTCGTCGGCGACCGGATGGCCGACCGGGAGATGGTGCTCCGCTTCCTGGCCTTCCGGATGACCTCCCCGCACGCGTATCGGCCCGGTGATTTCGACGCGTTCCTCGCCGAGGCGATGCACCAGGTGAACCGTCTCGACAGCGCGGACGAGGAGCGGCTGCGGAACGAGTTCCTCACCGCGATGCTCGCGGCCGAGGAGATCTTCGGTCCCCATGCGTTCCGGAAGTACCGCCACAACCAGCAGCGCAAGTCACCCATCAACAAGGCCCTTTTCGAGGCCGTCGCCGTCAACCTGGCGAGCCTGGGCCCCGACGAGCGTGAGGCGCTGCGGCAGATCGACGTCCTCGACGCCTTCGCCGATCTTGTGGAGGACGCGGACTTCGAGCGCGCCATCTCCGTGGGAACGGGTGACGCCAGAAAGGTGCGGAAGCGGTTCGACGCGGTCAAGGAGCTCTTCGAGAACGCACTCCGCGCGGAAGGCGGAGGGGCCGAGCAGTGATCAACCGTGTCACGCTGATCAACTTCAAGGCTTTCCGGCGTCTGGAGCTCCCCCTCGGCCCGCTGACCCTCCTCACCGGTCTCAACTCTTCGGGCAAGAGCAGTGTCCTGCAGTCGCTGGGGTTGCTCCGGCAGTCGTACGAGAGCCAGATGCTCGTCCGGACCAGACGTGCCGGGGGTGGACTGCTACTGAACGGCGATCTCGTTGCCCTGGGCACGGCACAGGACGTCCTGCACGAGGACTTCGGACCCGTGGAGGAACTCCCCGCAGTCGACGAGCCACTCGTCGGCTTCGTCATCGAGGAGGACGGCGAGGAGCGCACGTGGGCCGCCGCGTATGACATCCGCCATCCCGATCAGGACGTCATGCCCCTGGCAGAGGGATCGGTCCGCGCGCACCTGGCCGAGCAGCCCTTTCAGTACCTGCACGCCGACCGCATCACCCCGGCGGTCACCTACCCCCGTTCCCACCAGATCGCGGTGGCCCGCGGGTTCCTCGGTGTCCGTGGTGAACACACCGTCAACTACCTGCGTCACCACACGGCTCTGGAAGTACCCACGGAGGTGCCCGAAGGCCCGCTCCGCCACCGCGGCGCCACATCTCCCCAGCTCCTGGACCAGACGATCGCGTGGATGCAGGAGCTGTGTCCCGGTGTCAACATCGAGACAGATCCCATCGAAGGCACCGACTCAGTCCGCCTCTCCTACGGCTTCGGCGGCACCGCCGGCATCAACGCGACGCGGCGCCGCCGCCCCACCAACGTCGGCTTCGGGCTCACCTACGCGTTGCCCATCGTCGTCGCCTGCCTCACCGCGACACCCGAGAGCCTGATACTGCTGGAGAACCCCGAGGCCCACCTGCACCCGAAGGGGCAGAGCCGGATGGCCGCACTGCTCTCAGCGGCCGCCGCCACCGGTGCCCAGCTGATCGTCGAGACGCACAGCGACCACGTGCTGAACGGCGTCCGCATCGCTGTGAAACAAGGTGTCCTGCAGCCGGAGGACACGGTAGTGCACTACTTCCAGGGCAACGGGGCCGGCACCGAGGTCGTCACCCCCCGCATCGACAAGGACGGCATGCTCCAACAGTGGCCCGAGGGCTTCTTCGACGAGTGGGAGAACTCGCTCGACCAGCTGCTGGACTGACGGTACGGGCCGACACAGGGGGAGCAAAACGTGCCACTGCTGTTTCTGAACGAGAAGTCCTGGGGGACGGCCTGCGACCCGGCGCGGGCCGAACGGGCCATGGCCGACTTCGTGAACGCTGTGCGCGCCGCCGCGAGCGCGGGTGGGTCGGACACGGCCCTGGTGAGCGAGGTGGACGTCAAGGCACTTGAGATCGCTGAGGGTTACCCGGTCAACAAGTGGATCGGCGCCAGCCCGCGCAACCGCGCCCTCTGGCAGCGCCTCCGTGGCTTACAGGGAAGATCTCCCGTGCGCAGCGTCTTCCCGGCGCGGGACGCCGCCGATCACCTCGAATACCGCCATGACGGTGAGGTCGTCCTGGGACTGGGCGCCGCGCACTTCATGGACGGCATCTCGGTCAGTCTCGCGGTGGCCCGGCAGTGGCAGGCCGACCACGTGAGCCTGGAGCGGAGTGAACTGGTCGAAGACGACGACGGCACACTGGAGATGCGGCAGGACACCGTCGACGTCCGGCATCTGGCCGCTGAGCTGCACCTCGACGGGCACCTGGACTGGATCCGCAAGACGCGCCAGGAAGGCGTCACCACCGGCCTGCGCATCTGGGACAGCCGGGCCGACCTCTACCCCCACCTCATGTTCCTGCCACGTGTCGAGGACCAGCTCAGCGACCTGAACCCGCACTGGGTCGTGCCCGTACGGCGCTGCCTGGAGAAACTTGAGGCGGCGGCCGCCGCATGGGACCCGGCCACCATGGCCGAACCGGAATGGCAGACCAAGGTGACTCCGGAGGGCGAAACCCGTAAGCGAGTGTGTCAGTTCGAGGACCTGGACGGGAAGGTGGAGACCTTCCACCTTCACGCCCGCTTCACCCCGGGAGCCGGCCGCATCCACTTTCGCCTGGTCGGTGAGGAGGCCGGGCTCCGCATCGCGCACATCGGCGGCAAGATCCACCCCGATCTCTGACGGGCCTCAGACCAGTGTCTTCTGCCCTTCCGGAACGCGCGCCCGCTTGAACCTGGACGCCGGCGCGGGGAACTCCGCGACAGGTGTGGGCACGGGAGGCTGCGGCGCCTCCTCCCGCGCGGGCGGCTTGCGCTTGCGTCCCCGCTTTCCCCGAGGTTCGGGCACCCTGCCTTCCAGCACCTCCTTCAACCGGTCCCGCGCCCGCGTTTCCAGCTGCCGGATGCGCTCGCGGGTGACGCCGTGCTCCTTGCCGATGTCGTCCAGCGTCTCCCGCTCGCCGCCCACCAGCCCGCAGCGCCGCCGCATCACGTCCGCCTCGCGCTCCGTGAGGCCGGCGCGGGCCAGCAGCTCCTCCACCCGCTGCCGGGAGTACTTCGGCGCCAGCACCTCCTCCGGCGTGGGTGCCAGGTGCAGCTTCGCGATCAGTTCGCCCAGGTGCGTGCCGTCGCCGATCTCGCGGTCCAGGGAGTCGGTCGGCCGGCTGATCCGGCGGACCGCGTCGACCTCGGCCACCGTGAGGTTCGTCGCGACGGCCACCGCGGCCGCGGAGAGGGACCTCCCCTCGGCGGCCAGCCGTGACGCGACCATCGCGACCTTGCGCACCTTCTCGTGCATGTGCACCGGGATACGGATCAGTCGGCTTTCGTTGCCCAGCGCCCGCTCCAGTGCCTGCCGGGCCCACCAGGTCGCGTACGTCGCGAACGGCAGAGTGCCGGGACGCACCCCTCTCCGGGCACGTCCCGGCACCGGTCAGCCTCAGATACTGAACCGTTCCTTGGCCAGCAGCGGTCGTACCCGTGTGCGGAAGCCCCCGGTGCGGAAGGGTGCCTGCAGCAGGCCGGGGGAGAGACGCTGGGCCAGGGCGGCGATGATCATGCCCTGGTCGAGGGCGAGGACGAAGTCGCTGACGCGCCCGGTGATGATGTCGACGGAGTCGCGGAAGCCGTAGCGGTCGTCGTAGGCACCGAAGTCGCGGGCGAGCGCGGTGAGGTTGGTGAGTGCTTCCGACGGGGCCTGCGGCAGGGCGAGGAAGGACGCGTGGGGCGTGGCCACGCCAAGGGAGTAGTAGCCGTCCTCCTGCATGCCGATCCCGTCCACGCCGTACTCCCGGTAGCCGCCTTCGGGGATACTGGCCGGAGAGAAGCCCCAGTAGCCGTACTTCTCCTCGATGAGGCCGTGTTCGATCTGGCTGCGGACGTACCGGCGGTGCGTGGTGCCCCAGGAGCGCGGCGACCATTCCGGCTCGGGGACGAACAGGGGGACCATCAGAGCCTCGAACATCGAGCCGCCCCACGTGGGGACGAGTTTGCGGCCGCGGTAGGTGTAGTGGCCCTCCCAGACGCGGACACCGTCGATGGTGACGTAGCCGCCCTGCGGTTCCTGCTCCTGTCCCAGGCCGGGCAGCAGGGTGCGGAACAGATGCCAGTAATGCTCGCCCGGCAGCGAGCCGTCGGCGATGCCGAGGTAACTCGCCATGCGGGGCTCGGTGTTGAGGGCTCCGTAGTGGTGGCCGGTGGGCTCGCCCTTGCCGGGCTTGTCGGGCCAGAATCCGCCGCGCAGCTGTCCGGGCCCGGCGACCGGGTCGGCCGGGTCGAACGGCGTGTAGTAGTAGGCCCAGTCCGCGTCGGCCAGCAGGGCGGCAACGCGCGGGCGAAGGGCCGGGTCGGCGTGGGCGGCGATCAGCAGACCGGTGACCAGCCAGGCGTTGTCGACCGTGGAGAGGAAGGGACGGACCGCGTCGCCGGTCTCCGGCCATGTCGTCAGCAGCGAACCGTCGTGTGCGTCGTACCAGTTGAACCAGAAGCCGTGTGCGCGCTCCAGCCGCTCCACCGCGGCGACCGTGCGCGTCAGCCGCTGGTGCATGGCGGAGTGGGAGATCACGCCGAGTCCGGCCGCGGCGACGGTCGACCACAGGCCGCAGCCGATGTTCGTCGGTGAGGTCTGCGCGGAGAGCACCGGCCGGCCGTCGCCGCTCACGTCGATCTTGTCGGCGGTCAGGCCGAAGTCGGTCGTCATGGCCGTGATCGAGCGGTATGTCGCGGTGAACCAGGTTCGCAGGAGGGCTGCCTCCCGGTCGGGGCGAGTGGGGGTGGCGGCGTGGGCGGTGGGTGCGGTGACACAGGTTGCCGCGGCGGCGGTGCCTGCGGCGGTGAGGAAACGACGACGGTTCATGCGGGTCCGACTCCTGGGCAGGTGGGACGGGCGTGTGTCGTGGAGCGGTGTGTGCGGTCGCTGGTACGACCAGCGGTGGGGGGCGGGAGCCGACGGGGGTCAGGTCCCCGCCGACTCCCGGGATCGGGGCCGACCGGCGGTGTCAGGCGGCCGTGCGCGGCAGTTCGCGGCTGCGGCCGAGGCCCCCGAGCCAGACGGCGGACGGCTTGGCGGTGCGCTCGAAGGTGACCGGGTGCACCGCGATCAGGCCGAAGGTGGGCTTGTAGGAGCCCCACTCGTAGTTGTCGAGGGCGCTCCAGGCCAGATAGCCCTGGACGTCGAGGCCGTCCTCGAGCGCGGACGCGACTTCGCCGAGGGCACCGGTGTAGTAGTCGACGCGGCGGGTGTCGTCCGCGGTGGCGATGCCGTTCTCGGTGACGATCAGGGGCATGGCGCGGCCGATGACGTCGGCGGTGTGGCGCAGGGCGTGGCCGACGGCCGCCGGGTAGTACTCCCACTGGGTCAGGGTGCGCTCGGCGTCGTCGGGGGCCGGTAGGGGGCCGTCGGGGCCGATCTTGGTGCGGGTGTAGGACTGCACGCCGATCCAGTCGTCGTCGCGGGCGGCCTCGATGAAGACGTCCTCGCGGGGGCGGCGGTAGGCGGCCGTGACGTCCTCGGCGCCGGGCAGTGCCTGGTAGACCTGGTTCGCGATGGTCCAGCCGACCTGGATGTCGGGGTTGATCGAGCGGACCGCCTCGACCGCCGCGTGGTGAGCGGCGATCACCGCGTGGGTGGTCTCCTCGTCCGGCGTGGGCAGACCGGCGGGCGGGAAGCCCTGGTCGCCGGCCTTGGCCGCGCCCGCCATCACGGCGATCATGTTCGGCTCGTTGATGGTGCACACGTGCCGGACGCCGTCGGCGATGATCGGGGCGCACTCCTTCACGTAGCGGGCGAACAGCTCCACGGCTCCGTCGGCGGTCCAGCCGCCGAAGTCCTCGAACCACTGGGGGACGGTGAAGTGGTGCAGGGTGACCATGGGACGCAGGCCGCGGGCCAGGGCGCCTTCGACCATGCGGCGGTAGTGGGCGATCTCGGCACGGGAGAAGGTGCCGCGCACCGGTTCGATGCGGGCCCATTCGACACTGAAGCGGTAGTCGGTGAAGCCGAGTTCGGCGAGCAGGTCCATGTCCTGCTCCCAGCGGTGGTAGCTGTCGCAGGCGTCCAGGCTGGGTTCGGCGATCTTCGCCGCGGGGTCGTGCTCCTTGCGCCACCAGTCGCTGTTGACGTTGTTCCCCTCGATCTGGTGGGCGGCGGTGGAGGCGCCCCACAGGAAGCCGTCGGGGAAGCGGGTCGAGGTGTGCGTCATCGTCCGTTCTGTCTTTCTGGTGGGTGGGGGGCAAGTCCGCGCACGGGCACGAGCACGGGCCCGTGCCGGGCGTCGTCCGGTGCTGCGGCTTTGGGCTACTTGAGTCCGGCAGTCGCGATGCCCTGGGTGAAGTGCCGCTGCAGGACGGCGAAGACGACCAGGACGGGCAGGACGACCAGCAGCGAGCCGGCCATGAGCATGCCGTTGCCGCCGCCGACCGTGCGGTTGGGATCGTTGGCGAAGGTCGCGAGCGCGACGGGCAGCGTGTACTTGTCGGGGTCGTTGGTGGCGATCAGCGGCCAGATGAAGTTGTTCCAGGACCCGAGGAACGTGAAGATCGTCAGGGTGGCCAGGGCGGGCTTGACCAGGGGCAGCACAATCCGCCAGAAGATGTACCACTCGCCGGCGCCGTCGATGCGGGCGGCTTCGAGCAGCTCGTCCGGGACGGACTGCATGAACTGCCGCATCAGGAACACCCCGAACGCACCGGCCGCGAAGGGCAGGACGAGTCCGGCGTAGGAGTCGATGAGCCCCAACCCGTTCATCAGTACGTACAGCGGCAGGATCATGAGGTTGCCCGGCACCATCAGGGCGGCCAGGACGATCCCGAAGACCTGGGAGCGGCCGGTGAAGTCCAGCTTCGCCAGGGCGTAGCCGAGCATCGAGCAGAACAGCAGGTTGCAGACGGTCACGAGCATGGCCACGAGCAGCGAGTTCATGAAGTACCGCGGCATGTCGAGCTGGTCGAGCAGCTCGCTGAAGTTGCTCAGCGTCCACTCGGAGGGGATCCACACCGGCGGGCTGGCTGTGAGGTCCTTCTTCGTCTTGAACGCCGACAGCGCCATCCACAGGAAGGGCGCGGCCATCAGCAGCAGGCCGACGGAGGCGATCGTGTACAGCAGCGGGGTGCGCACGCGGCCCGCGGGCCGGCGGCGCTCGGGCGCGGTTGCCGTCGGGGCGGTCATCGGGTGTTGTCCTTCAGCAATCGGAGCTGGAGCACCGTGATGCCCATGATCACGACGAACAGGACATAGGCCATGGCGCTCGCATAACCCATGTGGAAGAAGTTGAAGCCCTCGCGGTACATGTCGAGCGAGACCGTCAGCGTCGCGTCGGACGGACCGCCCTGAGTCATCACGAACGGTTCCTCGAAGACGTTCAGGTAGCCGATGGTGGTGATGACGGTGGCGTAGAGCATGGTGGGGCGCAGCAACGGGACGGTGATGCGGCACAGTTCCTGCCAGGCGCCGACGCCGTCGAGGCGCGCGGCCTCACGCACCTCGGTGGGGATCGCCTGCAGGCCGGCGATGAACAGCACCATGACGGTGCCGAGGTTGCGCCACACCGCCATCGCGATCAGGGACGGCATCGCCCAGGCCTGCGAACCGAGGAAGTCCGGTACCGTCGCGCCCAGTTCGGAGGCGATCCCGGCGACCAGACCGTCGGAGGGATCGAGCACGAAGCGCCAGACGACGGCGACCGCGACGATGGTGGTGACCACCGGGGCGTAGAACCCGACGCGGAAGAAGGTGCGGGCGCGGTCGATGCCCTGGTTGAGCAGGACGGCGACCAGCAGACCGAGCACGATGGTCAGCGGGACGCCCACGACCACGAAGTAGGCAGTGTTGAACAGGGCGGTGAGGAACTTGTCGTCCCCGAAGAGGCGGGTGTAGTTGTCGAGCCCGACGAACTGCGCCTCCAGCGGCCGGGTGACGTTGCGGACCCCGAAGTCGGTGAAGCTCATCAGGAGCGTCGCGACGATGGGGAAGAGCATGAAGACGCCGAACAGCACGAGGAACGGCGTGGAGAACAGCCATCCGTACAGATTGTGACGGCTCAGGGAGCGCCGACGGCCCGCCCGGGGCTGCCTGCCTCCCGCCGGGCCCCGGGGCTTCGTCACGGCCATGTCCGGGGTGGCCGGTCCTGTCGTGAGGGACATGACGGTTACCTGACGAGTCCGTCGATCTCGGACTGGGCCTCGTCCAGCGCGGCCTTCGCGGTGGACTTGCCCTGGGTGACCGACTCGATGGCGATGTCGACCTTGGAGGTGATCTCGGTCAGCTTGGGCTGAACCGGAATACTCTTGGCGGTCTCCATCTGGCTGCGCCACACCTTGAGGTCGGGGTCGGAGGCTAGGTCGCCGGACTTCCACGCGGCTATGTTGGCGGGCAGGTCCCTGGTCCGATCGAACCAGTCGGCCTGACCCTTGGCGGTGGTGAGGTACCGGATGAACTCCTTGGCGGCGGCCTTGTGGTCGCTGTCCGCGGAGATCGCCAGGCTCGATCCGCCGGCCATCGACACCGATGCCTTGTCGGCGGGGACGGCGGCTACGGCCCACTTGCCCTTGAGGTCGGGGTAGTTCTCGTCCAGCAGGTTCATGATCCAGGGGCCACCGAAGAACATGGGGACCGCGCCGGTGTTGAAGTCCTTGGTGACGTCGTAGCCGGGCGGTACGGACTTCCTGCTCAGGCCCTTGTCGAAGTAGCCGCCGTAGTTCTCGAGGGCCTGGACGGCCTCGGCGGAGTTGACGACCGCCTTGCCGTCGTCGGTGAGGACGGCTCCGCCGGCCGAGTACAGGAACGGGTAGAAGCTCTGGACGGTGTCCAGCCCGCTGCCCTGGATGTACAGGCCCCACTTGGTTCCGGCCTTCGCCTTGTAGGCCTCGGCGGCCTTCCGCAGATCGGCCATGGTGGCCGGGGCGCCCTTGAGGCCGGCCTTCTCGGCGAGGTCGGTGCGGTAGTAGAGGACGCGGGTGTCGACGTACCACGGGACACCGTAGGTCTTGCCGTCGTAGGAACCCTGCTGCCAGGCGGCGGGGAAGAAGTCGCCCTTGTCGAAGGTCTTGGTGTCGACCGGCTCCAGCGCTCCCATGTCGGCGAACTCACCGAGGTAGGTGTCGCCCATCTGCACCACGTCGGGCAGCTTTCCCGCGGCGGCCGCGGCGACCAGCTTCTGGTGAGCGACGTCCCAGCCCACCGGCGTGACCTTGACGGTGATGTGGGAGTGGGCCTTCTCGTACTCCTTGGCGACATCGCCGAGCTTCTCGCCCTCGGCGCCCATGGCCCAGACGGTCACCGTCTGTTCGGCATCGGCGGCCACGCCCGCGCCACCCGAGCCGCCACAGGCGGTGAGGGTGAAGGCAGACGCCAGGGTGAGGGCGATCGAACCGGTTGCGGCGGCGCGGTTCATGGGCGGCTTCTCCTTGGGTGCTCCGAATGTATGCGCTGCCTGTAAGCGCATACATCACTCTCTTGCAGCGGTTCCCGACCTGACAAGAGGGGCTTGGTCACACTCCCGTAACGGCTGGGACATCCCTCGTCGATCTCCGCGCACCGCCATACGCGGCCAAGCCCGTACAGGGCGGCCACGGGCCACGGGCCACGGACGCGTACGGCGCATGAGCCGCCCGCAGACTGCGAGGCCGAGCAGGGGCAGGCATGAGCAGGACAGGCGTGAACAGGGCAGGCACGCACGGACAGTGTGGCTGTCAGCCGTGTCAGCCGTGTCAGCCCTGTCGGCCCTGTCGGCCGGAAAGCGCGGAAGTGGACGGCAGCATCACGAAGAGCCCGGCACGACCGAGTCCCCCGACGCGTGACCGCAACCGCAGCTCGCCCTGCGGGCCACGCTGACAGGGAGCATCAGCGAGACCGGATCGCCCGACCGTTCTCCGCTCAGCCGCTGCACCAGGAGTCCGGTGGCCTCCTCGCCCATCCGCACCATCGGCTGGCACACCGTGGTGAGTGCGGGGCGCACCAGGCGACTGAGAGGGATACCGTCGAATCCGGTCACGACCACGTCGTCCGGCACCGTCAGACCGCGGCGTTCGAGCGCGTGCAGGGCGCCGACGGCCATCTGGTCGTTGGCGAAGACGAAGGCCTCGGGGCGTTCGCCCGGCCGGTCGCACAGTAGGTCGGCGGCGCGTGCGCCCTCGGCCTGAGTCATCATTCCGACGAGCAGAGTGGGTTCGTCGGCCGCCTCGACACCCGCTTCGCGGCATGCCCGGCGAAAGCCTCGGAAGCGGGCCGCGACGTCCGGGGACTCCTCCGCCGTGCCCACGTAGGCCAGCCGGCGCAGCCCGTGGTCCTCGATGAGATGCCGGGTCAACTCCCGCTGGCCGTCCTCGTTGGCGACCTCGATGTGGTCGAGGTGGTCCAGGGGGTCGCTGCCCTCCCGCGGTCCCGCGAGCATCACCACAGGACGGCGCCGGGAGATGGCATCCAGTTCTTCGGTCGACACCGTACGGGCCATCACGGCGAAGCCGTCGACACGGCCGGCCACTTTGGCGACCAGGCTCTCGGGACCTCCCTGGAGCGAGGCCGCGATGAGCAGGGCGTAGCCGTGCCGGCGGGCGGCCCGTTCCATGCCGCGGATGATCTGGTCCGAGTAGAGCATCGCGTCCGCTTCGTCGTCGGCGGCGGCGTCGGGGTCGGAGTAGTCGGGGAAGCAGAGGCCGAGGACCCCGGTGGAACGGCTGGCGAGTCCGCGGGCGCTGCCGCTCGGGACATACCCGAGTTCCTTGGCCACGGCGAGTACCCGCTCGCGAGTGGCTGCCCGCACCGAGTCGGGATTGCGGTAGACGCGCGAGACCGTGGCGATGGAGACGCTGGATCGTTCGGCGACGTCGTACACCGTGGGAGGGGCGTTCACGATGCCGTGTCGTTCATGGTTCGGACCCCGTACTGTCAGAGTGCATGCGCACGAATGAAAGCGCATTCATCCTATTTGGTGTGCATGCGGTGAGGCAACCCGGCTCCGGCCGGCCAGGGCGTGTTCCCAAGGCGCTGGTGTGCAGTCCCGGAATCCGCAGGCCGCCCGACGCCGCCGCGGCGGCGCAGCACCTCGTTGACTGTCTGCGACGCCATGAGAGGCCGGACGAGCTCACCCGGGTGAAGCCGGCCTTTGTCTCAGTGGCGCAGGAGTGCTGCCGAGCCCGGCGACTGTCCGCGATCGTCTCAGCCGTCGCCGTCCTCGTCGGATGCCCCAACGGCCGCGGAGAGTGAATGTTCGGCTTCAGCTTGCCCGTGGTTGGCTGGAAAGTGGTTGGTGATGTTCGGAGTTGACGCGTGAGGGGCGTTCGTTTTTACAAGTTTGACACTTCGTCAACACATTTGGCAGCCTGTCCCCGTGCGCCGATCGGGCTGAGGGTGCGTCATCTCCCTTATCACGAGCGGGTGTTCAGGCGGCTGGTTCACGACGAAGTTGGGTCACTGGCGGACTGTGCGGCTGGTCAGATCTTCTTGCGCGGCAGTGTGGCTAGCATGATCAGGAACCCGGTCGGAAGATCGTCATCCACTTGGCGACCTCCTTTCCGACCCGCGGCCGCCGTGAGTCGGCTGCCCCGTTTCTTCTGATCTCCTGGACCGAGGGACCGCGGAATGTCAGTGCCTGCACCGCCCAGTCAGCACCGGCCGGCGAAGGCGCCGCACACCTCGCCGACCACGCCCCTGGTCGTGCTGGTGGTGGGCGCCACGGCCGGCGGTGTGGCCGTCACCCTGGCGCCGTCCGGCGTCCACATCTGGGCGCTGACCGTGGCGGCGGTCGCCTGGGTGTGCCTGGCCGTGACCGTCCTCGCCAGCCATCGGCTCGTCCAGCGGGCCCGGCGCACGGCCGCCGCGCAGACCTCCGAGACCGGCCGTCTCAGGGCGCAGTCGGCGCAGCTGTCGGCGGAGACCGCGCACCTGGTCAACGTGGTGCTGCCCGACCTGGCCAAGCGGCTGCGGGACGGCGCGAGCGCGACCGACGCGCTGGGCAGCGTGCCGCCGCCGTCCGACCCGCAGCTGGGCCGGATCGCGCACACCTTCGCCGCCGCCGTCGAGGAAGGCGTGCGGCACGCGGCAGCCCTGGACGGCGAGCGCCGGCAGGCCCAGCGGGAGCTGAACGAGGCGTCCGACGCGCTGGAGCGGCTGGTGCAGGAGACCCTGCCCGCCGCGGTCGCCCGGTTGCGTGAGGGCCAGTCCGCCGACACGGTGCTCGCCGAACTCGACCTGCCGCGGCTGCCCATGGTCCGCACCCCGACCGAGTCGTTCGTCCGCGAACTCGCCCACAGCGAGCGGCGCGCCGCCGCGGCACAGGCCGCCTCCGCCAAGGCACTCAGCCGCGTCCAGGCCAAGTCCGTCAGCATGCTCGCCGACCTGCGGGACATGCAGGAACGACACGGCGAGGAGGTCTTCGGCGACCTGCTGAAGCTGGACCACGGCACCTCCCAGCTCGGACTGATGACCGACCGGCTGGCGCTGCTCATGGGCGGCCGGTCCAGCCGCGCCTGGAACAAGCCGATCGTGATGGAGAGCATCCTGCGCGGTGCCGTCGGCCGTATCGCCGCCTACCAGCGGGTGCGCCTGCACTGCTCCACCACCGCCGCGATCTCCGGCTTCGCCGCCGAGGGCGTCATGCATCTGCTCGCCGAGCTGATGGACAACGCCGCGAACTTCTCCCCGCCCATCGACGAGGTGCACGTCTACGTCGAGGACCGCAGCGCCGGCATGGTCGTCACCATCGAGGACAGCGGCCTGAAGATGCCCGACGCGGCGATGCGCCGCGCCGAGGAGGCGGTGTCCGGTCACATGACCGACCTCGCCTCGCTCCAGGGCACCCGGCTCGGCCTCGCCGTGGTCGGACGGCTCGCGGTGAAGTACGGCATCAGCGTCAACTACCGCCCCTCGTCGCGCGGCGGCACCGGCGTCGTCGTCCTGCTGCCCCCGCAACTGCTCGCCCAGCAGCGCGAGCCGGTGTCGCGCGAGGTGGCCGGCCGCCCCGCCGCGGGCACCGCGCCCACGCCGGGCCCCGCCCCCGCCGCCTCGCCCGCCCCGGCGCCCGAGCCCACCTCGCGCCCCGGCGCCGGCGCCCCGGAGCGGCCCGCCGCCCGGCCGGAGCTGCCCGAACAGGGCCTGCCCCGGCGCGCCACCGGCGCCACGCCGAACGGCCTGCCCGTCCGCGCCCCCGGCCGCACGATGGCCGAGGCGGAGCGGGAGCGCGAGCAGCGCCGGTCGGCGTCCGAGGCGGCGTCCGGGACGGCGACCGGCTCGGCATCCGGGGGCGCGTCAGAGGCGGCGGACGGAGCCCGCCCGGAGCCGCGTTCGGCACGCGACGCCGGCGCACGGTTCGGTGCCTTCCACCGCGGGCGCCGGTCCGCGGGCGGCACCGCTGGACCGGACGCCGGATCGGATGCCGGGCCGGACGCCGGACCGGACGCAGGGCCGGATGCCGGGTCCGAGTCCGAGCCGCCGGCGGCCCCGTAGCCGCCGACCCCTTTCCCGTACGGCGCCCGGGGCGTCGGCGCCCACTTCCCGCTTCAGTTCCTGAGATTGGAGGAACGGGCCGGTGACCGGTCAACCGGGCACCACCGTCCCATCACCCATCATGCAGACCACCGACAACAGCCTCACCTGGCTTCTGAAGAGCCTCCTGGAGCGCACCCCCGGAACCCGGCACGCTCTCGCCCTGTCCCGGGACGGCCTGAAGCTCTGCTGGACCGAACATCTGACGCTCGACCAGGCCGATCAGCTGGCCGCGATCTGCTCCGGCATCCAGGCCCTCGCCCAAGGCGCGTCCGTGGAGTTCGGCGACGGCAGCGGCGGCGTCCGGCAGTCCATGACCGAGTTCCACGGCGGCCTGCTGTTCATCGTGGAGGCCGGCGAGGGAGCGCATCTGGCCGTCCTCGCCGAGGAGGACGCCGACCCCGGCGTGGTGGGCCACCAGATGTCGGAGCTGGTGGAGCAGATCGGCGAGCACCTGCGCGCCGAGCCCCGGGATTCCGTTCCGGGCAGTGCCGCCTCGTGATGCGCAAGCCCGTGGACACCGGTGACCCCGACCGGCTCTACACGGTCACGGCCGGCCGGAGCCGCGCCGGCGAATCCTTCGACCTGGTCACCCTCATCGTCAGTGAGTGCCGGCCCACCGCGGGAATGCAGTCGGAGCACGCCCGGATCCTGGAGCTGTGCCAACACCCCACGGCCGTCGTCGAGATCGCCGCGGAGCTGAAGCTGCCCATCACCGTGGTGCGGATCCTGCTCGGCGACCTGCTCGACACGGGCCGCATCACCGCCCGCCACCCGCGCGCGGCGCGCTCCGTCGCCTCGCTCCCCGATTCCGCCCTTCTCAAGGAGGTGCTCCATGGGCTCCGCAACCTCTGAGCCGCCCTCCCACCGCACGCCACTGGCCGACGCGGCGGAGACCGGCCTGAAGATCGTCATCGTGGGCGGTTTCGGCGTCGGCAAGACGACCCTGGTCCGCTCGGTGAGCGAGATCCGGCCGCTGAACACCGAGGAGGTGATGACGCAGGCCGGCGTCGGCGTCGACGAGACCAGCGCGGTCGCGACGAAGACGACCACGACGGTGGCGTTCGACTTCGGGCGGATCAGCCTCAACGAACGCATGGTGCTGTACCTGTTCGGCGCGCCGGGCCAGGAACGCTTCTGGTTCCTGTGGGACAGGCTGTTCTCCGGAACCCTGGGTGCCGTGGTGCTCGTGGACACGCGCCGGATGAACGACTCCTGGTACGCGATCGACCGGCTGGAGCACCACAGGACGCCGTTCGTGGTGGCCGTCAACCGGTTCGACGACGACACCAACCGGTACTCCCTGGAGGAGATACGCCAGGCGCTCGCGCTGCCCGAGCACGTGCCGATGCTCGACTGCGACGCGCGGGTCCGGGAGTCCGGCAAGGACGTGCTGGTCACTCTCGTGGACCACCTGTACGAACTGGCGACGGCCCAGGAGGCGACACCATGACCGACCCCTCTTCCGCGCAACCGGCTCCGCCGGGCTGCCCCGCCCACACCGACGCGGTGCGCCTGGGAGGGCTCGAGTACCAGCAGACGCCGTCGCAGCTGTACCGCGCGCTGCGCCGCGAGCACGGCGCGGTCGCGCCGGTGCTGCTCGACGGGGACATCCCGGCCTGGCTGGTGCTCGGCTATTCCGAGGTCACCTACGTGACCGGTCACGACGAGCTGTTCGCGCGGGACTCCCGGCGCTGGAACCAGTGGGAGAACATCCCGGCGGACTGGCCGCTGCTGCCGTACGTCGGCTACCAGCCGTCGGTGCTGTTCACCGAGGGCGACGAGCACCGGCGGCGGGCCGGAGTGATCACTCAGGCACTGGAGGGCGTCGACCAGTTCGAGCTGGCGCGCAACTGCCAGCTGATCGCCGACCGGCTCATCGCCGACTTCGCGGGCAGCGGCCAGGCGGAGCTGATGACCGGATACGCGCACGCCCTGCCGATGCGGGCCGTGGTCCAGATGTGCGGGATGCCGACCTCGGGCGAGGACACCCAGCAGCTCGTCGAGGACCTGCGGATCTCGCTGGACGCCGCGGAGGGCGACGACCCGGTGGCCGCGTACGGGCGTGTGGGCGACCGGCTGCAGCAGCTGGTGAAGGACAAGCGGGCCACCCCCGGTCCTGACGTCACCTCGCGCATGCTGCTGCATCCGGCGGGGCTGACGGACGAGGAGATCGTGCAGGACCTGATCTCGGTGATCGCCGCGGCGCAGCAGCCGACGGCGAACTGGATCTGCAACACGCTGCGGCTGCTGCTGACGGACGAGCGGTTCGCGGTGAACGTGTCGGGCGGGCGGCTCAGTGTGGGCGAGGCGCTCAACGAGGCCCTGTGGCTGGACACGCCGACGCAGAACTTCATCGGGCGCTGGGCCGTTCGGGACACCCAGCTGGGCGGGCGGCAGATCCGGGCGGGCGACTGCCTGGTGCTGGGGCTGGCCGCGGCCAACACCGATCCGCAGATCTGGCCCGATGCGCACGTGGGCGCGGAGAACGCCGCGCACCTGTCGTTCAGCAACGGCGAGCACCGCTGCCCCTATCCGGCACCGCTGCTCGCGGACGTGATGGCGCGGACGGCGGTCGAGACGCTGCTGGAGCGGCTGCCCGACCTGGTGCTGTCGGTGGAGCCGGAGACGCTGACCTGGCGCCCGTCGATCTGGATGCGGGGGCTGACGGCGCTGCCGGTGCGGTTCACGCCGGTGGTGCAGTAGGGCGGGCGCGCTGACTCGGTAGGGCGGGCGCCCCGGTCGTGCGGCGGCGCGGTCCACCCGGTGGTGCGGCGGCGCGGGCACAGCGCCGGTGCGGGTGGGTCCATGGGCCCCTGGCGGGGCCCATGACCTCGGTGGTGGTGTCGGCCGGGCGGTCAGGCGTCCGTCACGGGCGTGAACCGCACCGGCAGGCGCTGCGGTCCGCGGGTGAAGACGCCCTCCTCGACCGGGTCGAAGCCGTCGGCGAGGCGTATGTCGGGCATGGCGTCCAGCAGCTGGCTGACGCCGATCTCGACCTCCGCCTTGGCGAGCAGCGCGCCGACGCAGAAGTGCCGGCCGAGCGCGAAGGCGAGGTGGTCGGCGGCGGCGGAGAAGGCGGTCGTGGTGGTCAGGTCGTCGCGGAAGATGTCGAACCGGTCGGGGTCGCGGTAGCGGCTCTCGTCGCGGTTGGCGGCGCCGATCAGGCAGGTGACGGTGGCGCCGGCGGGTACGGTGCCGCCGCTGAGCTCCACCTCGGTCGCGGACTGCCGCATGATCATGTGGACGGGCGGGGTGTACCGCAGGGTCTCGGCGAAGGCCCGCGGGATCAGGTCGCGGTCGGCGCGGACGGCGGCGAGCTGGTCGGGGTGGAGCAGCAGGTTCGCGAAGATGCTGGCGATCGCCTTGTCGGTGGTCTCGCCGCCGGCGGCGAGCAGCAGGCTGCAGAACGCCTTGATGTCCTCGTCGCTCATCCGCACGCCGTCGACCTCCGCGGCGCACAGCGTGGACAGCAGGTCGTCGCCCAGGTTCTCGCGGCGTTCCCGGATGATCGGCAGCATGTACTCGGCGAACTCGACACGGGTCCGCTCGCCCGCCGCGGCCACCTCGAGGTCGCCGGAGAGGTTGCCGAGGAAGGCGATGACGGACGTGTACCAGCGGTGGAAGCGGGGGTGGTCGGCCTTGTCGAGGCCCAGCATGTCGGCGATCACGTTGACCGGGAAGCGGGTCGCGTAGTCGTTGACCAGGTCGGCGGAGCCGGAGTTACGGAAGGCGTCGATCAGTTCGCGCGAGTTGCGCTCGATGACGGGGAGGAACTTCTCCTGGAGGTCGGCGCCGCGGAAGGCGGGGGCGACGAGGGCGCGGCGTACGGCGTGCTCACGGCCGCTGAGCTGGAGGATCGTCTTGCCGTGCACGGGCTCGATCTGCCAGTCGTAGTTGTCGGTGGTGAACTCGCCGTTCTTGTCCTTGAAGACGCGCTCGACGTCCTCGTAGCGCGAGATGATGTAACTCTGCGTGGCCTCGTGCCAGATGAGGGGCGCGGTGTCGCGCATCAGACGGTACGCCGGGTAGGGGTCCGCGGCGAACTCGGGCGAGAGGATGTCGGGCACCTGCTGCGCGGTGGACATGGGGCTCCCTCAAGATCAGTGACTCGCTTTCCACACAAGGTAATTGATCAATGGTCAAGCAAGACAGCCCCCACTGGCCCCCGGCTGCCCTACCGGCGACCACTGACTGAAAAGCATCCTCCGGGCTTGGCCGAAACGGTCATTCCGCAGCTCAACTGCCCGATGCTGTCCGGCTTTCGCGCAGGTGCCCTCCGGCCGGTCCGCCAAGTCCCGCTTGGTGCACGTCTTGCTGCCCGCCTGGGTGTTCGGCTCGGTGTGTAGTGCAGTCGTTCGGTGGGTCGGTCAGGCCCCGGTCGAGGTGTCGGCGCAGGGTGAGGGCGTCGTCGGCCAGGGCGGTGAGCAGGGTGGCGGTGGGGGAGAGGCGCAGGACGGCCGCGTCCGCTTCGACGGGCGGGGGCTCGGGTTCGGGTGCGGACGGCTGGTCGGGGTCGACGACCAGCAGCGTGCCCAGCGCTCGGTGACCGCCGGTGACGGCCGGGCCGTGCCAGCCAGGGACGTCCGGGCCGACGGCGAATTCCTGGTCGTGGAGGGGGCGGCCGGCGAGGGTCACCCGCAGGTGCTGGCGGACCGCGCCCGGGGCTTCGCCGCGGCGGCCCAGGAGCAGTTCCTCGCGGGCGAGCAGGCGGGCGCCCGGCGCCAGGTCGACGCGTGTCGTGGCGTGGTGGTCGCAGCGCCCGGCGGCGATGACCGGTTCGGGCAGCCAGACCAGGGTGCCGCCCGGCGCGACCCGCAGGTGGGTCTCCGTGTGCGAGGGACGGCCGTGCGGCCCCGGCAGCACCAGGGTCGCCGCCACGGTGCGCACGACGAGCGCCGCGTCCGCCGCGACCTCGACGTCCAGCCGCAGGACGTCCCCGCCGATCGGGCCCGCGGCCGCGGCGGCCAGCGCGACGTGGGCGGCGCCCCGCGGGTTCCACCGGCCTGTCGGCTCCGCCGCGACGGTGGGGCGCAGCACCAGCGGCGCGTCGGAACGGAGCCGGCTGATCCGGGTCCTGGCCCTGCCGGACCGGTCCCGGTCGGCGGTCACCTCGAGGCAGGCGTGCGCACGCATCACCGGGCGGGGACGCCGAGGCGCTGCCGCACCCACGCGGCGACGTCGGCCGCGGTGGGGTCCTGGACCAGTGAGGTGAACAGCACGGGCAGGTCACCGCGCTTGGCGCGGGCGTCGCGGTCCATCACGGCGAGGTCCGCGCCGACCTGCGGCGCCAGATCGGTCTTGTTGATGACCAGCAGGTCGGCCGAGGTGACACCGGGGCCGCCCTTGCGGGGGACCTTGTCCCCGCCGGCGACGTCGATGACGAAGATCTGGTGGTGGACCAGCCCGCGGCTGAACGTGGCGGTGAGGTTGTCCCCGCCGCTCTCCAGCAGGACGAGGTCGAGCGGCGGCAGGGTCGCCTCCAACTCCTCCACGGCTTCGAGGTTGGCGGAGATGTCGTCCCGGATCGCGGTGTGGGGGCACGCCCCGGTCTCGACCGCCCGGACCCGTTCGGCGGCCAGTACGCCGTTGCGCAGCAGGAAGTCGGCGTCCTCGGTGGTGTAGATGTCGTTGGTGACCACGGCCAGGGAGAGCTCCGGGGCCAGGGTGCGGCACAGTGCCGCGACCAGTGCGGTCTTGCCGGAGCCGACCGGGCCGCCGATGCCGATGCGCAACGCCCGGCCGGGGCGGCGGGGCAGGGCTCCGGCCCCCTGCGCGCCGACGTCCGAGTGGTCGTGCGCGCCGACGTCCAAGTGGTCGTGCGCGTGGCCGTGCGAGTCGTCGGGCGCGTGGTCGTGCGTGTGTGAACGGGGGTGGTCGGGGCGCGGGGTGGGGTCGGGGCGCAAGGGGTCAGGACGCAAAGAGACGCACCTCCCAGGCGGCGTGGTGTTCGGCACGGATGTCGAGGAGAGGGCCCGCGCGGGACGGGAGCGCCGCGGGCGCGGTGTGCGCGTGGTCCGCCGCCTCGGCGGCGACGGCGGCGATCCGCGGGCCCAGCCGGGCGACCGCCGCGTGGACCGCGAACGGGTCGAGACCGAGCAGCCGTACGGCAGCCGTCGCCGGGGTGAGCACCGCGTCGTGGGCGGCGGCCAGCGCCGCGGCGTCCGGCCCCAGGCCCGCCGCCGCGGCCACCGCGCCCAGGGCCACCGGCTGATGGGGGCCGTGCCGGGGCGCCGCGCTCAGCTCGTCCAGGCGGGGGTGGGGCCAGATCGTACGGGCCGCCCGCAGCAGTTGCCGTCCCAGGCGGCGGGAGGCGGTCCGCAGCGCCGGTGACGGGGTCCTCGCGGCGAACTCGTGGTCCAGCGTCTCCAGTGTCTCCAACGCTTCCAGGGCCGCGTCGGTGTCAGGCCCCCGGCGGTCCGTACCGCCGAAGGCGGCACACGCCGCCGCTGTGAACGCGGCGGTCACCACGCCGGTCGTCGCCAGGCGCCCGCGCAGGAACTCCTCCAGCGCGGCCAGATCGCGTACGCCGTCCAGGGCCGCCGCCGCTTCCAGACCGCCGGAGTGGGCGTGCCCGCCGGAGGGGAAGCGGCCGTCGGCGAGCAGCAGCAGCGCCGGCAGCGTCGTCTGCGGCTGCCGGTCCTCGGGTTCCCGGGTGTTCCGGGTGTCCTGGGCGTTCTGGGCGTTCATCGAAGCGCGGTGGTGTCGGGGTCAGAAGAGGAAGTAGCGCTGAGCCATCGGCAGCTCGGCCGCGGGCTCGTGCTCGATCAGCTCGCCGTCGACCCGCACGCTGTACGTGTCGGCGTCGACCTCGATGCGCGGAGTGGCGGTGTTCTCCGGAAGGTCGCGCTTGCCGCGCCCACGGACGTTCTCCACGGCCACGAGCGGCCGCCGGATCGCCAGGCGCTCGGCGAGCCCGTCCTCCAGGGCGGCCGGCGAGACGAAGGCGACGCTGCTCGCGGCGGCGGCCGGGTTGCCCACGTTGAAGCCCAGCCGGTTCAGCACCGGCTGGGGGGTGGGGATTGACGCGTTCGGGTCGCCGAGGGCGGCGCTCGCGGCCATGCCGGCCTTGAACACGACCGTGGGCCGCACACCGAACAGGGCGGGCTGCCACAGCACCAGGTCGGCCAGCTTGCCGGGCTCGACGGAACCGATCTCGCGTTCGAGGCCGTGGGCCACCGCCGGGCAGATCGTGTACTTGGCGACGTAGCGGCGGGCCCGGTGGTTGTCGGCCCCGCTGTCGCCGGGCAGGGAGCCGCGCAGCTTCTTCATCTGGTGGGCGGTCTGCCACGTCCGGGTCACGACCTCCCCGATCCGGCCCATCGCCTGCGCGTCCGACGACATGATCGACAGCGCTCCCAGGTCGTGCAGCACGTCCTCCGCGGCGATGGTCGTGGGACGCACCCGGCTCTCGGCGAACGCCAGGTCGTTGCGCACCTGGGGGTTGAGGTGGTGGGCCACCATCACCATGTCCAGCGCCTCGGCCACCGTGTTGACGGTGAACGGGCGGGTCGGGTTGGTCGAGGCGGGCAGCACGTTCGGCTCGCCGGCGATCCGGATGATGTCCGGTGCGTGGCCGCCGCCCGCGCCCTCGGTGTGGAACGCGTGGAAGGTCCGGCCGCCCACGGCGGCGAGCAGATCCTCCACGAAGCCCGCCTCGTTGAGGGTGTCACTGTGGATCGCGACCTGCACTCCGGCCTCGTCGGCGACGGTCAGTGCGGCGTCGACCGCGGCCGGGGTGGCCCCCCAGTCCTCGTGCACCTTGAACCCGCCGGCGCCGCCGCGCAGCTGCTCCCACAGCGCCTCGGGGGACACGCTGTTGCCGCGGGCCAGGAACAGCACGTTGAGCGGCCAGGGCTCGCAGGCCTCCAGCATCCGCCGCAGCCACCAGGCGCCCGGTGTGGCCAGGGTCGCCTTCGACCCCTCGCTCGGCCCCGTGCCACCGCCGACGAACGTGGTGGTGCCCGCCGCGAGGGCTTCCTCGAACATGTTCGGGCCGACGAAGTGCACATGGGTGTCGACCGTGCCCGCCGTGAGGATCAGGCCGTTGCCGGCCGCGATCTCCGTGGACGGGCCGATGACGAGGTCGGGGTGGACCCCGTCCATGGTGTCGGGGTTGCCGGCCTTGCCCAGCGCCACGATCCGGCCGTCACGGACGCCCACGTCGGCCTTCACCACGCCCCAGTGGTCCAGGACCACCGCGCCGGTGATGACCAGGTCCGGGGTGCCCTCGCCACGGGTGGCCCGGGACTGGCCCATGGACTCCCGAATGGACTTCCCGCCACCGAAGACGGCCTCGTCACCGCCGCCGCAGAGGTCCTGTTCGACCTCGATGAACAGGTCGGTGTCGGCCAGGCGGATCCGGTCCCCGGCGGTCGGGCCGAACGACGCGCCGTACTCGCGCCGGCTGACCTCAGCCATCGAGTCCACCTCCGCACAGACCCCGCAGGCCGGCCACGATCCGCCGGCCCCCGATCGGGACCAGCTCCACTTCCTCCACGGCGCCGGGCTCGAAACGCACCGAGCCGCCCGAGAGCACGTTGAGCCGCAGCCCCCACGCGGCCTCGCGGTCGAACTCCAGCGCGGCGTTGACCTCCGCGAAGTGGAAGTGCGAACCGACCTGGATCGGGCGGTCGCCGGTGTTCTCCACCCGCAGCCTGACGACCTCCCTGCCGGCGTTGATCACGACCGGTTCGTCGCCGTAGAGCACCTCACCCGGGATCAGCGGCCGGTCGGTCTCCGGTTGATCGCCCGTGTAGTACCGCCGGGCCGCCTGCCGCGCCCCGGTCCCGCCCCGGCGCGGCGGGCTGGGGCTGCCGACGCCGCTGGCGGGGTGGAGCACCGAGCCGTGCTGGTCCGGCCTGCCCGGGTCGTCGCTGGGATGTCGGCCGCCTTTCATGATCATGAGATGGGTCCCGTCACCGTGATCAGGTTCGTGCCGTCGGGGAAGGTCGCTTCGACCTGCAACTGCCCCAGCATCTCCGGCACCCCCTCCATCACGTCGTCGCGCGTGAGCACCGTGCGGCCGGCCTCCATGAGTTCGGTGACGGTCCGGCCGTCCCGAGCCCCCTCCAGCAGGAACGACGTGATCACCGCGGTCGCCTCCGGCAGGTTCAGCAGCAGGCCCCGCTCCCTGCGCTCCAGGGCCAGCTTCGCCGCCGTGTAGATCATCAGGCGCTCACGCTCGTGCAACGTCAGAAGCATCGGCCGCCTCCACGGGCTCAGAGGTAGAACCAGGCACTTGCAGTTAATCCCAAACGTGCTCCCGTCGCAGAGCGAGATCCCACCCCGGGTGACGATCAGCGGGGCCCTCCGCATCCGGGTTCGTCCGTCTCCGGAAGCGCATCACCGCCGCAGCGGTGGCAGGTCATCCCTCCGTCGCGGCGCGGTCCCGCAGTCCCGGGGCGATCAGGGCGACGCAGGCGAGGGTGAGCAGGACGGCGAGCGCGACGAGAGCGACCAGCGCTCCCGGCACATCGTCGGCGAAGAACGCCGGTACGGCGCTGAGCGCCGACAGCAACCGGGTGACGATCACGGCCACCGCTCCGGCGCGGCTGCCGCGCCAGGCCAGGACGACGCCGACCAGAGTGATCAGTCCGATGACGGCGCCCGCCACGGCGACCGCGAACGGGGGGTGTTCACCGTCCCCGAACGGCATCGAGACCACGTCGACGAGACCGAGCAGGCCGGCCAGGACCAGCCCGGTGACAAGAACACGGGAGCGCTTCACGGGATCCTCCTCCACAGGGGGCGACATACCGACGTCCGGAGTCTGGGGCCGCGTACCGGGCCTGCGGATCGGGGCCGGCCCGGGACCGTGTCTCCGTGCTGACACGTATTCACTCCTGGTGACCGCCCGAACTACCCTGAGTTCGTGGCAACTCGGCGTCTGTCCGCGACCGCCGCCGCAGTCCTGACGTGCCTGCTGGCGGTCGCCGGAGTGGTGCTCGCCGTGCTCACCGGCGACGCCGGCGCGGCCGCGGCGTTCGCGATCGGTGCGGCCTTCGGGCTGCCGTCCGTCGTGCTCGGCATGCTCGTCGCCGTCCGCCGGCCGGACAGCGCTGTCGGTCTGCTGCTGGTCCTGGTCGGCGCGACGACCGTGTGGCTCACGGTCAGCGACCTCTCCGCGCTGGCTCTCGCCCGGCGGCCGGGCCTGGCGGTCTCCTCCTGGTACGCGGCGCTGTCGCAGGGCGACTGGATGTTCCTCTACGTGCCCGCCGCGCTGCTCATGCTGGTCTTCCCCGACGGGCGGCTGCCGGGCCGGCGCTGGCGCTGGGCGGTCGCCGGGCTGCTGGTCGTGCCGACGCTGTTCACGCTGATCGCGGCGGTGGACCCCGGACCGTTCCGGCAGCCCCTCGAGTCGATCCCGCGTCCCTTGCGGCTCTCCGAGCCCTACGTACCGGTGCTGGGTGCGGTGGCGCTGTTCCTGCTGCCGGTCTTCCTCGGGCTGCTGACCGCCTCCGCGGCGGCGGTGGTGGTCCGCTACCGGCGGGCCACCGACGAGGTGCGGCGGGCACAGCTCAAGTGGTTCGCGCTCGGTGCCGCCTTCCTGCCGCTGACCCTGCTGCTGTGCTGGGCCGGCTACCTGCTGCTCGGCGGGCCGGAACTGGCCGTCGTCGGCCTGGCGGCGACGGCCCTGGCGATCCCGGTGGCGACCACGATCGCGGTGCTGCGGCACGACCTCTACGACATCGACCGGGCGATCAGCACCGCGGTCAGCTACGGCCTGGTGACCACGGTCCTGCTGGGCTTCTACACGGCGGCCTCGTTCGTGGCCGGCCTCGGCGCCGGACGGACCTCACCGGCGGTGGCCGCGGCGGCCACCGCCGTCTGTGCCGCCGCTCTGTCCCCGCTGCGCTCCCGGCTCCAGCGACGGGTCGACGGACGGTTCTACCCGGCGCGGCAGGCCGCGTTGACCGCCATCGAAGGCCTGCGCGTCCGCACCCACGCCGGCCAGGACCGGCCCGAGCAGCTGGAGCAGGCGCTGCGCGAGGCCCTGCGTGATCCGCTGCTCAGGGTCGGCTACCGGCTGCCCGGTGCGTCCGGGCTGGTCGACGCGGCGGGCGCGGCGTTGGATCCGGGGGAGGCGTACGTGGCTCCGGTGCGGCTCGGCGGCCATGACATCGGTGCGATCGTCCGCGGTGGCACCGGCAGTCGGGAACTGCTGCGCGAGGTCGCGTCCGCCTGCGCCCTGCTCGTCGAGGTGGTCCGGCTGCGGATCGAGGTCAGCCGGGCACTCGACGAGGCCGAGGCCAGCCGCACACGGCTGCTGCACGCCGGATACGAGGAGCGGCGGCGCCTCGAACGCGACCTGCACGACGGGGCGCAGCAGCGCCTGGTCTCCTTGGGCATGGCGATCCGCCTGGCACAGCGCCACCTTGCCGACGGCACGGTCGACGTCGACGACCTGCTCGACCGCTCGGTGCGCCAACTTGCGTCAGCCGTAGCAGAGTTGCGGCAGATCGCGCACGGTCTGCGGCCGAGCAGCCTCGATGACGGGCTCGGCAACGCGCTGGCCGTACTGGCCGGCCGGGCACCGGTGCCGGTGCGGCTCGAGGCTGCCGTCGACGACCTTCCCGAGGATGTGGCCATGACCGCCTACTACGTGGTGAGCGAGGCGATGACCAACGCGGTCAAGCACGCGGGCCAGGCCGCCATCGCGGTCCGTGTCCACCGGGTCGCCGGCCGGGTCACCGTGCGGATCGGCGACGACGGGCCGGGCGGGGCCACCCTGCGCCCGGGTGCCGGCCTGGCGGGGCTGGCGGACCGGGTCGAGGCGGCCGGCGGCACACTACGGCTGACCAGCCCGGCGGGTGGCGGCACCGTGGTGGAGGCGGTGCTGCCGTGCGCGTGGTGATCGGTGAGGACTCGGCGTTGTTCCGGGAGGGCCTGGCACGTCTGCTGGCCGACTCGGGGTACGAGGTGGTGGCCAAGGCGCAGGACGCACCCGAGTTGGTCTCGGCGGTCGCGGCCACGCGCCCCGATCTGGCGATCATCGACATCCGGATGCCGCCCGACCTCACCGACGACGGCGTCCGGGCGGCCCGGCGGATCCGCGACACCCACCCGGAGATCGGGATCGTCCTGCTTTCCCAGCACGTCGAGACCCGGCACTCCGTCGACCTGGTGTCCCGGGGGAGGTTCGGCTACCTGCTCAAGGACCGGGTGTTCGACGTCGACGACTTCCTGGACGCGCTGCGCCGGGTGGCGGCCGGGGGCTCCGCCCTCGACCCCGAGGTGGTGTCGCGACTGATCGGGGCGCATCGGACCGCCGATTCGCTGGAGTCCCTGACCGCCCGGGAGCGCGAGGTGCTGGCGCTGATGGCGGAGGGCCGCACCAACGTCGGCATCGCGCGCCGGCTGTGGCTCACCCACCGGACGGTGGAGACCCACGTCAGCTCCATCCTCACCAAGCTCGGCCTGGCCCACTCCGCGGAGGACCATCGCCGTGTGCTGGCGGTGCTCCTCTATCTCAACCGGGCCTGACCGAGCTCAACCGGACCTGATCGCTCGTCACCATCCCGACCCAGTGCACCCGGCTCCGGGGTTTCCGGCTCCGGGGGCCCCGACCCCAGGGACCGCTGCCTGACCCGGCCCAGATGCCGGGCGAAGACCTCCCGGGCCTGCGGGGTCAGGGTGCGCAGGGCCACCAGAGCGGTGATCGCCACGTCGCACAGTTCCGCCTCGACGTCGTCCCAGGTGTGGGTGACGCCCTTGCGCGGGTTCTGGCCGGTCGCGCCGATCACCGCCTGGGCGACCTCCCCGACCTCCTCCGACAGCTTCAGGACCCGCGGCAGCACCGCCGCCTCCCGGCCCTCGTCGCGGGGGTCATGCCCGTCCAGCCAGGCCCACAGGTCGTCGACGGCGGACCAGAGGTCCTCGGGCGGTGCCGGCGCGGCGCCGGGCTGCTGATCGCTCATGCGGCGCAGCCTGCCACGACCACCGCGTCCTACTCCTCACTCCTCCCCACCACGCCCCGAAAAGCGTCTACTCCTCGAACAGCGTCTCCTGCTCCCCTTCCTTCTCCCTGCGCAGTTGCCGTACGCGCGCGCCCAGGACCACGCACGTCGCCGCGGCCACCGTCGCGAACGCCGCCGGGACCATCCAGCCGCGGTCGACGGTGTGCCCGAGGGCGTGGTCCATGGAGATCCGGCCGGGGCCCGCGATGGCCAGGCCCGCGGAGGTCAGGCCCAGCGAGGCGGCGTACTCGTAGCCGCCGCCCTGCGCGAAGAAGCCGCTGGGGGCGTGCACCGCCGCCGCCCCCGCCATCGCACCGGCCGCCGCCGCGCCCGCCGCCGGGGTCGCCAGGCCCACGGCCAGCAGCAGACCGCCGCCGGCCTCGGCCAGGCCGGCCGCCATCGCGCTCGCCTTCCCCGGCCGGTAGCCCACGGACTCCATGAACCGGCCGGTCCCCTCGATCCCGCCCCCGCCGAACCAGCCCAGCAGCTTCTGCGCGCCGTGCGCGGCCAGCACGCCGCCGGTACCCAGCCGGAGCAGCAGCAGGCCCAGATCGCGGCGGTCGTAACAGGTCACGGTGACTCCCCAGGCAGACGGCGGAGGAACGGCGGCAACGAGCCCTTTCCGGCCCCTTTCCGGATGTCCACCGTCGCACCGCCCACACCCGGCGGGCCCGTCGTGGGGGCCGTTCGGGTGGCGGGGTCCGGGGGCGATGTGACGCTCCCGACGTGACACGAGTCCCCGCACGGTCCCTTGTCCTCGTGTGCGCTCGAACTCGTAGCGTTCCCGGGCATGGAGACCACCACCTTCACAAGGACACTGGGACGCGGCGGGACGGAGGTCAGCGCGCTCGGCTTCGGGTGCTGGGCGATCGGCGGGGAGTGGCAGTCCGCGGACGGGCAGCCGCTCGGCTGGGGCGCGGTGGACGACGAGGAGTCCGTACGGGCGATCAGGCGCGCCCTCGACCTCGGCGTCACTTTCTTCGACACAGCAGACGTCTACGGGTGCGGGCACAGTGAGCGGCTGCTCGGGCGGGCCCTCGGCAAGCGCCGGGACGAGGTCGTCGTCGCCACCAAGTGGGGCAACCTGTTCGACGAGCGCACCCGCACGGCCGACGGGCAGGACGCCACGCCCGAGCACGCCCGCCGTGCCCTCACCGCGTCCCTCGCCCGCCTCGGCACCGACCATGTGGACCTGTACCAGCTGCACCTCTCCCACGCACGGCCCGACGAAGCGGCCGCCCTTCGGGACGCCTGCGAGGAGTTCGTGGCCGAGGGACTGATCCGGTCCTATGCCTGGAGCACGGACGACCCCGCCCGCGCGGTCGTCTTCGCCGAGGGTGAGCACTGCACGGCCGTGCAGCACGCGCTGAACGTGCTCCAGGACGCGCCCGGGATGCTCGCGCTCTGCGAGGAGAGGGGCCTTGCGAGCGTCGACCGCAGCCCCCTGGCCATGGGACTGCTCACGGGCAAGTACGCCGGGCGCGCGCCCCTGGAGGCCGGGGACATCCGCAGCCGGCCGCCCGCCTGGCTGAAGGGCTTCGGCGACGGCTCCGGTGCCGACCCGGAGTGGCTGGTCCGTGTCGAGGCGCTGCGCGAGGTCCTGACCAGCGGCGGCCGTACGCTCGCGCAGGGGGCCCTGGCCTGGTTGTGGGCGCGCAGCACGCGGACCGTTCCCATTCCCGGCTTCCGCTCGGTCGCCCAGGCCGAGGAGAACGCGGGCGCGCTCGCCAAGGGCCCGCTCACCCCCGCCCAGCTGGCCGAGACCGACCGCATCCTGGGGCGGTGAGGCGGGCAGGGAGCCGGGCGGGGTGCGGGTCGGGAGCGGGTCGGGAACGTGATCCGGCAGGGCATCCGGTGACTCGCCCTTTGATGATCTTTTAGTCAGGTTTTGAGCGCATCCCGTGCACGGGCTCGGGATCGCTTTGTACGGTCCCGGGGTGCGTCATTCCTCTCGGTCCCCCCACTCCCCGTCCCCCCACCCCCTGACCAGGCGTTCCCTGCTCGCCCTCGCCACGGCCGCACCGCTGACCGCCCTGACCGGCACCGGCCCGGCCGCGGCCGCCACCCCCGCCCGCGCCGCCACCGTGGTCGGCGGCGAGCGGCTGGCGCGTGCGGGGGTGCAGGTGAGCGGCGCCACCGGTCTTCCCGGCCGCCTCACCGCCCGTGCCTGGCTCCTCGCCGACTGGGAGACGGGACACGTGCTCGCCGCCCACCGCGCGCACCAGCGCCTCGCGCCCGCCTCCACGCTGAAGATGCTGTTCGCGGACACGGTGCTGAGGAAGTTCCACCGTGCCGAGCGGCACACCGTCACCGACGCCGACCTGGCAGACATCCCCATGGGCTCCAGCCTCGTCGGGATCCAGGCCGGGACCACCTACACGGTGGAGCAGCTGTGGCAGGGCGTGTTCCTGCGCTCGGGCAACGACGCCGTGCACGTGCTCGCCCACATGAACGGCGGAGTGGCGAAGACGGTCGCCGAGATGCAGGCCAGGGCGGAGGACCTCCAGGCCCTGGACACGCACGTGGTCAGCCCCGACGGCTTCGACCACCCCGGTCAGCTGTCCTCGGCGTACGACCTGACGCTGATCGCCCGGCACGGGCTGCGCGACGCCGACTTCCGCGGCTACTGCGGCACGCGCGACGCCGACTTCCCGGCCGGCCGCAAGAAGAGCTTCCAGATCCAGAACACCGACCGCCTGCTGACCGGCGCGTGGGGCCTGAAGGCGTACCAGGGCCTGATCGGGGTGAAGAACGGCTACACCAGCGATGCCGGCAACACCTTCACCGGCGCGGCCGTACGCGGTGGCCGCACCCTGCTGGTCACGGTGCTGAACCCCGCGGCCGGCAGCAACGCCGTCTACGAGGAGACCGCCGCCCTGCTCGACTGGGGCTTCGGGCAGGGGCGTTCCGCGCAGCCCGTCGGCACGCTGGTCGAGCCGCTGAGCGAGGGCGGGGCGAAGGCGGACGCGGGTCCCCCGCCCGAGAAGCAGGCCGCACCGGCCGCGGCCGGGCCGCCGGGCGCCGCGGCGGAGAGCCACCCCTCGGCCTGGCGGCTGCTGGAAGGGGCGGGCGGGACGGTCGCGCTGCTCGCCGGCGGCGTGTGGGCACTGCGCCGGCGCCGGGGCGCGGTCGCCGCGGACTCCGGGGGCCGCCACCGGCGCTGAGCCGACAGTGCGGCAGCCGTTCCACGCGCCGGCGCGTACCCCGCGGTCCCGCCGCGGGGTTCACCCCCTGCCGGTGCGGTGGAACGGCTGCCGCCTCCCCCCGGGAATGTGGCTCTGGGCCCGGCCGACGGAAGCGCGCTGCTCCAACTGTGAAGCTTTGGTGGAGGAGATGTCGAGCATAGGGGGCCAACCGGCTTTGGCGGTACGAACGTTGGGATTCCGCTTGTGCAGATCACCGTCGGTGGCCCGTCCCGTACCGCACGCGGTCCGTCACGTGGTCCCTCATCCGGTCCGTCCCGTGCCGCTCAGCCCCGCCCCACGTACGGCATCGTCGTCGCCAGCACCGTCGCGAACTGCACGTTCGCCTCCAGCGGCAGCTCCGCCATGTGCCGCACGGTGCGTGCCACGTCGGCGACGTCCATCACGGGTTCCGGTACGACCTCCCCGTTGGCCTGGAGGGCGCCCGTCTCCATCCGGGCCGTCATGTCGGTGGCCGCGTTGCCGATGTCGATCTGCCCGACCGCGATCCGGTACGGCCGCCCGTCCAGGGAGAGCGCCTTGGTCAGGCCGGTCAGGGCGTGCTTGGTGGCGGTGTAGGGCGCGGAGTGGGGCCGGGGCGTGTGCGCCGAGATCGAGCCGTTGTTGATGATCCGGCCGCCCTGAGGGTCCTGCTCCTTCATCCGCCGGTACGCCGCCTGCGCGCACAGGAAGGCCCCGTTGAGGTTGGTGTCCACCACGTGCCGCCACGCCTCGTAGGACAGGTCCTCCACCGGCACGCCGCCCGGCCCGAACGTGCCGGCGTTGTTGAACAGCAGGTCGACGCGCCCGAACCGTTCGACGGTGGCGGCGAACAGCGCGGCCACGTCGTCCGGCCGGGCCACGTCGGTGCGCACGGCGAGGGAGGCGGACCCCGGTGCGAGCGCCGCCGTCTCCTCGAGGGTCTCGGGGCGCCGCCCCGCCAGGGCCACGCACCAGCCCGCGCGCAGCAGTTCCACGGCGACGGCCCGCCCGATGCCCGAGCCGGCTCCGGTCACCACCGCGATCTTCGATTGCCTGTCGGTCATGGCATCGGAGCGTACGAGGACGGTCCGCCACGCGGAATCCACTGTCCGCCATACGGATGCCCGCCGAGGCCGCGGGTCTCGGGCGGGGCTCAGGCGAGCGCGGCCTCCCGGGCCTGGCCGGCGTCCGGTCCGGCCGCCTCCCCCGGATACCGCACGCCGATCCGCTCCCGCACCGCGTCCAGCGTCCGCATCACCGCCAGGGTGCCGTCCAGGGGCACGAGAGGCGACTGCTTCTCGCCGGCGCGCAGGGCCCGCATCACCTCCCGCGCCTCGTGCCGCAGGCTGGTGCGCGGACCGTCGGCCGGGTCCGCGGTGAACTCCTCCGGCTCACGGCCGTGCCGGCGCAGCACGAAGCTCTCCGGGTGGAAGAAGCCGGAGGGCACGTCGATCCGGCCCTCGGAGCCGGTGACCGAGGCGCAGGTCGCCGTGGAGCCCGTGATGGAGCAGTGCAGCTGGGCCAGCGCGCCGCCGTCCCAGGAGAGCAGCACGCCGGTCTGGAGGTCGACGCCCTCCGCGGAGAGCGCCGCCCTGGCCGTCACGTCCGACGGCTCGCCGAGCAGCAACTGGGCGAACGACACCGGGTAGACGCCGAGGTCGAGCAGCGCCCCGCCGCCCAACTGCGGGTCGCGCAGCCGGTGCGAGGCGGGGAAGGGGCCGGCGAGCCCGAAGTCGGCCTGGACGGTGCGCACTTCGCCGACCGCGCCGTCGTCGACCAGTGCCTTGATCCGCCGCGTCAGTGGATTGCAGTACATCCACATGGCCTCCATCAGGAACCGGTCGTGCTCCCGGGCGAGGGCGACGAGTTCCTCGGCCTGCCGCAGGTTCAGCGTGAACGGCTTCTCGCACAGCACGTTCCGCCCGGCCTCCAGGCACAGGCCGGCGGCCGCCCGGTGGGCCGTGTGCGGGGCGGCGACGTAGACGACGTCGATGTCGCCGTCCTCGGCGAGCGACTGCCAGTCGCCGTAGGCCCGCGGGATCCCGAACCGTTCCGCGAACGCCTTCGCCGGACCCTCGGCGCGCGAGGCCACCGCCACGACCTCGGCGTCCGGCAGGTCCACCAGGTCCGCGGTGAACGCGGCCGCCATCTGGCCGGTCGCCAGAATTCCCCAGCGCACCGTCTGTTCCGCCACCCCGGACACTTCCGACATCCCGGACCCCACCCTCGCTCGCGCGTTCCTCGGCACGGTGTACGAGCTGAGAGCATAGGCGGCGGATCAGCCGCAGAGGGCCCAAGGGCCGCAGAGGGCCCGGCAAGCGCCGGGTGAGGAAGGACACACATGTCGGAGGGTGGGGCGCCGGCACCGTACGCGCCGCGAACGGCCGTACCGGAGCGGGGACCCGCCGGCCCGCCGGCGCGCGCGGCCCGCCGCGCCGGACTGCTGGTGACCCTGATCCTCGGCGGGCTGACCGCGACGCCCCCGCTCGCGATGGACATGTACCTCCCCTCCCTGCCGGAGGTCACCCGGTCCCTGCACGCCCCGGCCGCGACCGTCCAGCTCACGCTCACCGCGTGCCTGGCCGGCATGGCGCTCGGGCAGCTGGTGGTCGGCCCGATGAGCGACCGGTGGGGGCGCCGCCGTCCGCTGCTGGCGGGGCTCGCCGTCTACGTCCTCGCCACCGCGCTGTGCGCGTTCGCCCCGAACGTCGAGACGCTGGTCGCCTTCCGGCTGGCCCAGGGCCTGTCCGGCGCGGCCGGCATCGTGATCGCCCGCGCGGTCGTCCGGGACCTGTACGACGGCGTGGCCATGGCCCGCTTCTTCTCCACCCTGATGCTGATATCCGGGGTCGCCCCGATCGTGGCGCCGCTGATCGGCGGGCAGATCCTGCGGGTGACGGACTGGCGGGGCGTGTTCGTCGTCCTCACGGTGGTCGGGGCGCTGCTGGCCGCGGTCGTCTGGGCCCGGCTCCCGGAGACCCTGCCGCCCGCGGGCCGGCACGGCGGCGGGGTGGGCGAGACGCTGGGCTCGATGCGCGGGCTGCTCGCCGACCGCGCCTTCACCGGGTACCTGCTCGCGGGCGGCTTCGCCTTCGCCGCGCTGTTCGCGTACATCGCCGCCTCGCCGTTCGTGATCCAGGAGATCTACGGCGCCTCCCCGCAGACGTACAGCCTGCTGTTCGGGCTCAACTCGGTCGGACTGGTCATCGTGGGCCAGGTCAACGGCCGGGTGCTGGTCGGCCGGGTCCGCCTGGACCGGGTGCTGGCCGTCGGCCTCGTCGTGGTCATCCTGGCCGCGACCGGTCTGCTGCTGATGGCCGCCGGTGTCTTCGGGGACGTGGGCCTGGTGCCCGTGGCCGCCGGGCTGTTCGTGCTCATGTCCGCGATGGGCGTCACCCTGCCCAACGCCCAGGCGCTCGCCCTGATGCGGACCCGGCAGCACGCCGGCTCCGCGTCCGCCCTGCTCGGTACGTCCTCCTTCCTCATCGGCGCGGTCGCCTCCCCGCTCGTCGGGATCGCCGGGGAGCACACCGCCGTGCCGATGGCGCTGGTCCAACTGGCGGCCGCGCTGGTGGCGCTGGCCTGCTTCATGGGAATGTGCCGTCCCTGGAGGCCACATGCGGCCGAGAGCGTGCAGGAGGAGAGCTGAGCGCACCGAGACTGCGCGGGGACACACCGGAGAAGGCCGGACTTGACCCCGCCGAGCTGCGTCACCTCGTCCGCGAGGTCCACGACCTCACCGCCGGGGAGCACCCCTGGGCGGCCGGCGCCGTCGTGATCGCCGGACGCGGCCCGGTGATCGCCGTGGCCGAGGCGGCGGGCTGGGCGGTGCGGTACGCGTCCTACGACCCGGCCACCGACCGGGGCGTCGAACTGCCGCCCGACCAGCGGGTGCCGATGACCGTGGACACGCCGTTCGACCTGGCCTCCCTCACCAAACTGTTCACCGCGGTCGCCGCCGTGCAGCAGATCGAACGGGGCACGCTGGGCATCGACGCGCGGGTGGGGGCGTACCTGCCGGAGTTCCGGGCGGCCGCCGCGCACGGCGTCACCGTACGGCAGCTGCTCACCCACACCTCCGGGCTGCGGCCCGAACTCCCGCTGTACGACTGCCCCGACGACGCCTCCCGGTCGGCGCTGCTGCGCGCGGAGGCCCCGGTGGGCGTGCCCGGCACGTACACCTACTCGGACCTCAACCCGCTGCTGCTCCAGCGCGTCCTGGAACGGGTCACCGGCCGACCCCTGGACGTCCTGGTCCGCGACGGGATCACCCGACCGCTGGGCATGGCCTCGACCCGCTTCGGCCCGTGCCCCGACGCGGCGGCGACCGAGGACCAGCGGCGGCCGTGGGCCAAGGCGGACCGGGGGATGCTGCGCGGGGAGGTCCACGACGAGAACGCCTGGGCGCTGGGCGGCGTGGCCGGTCACGCGGGCCTGTTCTCGACGGGCCCCGACCTCGCGGTCTTCTGCCGCGCGCTGCTCGCGGGCGGCTCCTACGGCCCCGCCCGGATCCTCGGCCCCGACCTCGTCGACCTGCTGCTCGCCCCGCCGGGGCTGGGCTTCGCCGTGGACCAGCCGTGGTTCATGGGCGAGCTGGCGGGCCACGGAGCGGTGGGCCACACGGGCTTCACCGGCACGTCCCTGGTCCTCGACCCCGCCACGGACACCTTCCTGGTCCTCCTGGCCACCACGGTCCACCCCTGCCGCCGCCCACCCGCGAGCGGCCCACGCGCGACGGCGGCGACACGGCTGGCACGGGCGGTCCGGGGCGCCCGCCGGACCTGAGGGGGCGAGTACCCCGGGCCCCCGCCGGGTTCGACGGGCCGGGGCGGCCTGCCGGGCCCGAGAGCCGCGAGACCCCTGCGCGCCGCGGTGACCCGGCGGCGCGGGTGGTCGGGTTCGAGAGGCGTCGGGGGCGGTTCCGGGGGTCCGCCGGACCTGAGAGAATCGCACGGTGAACGACGTCGTACCCCCGTCGGAGACCCTCCGTGCCGCGCTCTCCGGGCTGCTCGACGGGCTGCCGCCCCGGCAGGCCGCGGGCGCCGTGGAGCGGCTGATCGCCAACTACCGGGGGAGTACCCCGACCGACGCGCCGATCCTGCGCGACCGCGCGGACGTCGTCGCGTACGCCGCGTACCGGATGCCGGCCACCTTCGAGGCGGTGCGCTCGGCGCTGGCGGCCCTCGCCGAGGCCGCGCCGCAGTGGACGCCCGGCAGCCACACCGACGTCGGCGGCGGCACCGGCGCCGCCGCCTGGGCCGTCGGCGCCACCTGGGACGGGATCCGGCCGGTCACCGTACTGGACTGGGCCGAGCCCGCGCTCGCCCTCGGCCGGGAGATAGCCGAGGCCGACCCGGCCCTGCGGGACGCCCGCTGGCAGCGCGCCCGGATCGGCGCGGCGCTCACCCTCGACGACACCGACCTCGTCACCGTCTCCTACGTCCTGGGCGAGCTGACCGAGGCCGACCGCGCCGCCGTCGTGGACGCCGCCGCGGCCGCCGCCCGTGCCGTCGTGGTCGTCGAGCCCGGCACACCCGGTGGCTACGCCCGCGTCATCGAGGCCCGGGACCGGCTGATCGCGGCCGGCTTCCAGGTCGCCGCGCCCTGCCCGCACAGCGCCGCCTGCCCGATCGTGCCCGGAACGGACTGGTGCCACTTCTCGGCCCGGGTCAGCCGGTCCTCCCTGCACCGGCAGGTCAAGGGCGGCTCCCTCGCCTACGAGGACGAGAAGTTCAGCTACGTCGCCGCCACCCGCTTCCCGGCCACCCCGGCCCCCGCGCGCGTCGTCCGCCGCCCCCAGATCCGCAAGGGCCAGGTCCTGCTGAACCTCTGCGCGCCCGACGAGGGCCTGCGCCGGGAGACGGTCACCAAGCGCCACGGCGACCTGTACAAGGCGGCCCGCGACACGGACTGGGGCGCCCCCTGGCCGCCCCCCGACCCGACGCGCTGACCACCGGCACCGCGGCGGGTGGCGGACCCGCACGGTTCGGCGGGAGCGGCGAGACGCGCCGTCTCACGTCCCTGCTACCGTCGGCGCATGGCCGACAAGCCCGCCCCCGACGCCAGCCGCCGCAGTGAGAAGTCCCGCCGCGCGATCTACGCGGCCGCCCTCGCGCTCGTCGCCGAGACCGGGTATCCGAAGACCACCATCGAGTCGATCGCGGCGCGGGCCGGGGTGGGCAAGCAGACGATCTACCGCTGGTGGCCCTCGAAGGCGGAGGTGCTCATGGAGGCGTTCCTCGACCTCGGCGAGCAGGCGGCGGCCCGGCAGGGGGACGAGCAGGGGGACGGGCCGGGAGAGGGGCCGCCGGACGGGATCCCCGACACCGGTGACCTCGCCGCCGACCTCAAGGCCGTCCTGCGCGCCACCGTCGACGAACTCCTCGACCCGGCGTTCGAGGCGCCCGCCCGGGCCCTGGCCGCCGAGGGCGTGGTGAACGAGCGGCTCGGCCGGCAGTTCGTGGCCAAGCTGCTCGAGCCGCAGCTGGAGCTGTACGTCCGCAGGCTGCGCTCGGCCCAGGACGCCGGCGCCGTACGCCCCGGCGTCGACCCGAGGATCGCCCTGGAGCTCTTCGTCTCCCCGCTCGCCCAGCGCTGGCTCCAGCGCACGGCGCCGATCTCCTACGCGTACACCGACACCCTCGTCGACTACGCGCTGTACGGGCTCGCGCCGCGCTGAGCGTCGCCGCCACCACCCCGGTTGCCGGCTCCGGTCCCGCGGGGCGGAGGATGGTGGGACCATGGGACATGCTGTCCACACCAGCGAGGTCAGGGGATAGATGAGCGCGGAGTTCGGCGACCGCACCGGCCGGCAGGGCAAACTCACCAGGTGGCTGCGGGGACGCCGCCCCAAGGAGACCGCCGGGGACGGCGGTCGCGAGGCACTGCTGCTCGCCGCCGCGGCCGCGGGACTGCCCCTCGCGCCCGCCGCGCACCCGGGCACCGGATACGGCTGCTCCTGCGACCGCGTCGGCTGTCCCACGCCCGCCCGGCACCCGGTGTCGTTCGCCTGGCAGACGCAGTCGACCACCGACCGCGCCCAGATCGAGCGCTGGGCCCGGCACCAGCCGCGGGCCAACTTCATCACCGCGACCGGAATGGTGCACGACGTCCTCGACGTGCCCCTGGAGGCCGGCCGCCAGGCCCTGGAGCGGCTGCTCGCCGAGGGCGTCGACGTCGGCCCGGTCGCCGAGAGCGACGACGGCCGCATGTTGTTCTTCGCCCTCACCCGCGGCACGCCCGAGGACGAGGACGAGTGGTGGCCCTGCGAGCTGGACTGCCACCCGGAGACCATGGACGAGCACCCGGGCCTGCGCTGGCACTGCCGCGGCTCCTACGTCCTGGTACCGCCGGCCCGCCTGCCCGGCGACGACGACCAGCAGGTGCGCTGGCTGCGCGGCCCCGAGCACGCCCTCCCGGACCCCCTGAGCCTCCTGGAACCCCTCACCGACGCCTGCGCCCGCCACGCCGCCCAGGAGCCGGACCTCCCCACCACGACCTGGCCCCTGCGCCACTGACCCCCGACGGCCGAACCCCGGTGGCCGGACACCGTAACCGAGGTCCCGGCCCTGCGGCCCAGGCGCCTACACGCCTTGGGTCCTACTCGCCCTGGGCCGAGGTGAGGCCCTGGACGCGGGCCAGTATCGACACCTTGCCCCCGGCCGCGCCCGCGCCCTTCGCCGGGTCGACGGCCGCCTCGTTGGAGATGAACTCCATCGTCAGGGACTGCTTGACCTCGCCCGTGGTGAGCGCCTGGACGTCCTTGTTCGGGGTGGGGACGGAGGCACCCTCGGCGGCGGTCTGCTTCTCGTAGTGGCGGGTGGTGAAGAACACCAGCGCGCCGCCGTCCGCGGTGCGCAGCGCCAGCGGGGCGTAGGCGCCGTCCGTCATGGGCTGGTCGATGTACTGCCGCGCCAGCCCCGGCCGGCTCGCGGCCTTGGCGCGCAGCCCGCGCCAGCCGGTGGTGTGGGTGCCGTCGGCGAAGGCGTCCCCGCCGCTGCTCAGATACGTCGCGTAGGCCTTGCTCAGGTCGCCGGGCGCGACCGCCAGTTGGGGGCTGTCCACGGGCAGGGTCTCGGCCAGGCCGTCCGCGTCCTTCCGGAACTCCGGCACGCCCCCCGCCGGCGCCAGCGTCAGATACGCCACCCGCCACTTCTCGGTGGCGCCGTAGCGCAGGAACACCAGCAGCCAGCGCTGGTCGCCGCCCTTGTTCCCCTTGGCGTCGGCGAGGAACCAGCGTGGCCAGCCCGCCTTCTTGGGGATCGTGAACCTGGCGTCCGTCAGTGTCAGCGGGGTGTGCGCCGAGTTGCCGCCCGGGTTGTTGGTGTGCCCGGCCTTCAGCCGCGCCCCGTCGATGGCGCCGAGCGCGCCGGTCACGACGTCCGCGTCCAGGGAAGGGTCGTAGGCCTTGTCGGCCGCGTTGTAGGCGTCGGTGAACCGGGTCAGCGCCTTGGCCGCCTCGGCGGGGGTGGTGGCCGGAAGCACCTCACGCTCCCCGTGCACCACCACGCACCCGCTCGCCGTCAGTGTCAGCGCGGCCGCCGTGACGGCTGCCGTCGCCCAACGCTCAAGCCTGCGAAGCCTGTGAGGGCCGCGAACCCTGCTCATCAGCCACCGTCACCTTCCTCTTCCCGGAGGCGAACCCTACCGGGGCGAAGAAGAGGGTGAGCGTCGGGACCAAGTAGAGCAGCCACACCGTGACCTGGAGGACCGTCGGGTCGGGCTGGAAGTTGAACACGCCCTTCAGCAGCGTGCCGTACCAGCTGTCCGGCGGGACGGCCCCGCTGATGTCGAAGGCCAGATCGCCCAACCCCGGCACCCAGCCGGCCTCCTGGAGGTCGTGGAGGCCGTACGCCAGCACGCCCGCCGCGACGACGACCAGCATGGCGCCGGTCCAGGTGAAGAACTTGGAGAGGTTGATCCGCAGCGCGCCCCGGTAGAACAGCCAGCCCAGGAGGACCGCCGTGGCCAGGCCCAGCGCGACGCCGATCAGCGGGCGCGGGGTGCCGTCGGAGGCTGCGTGGACGGACGCCCACACGAACAGCGCGGTCTCCAGGCCCTCACGGCCCACGGCCAGGAACGCCGTGGCGACCAGCGCGCCCGTGCCCAGGGCCAGCGCCTGGTCCAGCTTGCCGTGCAGTTCGGACTTCAGATGCCGGGCGGTGCGCCGCATCCAGAAGACCATCCACGTCACCAGGCCCACCGCGAGGATCGACAGCGAGCCGCCGAGCGCCTCCTGCGCCTGGAACGTCAGCTCCTGGGAGCCGAATTCGAGGACGCAGCCGAAGCCCATGGCGATGGCGACCGCGATGCCGATGCCGGTCCAGATCGGCTTCAGGGCGTCCCTGCGGCCGGTCTTGACCAGGTAGGCGATGAGGATGCACACGACGAGGCTGGCTTCCAGCCCCTCGCGCAGGCCGATCAGGTAGTTGGAGAACAAGGGTCACGCCTCCTCGGACAGCAGGGTGCGTCCCCACCAGTCGTGCGTGTCACGCACGCCGGGCGGGATCGCGAAGACCGCCGAACCCACGTGCTGGATGTACTCGTTGAGCGCGTCGTGCGCGGCCAGCTTGCGCTGGAGCGGGATGAACCCGTTGCGCGGGTCGCGCTGGTAGGCCAGGAAGAACAGCCCGGCGTCCAGGCGGCCGAGGCCGTCGGTTCCGTCGGTGAAGGAGTAGCCCCGGCGCAGGATCGTGATGCCGTTGTTGGCGTCGGGGTGCGACAGCCGTACGTGCGCGTCGGGCTTCATCGCCTTCAGGAACGGCTCGTCGTGCTCCTTGGGCCTGCCGACCGGCGCGCCCTCGCCCTTGTCCCGGCCGAAGATGTCCTCCTGCTCCTGGAGCGGAGTCCGGTCCCAGGTCTCGATGTTCATCCGGATGCGCCGGGCGACGAGGTACGAACCCCCGTTCATCCAGGCGTCGTTCGCACCGTCGTCCCCGTCGCCGACCCAGACGAACTTCTTCAGCCGGCCGGTCTCGGTGCCCGCGATGTTGCGGGTGCCGTCCTTGAACCCGAAGAGGTTGCGCGGGGTGTGGGCGTCCGGGGTGGTCGAGGAGGTCTTGCCGAAGCCGAGCTGGGACCAGCGGACGGCGACCTTGCCGAAGCCGATGCGGGCCAGGTTGCGGATCGCGTGCACGGCGACCTGCGGGTCGTCCGCGCAGGCCTGGACGCACAGGTCGCCGCCGGTGCGGGAGCGGTCCAGGTTGTCGCCGGGGAACCTGGGCAGGTCCACCAGGGCGGCCGGCCGCCTGTCCTGCAGCCCGAACCTGTCGAACAGGGAAGGCCCGAAGCCGATGGTCAGCGTCAGCCGCGAGGGGTTGAGGCCCAGCGCCTCGCCGGTGTCGTCGGGCGGCGCCTCGGGGAGTCCGCCGTACGCGCCCTCACCGACCTCCTTGCCGGCGGTCATCCGGCGCGCGGCGGCCGTCCAGTCCTTCAGCATCCGCACGAACTCGTCGCGGTCGTCGGTCTTCACGTCGAACGCGGCGAAGTGCAGCCGGTCCTGCACGGGTGTGGCGATGCCGGCCTGGTGGGCGCCGTGGAACTCCACCGCGCCGCCCGCGTCCGCGCCGACCGGGTCCAGGTCGGAGCCGGTCCTGGTCATGGCCACCGCGCCGCCGGCCGCGACGGCGCCGAGCGCGACCCCCGCCCCGCCCCAGCCGATCACGGCGCGGCGGGACGGAGCGCTGCCCTGGGTCTCGGTCATCTCGCGCCCCCTACTTCGCGACGGCCGCGGCGAGCTTGGACAGCGGCTCGGCGAGCGCGTTCACCGCGTCCGAGAGCTCCTTGCGGTCGTCCTTGCCGACCTTGTCGTAGGAGACGAACTCGTACGACGTCTTGTCCGTGCGGTACTTGTCGAGAAGCGCCTCGAGCGCGGTGAACTGCTTGTCGAGCTCCTTGGCCAGCGCCGGGTCGTTCTTCGAGGCGACCGGCCTGAGGAGTTCGTACGCCTTCTGCGCGCCCTCGACGTTGCCCTTGAAGTCGACCAGGTCGGTGTGGGCGTAGCGGTCCTCCTCGCCGGTGACCTTGCCGGTGGCGACCTCGTCGAGGAGTTCCTTGGCGCCGTTGGCCATGGAGGTCGGGGTGATCTCGGCGGTGCCGACGCGCTTCTGCCAGTCCTTCAGGTCGACGAGCAGCTGGTCGGCGAGCGCCTTCTCCTCCGCACCGATCCTGCCGTCCTGCCACAGCGCCTTCTCCAGGCGGTGCCAGCCGGTCCACTTCTGGCCGTCCTCCAGGCCGTCCTCGCGGACGTCGACCTTGGGGTCGATGTCGCCGAAGGACTCCGCGACCGGCTCGGTGCGCTCCCAGCCGAGGCGGGAGATCGCGTACGCCTTCTTGGCGGCCGGCAGGTCGCCGGCCTTGATCGCCTTCACGAACGCCTCGACGCGGGGCAGGGTCTCGTCGGCCTGGTCCTGGGCGTACTGGCGGTAGTCGGCGACGGCCGCGTCCAGCTTCGGGTCGCGCTTGGCGACCGTGCCGCCGGTCACCTTGACCTCCTGGCGGATGCCCTTGCCCTTCATGCCCGGCTTGCAGGCGATCAGGTACTCGCCGGCCTTCACCTCCGCGGTGACCTTCTGCTTGATGCCGGGGCCGATGTTCTCGCGCTCGGCGACGATCCGGTCGTCCGGGAAGAGGAGGTAGACCTCGGTGACCTTCGAGCCCTTGTTCTCGATGGCGAGTTCGACGTGCCCGGCCGGGAACTCCTTCTTCGAGACCTCGCAGGAGTCGTCCTTCGCGGTCACCTCGACCACACGGTCGCCGTCCTGCGCGCCGCTCTTCTGCGTGCAGGCCGTCACGGCGGTCAGAGCGACCGCGGCGGCGGCGGTGATGACGGAGAGGCGGGCGGCGCGCATGCAGACTCCAGAAGAAAAGGTTTGGTGAGGCTCGCCTAACTTACCCTAGGCTTATCTAAGTCATTCCCGGACGGGTCTGTGATGCAGCTCGCACAACTGGCCGAGGTCGACGATTCCCCACCAGGTGCGGCCGGACGACGCCGAGTTGGCGAAAGGTCCCGGGGGGACCGCTCGGGGGTTAACCCCATGGCCGGGTGACGGCCCACGGCATAGCTTCGAGGGGTGTCGGGCCCGAACCGTTCGAGCCGGCACCTGGCAGAAGTCCACCACGGGGGGAAACATGCGTCAGCGGGTCCGCGCTCTCGGGATCCTGGCGGCGACTGTCGTCGCGGCCGGTCAACTGGCCGCGTGCGGCTTGGTGCAGGGGAAGACCTTCGAGGACGACAGCACCTTGTCCGGGAAGATCACCTCGGTACGCCTGGAGAACAGGTCGGGCAGTGTCACGGTGAACGGCACCAAGGGCGACGGCGGACTGTCGCTCCACCGCAAGGTCACCTACCGGGGTGACAAGCCCCACGGCGCCACCCACCGGATCGAGGACGGAGTCCTGGTCCTCGGCGGCTGCAGCCGCTGTTCGGTCAGCTACACGGTGGACGTGCCCGCCGGTGTCCCGGTGAGCGGCGGGACCTCGAACGGCTCCGTCCACCTGACGCACGTGGGCGCGGTGAAGCTGAGCACCAGCTCCGGCACGATCGAGCTGAACGGGGTGTCCGGCCCCGTCGAGGCGCGGACCTCCAACGGCCGGATCAGCGGGCACGGCATCACGGGCCCCCGGATCCAGGCACGGACCTCCAACGGCTCGATCGACCTCACCCTCGACACCGCCCAGGACGTGCGGGCCAGGACGTCCAACGGGCACATCTCCCTGACCGTGCCCGAGGCCCGCTACAAGGTGACCGCCAAGGCCGGCAACGGCGCCAGGAACATCGATGTGACCGACGATCCGTCGGGCGCGCACCGACTCGACCTCACCACCAGCAACGGGGCCATCACCGTCAAACACTCCTGATGAGCGGCGTGCGCCACCGGAATCAGGTCGCACAGGCGCCGCCCCGCGACGGGCTCCGTCTCGGGGTCACCAGAACCGCGCCCGTGCGCGGGTGGGGCAGGACCTCGACCGGCTGGTCGTAGACCCGCGACAGGAGCTTCTCCGAGAAGACCTCGGCGGGCGGGCCGTCGGCCGCGACACGGCCGGCGCACAGGATCGCCACCCGGTGCGCGTACGCGGCGGCCAGTCCCAGGTCGTGCAGCACCACGACGACCGCGTCCCCGGCGTGCGCCCTTTCCCGGCACAGCCGCAGCACCATCTCCTGGTGCTTCAGGTCGAGCGCGGCGGTCGGCTCGTCGAGCAGCAGCAGCGGCGCCTGCTGGGCCAGCACCCGGGCGAGCGCCACCCGGGCCCGCTCGCCGCCGCTGAGCGCGGAGAACGGGCGCGCGGCGAACGCGGTCACCTCGGTGGCGGCCATCGCCTCGGCCACGATCCGCTCGTCCTCGGCCGGGGAGGACGAGGACGCGTGCGGGGCCCGTCCCATCCGTACGACCTCCTCGACCGGGAAGGGAAAGGAGAGCGCCGCCGACTGCGGCAGCACGGCGCGGCGCAGGGCGAGTTCGGGCGCGGACCACTCGGCGGCCGGGCGGCCGTCGATCCGCACCACGCCCCGCGTGGGCGGGAGATCGGCGGCGAGCACGCCCAACAGGGTCGACTTCCCCGCGCCGTTGGGGCCCACCAGGGCCAGCACCTCGCCGGCGCGGACCGAGACGTCGACGCCGTCGAGCACCTCGCGCGCTCCCAGCCGCACATGCAGCGCCTCCGCCTCGGCGAGCACGTCCCCGGCCCGGGCCGGGGCGGGGGGAACCGGCCGTGTCCTCAAACCCGGCAGTCTCATGCCCAGCCTCCTTGCCTGCGACGGGTGCGGCGCAGCAGCCAGAAGAAGAACGGGCTGCCGACCAGTGCGGTCAGTACGCCGAGCGGAAGCTCGGCGGGTGCGGCGAGGGTACGGGCGGCCAGATCCGCGCCGAGCAGGACGAGCGCGCCGAGCAGGGCACTGCCCGGTACCAGGAAGCGGTGCCCGGGCCCTGCCACCATGCGCAGCAGATGCGGGACGACCAGGCCGACGAAGCCGATGATCCCGGAGACGCTCACCGCGGCCGCGGTCAGCAGCGCGATGACCAGCACCAGCACGATCCGCAGCCGCTCCACGTCCACGCCCAGGTGCCGGGCCGGACCCTCGCCGAGCGAGAGCAGGTCCAGGCGGCGCGCGTACAGCGGGGCGATGCCCAGCCCGAGCGCCGCGCACGGCAGGACGGCCATGACCTTCGGCCAGGTCGCCTGGGAGAGCGAGCCGAGCTGCCAGAAGGTGATCTGGCTGACCGCGGCGGAGTCCGCGAAGAACAGGAACAGCCCGATCAGCGCGCCCGCGAAGGCGTTCACCGCGATCCCGGTGAGGATCAGCGTCACGACCTCCGTACGGCCGCCCGAGCGCGCCATGGCGTACACCAGCAGGACCGTGCCCAGACCCGCGGCGAAGGCGGCCACCGGGACCGTCCAGGTGCCGAGGAAGTCCAGACCGAGAGCGATCGCGGCGACCGCGCCGACCGCCGCCCCGGAGGAGACCCCGATGACGCCCGGCTCGGCCAGCGGGTTGCCGAACACGCCCTGCATCAGCGCGCCCGCGCAGCCCAGCGAGGCGCCGACGAGCAGGGCCAGCACGATGCGCGGGAAGCGCACGTTCCACAGCACCGACTCCGGGACCCGGTCGAGACCGCCGCCACCGAGCCCGATCCGGTGCAGCACGGACGAGAGCACCTCACCGGTCGGGATCGGGTACGCGCCGGTCCCGGCGGCGACCGGCACCAGGACGAGCAGGCCGAGTACCAGACCACCCGTCAGCAACCAGGGCGTGCCGCGCCGCTTCCGCTCGGCGGGCGCGGGCGGCGCCTGGAGCGGGCGTACGGGCTTGTCGTCCAGCGCCGTCACCGGGCACCGCCCGCGTACAACTGGTCGACGATCGAGCGCAGCACCTGGTCCGTGCGCGGCCCGTAGTTGAGCAGCACGCCGTCCTCCACCGAGACGACCCGGCGCTCCATGCCGGCCGGTGTCTGGGCGACGCCCGGGATCTTCACCAGCCCGTCGAGGCCACCGACGGATTCGAGCCCCTTGCTCATCACGAGGATCGCGTCCGGCGCGGCCTTCGCCAGCGCCTCGGCGGTGATGGCGGTGAAGTCCTTCGACAGCCCCGAGTCGGCGCCCGCGTCGATCCCGCCGGCCGCCTCGATCAGCGAGGTCGCACCGGACTTGGCGCCGCCGATGAGATAGACGGAGGCCGAACCGCGCAGGTACAGGAAGGCGACGCGGGGGTGGTCGGCGTGCGCCGGGATCGCCTCGCGCACGGCGTCGATCCGGTCCTGGGAGTGCTCGGTCAGCTCCTTGCCCGCGGCCGGGACGCCGAGCGCGTCGGCGACCGCCCGGATGCGCGCTCCCACGTCGGCCAGGCCCGTCGCCGGCTTCACCACGAGCACCGGGACGCCCGCGGCGCGGATCTGGTCCATGGCCTCCTGCGGCCCGGTCGTGGTCTCCGCGAGCACCAGGTCGGGGGCGAGGGACAGGACGCTCTCCGCGGACACGTCGTGATTGCGGGTCACCACCGGCAGTTTCGCCGCCTGCTGGAAGGTGGCGGTGATGTCGCGGGCGACGACCCGGTCGCCGAGTCCCAGCGTGAACACGATCTCGCTGAGGCTTCCGGACAGCGGGACGATCCGCCGCGCCTTCGTGACGGTCACCTTCCTGCCGTCGGCCGACTCGACCGTGACGGGGAGCCGGGGCGCGGGTGGGGAGGCGAGGGGTTCGACTCGGTTGTCCACGGCACCCGACGTCGTCGTGGTCCTGGTGGGGGAGGCCTCGGTTCCCCCTTGGCACCCGGTCGCGGTCAGGGCGAGGGCGAGCACCGACACCAGGGCTGTCGCCAGTCGGGTGCGCAAGCGTGGCACGGTCCGGTCCGTTCTCTCGTCGGCGGTGCCGATCTTTCGGCGGCCATAGCTTAGGTTAGCCTTACCTTGGTTTGCTACTGGCTCCGGATCCGGAGGACTTCCATGCCTGCGCGCGCTCGCGCCCTGGTCACCGCGTGGTGCACCGCACTCGCCGTACTCGCGGCGGCCCTGCTGACGACCCTCCTCCCGGCCACCCCCGCGTACGCCGAGAGCCGTACCGTCCAGGGCGGTCGACTGGACTGGGGCATCAAGTCCTCCTTCCAGAGCTATGTCACCGGGCCCACAGCCAAGGGGAGTTTCTTCCTGACCGGCGGTGCCGCGACCGTCGGCGGCAGCGCCTTCCGCTTCCACTCGGCGACCGGCGGCTACGACGGCGCCACGGGCGCGTTCCGGGCCGCCTTCTTCGGCGGGGTCCGCTTCGTCGGCCACCAGGAGGCGGGCGGCGCATACCAGTTGGACCTCACGCTCAGCCGTCCCACCGTGAGCATCTCCGGCTCCACCGGCACCCTCTACCTGGACGTCGTCAGCAAGGCGAGGGACACCGGGAGGGTCACCACCTCCACACAGGTGCCCTTCGCCACCCTCTCCCTCGGCGGCATCGACATGAAGGGCGGCGGCGACGCGGTCGTCCTCAACAACCTGCCCGCCACCCTCACCGCGCAGGGCGCCCGGTCCTTCGCCGGCTACTACACGGCCGGAACCCCGCTGGACCCGGTGAGCCTCGCGGCGGACGTACGCCCGGCCGCGAAGGCGGCGGCCCCGTCGCCCACGCCCACCCCATCCAAGTCGGCGAAGAAGAAGACGACTTCGCACCAGGCGCTCGTGAACGGCGCCGTCGACTGGGGCGTGCGCCGCACCTTCCGCGAGTACGTCACCGGCGACATCGCCCGCGGCAAGTGGACCCTGACCGACGGGGCTCAGGACGGCGGCGCCCTCTTCCGCTTCCCCTCCGGCCGGGGCACGTACGACAAGGGTGCGCTCGACGCCACCTTCAAGGGCACCGTGCGCTTCACCGGCGCGCACGGCCTCGACCTGGAACTGGGCGCCGTCCGCGTCACCGTCGCCAAGGGCACGGGCACGCTCTACGCCGACGTGACGAGCCCCGGCCTGACCGCCGCGAAGGTGCCGCTGGTCACCTTCGCGGCCAAGGACCTGACCGCCCGCGACGGCCTGGCCAAGGTGACCGAGGCACCGGCCGAGCTGACCGCCCGAGGCGCCAAGGCGTTCGGCGGGATGTACCCGGCGGGCACCGCGATGGACCCGGTGTCCCTGGCCGTCGCCCTCACCGAGGACGCCAAGCTGCCCGCCCTGCCCGACCTGGGCAGCGCGGTCACGGACACCACCGCCACGCCCGCACCCACGACGGCCGCCCCCGCCGCCTCCGCCGCCGCGGCCGAGCCGGTCGCGGCCACCGGCGTCGACGGCGCGCCGGTCCTGCCGATCGCCCTCGGCACGGGAGGCGCGCTGGTGGCCGCGCTCGGCGCGACGGCGCTCCTCCGCCGCAGAAACCGCACGGCGTCCGCCGCGACCGCCACGGGTTCCGACAGCTCCGCGAACTCCGGTGCCGCAGGCTCCGCTTCCTCGGGCTCCGGTTTCTCGGACTCTGCTTCCTCGGACTCCGGTTCTGGTGCCGGCGAGGAGCGGTCCGCCGGGTCGTGACCCTTCCCGACTTCCCGTCCCACCCCCACTTTCCCTCCCACCCCCACGTCCTGATCCCCTCCGCCGCCCCACCGGCGGACCCCGTCACGAGGAGAACCGTCATGCCCGCCACCGCCACCGCCACCCGCGCCCGCAGACGGCCGGTGATGTTCGCCGCCGCCGTGGCCACGGCCACCGCGCTGAGCGCCGCCGCCCTGGCCGCGGCCCCCGGTGCCGCCGCGGCCTCCGTGCCCCTGACCGGCTACGAACTGAGCTGGGGCATCAAGGAGACGTACCGGAACTACGTCACCGGCCCCTACACCAAGGGCACCTTCACCGTCACCGACGGCGCCTCCCAGGCCGACGGCAACGGCGTCTTCACCTTCACCGGCGGCCAGGGCACCTACGACAGCACCAACCACACGCTGCACCTGGCCTTCAAGGGCACCATCGTGGCCGAGTCGCCGGTGCACGGGTTCAAGCGGGTGCTCAGCGACTTCCAGTACGACAGCGCCACGGGCGTCCTCACGGCCGACCTGACCGCCGACGACGGCCCGACCCAGCAGGACGTGCCGATCGCGGACGTCGCGGCGCCCGCGAGCTCGGACATGAGCAACCTGGCCACCACCCTCGCCGCCGAGGCCGGCACCTTCCTCGGCAGCGCCTCCTACGCGGGCGCGGCCGGCGACCCGCTGTCCGTGGTGAAGAAGCAGGACACGACCTCGCCGAGCCCGTCGCCCAGCGAGTCGGAGACCACCTCGCCCGAGCCGACCTCCTCGCCCACCTCGTCGGCCTCGCCGAGCGAGTCGGAGACCGGCACCCCGTCGTCCCCGAAGCCCAGCGACTCCGCTTCCCAGAGCGCCAAGCCCACGGCGTCCACCTCCCCGTCCGCGTCCACCGCGCCCGCCCCGGCCAAGGGCGACATCGCCGACGGCAGGCTGACCTGGGGGGTGAAGGACTCCTTCCGCAGCTATGTCGTCGGCCCGGTGGCCAAGGGCCGGATCACGGCGTCGGACGGCGCCTCCCAGGCGTCCGGCAACGGCGCCTTCACCTTCGCCGACGCCACCGGCACCTACGACACCGACGCCGGCACCCTCTCCGCCGCGTTCAAGGGCGCGGTGAACTTCAAGGGCCACCAGGGCGAGGGCGACGGCGGCGGCTACGGGCTCGACCTCACCCTCAACAACGTCAGGGCCGCTCTCGCCGGCGGGTCCGGCCAGCTGACCGCCGATGTCACCAGCCTCGGCGAGAAGTCACCGAACGTGGTCCTGGCCGACCTGAAGGCCGCCTCCACCAAGTTCACCGCGAAGAGTGACGTCATCACCGTGAACGGGGTGACGGCGACGCTGACCGAGGCCGGCGCCCGGGCGTTCGGCGGCTTCTACGCCAAGGGCACCGCGCTCGACCCGGTGAACCTGTCCGTCGCCCTCAGCCAGGGCGCCGAACTCCCCTCCGGCGACGGCACGTCGGGCGGCGGCTCCGGCGCGGGCGGCACCGGCACCGCCGGCGGCACGGGCGGCGTCGGCGGTACGGGCTCGACGACCGGGGGCATCGGCTCCACCACCGGCGGCATCGGCGGCAGTATGGCCGCCACCGGCGCGGGCGTTCCGGTGGGCGCCCTGGGCGCGGCCGCCGCGGCGACCGTGGCGGCGGGCGCGGGTGTGCTCTACGCGCTGCGCAGGCGGCGCGAGACGCAGGCCTGATCCGCGTCGGCGGCGGTGCCGTCCCGGTCCGGACGGCACCGCCGCCGCGATGCTTCAATGCCCGGGTGACTGATGACGACGTGCTGCGCGTCTTCTGCGGGCCCCGCGGCGGCTACCGGGATTCATTCGCAGTGCACCGGCGTTCACGCCGGTGGTGAGCCGAATCCGGGGGGTTGCGACGCGGAGCGTCGCCGGATCGTTCCAGCGGAGCCGGATTCGGCTGATCCGCCCCGGACTGTCGGTGACCGGTGCTAGCGTCCGGATCGTGCAGCTTCGGTACGCCTTTCGACTCGACCCGACGCTGTGTCAGCGCATCGCGCTGGACCGGGCGTTCGGGTGTGCGCGGGTGGTGTACAACGACGCGGTCGCGGCGCGGGAGCGGGCCCGGGCGGCCGGGGAGGCGTTTCCCACCGCGGCGGTGTTGTCCAGAGTGCTGATCACCGAGGCGAAGAAGACCCGTGAGCGGCATTGGCTGGGCGAGGTCTCCGCGGTGGTGCTGCAGCAGGCGCTGCGGGATGCCGAGGCCGCCTACCGCAACTTCTTCGCCTCCCTCACGGGAAAGCGCCAGGGCCCGAGACTGGGGGTGCCGCGGTTCAGGTCGCGCAAGGATGCCAGGCAGGCGGTCCGGTTCACCGCGAATGCCCGCTGGTCGATCACCTCCACGGGGCGGCTGTGCCTGCCGAAGATCGGTGAGGTGCGGGTCCGGTGGTCGCGTGCCCTGCCCTCGGTCCCGTCCTCGGTGACCGTGATCAAGGATGCTGCCGGGCGGTACTTCGCCTCTTTCGTCATCGACACCGACCCGGCCGCGGATCTGGAGCGGATGCCCGCGAGTGATCAGGCGGTGGGCATCGATCTGGGGCTGACGCACTTCGCGGTCCTGTCCGACGGCACGAAGATCGACTCCCCGCGGTTTCTGCGCCGGGCGGAGAAGAAACTGAAGAAGGCGCAGCGGGAGCTGTCCCGTAAGCAGAAGGGCTCGAAGAACCGGGCCAAGGCCCGCGTGAAGGTGGCCCGCGCGCACGCGCGGGTGGCCGACGCGCGCCGCGAGTTCCACCACCAGCTCTCCACCGAGCTGATCTGCGAGAATCAAGCGGTCGCGGTGGAGGACCTGGCGGTGGGCGGCCTGGCGCGCACCCGGCTGGCCAAGAGCATCCACGACGCGGGCTGGTCCCAGTTCGTGCACATGCTCGCCTACAAGGCCGCCCGGTACGGGCGCATCTTCGTCAAGGTCGGCCGGTTCGAGCCCACCAGCCAGGTGTGCTCCGCCTGCGGACACCGCGACGGGCCCAAACCCCTGCATGTGCGGGAATGGACCTGCACCGTCTGCGGCACCACCCACGACCGGGACCACAACGCCGCCATCAACATCAAGGCCGCCGGACTGGCGGTGACAGCCTGTGGAGCGCGGGTAAGACCGGAACGTGTTCCGGCACAGCGCGGTGAAGCAGGAAGCCACGGAATCCGCACCGGAGCCCGTGCCGCGTAGCGGCACAGCATCCGGCCGGAAGGCCAGAATCCTCGGGGTTCAGCCCGAGGAGCAAGTCAAGGCAACGAACTCGGTGTCGTCCGCGACGGCTCGTGCGTCCCCGACCAGGACGACCGCCAGGAGCTGGCCGCCAAACTCGGCTTCAGCGAGACGGTGTTCGTCGACGACCCCGAGCGCGGCGTCATCGACATCTTCACCCCCACCCTGCGCCTGCCCTTCGCGGGCTACCCCTGCGTGGGAGTGGCCTGGCTCCTGGACGTGCCGGAACTGGTTACCCCCGCCGGCACGGTGGGGACCCGCCTGGACGGCGAGTTCACCTGGATCGAGGCCCGCCCGGAGTGGGCCCCGCCCCGCACCCTGCGCCAGTACGCCACGGCCGACGAGGTGGACGACCTGCCCGTCCCACCGCCAGGCGACTGGCTCTACGCCTGGTCCTGGGAGGACGAGGCCGCCGGCCGCGTCCGAGCCCGCGCCTTCCCCGGCCGAATCGATGAGCGCGGCGGCAGCCGCTCCAGTGGAGCCGGGGCTTGCACCGGGGGCATAGAGGAGGACGAGGCGACAGGCGCGGCGGCCCTGCTCCTCACGGCCCACCTGGGCCGAGCCCTCAACATCACCCAGGGCGCGGGCTCCCAGATCCTCACGGCCCCCCAACCGGCCGGCTGGGTCGAGGTCGGCGGCCGGGTGGCGCTGGAACGCTGACGCGTACCCGCCGTCCCCATGGGGCTTCGTGGCCCCCGCCCAGGGTCACGCCGACAGGGGGAACTCCTCGGCCAGGGCCTGGAAGACCGCCGTGTTCAGGGAGAACGCCTTCTTGCACTCGGTCACGATGCGCTGCTTCTCCAGGTCGTCGGCTTGGACGGTGTCCAGGAGCTCGCGGTAACTCCGCTTGAAGGCAGCCGGGTTGGGGATCTCCTCGAAGACGTAGAAGCGGACTCCGTCGCCCTTCTTCGTGAAGCCCCACGTCTTCTCCGCCTTGTCGCGGATGATCTGGCCGCCGGAGAGGTCGCCGAGGTAGCGGGTGTAGTGGTGGGCGATGTAGCCCGCCGGCCACTGCTCGGCGCACTCGCGCACCCGTGCCGCGTACGCCTCGGTCGCGGGCAGCACGCTCACCTCCGACCGCCAGGAGGAGCCCCGCAGATGGGCCAGGTCCCGCTCGAGCTCGGCCAGGCGGAACAGCTCGGGCCGGATGAAGGGGCCCGCCACCGGATCCGACGCCAGCCGTTCGGCCTCGTCCTCCAGCGCCTCGTACACGAACCAGAGTTGCTCGGTGTACCGCGCGTACGCGTCCACGCTGAGCCGGCCGCCGAGCAGGTCGCTCATGAAGGTGGAGGTCTCCGCCTCCGTGTGCTGCTCGTGGGAGGCGGTGCGGATGAGTGTCGAGAAGGAATCCATGAGGCCATCCTCTAAGGTAAGGCTTGCCTAAGTCAACGGGTTGCCGACACCTTGTCGGGAAAACCTTACCCCGGATTCCGGCCAAACGGGCGTGGGTGGGCATAAGGGGATAGGGGCGTGAGGGTGTGACGGCACAAGGGTGTGAGGGCACAGGGAAAGGCCCGCCCCCTGAAGGGAGCGGGCCACGGCGGACGGGCGCGGTCTACGGCAGCGTCAGGATCTCCGCCCCCGTGTCCGTCACCACCAGCGTGTGCTCGAACTGGGCGGTGCGCCTGCGGTCCTTGGTGACGACCGTCCAGCCGTCTTCCCAGACGTCGTACTCGTAGCTGCCGAGCGTCAGCATCGGCTCGATCGTGAAGGTCATCCCGGGCTGCATGACCGTCGTGGCGTGCGGGCTGTCGTAGTGCGGGACGATCAGGCCGGAGTGGAACGACGTGCTGATGCCGTGGCCGGTGAAGTCCCGGACCACGCCGTAGCCGAACCGCTTGGCGTACGACTCGATGACCCGGCCGATGATGTTGATCTGCCGCCCGGGGCGGACTGCCTTGATCGCGCGGTTGAGGGCCTCGCGGGTGCGCTCCACCAGCAGGCGGCTCTCCTCGTCCACGTCACCCACGAGGTACGTCGCGTTGTTGTCCCCGTGCACCCCGCCGATGTACGCGGTCACGTCCAGGTTGACGATGTCGCCGTCCCGGAGCACCGTCGAGTCCGGGATGCCGTGGCAGATGACCTCGTTGACCGAGGAGCACAGCGACTTGGGGAAGCCGCGGTAGCCGAGCGTGGAGGGGTAGGCGCCGTGGTCGCACATGAACTCGTGCGCCACCCGGTCCAACTCGTCCGTGGTGACGCCCGGAGTGATGTGCCGTGCCGCCTCCTCCATCGCCTGCGCGGCGATCCGCCCGGCGGTCCGCATCGCCTCGACGGTCTCCGGCGTCTGCACCTCCGGCCCGGTGTACGGCTTCGGTGCGGGCCTGCCGACGTACTCGGGGCGGCGGATGTTTCCGGGCACGGAACGGGTCGGGGACAGCTCCCCGGGGACGAGCAGTGACTGGCCAGACATGTCGGGGAGTCTATCCGGGGGTGATGGGGGAACATGTCCGTGGCGAGAGGAGCTGGTCATGGCCCTGTTCAAGAAGCGGACCGCCGGTAAGCCGGGCGAGTGGTACTACTGCCTGGAGCACAAGAAGGTCGAGGAGGGGCCCGAGTGCCCCGCCAAGGACCGGTTCGGCCCGTACACCTCCCGCGAGGAGGCCCAGCACGCGATGGACACCGCCCGCGAACGCAACCTCCAGTGGGAGAACGACCCGCGCTGGCACGACGCGCCGGCGGGCGGCACCGAGGAGGACAGCGGGGGTAGCGGGGGCTGAGCAGGTCCGGCAGCGGGGGGAGCAGGCCTGAAGGAAGAGGCCGATCGCACCGCTCGCGCCGATCACGCGGCCGCGCGCACGGTGGCGGCCGCGCGGTCCTCCCGCAGCCGCACCGCGTGCTCGTTCGTGCGGGCGTCGTACCGCATCAGTCCCGGCAGGCACAGCGCCAGCAGCCCCACCGCGCCCGCGCACAGCAGCCCGCCCGACCACACCGACGCCCGTACGCCCCACCACGCGGCGAAGGAGCCCGACCGGACCTGCCCGAGTTGGGGACCCGCCGAGTAGGACAGCAGCTCGATCCCGGCGAGCCGGCCGCGCAGCGCGTCCGGGATCGTCTGGTTCCACATGGCGCCCCGGAAGACCCCGCTGACCATGTCGCAGCCGCCGGCCACGGTCAGGAACAGCAGCACCAGCCACAGATTGCCCACGAGACCGGCGGCGGCGATCGCGAGACCCCACAGCAGCGCCGCCAGCACCACCATCCGCCCGTGCCGGTGCACCCGGGAGGTCCAGCCGCTGGTCAGGCTCACCAGCAGCGAGCCCAGCGGCACGGCCGCGTACATCAGACCCAGCGCCCACCGCGCGTCCAGCTCGTCCGCGAGGAAGGGCAGCACGGCCAGCGGCATCGCCAGGAACATCGCGGCCAGGTCGACCACGTACGTCCCCAGGAGTTCCTTGCGACCCCAGGCGTACCGGGCGCCCTCGGCGATGGCCCGCAGGGACGGCTTCGCGGCCTCGTGGGTGGCCGGCTGGGCGGCGATGCGCACGACCAGGACGACCGAGACCGCGAACGTCACCGCGTCCGCGGCGTACGCCCAGGAAAGGCCCGCGTACGCCACCACCACGCCCGCCGCGGCCGGGCCCGCCACCCCGCCGACGGTCCAGCGCAGGGAGTTGAGCGCGGTCGCCGCCGTGAGGTGCTCGTGGGCCACGATCCGCGGCCACAGCGAGTCCAGCGCGGGCCGCTGCACGGAGGTCAGCGCGGCACAGAGGGCGGCGATCACGTACAGCGGCCAGACGGCCGGGTGCGGCAGCAGCGCCCCGGCCAGCAGCGCCACGCTGAGCAGCCCCTGCCCGACCTCGGTCCACAGGATGAGCCGGCGCTTGTCCAGCGCGTCCGCGAGAGCCCCGCCGTACAGCCCGAACACGATCAGCGGGACCAGCTCCGCGGCCCCGAGCGCGCCCACCGCCGCGGCCGAACCGGTCAGCTCCTTCATCTGCACCGGCAGCGCGACGAAGGTGAGGAAGCTGCCGAAGTTCGAGATCAGGCCCGACACCCACAGCCGCCGGAAGTCGCGTGAGGCGTGCCAGGGGGCGAGGTCGGGGAGCACGGCCCGCAGGCCGGAGGCACCGGGGGCACCGGGAGCGCCGGAGGCATCGGAAGCTCCGGGGGCATCAGTGGCACCGGAAGCGCCGGAGGCACCAGAGACGTCGGTGGGAGGGGCGGGGCAGTCGTCGGTCACGAGGGGCCATCGTCGGCAGGCGGAGGGCCACCGGCAACCGGTTTTCCTCGCGCCCCGCTACCAGCGCGGCGGCGGAGGCGCCGTCAGGAGGTCCGCCAGCCGCGACAGACGGTCCCGGAAGCGGCCGCGACCACGCGGGGCCGGCAGCACGTTCTCCCCGGCCGCCGCGCTCACCAGGTGCTGCACGGTGTCCAGGTCCAGCTCGGCCCCCGGCGGCACCGCCAGCGTCTCGTGCGCCATCGCCTCCAGCTCGCCCCCGCCGCACCCCAGGGCCAGCACCGTCGCTCCGGCCCGCCGGGCCTCGTGCACGCGCTCCAGGAGCGGGGCGGGCTCCTCGGGAGCCACCACGAGCAGGGTCTCGCCGCGCCGGGCCGCCGCCAGCCGCCCCAGGCCCACGGCCAGATGCGCCCGGTCCGCGGGGCGCGGGGCGTGCCGTACGAGGGTCGGGGCCAGCTCCGGGGTGCCCGACCAGGCGGCCTCGTCCACCAGGTGGGCCGCCAGGTGCCAGGGCTCGTCCTCCGGCGTGCCCACCAGCAGCAGCCCGCCCCCGTGCGACACCACGGCCCCCCGCAGCACCCCCGCGAACCGCCGGGTGGCCCCCAGCCACTCGGTCCCGGCGAGCACCTCGCGCAGCAGCGTGACCCGTACGGCGTCCATACGCGCGCATCTTGTCGCAAACAGGCACGGGCGGGGCGGACTTCGGTTCGCGTTCGTCCTCCCGGGGGACCCGGCGACAGCGGGGGTCGCGGACGTAGAGTCGGCGCATGACCTCTAGCGACAGTGCACACAAGGCCCCCGCCAAGGATCCCTGGGACCTCCCCGACGTCTCCGGGCTGGTCGTGGGCGTGCTCGGGGGAACCGGTCCGCAGGGCAAGGGCCTGGCCTACCGGCTCGCCCGCGCCGGGCAGAAGGTGATCATCGGCTCGCGTGCCGCCGAACGGGCCCGGGCGGCGGCCGAGGAGACCGGGCACGGCGTCGAGGGCGCCGACAACGCCGAGACCGCGCGCCGCAGCGACATCGTGATCGTCGCCGTGCCGTGGGAGGGCCACGGCAAGACCCTCGAGGCCCTGCGCGAGGAACTGGCCGGCAAGCTCGTCGTGGACTGCGTCAACCCGCTCGGCTTCGACAAGAAGGGCGCCTACGCGCTGAGGCCGGAGGAGGGCAGCGCCGCCGAGCAGGCCGCGGCCCTGCTGCCGGACTCACGGGTGGCGGCGGCCTTCCACCACCTGTCGGCGGTCCTCCTCCAGGACCGTGCGATCGAGCGGATCGACACCGACGTGATGGTCCTCGGCGAGGAGCGCGCCGACGTGGAGACCGTCCAGGCGCTGGCCGGCCGCATCCCCGGCATGCGGGGCGTCTTCGCCGGGCGGCTGCGCAACGCCCACCAGGTGGAGTCGCTGGTCGCGAACCTGATCTCGGTCAACCGCCGCTACAAGGCGCACGCCGGGCTCCGGATCACGGACGTATGAGTCCATGGGGGACACTGGTGGCCGTAGCAGTGTCCCCCGACAGGAGCCGACCACCATGCAGTCATCGCCCCCGCCCCACCCGGCCCGGCGACTCGCCCTCTACGCCCTGATCGTCTGCCTGCTCACCGCGGCCGCGGCCGTCGTCTCCTTCGTCCAGGGCATCTGGCTGGTGGGGGTTGTGTGGGTGCTGCTGGCGGGCCTGTCGTCCAACATGACCTGGTACTACGCCCGCCGCGGCCGGGCGGGGCAGGACGGCTCCGTCACCGGCTGACCGGGCAGAGTCCGCTGCCGCCCTGCCAGAAGCGGTACAGCTCGTGACCGCAGTACTGGTCGAGGGGGCCGACTCCGAGGTGGTGCAGCAGCGTGTGGATCACGTCGAAGAACGCGATGTTGAGCGAGGGCACCCACAGCAGCGCGAAGACGAAGATCAGACCGAACGGGGCGAACGGCTCCACCTGGCGCTTGACGCCGTGCGACAGCCAGGGTTCGACCACGCCGTAGCCGTCCAGGCCCGGGACCGGCAGGAAGTTCAGGATCGCGGCCGTGACCTGGAGCAGCGCGAGGAAGGCCAGGGCGTACCGGAACCCGTCGGGCACGCCGTCCAGCGCGTGCAGCCAGAACGGGGCCGTGCACACCGCCGCGAACAGTACGTTCGTCAGCGGTCCGGCCGCCGAGACCAGGCTGTGCCGCCAGCGGCCCCGGATCCGGCCGCGCTCGATGAACACCGCGCCGCCGGGCAGCCCGATCCCGCCCATGACCAGGAACAGCAGCGGAAGCAGGATGCTCAGCACGGCATGCGTGTACTTCAGCGGGTTCAGTGTCAGATAGCCCTTGGCGCCGACGGTGAAGTCGCCGCTGTGCAGCGCGGTGCGCGCGTGCGCGTACTCGTGCAGGCACAGCGAGACGACCCAGGCCGCGGTCACGAACAGGAACACCGCCAGACCCGGCCGGCCCGGAATCGGGGCGAAACCGGTCCAGGCGGCCCAGCCCCCGACCGCGGTGACGGCCAGGATGCCGAGGAAGACGGGGCTGATCCGGCGGTCGCCGCGGCGGGTGGTGGCGGACGTCATGGGGGACGGCTCCTGTGCTCGTACGGTTCGTGCGGCGAGCCCGACCGTACCGGGCACACGGGCGGAACGTCCCGCCCGGGGCCACGGGTTCCCGGCCGCTCGTGCGCCGCGCCGCCGAAATCCCGTGACTGTCCGTGAGACCACCGGAGACAATGGACCTCGTGCGCTATCGCATCCTCGGCACCACCCAGGCACTCCGTCCCGACGGCACCGCCGTTCCGCTCGGCGGGGCGCGGCTGCGCGCCCTGCTGACCGTGCTCGCCCTGCGCCCCGGCCATACGGTCCCGGTGCGCGCCCTCGTCGACGAGGTGTGGGACGGCGAGCCGCCCGCCGACGCCACGGGCGCGCTCCAGGCCCTGGTCGGGCGGCTGCGCCGGACGCTCGGCGCGGACGCGGTGGCTTCCGCGGAGGGCGGCTACCGGCTGGTCGCCACGGCCGACGACGTCGACCTGCACCGCTTCGAACGGCTGGCCGGGGAGGGCGTGCGGGCGCTGGGCGACGGCGACCCCGCGAAGGCGGCCGTCGTCCTCGACGACGCCCTCGCGCTGTGGCACGGCCCCGCCCTCGCCGACCTGCCCGACCGCACCGCCGAGGCGGCCCGCTGGGACACCCGCCACCTGGATGTGCGCCGCGCCCGCCTCACCGCCGCCCTCGCCCTCGGGCACGCCGAGCGGAGCCTGCCCGAGCTGACCGCCCTGTGCGACACCCACCCCCTGGACGAACCCCTCCAGACCCTCCGCCTGCGCGCCCTGCGCGACGCGGGCCGCACCGCGGAGGCCCTGGCCGCCTACGAGGACGTACGCCGCCTGCTGGCCGACCGCCTCGGCTCCGACCCCGGCCCGGAACTGCGCGCGCTGCACGGGGAACTGCTGCGGCCCACCGGCCGGGCGTGGCCGGCGCCCGGCCCGGCCGCGGGCGCGGGGGCCCGGACCGCCGTCCCCGACCCCGACACGGCCCCCGCGCCGCGCACCGCCGCTGAGACCGCCGCCTCCGCTCCGGCACCCTCCGAGGACGGTCCGACGGCGCCCGCACCCGCCGGGCCGGGCGTCGTCGCCCCGGCAGGTACCGGCGCCCTGGCAGGCACCGATGTACCGGCAGGCAGTGTGGCCCCGGCAGTCACTGGTGTCCCGAGCGGCACTGTCGCCCCGGGAGGCGCCGTCGCCCCGGCAGGCATCCCCGCTCCGGCAGGTACCGACGCTGCGGCAGGCACCGGCGTCCCGGCGGCCACCGGCGTTCCGGAAGGCACGGACGCTGAGGCAGGCACCGGCGCCCCGGCAGGCACTGCGGTCCCGCCTGCCACCGGTGTCCCGAGCGGCACTGGCACGGTCGCCCCGGCAGGCACCCGTGTCCCGGCGGCCACCGGCGTTCCGGGAGACACGGACGCTTCGGGAGGCACCAGTGTCCCGGTCGACGCCTACGCCCCGGCAGGCACCGACGCTGCGGCAGGCACCGGTGTCCCAGCAGGCACCGGCGCTGCGGCAGGTTCCGGCGTCCCGGCGGCCACCGGCGTTCAGGGAGTCACGGGCACTGCGGCAGGTACCGACGCCGCGGCGGGCACCGACGCCCCGGTGGCCGCCCGGGGCGAGCAGCCGCCTCCCGCCGTGCCCGCCACCCGCCCCCCGAGCAACCTCCGTGCCCGGATCACCTCCTTCGTGGGCCGCGAGGCCGACATCGAGACGATCGGAGCCGACCTCGGGGCCGCGCGTCTGGTGACGCTGCTCGGGCCGGGCGGGGCCGGGAAGACCCGGCTGTCGCAGGAGGCGGCCGAGGCCGTGCGGCCGGTGCCGCGGGACGGCGTGTGGCTGGCCGAACTTGCCCCCGTCGACGACGCCGAGGCCGTGCCCGAGGCCGTGCTCACGGCCGTCGGCGCCCGCGAGACCGTGCTGTACGGCGCCGGTGCCGAGGAGATGCGGGCCGCGGTCGCCGACCGGCACGACGACCCCGTCGAGCGGCTGGTCGAGCACTGCGCCCGGCGCCGCATGCTGCTCCTGCTCGACAACTGCGAGCACGTCGTCGACGCGGCGGCCCGCCTCGTCGAGGAACTGCTCGCCCGCTGCCCGCACCTCACCGTCCTCGCCACCAGCCGGGAACCCCTCGGCATACCCGGCGAGGTGCTGCGGCCGGTCGAGCCGCTGCCCGAGCCGGTGGCGCTGCGGCTGTTCGCCGACCGCGGGGCCGCCGTCCGGCCCGGTTTCCGCACCGATGCCGACCAGGACACCGCGGACGCCTGCGCCGAGATCTGCCGGCGCCTGGACGGGCTGCCGCTGGCCATCGAACTCGCCGCCGCCCGGCTGCGGATGCTGGCCCCACGGCAGATCGCCGACCGGCTCGACAACCGCTTCCGCCTGCTCACCTCCGGCAGCCGTACCGTGCTGCCCCGCCAGCAGACCCTGCGGGCCGTCGTCGACTGGTCCTGGGACCTGCTCGACGCCGAGGAGCGGGACGTCCTGAGCCGGCTGTCCGTCTTCGCCGGCGGCTGCGACCTCGCCGCCGCCGAGGCCGTGTGCGGACCCGCCGCCTTCGACGCGCTCGCCTCCCTCGTCGACAAGTCCCTCGTGGTGGCGGCCCCCGCCGCCGACGGCGAGATGCGCTACCGGCTCCTGGAGACCGTCGCCGAGTACGCCGGGGAACGGCTCGACGAGGCCGGCGGCCGTACGGAGACCGAGCGCGCCCACCTGACGTACTACCGCGAACTGGCCCGCACTACCGACCCGTTGCTGCGCGGCCCCGGCCAGCGCGCCGCCATCGCACGGTTGGAGCTGGAGTACGAGAACCTGCGCACCGCCCTGCGCCACGCCGTCGCCGCACGCGATGAACAGGAGGGCCTGTGCATGATCCTCTCGCTCACCTGTTACTGGCAGATGCGCGACGTGCGCATCGAGGCCCGCAACTGGTGCAGCGAGGTCATGGAGCTCGGCCCCGACCCCTTCACCGAGCCGGTCCGGCGCGCCGCATCCGTCTGGCAACGGTGCACGGACGCCCCGCCCCCGATGACGGGCGAGGTCCTCGCCGAGGCCCGCCGGGGCCTGCATCTCGTCCATCTCGCCTGTATGGACACCGAGTTGGAAGCCTGGGAGTCGCCCGAGGCGAAACAGAAGCTGCGGCTCATCGCCGAGGTCTACCAGCCCGGTCAGCCGCAGACGTGCCGCAGCCCCGGCGTGCTGTGGGTCTTCGCGGTGATGCTGAGCGGCGACGTGGAGCGTCTGCACGAGGTCACCGACGCCGCCGTACGCACCTGCCGCGAAACCCCGGGATTCGAGTGGGAGCTGGCCCACGCCCTCCAGTGGCGCGCCAACCTGCTGGCCAACCGCATCGAGCGGGCCGGGGACGCGGGCCGGGACGCCGACGAGGCGCTGGAGATCTTCCAGCGCCTCGGGGACGCCTGGGGCACTGCCGAGGCGCTTTCCGCGCGCGCGGAGACCCGCGAACGCACCGGCGCCTACCTGTCGGCCGCCGCCGACTACCGGGCGGCCATCGAGCTCGCCGAACGCCTCGGCGCCCCCGCCCAGGTCGCGGTCCTCAACGCCCGCCTGGGCAGTGTGCTGATGGAGGCGGGCGAGGGCGAACGAGGCGAACGGCTGCTGCGCGAGGTCATCGAACAGAGCCGCAACGGCCACAACGACGCCATGCCCGCCGCCCGGCTCTTCCTCGCCGGCCGGCTGGGCATGACCGGCCGCGTCTCCGAGGCGCGCGATCAACTGCGGTTGCTGCGTGATGAGTTCGGCATCTCGCACTTCGTCGTCTTCGACGCCTTCATCCTCGGTGCCGAGGCATGGCTGGACGCGGTCGACGGCCTCTACGAGGACGCCCTGGACAAGTCCCGCCGGGCCCTCAGGCGCTCCCAGGACCCCCTGTCCGAGGCCATCGCGCCCCATATGCGCTCGGCGTACCTGATCATTGGTGCCCGGGCCCTGGTCGGCGTGGACGGCGGACGTCGGGCCCGGGACGCCGCCCGCTGCATCGCCGCCGCCGACGCCCTGCTGCCGCCCCGCCACGTGCCCTCCTCCCTGGAACGCCATGCCCGCGACGAGGCTGTCGCGCGCACGCGGGCCACCCTCGGCGAGGAGGCGTACCAGGCCGCGTACGCGGAGGGCGGCGGCCTGTCCCGGGAGGAGGCCGCCGCCCTGCTCTGAGCCGGCGCGACGCCGCGCGGTCAGCTCTTGGTGCGGAACTTGTGGATGGCGACCGGAGCCATCACCGCGGTGATCGCCAGCGACCAGCCCAGGGTGATCCACAGGTCGTGGGCGACCGGGCCGCCCACCATCAGCCCGCGCGCGGCGTCGGCGAGCGTGGACAGCGGGTTGTAGTTGGTGAAGGTCTGGAGCCAGCCCGGCATCGACTGCGTCGGCGCGAAGATCGACGAGCCGAACTGGAGCGGGAACAGCACCAGGAAGCCCATCGCCTGCACGGACTGCGCGTTCTTCAGGACCACGCCCAGGGTGAGGAACACCCACATGATGGACGAGGCGAACGCGGCGGACAGGGCGACGGCCGCGAACAGGCCGCCCCAGTGGTGGATGCGGAACCCGACCAGGACGGCGACGAGCATCAGCACGGCGGTCGCGAACAGCATCCGCGCCAGTTCCACCGAGATCTTCGCGAACAGCACCGAGCCGCGCCCGATCGGCAGCGACCGGAACCGGTCCATGACACCGGAGTTGAAGTCCTGGCTGAACCCGGTGCCGACGCCCTGGGACAGCGTCATGCTCATCATCGCGATCATGCCGGGGATGACGTACTGCACGTACCCGTCCTGCCCGCCGCCGAGGGCCTGCCCGATCGAGCCGCCGAAGACGTACACGAACAGCAGGGTGAAGACGATGGGCATCAGCAGGGCGTCGAACATCGACTCCGGGTCCTGCCGGATCCACAGCAGGTTGCGGCGGATCAGCGCGCCGGTGTGCCGCAGATGGGCACGCAGCGGGATCCGGGCGTCGGCCTGGGAGCCGGGGGAGCCCAGCGGGGTCGTGGTATCCAAGGGGGCGGCGCGGAGCGTCTCGTTCAGGGTGGTGGTGGGCGACGGGCGGGCGCTCATACGGCGACCTCTTCGCGGGTGTCGGCGGGCACGGTGTCCTGCGGGGCACTGGCGCGGTGGCCGGTGAGGGACAGGAACACCTCGTCCAGGCTGGGCAGTTCGGTGGTGATGGAGGTGATCGTGATGCCGCGCGCGGTGACCGCGCCGATCACGGCGGTCAGCTGCTCGTCGCTGAGGACCGGTACGAGCAGGCAGCCGGCCTCGGCGTCGATGGTCGTCGTGGCCATCCCGGTGATGCCCAGCTCGTCGAGCATGGCGGCCAGCGGGCCCAGTTCGAGCGCGTCGGCCGGCTTCACGCGCAGGGTGCGCCCGCCGACCTTCGCCTTCAGTTCCTCGATGCGGCCGTTCGCGATGACCTTGCCGCGGTCGACGACGGTCAGTTCGGAGGCGAGCTGCTCGGCCTCCTCCATGTACTGGGTGGTCAGCAGCACGGTGACCCCGTCGCCGACCATCGTCTTGACCTCGTCCCACACCTCGTTGCGGGTACGGGGGTCGAGGCCCGTGGTGGGCTCGTCCAGGAAGAGGACGGCGGGCCGGCCGATCATCGAGGCGGCGAGGTCGAGCCGCCGCCGCATGCCGCCCGAGTACGTGCGCGCCGGCCGCCGCGCGGCCTCGGTGAGCGAGAACCGCTCCAGCAGTTCGTCGGCGCGGGCGCGGGCCTCCTTGCGGGGCAGGTCGAGCAGCCGGCCGATCAGGTACAGGTTCTCCCAGCCGGGGAGCTTCTCGTCGACGGAGGCGTACTGCCCGGTCAGGCCGATGACCCGGCGCAGCTGCCGGGGCTGCCGTACGACGTCGTAGCCGGCCACGGTGGCCTGCCCCGCGTCCGGGACGAGCAGGGTGGACAGGATGCGTACGAGGGTGGTCTTGCCGGCGCCGTTCGGCCCGAGCACGCCCATCACGGTGCCCTCGCGCACGTCCAGGTCCACGCCGTCCAGTGCCTTGGTCTCGCCGTAGTGCTTGACCAGCCCCCGCACGGTCACGGCGTTCGGCACGCCGCCGGGGTTGTCGTCGATTCGCGTCATGCCCTGAACGGTGCCAGCCCCCACCGACAAACCACCGACAGCCCACCGACAGACGGCACCGGGCGCCGACATATCCCCGACGAGCACCGCAACCGTCGGTGGAGGAACCGCAAAAGAGTTGGCCCCGCCGACGGGGGAAGATCGGCGGGGCCAACTGTTTCTACCGCGATGGCTCAAGGGGAGGTCAGTGCACCGAGTGCTCCTCCAGCGGGAACGTCCCGCCCACCACGTCCTCGGCGAAGGCCTTCGCCGCGTCGCCCATGACCTCGCGCAGGTCGGCGTACTTCTTGACGAACTTCGGCACGCGTCCGCCGGTCAGCCCGAGCATGTCGGTCCACACCAGCACCTGCGCGTCCGTCTCGGAACCGGCGCCGATACCGACGGTCGGGATGTGCAGCACCCGCGTCACCTCGGCGGCCAGTTCGGCCGGCACCAGCTCCAGGACCACCGCGAACGCGCCCGCGTCCTGCACGGCCTTGGCGTCGCGCAGCAGTTGCTGCGCCGCCTCCTCGCCGCGGCCCTGCACGCGGTATCCCATGGCGTTGACGGACTGCGGGGTCAGGCCGATGTGGGCCATGACCGGGATGCCGGACTCCACCAGGAGCCGGATCTGCTCGTGCGACCGCTCGCCGCCCTCCAGCTTCACCGCGCCGACGCCCGCCTCCTTCACCAGCCGGGTCGCCGAGCGCAGCGCCTGCACCGGGCCCTCCTGGTAGGAGCCGAAGGGGAGGTCGCCGACGATCAGGGCGCGCTGGGTGCCGCGGACGACCGCGGCCGCCAGCATGGTCATCTCGTCGAGTGTGACGGGAACGGTCGTCTCGTAGCCGAGGTGGCAGTTGCCCGCGGAGTCACCGACGAGCATCACCGGGATGCCGGCCTCGTCGAAGACGGACGCGGTCATCGCGTCGTAGGCGGTGAGCATGGGCCATTTCTCGCCGCGTTCCTTGGCGAGGGAGATGTCGCGAACAGTGATGCGGCGAGTGCCCTTTCCCCCGTACAGCGCCTTGCTGCCGTCGGAGGGCTTGTTGCGGGCAGCCGAAAGCTGCGTCATGACAACGGCTCCTTCAGTCATCTCGGGGCACCCTGACGGCGTCCCCGGATCCCTCCCATGGTGGCACCTCGTGCCGGAGGCGGCCAGAGGAGCCCCGTGTGCGCAAGATCTCGCACGAAAGTCGTAAGATCTGGGTAAAGGATTTCCGATACGAGACGGTCTCGTATCGGAAGGGGCCTAGGCTCGGCGCCATGACTACTCCTGCCGACCGTGCCGCCCCCGGCTCCCGGGTTCCGGAGGCGGTGCACCGCCGACGCTGGGCGATTCTCGGCGCGTTGATGCTGAGCCTGCTGATCGTGGTGCTCGACAACTCGATCCTGAACGTCGCGATCAAGACCATCTCGACCCCCGCGCCGATCGGCCTCGGCGCCACGCAGAGCGAGTTGGAGTGGGCGATCAACGCCTACACCCTCGTCTTCGCGGGCCTGCTGTTCACCGCGGGCCTCGTCGGCGACCGCATCGGGCGCAAGAAGGTCCTGATCGGCGGCCTGATCGTGTTCGGGGCCGGTTCCGCGCTGGCCGCCGAGTCCGGCTCGCCCGGCCAACTCATCGCCTTCCGCGCCCTGATGGCCCTCGGCGCCGCCTTCGTCATGCCGGCCACCCTGGCCGTCCTGATGAACGTCTTCGAGCGCGAGGAGCAGCCCAAGGCCATCGGCATCTGGGCCGGCGGCGTCGGTCTGGCCATCGCCATCGGCCCGATCACCGGCGGTCTGCTCCTGGACCACTTCTGGTGGGGCTCGGTCTTCCTGATCAACGTGCCCATCGTCGTCATCGCGGTCGCGCTGATGCTGTGGCTGGTGCCCGACTCCCGCGACCCGCGGCCCGGCCGCCTCGACCCGGTCGGCGTCGTGCTGTCCGTCGTCGGCCTGGTCCTGCTCGTCTACGGCATCATCAAGGGCGGCGAACTCGCGGACTTCACGGACCCGACCGTGCTGGCGTCGATCGTGGCGGGCCTGGTCGTCCTCGCGGCCTTCGTGGTGTTCGAGAAGCGCAGCGACCACCCCTCCCTGGACGTCACCTACTTCAAGAACAAGGTCTTCTCGGCCGCCATGACCGCCATCGCGCTGGTCTTCTTCGCGCTGATGGGCGTGACGTTCTTCGGTGTCTTCTACACCCAGAGCGTGCGCGGCTACTCGCCGCTGGAATCCGGTGTGCTGATGCTGCCGCTCGCCGTCGCGCAGCTGATCTTCGCGCCGCGGGCCCGGCTGGTCGTCGACCGCTTCGGCAACAAGGCCACCACCACGGCCGGTCTGCTCCTGCTCGCCGGCATGCTGGCCGCCTTCGCCGGCTTCGAGGCCGACACGCCGATCTGGCTGCTGGAGGTCGTCTTCTTCCTCATGGGCACCGGCATGGCGCACATCATGACGCCGACCAGCGTCGTCATCATGCAGGCCCTGCCCCGCGAGAAGGCCGGCTCGGCCTCCGCGCTCAGCAACACCTTCCGCCAGGTCGGCGGCGCCCTCGGCATCGCCGTCCTCGGCTCGGTGCTCTCGACGGCGTACCGCAACGACATCGAGGGCAAGCTCGGACTGCTCCCGGCCGGACTGCGCGACAAGGCCGGCGAGTCCATCGAGGCCACCCTCGGCATCGCGGCCAAGCTCGGCCCGCAGGGCAAGGACCTGATCGGCCCGGCCAACGACGCCTTCCTGCACGCCATGCACGTCACCGCGTTGTGCGGCACCGTGGTCGCGCTCGTCGGCGCGGCGGTGGTGGCCGTGTTCCTGCCGGGCAGGCAGGCTGTACCGCAGAAGGGCGAGGAGGAAGAGGAACTGGTGGCAGCGGTGGAGTAGTGGGGCACGACGGGCCATGCGGCGACGGGGGACTGCGGCGGTCGTCGGTGGGGTGGACCCACCGGCGGCTGCCCGATAGGACAATCTCCTGTGCAACGAAAGGACGGCCCACGTGAGCCTTGCCGACAGCCACGCCGCTGCCGACGCCCCCGTGCGGGGACGCCCCCGCAGTGAGGCGGTGGAACGCGCCATCGTCGAGGGCGTGATGAAGCTGCTGGAGGACGGCGTGCCGCTGGCCGAACTCTCCATCGAACGCATCGCCCGCACCGCGGGTGTCGGCAAGGCCACCATCTACCGGCGCTGGAGCGGCAAGGAGGAGCTGTTCGTCGACGTCGTACGCGCCGCCGAGCCCCCCGACCCCGAACTGCCGGGCACGTCCATGCGCGACGACCTCGTGGCCATCCTCGAACAGCTGCGCCACCGCGGCCTGATGAGCCGCACCTCGCTCATCCTGCACAACGTCTACGCCCAGATGAAGAGCAGCCCGAAGATCTGGTGCGCCTACCACGCGACCGTCGTCGAGCCGCGGCGCAAGCTCCAGATCGAGGTCCTGCGCCGTGGGCAGCGCGACGGCGAACTGCGCCCGGACATCGACGTCGATCTGCTCGGCGACATCTTCGTCGGCCCCATGCTGGTGCGCAGCGTGATGCGCCCCGACGCCGACCTGCCCGAGGGCCTGTCGGAGCAGATCGTGGACTCGGTGCTCGAAGGGCTACGCGCTGTCAGTTCCCCGCTGTGATGTGCACGTTTCGTCACAGACCGGTCCCTGTGCGGTGCAACCGGAACTCCGCGCACCGCCTTCTTCGTCCTCCTGCCCGTACGGCCGTCAAGGACGGCGGGAGCGGTGCCGATCATCCCCTAGGGTCGTAGACCACGGGGGTGGACGGCGTGCACGGCAGGCAGTGAGGCGACGGTATGGCGCGACAGGCGTACGTGACGGAGACGGCGGGCGGCTCGGGGTACGGGCGCCGCGGAGACCGGCTCCGGCGCCTGGTGCGCGGCGGGCCCCACGGCGGGCCCGGCGACGGGCGGATGTGGCGCCGGGGCCTCCTCCTCGCCGCGTTCGCGGTCGTCCTCGCCCTGGTGATGCTGATGCACGCGCAGATCCCCAACCGGATCGGCAACCTCGGCAGCCTCACCGAGACCTTCCTGCCGTGGGCAGGCCTGTGCGTACCGGTGCTGCTGGTCCTGGCCCTGGTGCGCAGGTCGGCGACCGCGGTGGTCGCCGTGCTGCTGCCCGTGATCGTCTGGCTCCACCAGTTCGGCGGCCTGCTCACCGACAAGACGGGCACCGGCGGCGACCTGATGGTCGCCACGCACAACGTCAACGCCGAGAACCCCGACCCGTCCGGCACCGCCCGGGACCTGGCCGCCTCCGAGGCCCAGGTGCTCGCCCTCGAGGAGCTGAAGGCCTCCGCCCTCCCGGTCTACGAGCGGACGCTCGCCCCGGCGTACCGGTACCACACGGTGCAGGGCACGGTCGGGCTGTGGAGCAAGTACCCGATCAGCGGCGTCCGCGCCGTCGACATCAAGCTGGGCTGGACGCGCGCCCTGCGCGCCACCGTGGCAACGCCCGAGGGGCCCGTCGCGGTGTACGTGGCCCACATGCCCTCGGTGCGGGTGAAGCTGAACGCCGGGTTCACCGCCGCGCAGCGCGACGAGAGCGCGGACGCGCTGGGCGAGGCGATCGCCGGTGAGCAGTTGCCCCGGGTGATCCTGCTCGGCGACCTGAACGGCACCATGAACGACCGCTCGCTCAACGCCGTCACCTCCCAGCTGCGCTCCACCCAGGGCGCCGCGGGCAGCGGCTTCGGGTTCAGCTGGCCGGCGTCGTTCCCGATGGCGCGGATCGACCAGATCATGGTCAGGGGAGTGGACCCGGTGAGCTCCTGGACCTTGCCGCGCACCGGCAGCGACCACCTGCCGGTCGCCGCGCGTGTGAAGGTCAACCCCTAGTAACCAGGTCTTCAACCGCCGGAATACCAGGCCTGAGAGACTTTGTTCCGTACTCGAACTTACTCGTGGCATCCCGGTGCCGCCCCGTACGGAACCTCCCTCAGAAAGGCCCCTCCATGCCCCTGGCCCTGCTCGCCCTCGCCGTGGGCGCCTTCGGCATCGGTACGACCGAGTTCGTCATCATGGGGCTGCTCCCCGACGTCGCGGACGACCTGCACATCTCGATCCCCGCCGCCGGGCACCTGGTCTCGGCGTACGCGCTGGGCGTGGTCATCGGCGCCCCGCTGCTGGCCGCCGTCACCGCGCGGCTGCCCCGCCGGCACGTCCTGATCGGCCTCATGGTCCTGTTCGTCGCCGGCAACGCGCTGTCCGCCCTCGCCCCCGGCTACCACTCCCTGCTCGCGGCCCGCTTCCTGAGCGGTCTGCCGCACGGCGCCTTCTTCGGCGTGGGCGCCGTCGTCGCGACGAACCTGGTGGCGCCGGACCGAAAGGCCCGTGCGGTGTCCCTGATGATGCTCGGCCTGACCTCGGCGAACGTCGTCGGCGTCCCGGCCGCCACCCTCATGGGCCAGCACCTCGGCTGGCGGCTGACCTTCCTCGCGGTCAGCGCGATCGGGGTCGCGGCGATAGCGTCCCTCGCCCTGCTGATCCCGCACGACCGCACCCACGCCGCCACGGCCGGCCTGCGCGGCGAACTGGCCGCCCTGCGCTCGCTCCCGGTGTGGCTCGCCCTGTCCACGACGGTGGCCGGCTTCGGCGCCCTCTTCGCCGCCTACAGCTATGTCGCGCCGATGCTCACCGGCGCCGCCGGGTACGCCGAGGCCGGGGTGACGCTGCTGCTCGGCCTGTTCGGCGTGGGCGCGACCGCCGGCAACCTGCTGGGCGGCCGCCTGGCCGACCGCTCGACGCGGGGCACGCTGTTCGGCGGGCTCACCGCGCTGGTGGTCGTCCTGACGCTGTTCCCGCTGCTCATGCGCGCCGAGTGGAGTGCGGCCCTCGCGCTGGTCCTGCTGGGCCTGACCGCGTTCATCGCCGGCTCCCCGCTCCAGCTCATGGTCATGGAGAGGGCGTCGACGGCCCCGTCCCTGGCCTCCGCGGCCAACCAGGCCGCGTTCAACCTGGCGAACGCGGGCGGCGCCTGGATCGGCGGCCTGGCCCTCGCCGCGGGCTTCGGCGTGACGTCTCCGGCCCTCGCGGGGGCCGCCCTCGCGGTGCTGGGTCTCGCAGTGGCCGGGGCGGCCCAGCGCGTGGACCTGCGGCGGACGGGTGCCGTGCGGGGCAGGGAGCGCGTGGTCGCCTCGCACCTGCCGACCGCGGCCCGCCCGGGGACCTCGCCCCGCGCGACGAGCACGGGGGACCTCCTGGACGAGGCCGTTCGGACCGAGGGCACGGCGGGCAGCCCGGGTGTCTAGCCCCGGGGCCGCCCGTGTGCCCGTGCTCCCGTAAAGGCCCGGCGCCTACGCCGACTCCCGCCAGCCGTTGGTGATCGGTAGGCGCCGGTCCTTGCCGAAGCCCTTCGCGGAGATCTTCGTGCCCGGCGGGTACTGGCGCCGCTTGTACTCGGCCGTGTCGACCATCCGGAGCGTCTTCGCGACCAGCTCGCGGTCGTAGCCCGCCGCGATGATCTCGTCGGCACCCTTGTCGTGGTCGACGTAGAGCTCCAGGATCGCGTCCAGCACCGGGTAGTCCGGCAGCGAGTCGGTGTCGACCTGGCCGGGGCGCAGCTCCGCGCTCGGCGGCTTGGTGAGGGAGTTCTCCGGGATCGGCGGGGTCTCGCCGCGCTCGGCCGCGGCCCGGTTGCGCCACTCGGCCAGCCGGAAGACCGACGTCTTGTACACGTCCTTGATCGGGCCGTACGCGCCCACCGAGTCGCCGTACAGCGTCGAGTAGCCCACCGCCAGCTCCGACTTGTTGCCGGGCGCGAGGACGATGTGGCCCTCCTGGTTGGAGACCGCCATCAGCAGCGTGCCGCGCAGCCGGGACTGGAGGTTCTCCTCCGCCAGGCCCGTCAGGCCCAGGGAGCCCATGTACGCGTCGAACATCGGCGCGATCGGGACGGTGCGGAAGTTCAGGCCGGTGCGCCGTGCCAGCTCCGCGGCGTCGTCCTTGGAGTGCTCCGAGGAGTACTTGGAGGGCATGGACACGCCGTACACGTTCTCCGCGCCCACCGCGTCGCAGGCGATCGCCGCGACCAGCGCGGAGTCGATGCCGCCGGACAGGCCGATCAGCACCGAGCGGAAGCCGTTCTTGCGCACGTACGCGCGCAGGCCCACGACCAGCGCCGTGTAGACCTCCTCGTCGTCGTCCATGCGCGCGGCGCACTCGCCGGTCGCCTCCGGCGCGTAGGCCGGTACGGGTTCCTCGGACAGCACCGTCCGGTCGATGCGCAGACCGTCGTCGACCACGCCTGCCGGGGCGTCTGCCGAGGCGGCCGGCAGGTCCAGGTCCAGCACCATGAGGTCCTCGGCGAACTGCGGCGCCCGCGCGATCACCTCGCCGTCGGGGGCGACCACGATCGAGTCGCCGTCGAAGACCAGCTCGTCCTGCCCGCCGGTCATGGCGAGGTAGGCGAGGGTGCAGCCGGCCTCCTGGGCCCGCTTGCGGACCAGGTCGAGGCGGGTGTCGTCCTTCAGGCGCTCGTAGGGCGAGGCGTTGATCGAGACCAGCAGCCCCGCGCCCGCGCTGCGCGCGGCCGGCACCCGGCCGCCGTCCTGCCACAGGTCCTCGCAGACGGCGAGCGCGACGTCGACGCCGTGCACCCGCAGGACCGGCATGGTGTCGCCGGGGACGAAGTAGCGGAACTCGTCGAAGACGCCGTAGTTCGGCAGGTGGTGCTTGGCGAAGCTCAGCACCACCTCGCCGCGGTGCAGCACCGCCGCCGCGTTCTGCGGCGCGCCGGCCGGCATGCCGTACTTCGGCTGGGCGGTCTCACCGCGGTCGAGGTAGCCGACGAGTACCGGCAGCTCCCCGAGGCCCTCCGCGGCGAGCCGGGCGGCGAGGTCGCGCAGCGCGGCGCGGGACGCCTCCACGAACGACGACCTCAGGGCCAGGTCCTCGACGGGGTACCCGGTCAACGCCATCTCCGGGAACACCGCGAGATGCGCTCCGCGCTCCGCGGACTTTCGGGCCCGGCGGACGATCGCCTCGGAGTTCCCGGCGAGGTCTCCGACGCGCGAGTCGATCTGGTTCAGGGCGAGACGTAGTTGAGGCACGCGCCCAGTGTAATCGTCAGAGCGACGCGATCACCGGGCCCCTGTCTGTGGCCCGCCCCACGTCGTCCCCGCGTCCCCGACGGCACCTCCGGCCCGCCGCGACGCGGGCGAGCGACCTCGCGCGGGCCCGCCATGAGCGCGTCAGGCGTGCCGCGGGTGGAGGCGGACCGGTCCACGCGCCCGTCCCGGTCGTGGTCGAGCCGGGCCTCGATGCCCCAGCCGTCCGCCGACGCGTCTGAGGAACCGGGCGCACCGTGACCCGGCGTCCGGCGTCGTGCCGCGCACACGCGTGCGCCCGCCCCTCTCTGAGGAGGGGCGGGCGCACCGCCGTTGACGTGGTGTCAGCGGCGGTAGGACTCCAGGTAACCGTCCGCGGGCGAGCCCACGCCGGTGACCGTGTCGTAGCCCTTGACGGCCTTCAGCGAGCTGTCCTTGCCGAGGCTGCGGACGGAGACGATCAGACCGTCGGCGGCGTCGAAGGCGTTGGCGTAGTCCACGCGCGCGACCGCGAGTTCCTTGCCGTTCGGCTGGTCCACCACGTCGTGGTAGACCTTCGTGCCGTACTTCGAGTAGATCGCCGGGTTGGCGAAGCCGATCGCCCTGCCGCCCGCGGCCTGCTGGGCGAGCGCCTGGACGCCCGCGATGACCGGCGCGGCCAGCGAGGTGCCGCCGATGCGGTACTCGCTGTACTGCTGCGACCCGTCCGGGAAGGTCTGCGTCTGGCCCACCAGGAAGCCGGTGTTCGGGTCGGCGACCGCCGCGATGTCCGGGACGACGCGGTTACCGGTGGAGTGGTACGCCGCGGCCAGCGCCTGCGGTACGACGCCCTGCTGGTAGTACGGCTGCGGCACGGTCCGGCTGGTGCCGCCGCCCGCGCCCGAGGTGAAGGCGCCCGGGAAGCCGGTCCAGCTCTTGCCGTCCGCGGACAACGCGGCCCGCTCGGTGCCCCAGCCGGTCTCCCACAGGTACTTCTGGCCCTTGCCGACGGCCAGCGAGGTACCGCCGACCGCGGTCACCCAGGCCGAGTTGGCCGGGGTGTCGACCTGCTTCCTGCCGGTGTTGGCGACCTCGTCGCCGTCGTCACCGGAGGAGAAGTAGAAGCCGATGCCCTCGACGGCGCCGAACTGGAAGACCTGGTCGTAGGCGGCCGCGACGTCCGGCGTCTCGTTGGCCTCGATGTCGCCCCAGGAGTTGGAGACGATGTCGGCCAGGTGCTCGTCGACGATCTTGCTCAGCGAGTCGAGCAGGTCGTCGTCGTAGCAGGAGGCGGCGCCCACGTAGACGACGTCCGCGTCGGGCGCGACCGCGTGCACGGCCTCGACGTCGAGGGTCTCCTCGCCGTACCAGCCGGCCGCCCCGCACTCCTCGGTCTTGGTGTACTTGGCCGGGAGCACCTGGCGCAGCTGACTGGTCTTCCAGGGCTTGTCGCCGTTCTTCTTGGCGTAGGTGGCCGCGTCGAAGGCGATGGTCGGCGAGGCGAACGCGTCGGTGATGGCGACCCGGACGCCCTTGCCGGTGTACTTGTTGCTGTTGGCGCCGTAGGCGGCCCGCAGCTCCTTGCCCGTGTAGCCCCTGACGGCGTACGGGATCTTCTGGCCGTACGCGGTCGGCAGCGTGCTCGCGACGTTCGAGCCGTGGTACGTGGAGAACGGCCCGGCGTTCCTGAACACGTCGTCCGGCGGCGGCAGCTGGTCCTTGTGCTGCGCCTTGTGCGGGGCGCTGTCCAGGCCGGTGACGGTCAGGACCGCGCCGTTCAGCGACGCCGGCACCGAGGCCGTCTGCGCCGGAGCGCGGTAGGTCCTGGAGCCCTTGGCGTAGTTGTGCAGCTGGGTGCCGAACGCCTTCTCGGTGGCGGCGACGTCACCGCTGACGGCGATGTAGTGCGGGGTGACTGCGGTGACCTTCAGACCCGCCGACGCCAGCCAGGACTTGACCGCGTCGACCTGGGCCTCGGTCGCGCCGAAGCGCGCCTGTGCCTGCTGGGCCGTCAGGTACGTGCCGTACCGGGCCGAGGACGGGTCGGAGACCTCCTTGGCGTACTGGGCGAGGCCGGCGGCGTCCCGCCCGGCCAGGTAGACCCGGGCGGTGACCTGGGCGCTCCTGGACGCGGCCCCCTTGTCCGCGTTGGCCGTCGCCCAGGCGGGCCTGGTGCCCGCGAGCGTGTGCCGGCCCGGGTTGTCCGCGGCGTTCGCCGCGGGTGTGCCGAACGCCAGTGCGCCGGCGAGCAACGGCAGCGCCGCTGCCATGCTCAGTCCGGCTCGCGCTGTGGCGCGGTTGGATCTCATAGAACCCCCTGCGATGCGGTTCGCATGTGACGCAATGAGTGGTGTGTCCTCGCGTGATCTGTGTGGAGCCCGCGGCGGTACGGCCCGTCAGTGGATCACTCGTAGGGGGCCACTCTTCCCGATGATCCGTTCATGTCAGGGGAATGTGGAGGCCAAGAGAATCCCAAGTAAACGTCAGGTGGGGTGAATTGCGGCTTTCGCCCGCTGGTCGGTGAACGGAAAGAGGTGTCCGGATCACGAACGGGGCGCCGCGCCACGCTCCTTGAGCATGCCGGCCATCAACCGCATCTCCGAGCGCTGCGAGGCGACCATGCCCCGCGCGAGCCGCTTCTCCACCCCGACCGTGCACCGGGCGACACAGCCCTCGGCCATGTGGACGCCGCCCTTGTGATGGTCCGTCATCAGTTGGAGGTAGAACACCTCGGCCTGCCTGCCGCTGAGTTCGCCGAGCTTGCGCATCTCCGTGTTGGTCGCCATGCCGGGCATCAGCGCGCCGTCCTCGCCGGCGGGCATCTCGCCCATGCCCATCCACGTCATCGGCGGGTCCGCCGACACCTTCGGCAGCTCCCACAGGTCGAGCCAGCCCAACAGCATGCCCCGCTGGTTGGCCTGCGTCTGCGCGATGTCGTAGGCGAGGCGGCGCACTTCGGTGTCCGTGGTGCGGTCGCGCACGACGAACGACATCTCGACGGCCTGCTGGTGGTGGACCGCCATGTCCCGGGCGAAGCCGGCGTCCGCGGAGTCGGCGGCGGGCGCCTTCGCGGCGTGGCGCGCCCCGCCGCTGTCCTCGGCGACCGCGTACGTGATCGCCCCCGTCGCCACCAGCGCGGCCGCCGCGGCCCCGGCGATCAGTCCGACGTGCCTCACCGGTCCAGTCCGCCCGTGCAGGTGGCGCCCGGCTCCGGCGTCTGCGGGCCCTGGACGAACTCGGCGAGGAACCTGTCCACCTGCGGGTCCGCTGCGCTCGTCACCGTGCGCTGGTGCGCCCAGGCCGACAGCATGAGCGGGTCCTTCTGGTCCTCGACCGGACTCATCAGCGTGTACGGCGTCTTCCGCACCTTCGCCGCGAGCGCGGCCACGTCGGCCTGGGAGGCCTTGCTGGTGTACGTCACCCAGACGGCGCCGTGCTCCAGCGCGTGCACGGCGGCTTCGTTCTTCACCGGTTCGCTGTACACATCGCCGTTGCAGTTCTGCCAGACAGGGTTGTGGTCGCCGCCGACCGGGGGCTCCATCGGATAGGTCACCGGGGCGGTGGTGTGGTTGCGCTCCAGCGTGCCCTTCCAGGTCCGTACCCCGTCCGCCCGGGTGACGAAGTGCCCTCCGCCGCCCTTCCCGTCGCTCGCCGCGGCCGGCGCGGCGTCCGAGGACCCCGAGTGCAGGAGCACCACACCGCCGGTGACCAGCCCGGCCACCACGACCACGCTCGCGGCCACCGTGAGCCACCGCGTGCGCCGCTCGCGGACGCGCTGCGCCCGGCGCATCTCCTCCGTACGGGCCTTGTGCGGTGCGCTACCGGTCGGGTGCGGGGAGTCCATGGCGGGGTCCTTCGTGGGGGAAGGGGCGGGCGGGTGTGGCGATGCGGTGGCTGTGCGTGCCCGAGGGGCCCGCTGATCGTAGTGGGACGCACGCGCCCGCAGGGAGACCGCCAAAAAGTTGAATGACAGATTCGTATTATCTACGCTGGCCTCCATGCGGCTGCTGCGTTCCACCGACATGGCGCTGCGTGTCCTGATGAGGCTCGCGGTCGCCGGTGAGTCCAGTCCCACGACCCGTGAGGTCGCGGACGACATGGCCGTGCCGTACACGCACACCGCGAAGGTGGTCGCCGAGCTCCAGCGCCGCGGCCTGCTCGCGGCCCGCCGCGGCCGCGGCGGCGGGCTGACGCTCACCGAAGCGGGGCGCAACGCCTCGGTCGGGGCCCTCGTGCGCGAGCTGGAGGGCGAGGGCGACGTCGCCGACTGCGAGGGCAGCACTCCCTGCCCGCTCAGCTCCGACTGCCGTCTGCGCGGCGCCCTGCGCCGGGCCCAGGAGGCCTTCTATGTCGCGCTCGACCCCTACACGGTCGCCGACATGGTCGCGGCCCCGACGGGACCGCTGCTGCTGGGCCTGCCCGCCATGCGGCCGCCGACCTGACCGCCGCGGCGCGCGACCGGACCCGGCGAGACCCGGAAGGGCAAAGCACGCCGAAAGGCCGGCCGAGGCGGTTCGCACCTTCTCGGCCGGCCTTCGGGGCCCCTAGGGCCTCTCGTTTGGGTCAGGCCGGGCTCGCGGGGTCTGGCACCGCACCTCGCCGCGTTGTCGTCGGTTGGCAGGGCTCCGCCCTGCCGCCCTCCTCCGCCTTGCGATGCACGGCACCAGACCCCGCTCCCTGATCCGGCCTGACCCAAACGAAAGACCCTAGGCCGGACCGGTCAGGCGGCCGACTGGGCCAGCCACAGGTCGGGGCCGAAGACCTCGTAGTGGATGTCGGCCGGGGAGACACCCTTGCCGAGCAGCTGCTCGCGCACCGCCCGCATGAAGGGCAGCGGGCCGCACAGGTACGCACGCGTGCCGGCCGGGACGTCGACGTCACCGAGGTCGACCAGGCCGGGCCGTCCGACGCCTGCCGCGTCCTCGGCGTCCCGCTCGTAGAAGAAGACCGGCCGCGCGTCCGGCAGCTTGGCCGCGTACGCCTGGTGGTCGGAGCGCAGGGCGTGCGCGCCGGGGGAGCGGTCGGCGTGGACCACGGTCACCGGGGCGTGGTGACCGGTGTCGGCGAGCTGCTCCAGCATGGCGATCATCGGGGTGACGCCGATGCCCGCGGAGGCGAGCAGCAGCGGAGCACCGGTCTCCTCCAGGACGAGGTCGCCGTACGGGGCGGACAGCTGGAGGACGTCGCCCACGTGCACGTGCGCGTGCAGGTGGTTGGAGACCTCGCCGTCGGGCGTCGTGGCGTCGCCGGTCACCCGCTTGACGGCGAACTGCCGCACCGGCGAACCGGGGGCCGCGGTCAGGCTGTACTGGCGGATCTGGCGGGCCCCGTCCGGGAGCTCGACGCCGACCGAGACGTACTGGCCGGCGCGGTAGCCGGGCACCGGGGCGTCGTCGACGGGGCGCAGCTTGAAGGTGGCCACGTCCGCGGTCTCCTCGATCCGCTCGACGACCTCCCACTCGCGCCAGCCCTGCTGCTCGCTCTGCTCGTACAGGCGCTTCTCGATCGCGATGAGGGCGTTGGCCATCAGCCAGTAGACCTCGGTCCAGGCGGCGGCGACCTCGGGGGTCACCGCCTCGCCGAGCACCTCGGCGATGGCCGCGAACAGGTGCTCGTGGACGACCGGGTACTGCTCCGGGGTCACCCCGAGGGAGGCATGCTTGTGGGCGATGCGCTGGAGCATCAGGTCGGGCCGCTGGTCCGGGTTGTCCACGAGGTACGTGGCGAAGGCGGCGATGGAGCCGGCCAGGGCCTGCCTCTGCGTGCCGGCGGCCTGGTTGCCGCGGTTGAACAGGTCGCGCAGAAGTTCCGGGTGGGCGTCGAACAGCCTGGCGTAGAAGCGCTCGGTGATGTCGCCGATGGCAGCGCCGACGGCGGGGAGGGTGGCTCGGACGGTGGCTGCTGACTGCTCGGACAGCATGGTGACTCCTCGATGGCTCGATCGGACGGGCTCGATCGCTCGACTGATCGAAACGATATGAAAACTTGCATTTGAGATGCAAATTTAACGGGCGTGGTGTCGGTCACGCGGGTGACGGCTCGGCCGTTACGGATGGCGGTGCGAGCGGGCAAGATGGGCGGCAGAGCGGTACACCTGCCGTACGCGGGGCGAGCGCCTCGGTGACGGCCGGACTGCCGGGCTCTTCGGCAACATGTGCGAAACGCGGCCGTGGTGTGATGCTCGGGTGCCCGACGGTCTCCCGTGACAGCGAACACAGGCGGCCTGGCCAGCAAGGATGGGGAAGCGGAAGATGGACAAGCAGCAGGAGTTCGTGCTCCGGACGTTGGAGGAGCGCGACATCCGGTTCGTACGCCTGTGGTTCACGGACGTGCTCGGCTTCCTCAAGTCCGTGGCCGTCGCCCCCGCCGAGCTGGAACAGGCCTTCGACGAGGGCATCGGCTTCGACGGCTCCGCCATCGAGGGCTTCGCCCGGGTCTACGAGTCCGACATGATCGCCAAGCCCGACCCGTCCACCTTCCAGATCCTGCCCTGGCGCGCCGAGGGCCCCGGCACCGCCCGCATGTTCTGCGACATCCTCATGCCGGACGGCTCCCCCTCCTTCGCCGACCCGAGGTACGTGCTGAAGCGGGCCCTGGCCCGCACCTCCGACCTCGGCTTCACCTTCTACACCCACCCCGAGATCGAGTTCTTCCTGCTCAAGGACCGCCCGCTGGACGGCTCCCGGCCCACGCCCGCGGACAACTCCGGCTACTTCGACCACACTCCGCAGGCCATCGGCATGGACTTCCGCCGCCAGGCGATCACCATGCTGGAGTCGATGGGCATCTCGGTGGAGTTCTCCCACCACGAGGGCGCCCCGGGGCAGCAGGAGATCGACCTGCGCTACGCCGACGCCCTGTCCACCGCGGACAACATCATGACGTTCCGGCTGGTCATGAAGCAGGTCGCGCTGGAGCAGGGCCTCCAGGCCACGTTCATGCCCAAGCCCTTCTCGGAGTTCCCCGGCTCCGGCATGCACTCGCACCTGTCGTTGTTCGAGGGCGACCGGAACGCGTTCTACGAGTCCGGCGCGGAATACCAGCTCTCGAAGGTGGGCCGCTCCTTCATCGCGGGCCTCCTGCGCCACGCCGCCGAGATCTCCGCGGTCACCAACCAGTGGGTCAACTCCTACAAGCGCATCTGGGGCGGCTCCGAGCGCACCGCGGGCGCCGGCGGCGAGGCACCCTCGTACATCTGCTGGGGCCACAACAACCGCTCGGCCCTGGTCCGCGTCCCGATGTACAAGCCCGGCAAGACCGGCTCCGCCCGCGTGGAGGTCCGCTCCCTCGACTCCGGCGCGAACCCCTACCTGGCCTACGCCGTCCTGCTGGCCGCCGGCCTGAAGGGCATCGAGGAGGGCTACGAGCTCCCGCCGGGCGCCGAGGACGACGTCTGGGCCCTGTCCAACGCCGAACGCCGCGCGATGGGCATCGAACCGCTCCCGCAGAACCTCGGCGAGGCCCTGACCCTGATGGAGAACAGCGACCTGGTCGCCGACACCCTCGGCGAACACGTCTTCGATTTCTTCCTCCGCAACAAGCGCGCCGAATGGCACGAGTACCGCTCGGAGGTCACGGCCTTCGAACTGAAGAAGCACCTTCCGGTGCTGTAGCGCTCGGCTGGATGGGCGATGCCTGTTCAGCGCGGTGCCCCGGTCGCGCGGCCCTGACGAGGCAAGGGAAGCCGGGGCGCGGGGGCGCTACAGGTCTTCGGGCAGCAACCGGAACGCCTTGTGTCCGGTCAGTGGGCGGATCATGCGGAAGTGCAGGTCAGAGGTGAACATCACCTCGGTGCGGTGGGCTGCGGCCAGTGCGACGTTCATCGCGTCCGTCAGCCCGATGCCCTTGCCTCCGTCCGCGTCCTTGTATCCCTCCGCGACGGCGACCGCGGCACTTAGGTGGTCGCTCACGGGCGGCACCTCGAACCGGCGGGTGGCCACATTGCGTTCCACGAACCGCGCGGCCACCACGGCGTTCCCCGCTCCGGCCCTGGTGGCGACGAGGTGGTCCAGCTCGGCCAGGACCATGGGGGAGATGACGAGGTGGCTGATGGAGGCCAGGGCTTTCCTGTGGGCTTCGTGTCCGGTCAGCTTCGGGTCCAGCAGCCGGTACAGCGCGTTGGTGTCGGCGATGGCGATGAGACTCAAGAGCCCATCCCCCTGAGGGCGTCCTCGATCTCGTCGTTGTCGAGGTCGGGCAGCCCCAGGTCGGGGAGGTCGAGTTCGCCCATCGGATCCGTGGGATAGGCGGGAATGTCATCCGCGGTTATCGGCACGACACGCGCCACGGCGACGCCGTTCTTCGTCACCGTGACGGTCTCCCCGCGCGCAGCCGCGGCGAGGATCTGGGAGGATTTCTGATTGAACTCGCGAGCAGTGGCCTCCATGTACTACATGGTACTACCTGCCCCCTCGGCGAGACGAGGTCGGTCTACGCGGGCTGGGGTTCGAAGGGGCGCAGGATGTCCGAATCCGGGCGAACGGCGCCGTAGCTGCCCTCCGGAACCTCGTTCCAGGCGCCGGCGAGGCTGCTGAGGGGCTCCGACACGATCAGGCGGGACTCCTCCGACAGCCCCCGCGGGAACCTGACGTCGGGGTGGAGCACCCGCAGGGCGTCGAAGCGGGTGCTGTAGAAGAGGCTCCGCGAGGCACCTTCGCTGGAGTAGCGGAAGGCCCAGGTCCGGTCGCCGTCGGAGACCGCGACCGTCATCTGGAGCGGGTGCCGCACGCCCTGCTCGCGGCCCGTCCGCTCGACGAACCCCGCCATGCGTGCCACCGCGCCCGGCGGATCGTCGTCGAGGCCGAAGGTGAGGGCCAGGAAGAACATCACCTCGGAGTCCGTCGATCCCTCGATGCGGGAGAAGAGCCCCGGGTCGACGGCCAGGCAGAGTTCCCTCCTGAGCCTGTTGAACTCGTTGATCGCGCCGTTGTGCATCCACATCCACCGGCCGTGGCGGAAGGGATGGCAGTTGGTCTGCTGCACCGCCGTGCCGGTCGAGGCCCGGATGTGGGCGAAGAACAGCGGTGACCGGACGTGCTGCGCTATCTCCCGCAGGTTGCGGTTGTTCCATGCCGGGCCGGTGTCCCGCACGACCGCCGGGCTGTCGGCCTCCGGCGTGTACCAGCCGATGCCGAACCCGTCGCCGTTGGTCGTCTCCACGCCCATCCGCGAGTGCAGGCTCTGGTCGATCAGCGAGTGGTCCGGCTGGTACAGGACGTCATCGAGCAGGACGGGTGTCCCCGCATAGGCAAGCCAACGGCACATGGACGACGCACCTCCACTGTCCGCCCGCACGGCCTCCCGCCTCCGGCAGGTACAAGAACCAGCGTGCGCCGCGGCCCCACCCGCCGCATGCCGACAGGGAAGGGCCCGCGCCTTTCGGCGCGGGCCCTTCCCTGTCCGGTGCCGGCCCAGGCGTCCGGCACGCGCGTCACGCGGGGCGGACGACGCTGTGGATCGGCATGTAGTAGATCGACTCCTCGCGGACGTTCGCGCCCGAGTGCGGGGCGTGGATCATCATGCCGTCGCCGATGTAGATCCCGACGTGGCTGATGTCGTCGTAGAAGAAGACCAGGTCGCCGGGCTGGGCTTCGGAGACGGGGACGGTCGTGCCGACCCCCACCTGGTCCCAGGTGGTGCGCGGCAGCGAGATCCCGGCGGACTTCCAGGCGGCCTGCGTGAGCCCGGAGCAGTCGTACGAGTCGGGGCCGGAGGCGCCCCACACGTACGGCTTGCCCATCTGGGCCCTCGCGAAGTCGATGACCTTGGCGGCCTTGGCGGCATAGCCGGTGCTCGAGCCGGCGCTCGTGCCCGTGCCCGTGCTCGTGCTCGATCCGGCGCTCGTGTCCGCGCCCGTCCCGCTGCTCGTCTGCGCGTCGGAGCTCTTCGCCGCCTGCTCCTGTTGGCGCTTCTTCGCCGCCGCCGCCTCCTCCGCCGCCTGCCGGCGGGCCAGCTCCGCGGCCTTCTGCCGGGCGACCTCCTGCTTCTTCTTCTCGATCGCCGCCAGCCGCGCCTTCTCCTCGGCGGTCAGCGTCGACAGCAGCCGGCGTGCCTCGGCGAGCTTCTGCTGGACGTCCTGCTTGCTGGTCCTCAGCTCGTTCTGCGAGGTGGTCAGCGACTCCAGGATCTTCGCCGCCTCGGTGCGCTTCTTCGCCGTCGCGAGCTGCGCGGTCTGGTAGTCGTCCACGGCCTTCTTCTGCCGCTCGGTGAGCTGGCTCATCAGATGGTCCTGGGCGAAGTACTGCTGGGGGTCCTTCGCGAGCAGCAGCGTCGCGGTGCCGGAGATTCCGCCCGTGCGGTACTGGGCGGCGGCGAACGAGCCGAGCTCGTTCCGCGCCTCGTTCAGCTTCTCGGCACGCTTCGCCACGTCGTCGAGGAGGCCGTTCACGCGCTGGCGCTGCGTGGCGGTTCTCTCCTTCGACGCGTTGTACTTCTCGGTGGCCACTTCGGCCTGGTGGAAGAGGTCGTCGACCCTCTTCTGCACCTCTTCGAGGCTGGGTTTGCCGGGCTGCGCGGGCGCGGCGTTCGCCGTCTGGGACAGCAGGGCCACGGAGGTGAGGGCCGCGGTCGTCAGACCGAGGGCCGGGGACGTGCGCAGTCCGGCGATGCGGGTCGCCGTGGGCCGGGCTTTGCGGTGCGACGCCAAGGGTGGCGACTCCTTCCACGGACCGCCTACCGGGTTAGCTGTCGGGTTCGGGCGGGTGGTCGGAAGGGCTGCCCTACCGTCCCGTGCACGCTGTGGGGGGCGCGTGTACGGGACCGATTCACCCCAGGGATGAGTTGGGTCCCCGGCTCCGGCTGCCGTGAAGCGCACCGGACTCGGCGCAGGCCACCCGTCCCGGCGTTGTTCGCCGGCGGGGGTACGGGGTGCCCGCCGGGCACGCTAGCCAACGCGTGTGACTGCTGTGAAGGTTGGTGCGTGATATGTCCGCTACGTTTTCGTGACTTTCACGGTACGTGTGCGGGTGGCTGCACTCCGGTGGCCACCGGCGTCGGCCTGGAGAAGCACCTGTCGGTTGCCGTCCGGTCTCGGCCGGCGCGGAAGGCGGGTCCGCCGTCAGGGCCCCGGGCCGGGAGTGCGGATAGGCTCTGGCCAGGACGGGCTTGATCCGACGGGAGGCCGGGATGACGGCGCCGGGACGCAGGAGCAGTACCTTCACGCGGCTGCTGCGGCACGGCTTCATCCATGCCTCGGACGCCGAGCGGCTGCTGGAGGGCCCGGACCTCGCCCCGCTCCGGGACGACCCGGTGCTGCTGGAGGCGCTGGGCGCCACCGCCGACCCGGACCTCGCGCTGGGCGGTCTGGTCCGGCTGCTGGAGGCGCAGCCGGAGTCCAAGGCCCGCCGCGAGCTGCTCGACACGCTGATAGCGGCCAAGCCGCTGCGCGACCGGCTGCTCGGCGTGCTCGGCGCCTCCGCCGCGCTCGGCGACCATCTCGCCCGGCACGCCGGCGACTGGCGGGCGCTGGTCACCTACGAGCCGCGCGACCTGCACCCGGGCGTGGAGGAGTTCGAGCAGGGGCTCGCCGAGGCCGGCGACCCGGTCGCGCTGCGCGTCGCCTACCGGCGCTGCCTGCTGTCCATCGCCGCCCGCGACGTGTGCGGCACCACCGATGTCGCCGAGACCGCCGCCGAACTCGCCGACCTCGCCACCGCCACCCTGCGCGCCGCGCTCCGGCTCGCGCGGGCCGCCGCGCCCGAGGACGACGCGCTGTGCCGGCTCGCGGTGATCGCGATGGGCAAGTGCGGCGGCCACGAACTCAACTACGTCTCCGACGTCGACGTGATCTTCGTCGGCGAGGCCGCGGACGGCGCCGACGAGGTCAAGGCCCTGCGCGCCGCGACCGCGCTCGCCTCGCACATGATGCGGATCTGCTCCGAGACGACCGTGGAGGGCTCGATCTGGCCGGTCGACGCCAACCTGCGGCCCGAGGGCCGCAACGGGCCGCTGGTGCGCACCCTCAGCAGCCACGTCGCCTACTACCAGCGGTGGGCCAAGACCTGGGAGTTCCAAGCGCTGCTCAAGGCCCGCCCGGTGGCCGGCGACCTGGAGCTGGGCGGCCAGTACATCGCCGCACTCGACCCGCTGGTCTGGCAGGCCGCCGAGCGCGAGAACTTCGTCGCCGACGTGCAGAAGATGCGCCGCCGCGTCGTCGAGACCATCCCCGTGGCCGAGGTCGAGCGTGAGCTGAAGCTCGGTCCCGGCGGCCTGCGCGACGTCGAATTCGCCGTGCAGCTGCTTCAGTTGGTGCACGGGCGCACCGACCGCTCGCTGCGCAGCGGCTCCACCCTGGACGCGTTGCAGGCGCTGGCCGCCGGCGGGTACGTCGGCCGCGTGGACGCCGTGCAACTCGACGACGCCTACCGGTTCCTGCGCTCCCTGGAGCACCGCATCCAGCTGTTCCGGCTGCGGCGCACCCACCTCGTCCCCGAGGACGAGGCCGATCTGCGCCGGCTCGGACGGTCGCTCGGCCTGCGCAGCGACCCGATCACCGAGCTCACCCGCGAGTGGAAACGGCACACCAGTGTCGTGCGCCGGCTGCACGAGAAGCTGTTCTACCGGCCGCTGCTCGACGCCGTCGCTCAACTCGCTCCCGGAGAGGCCAGGTTGCGGCCGGAGGCCGCGCGGGAGCGGCTGGTCGCGCTCGGGTACGCCGATCCGGCCGCGGCCCTGCGGCACCTGGAGGCGCTGGCCTCCGGCGTCACCAGGAAGGCGGCCATCCAGCGGACCCTGCTGCCCGTGCTGCTGGGGTGGTTCGCGGACTCCGCCGATCCGGACGCCGGGCTGCTGAACTTCCGCAAGGTGTCGGACGCGCTCGGCAAGACCCCCTGGTATCTGCGGCTGCTGCGCGACGAGGGGGCCGCCGCCGAGAACCTCGCCCGGGTGCTGTCGGCCGGGCGGCTCGCCCCCGACCTGCTGATGCGGGCACCGGAGGCCGTGGCCCTGCTGGGGAACGGTGACGCGGGCGGCCTCGAACCGCGCGGGCGCGCCCAGCTGGAGCAGGAGGTCCTCGCCGCCGTCCGCCGTGCCGAGACCGCCGAGCAGGGCGTCACGGCGGCGCGCGGTGTACGGCGGCGGGAGCTGTTCCGTACCGCCGCCGCCGACATCGTCGGCACCTACGGCACCGAGGCCCAGCCCGCCGAGGCGGACCAGGGCGCGCTCGTGGACCGGGTGGGCGGCGCGGTGTCCGACCTGACGGCGGCGACGCTGGCCGGCACCCTGCGGGCGGTCGTGCGCAAGGAGTGGGGGGACACCCTGCCGACCCGGTTCGCGATCATCGGCATGGGACGGTTCGGCGGGCACGAGCTGGGCTACGGCTCGGACGCGGACGTGCTGTTCGTGCACGAGCCGTGGGAGGGCGCTGACGAGCGGGAGGCCGCCGAGGCCGCGTCCCGGGTGGTCGCCGAGCTGCGGCGGCTGCTCCAGGTCCCGAGCGCGGATCCGCCGCTGCTGGTCGACGCGGACCTGCGTCCCGAGGGGAAGTCCGGCCCGCTGGTGCGGACGCTCAGGTCGTACGAGGCGTACTACCGGCGGTGGTCGCTGGTGTGGGAGTCGCAGGCGCTGCTGCGGGCCGAACCGGTGGCAGGGGACGAGGAGCTGGGGCGGCGGTTCGTCGAGCTGGTCGACCCGCTGCGGTATCCGCGCGGCGGGCTGCGCGAGGAGGCGGTGCGGGAGATCCGGCGGCTGAAGGCCCGGATGGAGTCCGAGCGGCTGCCGCGCGGCGCCGATCCCAAGCTGCACACCAAACTGGGACCGGGCGGGCTGTCCGACGTGGAGTGGACGGTGCAGCTGCTCCAGATGCGGCACGCGGCCAAAGTGGCGTCGCTGCGGACCACGCGCACGCGTGAGGCGCTGGCGGCGGCCCGGGAGGCGGGACTGGTGTCCCCGGAGGACGCCTCGACCCTCGACGAGGCGTGGGTGCTGGCCACACGGGTGCGCAACGCGGTGATGCTGGTCCGGGGGCGGGCGGGGGACACGTTCCCCACCGAGCCGCGGGAGCTGGCCGCGGTGGGCCGGTACCTGGGGTACGGGCCGGGGCACGCGGGCGACATGCTTGACGCGTACCGGCGAACGACCCGCCGGGCCCGGGCGGTCATGGAGGAGCTGTTCTACGGCGCGTGAGAGGTGGGGGGGGGGCTGAGGCAGGTCCCCGCCGGTGCCTGGGCCTCCGCCTACGCCTGCGCCGGCCGCAGGGCAGGCGTCCGCCGCGGCAGGGCGTGCGGCAGCGCCCCGTACCAGAGGCGGGCCACCGTGAAGCCGAAGGAGAGGCACAGGACGCCGCCGACCGCGTCGAGCCAGAAGTGGTTGGCGGTGGCGACGATGACGACCAGGGTGGCCACGGGGTAGAGCAAGCCGAGGAGGCGCAGCCACGGGACCGTGCACAGGGCGAAGAGGGTCAGCCCGCACCACAGGGACCAGCCGATGTGCATGGACGGCATCGCGGCGTACTGGTTGGACATGTTCTTCAGGTCGCCGGAGGCCATGGAACCCCAGGTGTGGTGGACCTGGACCGTGTCGACGAAGTGGCCGCCGGTCATCAGGCGCGGGGGCGCCAGCGGGTACAGGTAGTAGCCGAGCAGGGCCACGCCCGTCGTCACGAAGAGGGTGAGCCGGGCCGCCGCGTAGCGGCCGGGGTGCGTGCGGTAGAGCCACACCAGGACGCCGATGGTGACCACGAAGTGCAGTGTCGCGTAGTAGTAGTTCATGCCGATGATCAGCCAAGTCACCGAGTCGACGGCATGGTTGACCGAGTGTTCGACGGCGATGCCGAGCCGGTGCTCGGCGCTCCAGACCCAGTCCGCGTTGCGCAGCGCCTTGGCCTTCTGCTCCGGGACCGCGTTGCGGATCAGCGAGTACGTCCAGTAACTCACCCCGATCAGCAGGATCTCGAACCAGAGCCGCGGGCGACGGGGAGTGCGCAGCCGCTCCAGGACGGTGGGGGCCTGCTCGTCCGTGGCGAGGTGGGGAACGGTCTCTTCCCGGCCTTCCCGGCCATCCCGGCGTGTCACGGTCGAGTCACCCATAGGCACAGAGTCTGCCAGAAAACCGTTCGCCCGCCGGTCATCCCCCGGTCGGGTTCCCGTCGCATGTCCTCCGTCTCAAGGACGACGGCGGTCCCCGGGGGCCGAGGCGGTCGAACCGCGCACCACCAGTTCCGGCATGAACACGAACTCGCTGTGCGGCGCGGGCGTCCCGCCGATCTCCTCGAGCAGCGTGCGCACCGCCGCCTGGCCCATCGCCGGCACCGGCTTGCGGATCGTCGTCAGGGGCGGGTCGGTGAACGCGATCAGGGGGGAGTCGTCGAAGCCCACCACGGAGACGTCCCTGGGGACCTCGAGGCCGCGCTGCCGGGCCGCTCGTATCGCGCCGAGCGCCATCATGTCGCTGGCGCAGACGATCGCCGTGCAGTCGCGTTCGATGAGCGCGGTGGCCGCGGCCTGGCCGCCCTCCAGGGTGTAGAGGGAGTGCTGGATCAGCTGCGACTCGATGACGTCCGCGGCCAGGCCCAGCTGGTCCCGCACGGCGCGGACGAAGCCCTCGATCTTGCGCTGGACCGGGACGAAGCGCTTCGGGCCGAGGGCCAGGCCGATGCGGGTGTGCCCCAGGGAGGCGAGGTGGGTGACCGCCAGGGTCATTGCGGCCCGGTCGTCGGGGGAGATGAACGGCGCCTGCACCTTGGGGGAGAAGCCGTCCACGAGGACGTAGGGCACGCCCTGCGCGCGCAGGCGCTCGTAGCGCTCCATGTCGGCCGTGGTGTCCGCGTGCAGACCGGAGACGTAGATGATCCCGGCGACCCCGCGGTCCACCAGCATCTCGGTCAGCTCGTCCTCCGTGGATCCGCCGGGCGTCTGGGTGGCGAGCACCGGGGTGTAGCCCTGCCGGGTCAGCGCCTGGCCGATGACCTGCGCCAGCGCCGGGAAGATCGGGTTCTCCAGCTCCGGGGTGATCAGCCCCACCAGGCCCTCGCTGCGCTGCCGCAGCCGGACGGGACGCTCGTAGCCGAGGACGTCGAGGGCGGCGAGCACGGACTGGCGGGTGGTGGCGGCGACGCCCGGCTTTCCGTTCAGGACGCGGCTGACGGTCGCTTCGCTCACTCCCGCCTGGGCGGCGATGTCGGCAAGCCGTGTGGTCACATGACCGGACTGTACCGGCCTGCCCCCGCCCTGCACACCGACGGGGCGCCTGGTGCGAGCCGTTGAACGGCCCGCTGCGGGCTGCTGCGTCATCGCGATCCCTCGTGTTCGGTCGGCGGCCGGTCGGCGTCCGGGTCTCGGCGTCCGGTCCGCAACGGGATGATTCCTCCCCCGCCACGGTCTGGCAAGGGCTTGCAGAGTCTTGCACAAGTGTCCGACGGGCCGCCTGCCCGCGTGAAATCAGGGCCGTGGGGCCCGTCCCCAGAGGTCACGAAGTGGTAACCCGCCCGACTTCTTGCACTTTTTTTCTGCAAGGTCTTTCGCGAAGCTTGCAACGCTGTTACGTTCTCGGTCGCCCGGGCGGCGGCAATGGCGCGGCCGGAAGGCGCAGGGCGGCGGACGGGGCCGTTCCCTGTTCACGGGCTTAACCCTCAAGGAGAACTCATGCGGCGTGGCATAGCGGCCACCGCCCTGGTGGCGTCTTTCGCCCTCGCGGCGACGGCGTGCGGCGGGAGCGACAGCGACAAGTCGGACGGCCCGGTGACCATCACCTGGTGGGACACGTCCAACGCCACCAACGAGGCACCGACGTACCAGGCCCTGGCCAAGCAGTTCGAAGCGGCCAACAAGGGCATCAAGGTCAAGTACGTCAACGTCCAGTTCGACCAGGCGCAGAACAAGTTCGACACGGCCGCCGGCTCCAAGGGCGCCCCGGACGTGCTGCGCTCCGAGGTCGGCTGGACCCCGGCCTTCGCCAAGAAGGGCTACTTCGTGCCGCTGGACGGCACCGAGGCCCTCGCCGACCAGGACAAGTTCCAGCCCAACCTGATCAAGCAGGCCCAGTACGAGGGCAAGACCTACGGTGTCCCGTTCGTCACCGACACCCTGGCCCTGGTCTACAACAAGGCCCTGTTCGAGAAGGCCGGCATCACCGAGGCCCCCAAGACCTGGGACGAGCTGAAGACCGCCGCCGCCAAGATCAAGGACAAGACCGGCGTCGACGGCTACTGGGGCTCCACCCAGGCCTACTACGCCCAGAGCTTCCTCTTCGGCGAGGGCACCGACACCGTCGACGCCGACGCCAAGAAGATCACCGTGAACTCGCCGGCCGCCAAGAAGGCCTACGGCACCTGGCTCGGCCTGTTCGACGGCAAGGGCCTGCACAAGGCCGACACCACCGCCGACGCCTACGCCCACATCCAGGACGCGTTCATCAACGGCAAGGTCGCCGCGATCGTCCAGGGCCCCTGGGAGATCACGAACTTCTACGGGGGCTCCGCCTTCAAGGACAAGTCCAACCTGGGTATCGCCACCGTCCCGGGCGGCTCCGCCGGCAAGGCGGGCGCCCCGACCGGCGGCCACAACCTCTCGGTCTACGCCGGCTCGGACAAGGCCCACCAGGACGCGGCCCTGAAGTTCGTGAAGTTCATGACCTCGCCGGAGTCCCAGGCGACCATCGCCCTGAAGAACTCCACGCTGCCCACCCGCGACGACGCCTACACCGAAGAGGTCAAGGCCGACCCCGGCATCGCGGGCTACCAGGGCGTCCTGCCCGCCGCCCAGCCGCGCCCGGCGCTGCCCGAGTACGGCTCCCTGTGGGGTCCGCTCGACACCGAGCTGGCCAAGGTCGCCGCCGGCAAGGAGTCCCTGGACAAGGGCCTGAGCAACGCGGAACTCGAGATCTCCAAGCTGGTCCCCGACTTCAGCAAGTGAGCCGACGTGGCCGTCGGAGTGCTCCCGCGAAGGGGAGGACTCCGACGGCCACCCGCCTGTGCCCAGCCCAACTCCCTGATCTTGCAAAAGGTGTCGAACCATGACAGTCGCCATCGACCGCGCGACCGGCAAACGCCGCGGTGACCGCGCGCCTCGGCCCGGGCTGGGGCAGCGCCTGAAGAACAGCTTCCAGAAGTACTGGTACGCCTACGCGATGATCACGCCGGTGGTCGTCGTGCTCGGCGGCATCGTGGGCTACCCCCTGGTGCGGGGCTTCTACCTGACCCTCACCGACGCCAACAGCCTCAACTCGGCGCGCACCATCGGCGTCAACCACATCGAGGCCACCTACCGGTTCATCGGGCTGGACAACTACCAGGACATCCTCTTCGGCCCGACCGCGTACGACCGGTTCTGGTCGCACTTCCTGTGGACCGTCTTCTGGACGGCCGCCTGCGTGTTCCTGCACTACAGCATCGGCCTCGGCCTCGCGATGATGCTCAACCAGAAGCTGCGCGGCCGCACCATCTACCGGCTGCTGCTGGTCCTGCCCTGGGCCGTGCCGACCTTCGTCACGGTCTTCTCCTGGCGGATCATGCTCGCCGACTCCGGTGTGCTCAACCAGGTGCTCGGCAGTCTGCACCTGCCCCAGCCGCAGTGGCTGGAGGACACCTTCTGGCAGCGGTTCGCCGCGATCATGGTCAACACCTGGTGCGGTGTGCCGTTCATGATGCTCTCGCTCCTCGGCGGCCTGCAGTCCATCGACTCCTCGCTCTACGAGGCCGCGGAGATGGACGGCGCGAGCGCCTGGCAGCGGTTCCGGTACGTCACGCTGCCCGGTCTGCGCTCGGTCAGCTCCACCGTGGTGCTGCTCGGCATCATCTGGACCTTCAACCAGTTCGTCATCATCTTCCTGCTCTTCGGCACCACCAGCGCGCCCGACGCCCAGATCCTCGTCACCTGGGCCTACCGCCTGGGCTTCGGACAGCAGCCGCGCGAGTTCGCCCAGTCCGCCGCGTACGGCGTACTGCTGCTGTCGATCCTCACCGTCTTCACCTCCTTCTACTTCCGCTGGCTGAAGCGCAATGACCAGCTCGCCGTCTGACGCCGCAGGAGCCGCCGCCATGAGCACCACGACCCTCGAAAAGACACCGGCCGGACCGGCGTCCGCCCCGCCGCCCCCGCGCCGGACCCGCCGGCGGGGCGAGCGTGGCCCGCTCGGCAGCGCCCTCCTGCACGGCGGCCTCGTCCTGGCGAGCCTCATCGCGCTGGCCCCGGTGGCCTGGCTGTTCTTCCTGTCCCTCGGCCCGGACAAGGACGACTACCTGCACCCCGGCAAGATCTTCGGCAAGCTCACCTTCTCCAACTACAGCTTCGTGCTGCAGCACACCGCCTTCTTCGACTGGCTCAAGTCGACGATGATCGTGGCCCTCGGCACCACCCTGGTCGGTGTCTTCGTCGCCGCCACCACCGGCTACGCGGTCTCGCGCATGCGCTTCCCCGGCTACAAGCAGCTGATGTGGGTGCTGCTGCTCACCCAGGCCTTCCCGATCGCCATCCTGATCGTGCCGATGTACGAGATCTTCGGCCAGCTCGGTCTCATCGACACCTACTGGGCCCTGATCGTCATCAACTGCACCACGGCCGTCCCCTACAGCGCCTGGCTGCTCAAGGGGTACTTCGACACCATCCCCTTCGAGATCGACGAAGCGGGACGCGTGGACGGGCTCAGCCCCTTCGGCACCTTCGTGCGGCTCATCCTGCCCCTGGCCCGCCCGGGACTGGCCGTCGCGGCCTTCTACAACTTCATCACCGCCGTCGGCGAGGTCGCGTTCGCCACCACCTTCATGCTGGACGACTCCAAGTACACCTTCGCGGTCGGCCTGCAGAGCTTCGTCAGCGAGCACGACGCCCAGTGGAACTACATGGCCGCAACCGCGGTGTTGATCGCGATTCCCGTGTCGGTCTTCTTCTACCTTGTCCAGAAAAACCTCGTCACGGGCCTCACCGCGGGCGGCACCAAGGGCTGACCCCCACACGCGCCGGACAACGGCTCCCGCGCGCCTGACCTGCGCGGGTGGCGGCCGCGGTGCACTTCCCCCGGCTCTTCGAGCAGGGGGAACCCCCGGCCCCGCCGGCACCGCGGCCGCCTCTTCACCCGGACGCCGTCGCCCGCACCCATGACAAGCAAGCGCCCCGAGCTCTCGCCCTCGCCCGAGCCGGGGCACCCCCGACGCACCAAGGACGCCATGAGCAAGCAGCACTTCCCGGCCGAATCCCCCCTCTCCGAAGCGGCTGCCACCACCGTCGCCCGGCGCCGCGACTGGTGGCGGGACGCGGTGATCTACCAGGTCTATCCGCGCAGCTTCGCCGACAGCAACGGCGACGGCATGGGCGACCTGGAGGGCGTACGCTCCCGCCTGCCGTACCTGCGCGACCTCGGTGTGGACGCCGTCTGGCTCAGCCCGTTCTACGCCTCCCCGCAGGCCGACGCCGGCTACGACGTCGCCGACTACCGTGCCGTCGACCCCATGTTCGGCAACCTGCTGGACGCCGACGCGCTGATCCGCGACGCCCACGCGCTGGGCCTGCGGGTCATCGTCGACATCGTGCCCAACCACTCCTCCGACCAGCACGAATGGTTCAAGCGCGCGCTCGCGGAGGGCCCCGGCTCCCCGCTGCGCGACCGCTACCACTTCCGCCCCGGCAAGGGCGCCGACGGCGAACTCCCGCCCAACGACTGGGAGTCCATCTTCGGCGGCCCCGCCTGGACCAGGGTCACCGAGCCGGACGGCACCCCGGGCGAGTGGTACCTGCACCTGTTCGCGCCCGAGCAGCCCGACTTCAACTGGGACCACCCGGCCGTCGGCGACGAGTTCCGCTCGATCCTGCGGTTCTGGCTCGACATGGGCGTCGACGGCTTCCGCATCGACGTGGCCCACGGCCTGGTCAAGGCCGAGGGCCTGCCCGACCTCGGCTCCCACGACCAGCTGAAGCTGCTGGGCAACGATGTCATGCCGTTCTTCGACCAGGACGGCGTGCACGCGATCTACCGCCAGTGGCGGCACATCCTCGACGAGTACTCCGGCGACCGGATTTTCGTCGCCGAGGCGTGGACCCCGACCGTCGAGCGCACCGCGAACTACGTGCGCCCCGACGAACTGCACCAGGCGTTCAACTTCCAGTACCTGGGCACCGACTGGGACGCCGACCTGCTCCGCGAGGTCATCGACCGCACCCTCGAGTCCATGCGCCCGGTCGGCGCCCCGGCCACCTGGGTGCTGTCCAACCACGACGTCACCCGGCACGCCACCCGCTTCGCCAACCCGCCCGGCCTCGGCACCCAGATCCGCAGCGCCGGCGACCGCGAGCTGGGTCTGCGCCGGGCCCGCGCGGCCACGCTGCTGATGCTGGCGCTGCCCGGCTCGGCGTACGTCTACCAGGGCGAGGAACTGGGTCTGCCGGACGTCGTGGACCTGCCGGACGAGGTGCGCCAGGACCCGGCGTACTTCCGGGGCGAGGGCCAGGACGGGTTCCGCGACGGATGCCGGGTGCCGATCCCGTGGACCCGCGAGGGCTCCTCCTACGGGTTCGGCGGCGGGGGCAGCTGGCTCCCGCAGCCCGCGCACTGGGGCCGGCTGAGCGTGCAGGCCCAGGAAGGCGTGCCGGGCTCCACCCTGGAGCTGTACCGCGCGGCCCTCGCCGCCCGCCGCACCCACCCCGACCTGGGCGCCGGCGAGGTGGTGGAGTGGCTGCGCGCGCCCGAGGGCGTCCTCGCCTTCCGGCGCGGAGAGTTCGTCTGCGTGGCGAACACGACCGGCGAGTCGGTGACCACCCCGGCGTACGGCCGTGTGCTGCTCACGAGCGGCGAGGTGACGGAGGCGGACGGCGAGGCGAAGATCCCGTCCGACACGACGGTGTGGTGGACCACGGCCTGACCTCGGCTACCTGACGGGGACAGGTCACAGTTTCACATCAACTCCCCGCGGCCCGCTGCCCGTTGAGGCAGCGGGCCTTCTACCATCCGGGGTCATCGACTTGCTGAACCTTTCAGCAAGAGCCTTCAACGACGAAGGAACCCCCACATGACCCTTCGCAGAGCCCTTGCATCCGCGGCCGCCCTCGCCGCGGGCGCCTCGCTCGCCCTCACGACGCCCGCCGCTGCCTCCCCACCCGGCACCAAGGACGTCACCGCGGTCCTCTTCGAGTGGAACTTCGCCTCGGTGGCCAAGGAGTGCGCGAACACCCTCGGCCCGGCCGGCTACGGCTACGTCCAGGTCTCCCCGCCCGCCGAGCACATCCAGGGCTCGCAGTGGTGGACGTCGTACCAGCCGGTGAGCTACAGGATCGCCGGGCGGCTCGGTGACCGTGCCGCCTTCCAGAACATGGTCAACACCTGCCACGCGGCCGGTGTGAAGGTCGTCGTCGACACGGTCATCAACCACATGTCGGCGGGCAGCGGCACCGGCACCGGCGGCTCTCCGTACACGAAGTACGACTACCCGGGCCTGTACTCGGACAACGACTTCAACGACTGCCGGGCCGAGATCACGAACTACCAGGACCGCTGGAACGTCCAGAACTGCGAACTGGTGGGCCTCGCCGACCTGAAGACCGGGTCGGAGTACGTCCGCCAGACCATCGCCGGCTACCTGAACGACCTGCTCTCCCTGGGCGCCGACGGCTTCCGCGTCGACGCGGCCAAGCACATCCCGGCCGACGACCTCGCGAACATCAAGTCCCGCCTGACGAACCCGTCCGCCTACTGGAAGCAGGAGTTCATCTACGGCGCGGGCGAGCCGATCCAGCCGACCGAGTACACCCGCAACGGCGACGTCCAGGAGTTCCGCTACGCCGACGACCTCAAGCGGGTCTTCAAGAGCGAGAAGCTCGCCTACCTCCAGAACTACGGAGAGGGCTGGGGCTACCTGAGCAGCTCGGTGGCCGGCGTCTTCGTCGACAACCACGACACCGAGCGCAACGGAGCGACGCTGAACTACAAGGACGGCGCCGACTACACCCTGGCCAACGTCTTCATGCTCGCCTGGCCCTACGGCGCCCCCGACATCAACTCGGGCTACGAGTGGTCCGACCCGGACGCCGGTCCGCCGGGCGGCGGCTGGGTCGACGCCTGCTGGCAGGGCGGCTGGAAGTGCCAGCACGCCTGGCCGGAGATCGCGTCCATGGTCGCCTTCCGCAACGCCACCCGCGGCCAGCCGGTCACCGACTGGTGGGACAACGGCAACAACCTCATCACCTTCGGCCGCGGCAGCAAGGGGTACGTGGTCGTCAACCACGAGAACACGACGGCCGACCGTTCCTACCAGACCTCGCTGCCCGCGGGCACCTACTGCGACGTGCAGGGCAACAGGACCGTCACGGTGGACGGCAACGGCTGGTTCCAGGCATCCGTCGCCCCGAACACCGCCCTCGCCCTCTACGCGGGCAAGTCGAGCTGCTGACGACCCCGCGCCCGCTCCTGCGGCCGGTCGAGCCGGACGAGATACCGGCTCGACCTCCGGGTTGAAAAGAGTTGCTGTGAGTTTCAGGGGTCTTGCTGTAAGCCTTGCGCAGGCGATACGGTCGCGCCCACGCCCGGCGGCGGCGTCGCAGCCGGAGCGAGGGGCCGCATTCAAGTGAGCCGTACCGCCAAGGAGTTCATCCCGTGATACCGAGATGGCCGGCGCCCTCGCGGCGCCGCACCCCGTCAGGCAGACGCGTCGCCGCCGTCACCGCGGCCGCGATTGCCGCAGCCCTCCTCCCGCCGTTGACGGCGCGGGCCGCCGAAAAGCCGCCCGCGCCGCCCTCGGACGCGAGGCTCGCAGCCGAGCCCGCCCGGCACGACAGCACCCGCGAGCAGTTCTACTTCGTCCTGCCGGACCGTTTCGCCAACGGGGACACCGCCAACGACCGGGGCGGACTGACCGGTTCACGGCTCGTCACCGGATACGACCCCACCGACAAGGGCTTCTACCAGGGCGGCGACCTCAAGGGCCTGACGAACCGGCTCGACTACGTCAAGGGCCTGGGCACCACGGCCATCTGGCTGGCGCCGATCTTCAAGAACCAGCCCGTGCAGGGAACGGGCAAGGACGCCTCCGCCGGCTACCACGGTTACTGGATCACCGACTTCACCCAGGTCGACCCGCACTTCGGCACCAACAAGGACCTCGAAACCCTCATCTCCAAGGCACACGCCAAGGGCATGAAGGTCTTCTTCGACGTCATCACCAACCACACCGCCGACGTCATCGACTACGCGGGCGGCTCCCACGAGTACCTCTCCAAGGGCGCCTTCCCGTATCTGACGAAGGACGGGCGCCCGTTCGACGACGCCGACCACGCCGCCGGCGGCACGAAGTTCCCCGCCGTCGACACCTCCTCCTTCCCGCGTACCCCGGTCGTCCCGGCCGCCGAGAAGAACCTCAAGGTCCCGTCGTGGCTCAACGACCCGACGATGTACCACAACCGCGGTGACTCCACCTACACCGGCGAGAACTCCACCTACGGCGACTTCGCCGGCCTCGACGACCTGTGGACCGAGCGTCCCGAGGTGGTCAGCGGCATGGAGAAGATCTACCAGCGCTGGGTGCGGGACTTCGACGTCGACGGCTTCCGCATCGACACCGTCAAGCACGTCAACATGGAGTTCTGGACCCAGTGGGCGACCGCGCTCGACACGTACGCCGCGCAGCACGGCCGTAAGAACTTCTTCATGTTCGGCGAGGTCTACTCCTCCGACACCTCGGACAACGCTCCCTACGTCACCGAGGGCCGCCTCGACGCCACGCTCGACTTCCCCTTCCAGGACGCGGTCCGCGCCTACGCCTCCCAGGGCGGCAGCGCGAAGCGGCTCGCGGGCGTCCTCGGCGACGACTACAAGTACACGACCGACAAGGCCAACGCCTACGAGCAGGTCACCTTCCTCGGCAACCACGACATGGGCCGCATCGGGTACTTCCTCAAGCAGGACAACCCCGAGGCGACCGACGCCGAACTGCTCGCCAAGGACAGGTTCGCCAACGAGGTGATGTTCCTCAGCCGCGGCAACCCCGTCGTCTACTACGGCGACGAGCAGGGCTTCACCGGCTCCGGCGGCGACAAGGACGCCCGCCAGACCATGTTCGCCTCCCAGGTCGCCGACTACCTCGCCGACGAGCGGATCGGCACCGACCGCACCCACGCGAGCGACGCCTACGACACCGCCGCGCCGCTCTACCGGCAGATCGCCGATCTGGCCAAGCTCCGCAAGGACAACCCGGCGCTGACGGACGGCGTCCAGACCGAGCGGTACGCGGCGGACGGCGCCGGCGTCTACGCCGTCACCCGCACGGACGCCAGGAGCGGGGCCGAGTACGTCGTCGCCTTCAACAACGCCGACCAGGCGAGGACGGCGACCTTCGCCACCGGCTCGGCGAAGATGACGTACCGCGGCATCCACGGCACCAGGGCCGCCGTCACCTCCGACGCCGACCGCAAGGTCACCGTCACCGTCCCCGCCGGATCCGCCGTCGTCCTCAAGGCGGCCGGCCCCCTCGACCGGCCCGCCACCAAGCCGGACGTCACCCTCACCGCACCCGCCGCCGGCGCCACCGGCACCGTCGAGCTGGACGCCGACGTCGCCGGCGGGCAGCTCGACCGGGTCGTGTTCGCCGCCCAGGTCGGCAACGGCCCCTGGCAGGTGCTCGGCACCGCCGACCACGCCCCCTACAAGGTCACCCAGAACCTGGCCGCGACCGTCCCGGCCGGCACCGCCCTGCGCTACAAGGCGGTCGTCGTCGACTCCGCCGGCCGCACGGCGAGCGCGACCGCCACCTCCACCACCGGCACCCCGCCCGCCCCCGAGGCCCCCACCGCCGCCTCCCGCGACTACGCGATCGTCCACTACAAGCGTGCCGACGGCGACTACGCGAACTGGGGCCTGTACGCGTGGGGCGACCTCGCCGACGGCGAGTCGACCACCTGGCCGGACAGCCACCCCTTCACCGGCCGCGACGCCTACGGCGCCTTCGCCTACGTCAGGCTGAAGCCGGGCGCCTCCGACGTCGGCTTCCTCGTCATCGACAAGGACGGGACCAAGGACGTCTCCGCCGACCGGTCCATCGACGTCACCCGAACGGGCGAGGTCTGGGTCGAGCAGGGAGAGGAGGCCGTACGGACCGAGCGGCCCACGGCCGACTACCCCGCGCAGGACACGACCAGGGCGGTCCTCCACTACCACCGCCCGGACGGCGACTACGACGGCTGGGGCCTGCACGTGTGGACCGGCGCCGCCGACCCCACCGACTGGTCGAAACCGCTCCGGCCGGTCAAGACTGACTCCTATGGCGCGGTCTTCGAGGTACCGCTCACCGACGGTGCCACCAGCCTCAACTACATCGTCCACAAGGGCGACGACAAGGACCTCCCCACCGACCAGTCCCTGGACCTCACGGCGGCCAACGGCCACGAGGTCTGGCTGATGAGCGGCCAGGACAAGCCCCTGCTGCCGCAGCCCGTCGGCGGCGCGGGCGCCCTCGACCTCACCACCTCCAAGGCGGTCTGGATCGACCGGGACACGGTGGCCTTCAACGGCGCGGAAGGCGCCGCCTCCACCCAACTGGTCTCCTCCCACGACGGCTCGATCACCGTCCAGGACGGGACGCTGACCAGCGACGACGAGCGCTGGCTGCGGCTGTCCAGGACCACGCTGACCGACGCGCAGAAGGCGAAGTTCCCGCATCTGAGCGACTACACCGCCTGGTCCGTCGACCCGCGCGACCGCGACCGGGTGCGCCAGGCCCTCGGCGGACAGATCGTGGCCTCGCAGCGGGCCGCGAACGGCGCCGTGCTTGCGGCCACAGGCGTCCAGATCGCCGGCGTCCTGGACGACCTGTACGACGCGACCGGCGCCGACCTCGGGCCGACCTTCCACAACGGCCGTCCCACGCTGGCCGTGTGGGCGCCGACCGCGCAGCACGTGGCACTGGAACTCGACGGCTCCACGGTCGCCATGAAGCGCGACGACCGCACCGGCGTCTGGTCCGTCACCGGGCCCGCGTCCTGGAAGAACAAGCCCTACCGGTACGTGGTGAAGGTCTGGGCGCCCACCGTCCGCAAGGTCGTCACCAACAAGGTCACCGACCCCTACTCGGTCGCCCTCACCGCGAACTCCGAGCGCAGCCTCGTCGTCGACCTGGACGACAAGGCACTGGCCCCGAGCGGCTGGTCGGGCCTGGCCAAGCCCAAGGCCGTACCGCTGCGGGACGCCCGGATACAGGAACTGCACATCCGGGACTTCTCCGTCGCGGACCGGACGGTCCGGGACCGGGACCGGGGCACCTACCTGGCCTTCACCGACCAGAACAGCGACGGCTCCCGGCACCTGCGGGAGCTGGCGAAGGCCGGCACGTCGTACGTGCACCTGCTGCCCGCCTTCGACATCGCCACCATCCCGGAGAGGAAGGCCGACCAGGCGACCCCGGACTGCGACCTGGCCTCCTACCCGGCCGACTCCGACCAGCAGCAGGCCTGCGTGGCGCGGACCGCCTCCCAGGACGCCTACAACTGGGGCTACGACCCCTACCACTACACGGTCCCCGAGGGCTCCTACGCCACCGACCCGGACGGCACGGCCCGTACCGTCCAGTTCCGGCAGATGGTCAAGGCGCTCAACCAGGACGGGCTGCGGGTCGTCATGGACGTCGTCTACAACCACACGGCGGCGAGCGGCCAGGCGGACACCTCCGTCCTCGACAAGGTGGTCCCCGGCTACTACCAGCGGCTCCTCGCCGACGGCTCGGTGGCCGACAGCACCTGCTGCGCGAACACCGCGCCCGAGAACGCCATGATGGGCAAGCTCGTCGTCGACTCGGTCGTCACCTGGGCCAAGGAGTACAAGGTCGACGGCTTCCGCTTCGACCTCATGGGCCACCACCCGAAGGCCAACATCCTCGCCGTGCGCAAGGCGCTCGACGCGCTCACGCTCAAGAAGGACGGCGTGGACGGCAGGAACATCATCCTGTACGGGGAGGGCTGGAACTTCGGCGAGATCGCCGACGACGCGAGGTTCGTGCAGGCCACGCAGAAGAACATGGGCGGCACGGGCATCGCCACCTTCTCCGACCGGGCCCGTGACGCGGTACGCGGCGGCGGCCCCTTCGACGACGACCCCGGCGTCCAGGGCTTCGCCTCCGGCCTCTACACCGACCCCAACTCCTCGGCGAGCAACGGCACCCCGGCCGAGCAGAAGGCCCGCCTGCTGCACTACCAGGACCTGATCAAGGTCGGATTGAGCGGCAACCTCGCCGCGTACCGCTTCACCGACACCGGCGGCAAGCAGGTCAACGGCGCCGAGGTCGACTACAACGGCGCGCCCGCCGGGTACGCGGACGCCCCCGGCGACGCCCTCGCCTACGTCGACGCGCACGACAACGAGTCGCTGTTCGACGCCCTGGCCTACAAGCTGCCGAAGGACACCTCGGCGGACGACCGGGCCCGCATGCAGGTACTGGCCATGGCGACGGCCACGCTGTCGCAGGGTCCCGCACTGTCCCAGGCCGGCACCGACCTGCTGCGCTCGAAGTCCCTCGACCGCAACTCCTACGACAGCGGCGACTGGTTCAACGCCGCCCATTGGAACTGCGCCGACGGCAACGGCTTCGGGCGCGGGCTGCCCATGGCGGCCGACAACCAGGACAAGTGGCCCTACGCCAAGCCGCTGCTCGCCTCCGTCACGGTGGGCTGCCCGCAGATCCAGGGCGCCTCGGCCGCGTACCGGGACCTGCTGCGCATCCGCACCACGGAGGGGGCCTTCTCCCTGGCCACGGCCGCGCAGGTGCAGCAGAAGCTGTCCTTCCCGCTGTCGGGCGGCGACGAGACACCCGGCGTGATCACCATGAGGCTCGGTGACCTGGTCGTGGTGTTCAACGCCACGCCCGAACGGCAGCGGCAGCGCGTCGCGGAACTCGCGGGGACCGCCTACCGGCTGCACCCGGTGCAGACGGCGGGCGCCGATCCGGTGGTGAAGACCTCGTCGTACGAGAGGGCGACCGGGACGTTCACGGTCCCGGCGCGTACGGTCGCGGTGTTCAGGAACTAGCGGTTCGACGCCTAGCGCGCGCGGCTGGGAAGCGGCGCTAGGAGGCAAGTCGGACGAGCCGGCCGACCAGGTCCATGAAGGGGCCCTCGGCCGGCTCGTCCGCGAAGACGCGGCGCATGAGTACGCCCATCTCCTCGTCGTGGGCGGCGCTGACCGCGACGAGCGCGCCGAAGTCGTGCACCAGTTGGAGCTCCAGCTCGGCGCGCGGGATGCGCCGGCCGTCCAGCCAGATCAGCGCCGTCGACTCGGCGAGCGAGATCCACGAGCGGACGACCAGTTCCAGTCGCGCGGGCGGCTCCCCGATCCCGAGATGCGAGAGGATCTGCTCGTACGCGGCCTGCCGCACGGAGTCGATGAGCGCGTTCGTCTTCGACGAGCCGACAGCCGGTCCGCCCCGCATCAGGGCCGAGAAGCCGGGCCCGTGCTCGTCCACGAAGTCGAAGAACCGGCGCATCACCCGCAGCAGCCGCACCCCCAGCGGGCCCTCGTGCGGCTCCGTGAACCGGCTCGCCAGATCCTCCGAGGCGCGTTGCAACGCGGCCTCGTACAGGCTGAGTTTGCCCGGGAAGTAGTGGTAGACCAGCGGGCGCGAGATGCCCGCGGCCGACGCTATCTCGTCGATGGAGACCTCGTCGGGCGAGCGGCGGCTGAACAGTTCGAGGGCGACGCCGATCAACTGCTGCCGTCGTTCCTCGACTCCCATCCTGCGGCGAACCCCGGTAGTCATGCGAACACCTTACCGAGCGGCCCCGGCCCCGAACGGGCCGGAGCGAACCGGAGCGGACCGACCGCGGTGTTCGCCCCCGGCGCTCACACCCTCCCGCGCCGGCCGGTCACTTCTGGCGCAGCACGTCGGCGGACCGGCCGTCGTCCAGCGTTCCCTTCAGGTCGGCCTGGGCGCCCTGCCGGGTCCGTACGGCGAGCAGGTGGCCCTGGGCGGAGGCGCTGACCCCGCCCGTGGCGCTGATCGAGGCGGTGTCCCGGCTGCCGGCCGCGAGCAGGTACCAGGTGCCCGCCTCCGACTTCCACAGCACCCCGGCCAGCACGTGCGGATCGCGGGCGCCGCAGGCGGGCACGTTGTCGGCCTTGGCCGCGACCGCCGCGTACTTCTCGCCGGGGGCGTGGAACTGGGCCAGCGTCCGGGACCCGTCGCCGCGCCAGGTCTCGGCCCGGGTGCACACCCACGCGGCCGTGCCGGTCGCGTCGGGCAGCGGCTGCTCGGCGTACGCCCAGGCGTTGACCGACCGGACGCCCTCCGCGCGCACGGAGGCCAGTGAGCAGGCCAGCGGCGCCCAGGCGCGCAGCCCCGCGGCACCGGACACCCCTTGCGGGGCGTCCGGGCGGCCCGTGGTGAGACGGGCGGGGAGCAGCTCGCCGAGGTCGGCCAGGACCTGCGTGCCCGGTTCGCCGATCAGCTGGAGCACGTTCCACGAGGTGCAGGCGCCGGTCTGCTGGACCGGGCTGGCCAGCGGCCCGGTGACTCCGTTCTTGATGCCGAGGTCCATCGTCTCCGCGTCCGGCTTGAGCAGGTCCCGTTCGGCCGCCGCCGTCACCCAGGGCGCCGTCAGATAGCGGACGTTGCCGTCGGAGCGGCCCAGCACCACCGCGCTCGCCTCCGCGCCGGCGGCGCCGTCGACCCGGGCGAAGTCGAGGGCGGCCCGGGCCGCGGAGTCCTTCGGCTCGGCGTAGCGGGCGATGCGCAGGCCGTCGTAGAAGAGCACCACGTGCGTGTTGTCGACGTCGCCTGCGTAGAGCAGTTGCGGTGGTCCCGCGGGGCCGCCCGAGGCGGTGCCGGGGGTGGCCGAGACCTGTACGGACTCGCCGGGGCGGGCCCAGACCGCGAGGGCGCGGCGCAGCAGGGCCGTGTCCTTGGCCAGGTCGCCGCGGGCCGGCCACACGGACAGGTCGAGGCGCGCGGAGGTCCGCCACGCGGTGGGGGCGATCCTGGTCAGCCTGCCCGGGTCCAGTGCGGCCTCGGCGGAAGGGTTCTGCGCGTAGGCGGGCGCGGCGGCGCCGTCGGGACCCCAGCCGCCGCCCGGCAGGGCGACCAGCGCGCCGCACACGACGAGGGCCAGGGCCGCGGCGAGTGCGGCCCTGGTGTGCTGCCTGCGCCGCTTCAGATCGGTGGGCCGGGCCTGCAGGGAGCAGGGGTCGAACTCGGGGGAGTCGAGGAGCGCGTACTGGGCGGGCAGGCGGTCGGCCTGGCGCAGCGCGGCGGCCGGGTCGGCCACGCCCGCGGCCGTCAGCACCTCCCGCACCGCGGTGTCCGGGAGCCGCTCCAGGCCGCGCAGCACGTAGGCGGCACGGGCCGGCCCGGCCAGGGTCGCCAGCTTCTGGTCCAGGGCGAGTTCCTCGGCGCCGCCCGAACGCGGGAACAGGCGCAGGCCCCACACCAGGGGCAGCAGCGGCGGCAGTTGGACGCGCCTGGACCTGCTCCTGCGCCGGAGCGGGCGGTCCGCTCGCAGCGCCGTGCGGATCACCTGGAGGCGGACGAAGGCGTAGCCCGGGTCGGACTCGCGGCCGGCCGACTGGGCCGGGATCACGGACGCCGAGGACCGGCCCCGCGGCAGCGCCCGCTGCGCCAGCGCGTGCGCGGTCAGCGCGCGGCGGCCGCGCCCGAGTCCGGGCGGCAGCACCAGGTAGGCGAGCCGGACCAGTCGCGGATAGTGCTCGACGAGCGCGGCCTCGGCCCGTTCGGCATCGACGACCGGCCCGGAGGAGGACTTGTGGCGCGGGGCGACATCCTGTGACTGCACGTCCAGGCAAACGAGCGAGCCGGTCCTAGGTCACCCGGCCGCCCCGGCGGTCTCAGTCCTCCGGCTCGACCAGCAGCCGGGCGTAGTTCGCCATCGAGCGCTGGTAGCGGGGCAGATGGGGCGCGAGGGCACCGAGGACCAGGGACAGGCCCTCCCGGTCACGGCCGAGGCTGGACAGGCACAGGGCCAGGGCCGCCCGGACGGCGTCGTCCAACTCGTCGGAGGGCGCCTCCAGTTCGGGCGTGAGCAGCTTGACGCCCTCCTCCGCCCGGCCGGTGTTCCGCAGCGAACTGGCCAGCTGGATGCGGGCCCGGCGGCCCCGGTAGCCGCTCAGCCCGCGCGCCAGCGCCTCCTCGTACAGCGGCACGGCCCGGTCCGAGCGGCCGGTGGAGTCCCAGGCGCAGGCCTGCTCGAACGGGCCGAGCGGGCTGCCGTCCGGAAGTTCGGTGACGAGCGCGTCGATCCGGGCCCGGAACGCGGCCGCCTCGTCCTCGGAGTATGCGTCGAAACGGGCCCATGCGGCGGCCACGCGGTCTTCCCAGTCCTGGTTCACCGGAGCACGCTCGCACGCAGGTGCGGGCGACGTCCACTGGATTGAGCGCGGTGCGCGCCGGAGCCGTATCGAAGGACGGCCCCCTGCCGGGGTCCGGTGCGGGACGCGTGCGGAGCGTGCCGCCGGGAACGGAGTGCCGGAAGCGACCGGAGGAACAGATGAGGGTGACCCGACCGATGCTCGCGGTGGCCGGTGCCGCGGCGGCACTGGCGCTGACGGGGTGCGGCTCCGGCGACGGAGCGGCGGCGAAGGTGCCGCCGACGGCGACCGGCAGTCTGGAGAGCCTGGCCGCCGAGGTGAGGTGCGAGCCGGACATGCAGACCGACGCCGACACCATCCGGCAGGCGATCTGCACCAACGCCACCGGCAAGTTCATCCTGGCCACCTTCGCCACCGACCGCGGCCAGCGGGAGTGGATCAACGACGCCAAGGACTACGGCGGCTCCTACCTCGTCGGCCGCAAGTGGGTCGCCGTCGGCGACAGCGGCGTGGTCACCGCGCTGCGCGCCACTCTCGGCGGTGACGTGGAGACCGGCACCGACCACAGCGCCCACGGCGGCTGAACCGCCGGCCCCGTTTCCCGGGCACACGCGCCCACGGGCCCATGGGCACACGGCGAAGGCCGGCGGCGGGATCTCCCGCCGCCGGCCTTCCTCAACGGATCACCGACGGGTCACCGGCTCCGTGCCTCACTGGCAGCTGCGGCCCGCGTTGACGCAGTTGGCGATCTTGTTCGCCAGGCCGCCGGTCGTGATGCTGATGAAGTCGTCGTGGTCGGTGTGTGCCTTGTGCAGCTGCTCGGGGAACCCGTCGACCGCGTAGGCGTTGGTGACCACACCGTTGTCGACGGTCGGCCGCGGCACGTCGTAGACCAGGCGCATCGTCAGCTGCGGGATGGTCTTGAAGCCGCTCGGGCAGGTGCCGCGCTCGTCGGCGAAGGCCACGTGCGTACGGTGGTTGGCGCTGTCGGTGTTCTGCCCGTCCCAGCAGTTCTGGAAGGCGAACGTGCGGACCATCCTGCTGCCCTCGGGGCAGATCGGGTACTGCTCCGTCAGCTGGACCTTGTTCTCGAAGCCGGTGCAGCTCCAGTGCGCGTTGGCGTTGGCCAGACCGTTGGTCGTGGTCTTGGCGTCACCGGTGATGATGCGCAGGAACTGCGGCATCGCGACGACCTTGCCGGTCGGGCTGCCGACGTACTTGATCTGCGCCTGGAGGGGCTTGAGGATCCGGCCGACGTTGCCCTCCTTGCCACCGCCGTCCGCGTCCTGGTCGAAGTCCTGCGTGCCGTCCTGGACCCGGACCACCGGCCAGTAGTACGACGACAGGTCGTCCTTGTTCTGGCAGCTGCTGCCGCCCTGGAGGAACGTGTCGTTGCTCGCGAACGCGTCGATCTTCTGGTTGCCGACGTAGTCGTGCAGGTGGTGGGCGCCGTTGGCCACACCGGGCGCCACGATCACGTTGTCGGTGTTGTGGTTGCCGTTGGCGTTCACACCGCAGCGCGTGGTGAAGGTGCCGGTCGACGCGTTGCGGTTCTTGCGCGGCTTGGCCGGGACGTTGGGCTGGACCGTGGTGATGTCCACGAAGTCCGCCGCGACCGGGCCGTTTCCGGCCTGACCGCCGGTGCCCTGCTGCCCGTCGCCGTTCTGCCCGTCGCCGTCCGGCTGGCCGCCGTTGTCGCCCGGCTGCCCGGTCTCCTGGCCGTCGTTCTGCCCGGTGTCCTGACCGGCCTCGCCGTCGCCCGCGTCCGTCTGGTCCTGCTCGGCGGGGGTGCCGGTGCAGGGCGCGAGGTCGTCCAGGTTGCCGGGGGTCTTGCCGCCGGCCCGGTCGATCTCCAGCCTGATCCGGTCGAGGATCACCTTCCGCCGGTCCTTCAGCGGACCCAGGATGGAGTTCTGGACGAAGCTCGCGTCCCCGGCCTGCGCGTCGCGTGTGGTGGCCAGCCGCTGGTACGCCTCCGTGATCTGCTGGTCGAGCGTGGCGAGTTCGCCGTCGACCTCCCCACGGGCCTGCTCCGGCACGGCGGTGAGCTTCTGGCCGACGTCCGGGCACGAGATCGTCGCGACCTGCGCGTTGACGGCCTTCGTCCGGTTGCCTCCCCACGCGTCGTTCTTCGACTCGTGCGCGGATGCGTAGTAGTTCGCCCAGACGAGCCCGCCCCCACCGAGCGCTAGGGCCGCCGCTCCGGCTATGGCCTTGGCGGCCAGCGGCATTCGGCGTTTGCGTGTGTTGCGTCCCATGGAACTCCTCTGACTTCCTTGCGGGGCAGCATCGAGGCGCCCGACAGGAGTGAAGCGGCTCCCATGGATACGGACATGGTCCCGGGTGTGTTCAGCCGACCCACGAATTCATGCCCGATCCGTGGGTCGCTCGGGCCACAACGTGCGTGTTTCCACCGGTAGTTGCGGCACCGTCGGTCGAGGGTCCGAACCCGCCTACAGCCCGAGCACCTTCGCCTCGACGAGCGGATCCAGGCCCACCGGAGGCCGGTCCGGCCGCTGGGGAGCCGTACCGCCCAGGCTCTGGAGCCAGGCCCAGGTGTCCGCGACCGTCTCGTCCACGGGGCGGCAGCGCAGACCGGTCGCGAGGGCCCGGCCGACGTCGGCGCCGTGCAGCGCGCGGTGGCCTTCGCTGCCCGGCGGCATCCACACCGGCAGCTCCGTCCAGGGTTCGACGCCCGCGGCGAGAATCGTCTCCGGATCGGTCCAGCGCAGTTCGGTGTCGGCGCCGGTGACCCGCACGCAGGCCTCCAGCAGCTCACCCATCGTCGTGTGCCCCCGTGGGCTGATCATGTTGTACGGCCCGCTCAGCTCCCGCTCCACCGAGCCGAGGATCCACGCGGCGAGGTCGCGGACGTCGATGTACTGGAGGGGCAGGTCCCGCGGACCGGGCGCCAGTACGGGGCCGCCCCGCGCGATCCGGTTCAGCCACCACGGCAGCCGCCCGATGTTCTCGTAAGGTCCCAGGATCAGCCCGGCCCGTACGAGGACCGAGCGGTCCGCCCCGAAGGCCTCCACCGCGCCCAGCTCGGCGCCGAGCTTGTCCTGCGGGTAATCCGTCCGCTCGGCAGCGGGGTCGGCGCCCTCGACCAGCGGCGCCGCCTCGGTGAAGCCGACGGGCGGGGCCCAGGCGTACACCGAACAGGTCGACACGTACACGTACCGGCCGACGCGGTCCCGCAGCAGCCGCGCCGCGTCCCGGACGGCGCGGGGAGCGGCCGACCAGGTGTCGACGACCGCGTCCCACGCGCCGTCCGCCAGGGCCGCGAGCCCGTCGGGCGCGGTGCGGTCGCCGCGCAGCGACCGCGTCCCGGGGACGGGCGCGAGCCGCCCCCGGTTCAGGACCGTCACATCCCAGCCGCGCCCGGCCGCCGCCTCGGCGACGGCCCGCCCCGCGAACTCCGTACCACCCAGCACCAGAAGTCTCATACCGGTGACTGTGCCCGTCAGGGCCGTGGCAGGGAACCGGATTCTGCCCTCGGCAGAGATCAACGTCCGGTCGGCGGAGCGTACTTGTAGCCTACGCGGCGTACGGTCTGGATCGCCCTGCGGTGCTCGGTGCCCAGCTTGCGGCGCACCCGGGCGATGTGGACGTCGACGGTGCGGCCGTCGCCCACATGGCCGTAGCCCCAGACCGTGGTGACCAGCTGGTCGCGGGTGTGCACCCGGTGCGGATGGGCCACGAGATGGGCCAGCAACTCGAACTCCAGGTAGGTGAGGTCGAGTTCGCGGCCGTCCACCTCCGCGACCCGCCGTGCGGTGTCGATGCGGACGAGCGGGTCGCCGGCACCGGGCGCGGCGACGCCGTCCGCGCCGGCCGCCGGCCGGTCCGGCACCGCCGCCGGGAGGAACGGCGGCTGCTGGTCGGCGGGTACGAGCACCAGGTAGCCGACCATCGGCGGCCGGCCCGGCAGCCTGGGCAGGGCGTGCTGCGGAGCCGGCAGCCAGGTGGCGCCGGCCGGCAGGAGATCGGCGATCTCGACGACCTCGTCCCGGTCCACGGCCCGCAGCCGGTGCCGGGCGGACGCGGGGGCGGGGGAGGGGGAAGAACGGGAGGAGGTGAGGTGGGGGAGGGCGGCGTCGGTCAGAGAACGGGTGGTCGCCATGGCAGGTCAGCTCTTTCGCGGGAGAGGTTCGCCGGGGGCCCGACGGCCGCGAGTTCGTGGTCGGGCGCGTCGGGACGTACGTCGTTCCGCGCTGGCCGGAGGCCGGGGTTAAGGCTTCACCGGGCCCGCGCGCTCGGCGCGCGGCAACAGAGCAGGTCGAAGTCGTGATGCTGACGGGAGGGCCAGAACGGCTCGAGGTCGTCGCGACTCGTCGCGACGTACTTCCGGAAGCCGACCACGTCCCCATTGAAGCAGAACCCGGGTCCGGACCGGACCCTCTTCTCACTGCGCGGACACCTTTCCGGCGGGGGCCGGCGCCCGGCGGCGGCCCGGCACCGGCGCCACCCGTGCGGATCAGACCTGTCCGGCCTTCTCCAGGGCGGTGCAGCAGGTGTCGATCAGCAGGCGCGTGACGACGTACGGGTCGACGTTGGCGTTCGGCCGGCGGTCCTCGATGTAGCCCTTGCCGTCCCGCTCGACCTGCCAGGGAATGCGGACCGAGGCGCCGCGGTCGCCTACACCGTAGGAGTACGCGTCCCACGGGGCGGTCTCGTGCAGGCCGGTGAGGCGGTCGTCGATCCCGGCCCCGTAGTTCTTGACGTGGTCCATCGGCCGGGAGCCCTCGCCGAGCGCCTCGCACGCGGTGATGATCGCGGCGTAGCCCTCGGGGCCCTCGCGCATCGCCCTGGTGGAGAAGTTGGTGTGGGCACCGGCGCCGTTCCAGTCGCCCTTGACCGGCTTGGGGTCGAGGGTGGCGGAGATGCCGTGGCCCTCGGCGGTGCGGTAGAGCAGCCAGCGGGCCACCCACAGCTGGTCGGCGGCCTGGAGCGGGGACAGCGGGCCGACCTGGAACTCCCACTGGCCCGGCATGACCTCGGCGTTGATGCCGGAGATGCCGAGCCCCGCCGTCAGGCAGTTGTCCAGGTGGGCCTCGACGATCTCCCGGCCGAAGATCTCGTCGGCGCCGACCCCGCAGTAGTAGCCGCCCTGCGGGGCGGGGAAGCCGCCCTCGGGGAAGCCGAGCGGGCGGGAGCCGTCGAAGAAGGTGTACTCCTGCTCGATGCCGAAGATCGGCTCCTGCGCGGCGAACCGCTCCGCGGCCTCGGCCAGCGCGGCCCGCGTGTTGGACCGGAGCGGGGCGAGCGTGGTGTCGAGGACCTCGCACAGCACGAGGATGTCGTCACCGCCGCGGATCGGGTCCGGGCAGGTGAACACCGGCCGCAGGACGCAGTCGGAGGAGCGGCCCTCGGCCTGGTTGGTGGAGGACCCGTCGAAGCCCCAGAGCGGCAGATCGGCGCCCTTGGCGTCGTCGCCGAGGATCTTCGTCTTGGAACGCAGCTTGGCCGTCGGCTCGGTGCCGTCGATCCAGATGTACTCAGCCTTGAAGGTCACGGGCCATCCTCCGGGGTCTCACTCGCACCGCGCTCACACGCGCCGCGGCGCCGCGGCACGGTGCGCCGCGGCGGCTGTTCAGCAGCGTGTCAACGAGCGGTTTCCCGGCCATTGCCCAACTGTGAACCCCGTGTTACCCGGACCCGATGTGGCACGGTTCACGCGGCGCGATTCCCCTGTCCTGCGGTTCCTGTGCTGCGGGCGTCATCCCACCTTCTCGACCAGCGCGCGCCGGATCAGGAACTTGCCCGGCTCCCTGACCTCCTCGAAGGCCGCGTCGTTGAGCAGCACGCAACTGCCGGAGACGGACGTGACCTTCACCGTGGTGGACTTGTCGTTGTCCAGGTTGGTGACCTTCAGCGTGGTGCCCGCCGGGAACTGGTTGCTGGACGCGGCCGGTGCGCCGCCCTCGCCGGAGAGCGTCACGGTGGAGCCCTGGCAGACCTGCTGGCCGGACGCGGCGACGCCGCCACCGGCGTTCCCGTCCTGCTGACCGGCCCCCTGCCCGTCCTCCTGACCGGGCCCCTGACCGTCCTGCTGCTCGGCCTGCTGCCCGTTCTGCGCCTGCTGCCCGGCGGGGGAGTCCTGAGCCGACCCCCCCACCGTGCACCCGGACGCGGCCTGCTTGCGTTCGATCTCCTCGATGACCGCCTGCCGGTTGGCGATCCGCGCCTCGGACAGCGCGTCCGGGTCGGCCCGCTGGCCGTCGATGAACTTCTGGTTGTTGCCGAGGGCGGTGGCCAGCCCCTGGCAGACCGTCGAGTCCGCGGCGGACAGCGTCCGCGGGGCCTCCGGCTGCGCGGCGTTGGACGTGGCGGCCAGGGCGAAGGCCCCGCCGCCCGCCACCGCCGCGGCCGTGACCAGCAGCGCGACCTTCTTCCTCGTACTGACAGTGCGCCTACGCGACATGCGCGCCTCCTGAAGAGGTGGGGGAGCGTACGCCGCTAGGTACGAGATGCCGAACGAGGTTACTCACCGGTTGCGGCACCAGGCGGAGTGACCTGCGTCACGAGGGAGTTGGCGCGGCTGAGCAACCCCAGGCCCTGCGCGAGGCGGCCGCCCCGCTTGCTGCACCGGCCCTGGACAACCTCCATGCCCCCGAGACGCTCCCCGCCCTGGCCTCGCTCGCCTGAGACGGACCGCCGGCTCAGCCTGCCCTCGCCAGTCCTCACGCGGGTCTTGGTAGACGCGATGAGCGGTGAGCCATCCTGCTTGCTCGATCGGGCAGAACTGAGCCCTCAAGCACGCCCCTGCCCGCATCATGGATCCCCGGGCTTGCTACCGGGGCGAAATCCATGGGTGCCACCACACGGTGTGCAGTCCCTACCACCCCAAGAAGGAGGGCCTTGTGGCCCAGGCTTCTCTGAACTCCCGTAAGGCCCAGGTTGTCTGGGCGATCATTCCCATCGCGCTGGCCGGGTTCGTCCTGGAACTGCCCTTCATCTGGAGAGCGTTGAAGACGAAGAAAGGCGGTGACGTCATGGCGGCGATCGGCTTCGGCATCGCCCAGATCGCGGTCTACGTCGCGATCGCCTCCGACGATGGTGAGCAGGGCGAGGTCAGCAACGTCACCGGTGCCGTGGTGTGGTTCTGTGCCTTTGCGGCCGCCGTTGGCGCGGCGTACCTGTACCGGCCGCTGAGCAAGGAGGAGCGGATGGACCAGATTGCCCAGGACACCCGGCCCGGCTCCACGTACCTGCGCTGACCGACTTTCATCCGGTGGCTGCGCCCGACGCAACGGGTGCAGCCACCGCCCTGGAGCAGGAACTCGCCCATATGTCATCGCTCCGTCGCGCTTGCCCGGAGGGTGGTGTTCGAATTGTCGCCGTCTCACGTACCTCTCGCGCACCTGGTGTGACACGGCGCCAATTCCCGTGCTCACCTGGGCATTTGCGGGCTCCGTGGACTCACCGGATGTCAGTGCCCGGCAGTAGAATTGAGGCAGTGTTCGAGAGCGTCGCAGGGACCCCCTGCGCGGCGCTCCCACCGCGACAGGAGGATGCCTGTGGCCGCTGCCGCACTGAAGCCGAAGCCGTTGCCGACCCAGTCCACCGCGAAGCGTCCCGTCCTGCTCGACCTGCCCTACGAACCCGTGGCGAAGCGGCCGTTGCCGCCGGGACGTCCGCGGGAGTGGTACGTCCTCCACAACCGCCGACTGAAGGCGATGCGGCTCGCCATAGCCCTGCTCGACTCGGGCGTCCACCTGCCGCAGCAGGCCCGCGACGAGACGATCCGCGGTATCGCCGAACTCATCGGCGTGCACCCGCCGTCGGCCACGACGTGTCACATGGTGCGGGCACTGATGCGGTACTCGCGCTGACCCGGACACCGGACGCCGGGTGCCCCGCGGAAGCGGGGCGCCCGGCCCGGCCTACGACGCCGCCAGCTCCTTCTCCAGCGGTGTGCGGAAGCGCGGTGTGACCCGCGTCGGGCCGAGCCGGCTCTCCAGCTCCCGCGCCTGCGAGGCGATCGCCGCCTCCGCCTCCGCGCCCACCCCTTCCCGGTCCAGGATCCGCCAGACGACCTCGCCGTCGGGACGCTGGGCCCAGGCCCCGACGACCCGGCCGTCGCACCACACCGTCGGGCCGACGTTGCCGCTGCCGTCGAACAGGGCCGGCCGCAGCCGGGGCGCGAGGTACCAGTCCCGCTGCTGCCAGCCCATCGCCGTGGGGTCGAGGCCGGGCAGCAGGGCCGTCCACGGCTCGGCCGGACCGGTCACCGGGGCGACGTCGTCCCCGGTGACGTACGCCGTGCCCTCGTCCACCCTCACCTCCCGCGCCCCCGTCGCGGCCAGTGCCCGCCGCACGTCGGTCACCCGCCAGCCCGTCCACCACTTCAGGTCGGCCTCGGTCGCCGGGCCGCAGGCCGCGAGCCAGCGGTGCAGCAGGTCGCTCTGGGCGGCGGCGACATCCAGCTCGGGGTGTTCGGGCGCGAGGGCCCAGCGGAACTGCGTGGACGTCCAGGAGCCGAGCGGCCGGCCCCGGACCACCCTGCCCTCCACGCCCAGGACGCGCAGCAGCCGTGAGGAGACCGTGTGCACGCCCTCGTAGCTCTTCCCGGCCGCGTACGCGAACTGCTCCCGCAGACGCGGCTCGTCCTGGGCGAGCTCGGCGGCCGTGGCCTGCCCGCGGCGGGCCAGCGAGGCAAGCGCCGACTCCTCGACCTCCTTCAGCCAGGCCGCGTCCGGCGCGCCCGCCTTCGCCATGTCCTTGATCAGAGCGGCGCGGGCGCGGGCGGCCACGGCGATCCCGGTCGAGGCGTGCACGACGGCGGTCAGCTCCGCCGGGAAGACGAAGACCGTGTGCCGCATGCCGTGCATCCGGACCAGCGTGCGGTCCTCGTACAGCGCGCGCTCGGTCTGCGGCACCATCCCTGCGGGCTCCGCCAGGCGGGCGCCCACGCCCAGGTACACCGTCGCCGGATCCGTGCCGTGCAGTGCCACCAGCGCCCGAGCGACCTCCTCCGGCGTCTTCGCTCGCGTTGTGGCGGCCAGCCGGTGCCGCAGGGCCAGCCTGGCCCGCCGCTCCGCCACGTCGATGTACCGGGGCTCCCCGCCCATGAGACCTCCGCCCGTAGTGGTGTCTGACAGCATCCTGCCCGACAGCACTGACACCGGGCCCTCGATCCAGCCGTTCGCTCACAGGCCGGGGGCGCCCCACACCGGGAACCAGCGGCTCAGGTCCGGCTCGATGCGCAGGTCGTCGGCCAGGACCGCCTTCACCCGCAGTTCCAGCGGGTTGTCGCGCCGCTGCTGCCGGCCGGCCAGCGGCGCGAACGGGTAGAAGGTGCCGCGCTTGTAGAGGTACACCAGGGCCAGTCGCCGGTCGGCGTCGTCGTGGAAGCCGGCCAGGGAGCACAGGAGCTGGGGGCCGAAGCCGTTGACCTCCATCGCGCTGTTCACCGCGTGCAGGTCGTTGACCAGCTCAGGCAGCTGGTCGGGGGAGCGCCGGGAGACCAGCCAGGAGTAGCCGTAGGAGTCCCGGGACAGCTCCACGGGCGGCCCTTCGCGGTCGGCGTCGGCGTCCAGCAGGGCCTGGACCTCGCGGTGCGTCTGCTCGAAGGCCGCGCCCTCGACCGTGGCGAAGCACACCGCGCCCTGCCCGGTCGGCGTGAAGCCGGCCGCCGCCTGAAGGGTCACGGCCGCCGACGGCAGCGCGAACAGCTGGTCCAGGTCGGGCAGGACGGGTTTGGTACGGCCGAGCAGAATGTCCAGGAGCCCCATCCTCAGCCCGCCTTCCCCGGTGTCGCGGCCTCGCCCAGCTCGGCGGAGATCCGCGCGAGCTGCTCCAGCCGCTGCTCCAGGCTCGGGTGGGTGGAGAACAGCCGGGAGATGCCGGGCTCGGAGCCCAGCGCCGGAGTGAAGTAGAAGGCGTTGAAGGCCTGTGCGGTGCGCAGGTCCTCGGACGGGATGCGGCCGATGTCCCCGGTCACCTTGGTGAGCGCGGAGGCCAGCGCTGAGGGCCGTCCGGTCAGCAGCGCCGCCGCCCGGTCGGCGGCCAGCTCCCGGTACCGGGACAGCGCCCGGATCAGCAGGAAGCTGATCGCGTACACGGCCGCCGAGACCGCCATCACCATGGCGAACAGGGCGAGCGTGTTCTGGTCCTTGCGTCCGCGCCCGCCGAACAGCTCCGAGTAGAAGGCGAACCGTACGACCAGACCCGCGACCACCCCGAGGAAGGAGGCCACCGTGATCACGGCGACGTCCTTGTGCGCCACGTGCGACAGCTCGTGCGCGAGCACGCCCTCGAGTTCGGCCGGCTCCACCCGTCGCAGCAGCCCCGTGGTCACGCACACCACGGCGTTGTCCGGGTTCCGGCCGGTGGCGAACGCGTTCGGCATGTCCATGCTGGACACGGCGACGGTCGGCTTGGGCATGTCCGCCATGGCGCACAGCCGGTCGACCACCGCGTGCAGTTGGGGATACTCCTCCCGCTCCACCACCCGGCCGTGCATCGCGAACAGGGCGATGCGGTCGGAGAACCAGTACTGGGCGGCGAGCACGCCGGCCGCGATCACCACGACCAGCACCCAGGACTTCAGCAGCACGATCAGCACGGCCACGAACGCCACGTACAGCAACCCGAGCAGGAACAGCGTGACACCCATACGTACGGTCAGCCGTCGGTCGCTCCGGAAGCGGCTCTGCATCTCATCACCCCGCAGTCAGGCACTCGTCCCGACATCCAGTGTGCACCTGCGGATGCCCATGAAGGGGTCCCGATCAGCTCCAGGAGGGGCAAAGCCGCCTGTGAGTCCGCGTGTGCGTGCGGTGAGCGCTCCCCGCTGTCCCCGGCCTCCCGGGTCTAGAAGTGGCGGTGGGTCTGGGCGTACCCGAGCAGCACGATCACCGCGGCGACGCAGGCGAGGACCACGACCGTGGATATCCACGAGGAGCGGCGCGGCGCGACAGGGGTCGGGTCGGCGCGGAACGGGACCGGTCCCGGCGGGTTGTGCTTCCAGCGCGCGGCGAGCATCCGGGCACGGGCCGACGGCTCCTTGTGTTCGGCGGCGCGCGCCCACCGGTGATCGAACTCGCGCTCCAGATCATCGTGCTCGGTCATCCCCGTAACCTCTCCGGTCCTTATCCGTCCTTGATACCGACGAGGAATCATCCCCTGACCACGGGAGTCCTGTGAAGCGATCGTCGCTGTGGAGCGATCGCTCAAGATGCTGCCCGGTCGCCGGGAAGCTAGCCTCTATGGGTGAGGACGGCGGTCCGGGAAACAGGCCCGGCGTCGGCCGAAATCCCTGCTCACGGGCCTTGACAGCGCGTCCCGCGCGGGCCCCTGCCGCCAGTACTCGCGGCATCACCCACGACCGCGCCGCCGAACCCTTTCCCGCTGCGGCCGCGGCCCTTCTTCTCGTGCCCGAAACCGCACGAGGGGGTGGAAAGGAAGGTACTTCCATGAAAGCACAGCGTGCTAGGCGACTCGTCACCCTGTCCGCAGTCGGCGTTCTGATGGCGGCCGGCACCGCCGTCGGCACGGCGGGCGCGGCCTCGGCGGCGACCCCGGCGACGACTCCCGCCCATGTCGCGACCCTCTCCGCCGGTGTCCCCCAGGGTGGCGGGTGCGGCTGGTGGTCCCGCTGGTGCGGCGGTTACGGCCGCGGCGGCTTCTACGGCCCCGGCTACGGCTACTACGGCTTCGGCGGCTACTACGGCGGCTACGGCGGCTACGGCGGCTACGGCGGCGGCCCGGTGGTGATCGTGGTGCGCTGACGGCAGCACGAACGAGGGCCGCCCTCCTCACCGGGGGGCGGCCCTCATCGTGGCACCTGTCGATCACACGGCGAAGTGCAGCTGGATCACGCGTCGAAGAAGTGATGTCCTGACTCGGCTACCTCGGCACGCCCGGCCCGGTGCTTGCACCCCGGACGGGGCTCACGTGCGTACACGTTCCGGGCCGGAGCAGCGGATCGGGGACGACCCCACGGCTGTGGCCAGCAGGTCCGGGGCCGACGCACCCGTGATCCTCGCCTGGCCGGCCAGGCAGCATGCGGACCACAACTACGGGTCTAGGCTCTTCCGCAGGCAGGCAGGTGAAGGCAGTCAGGGGGCGGGTGGAGATGTTGAGCGACATCGATCCGACGTCGATCGGGCCCTATCGAATCGCGGGGCGGCTGGGGGACGGAGGCATGGGCCGCGTGTACTTGGGGCGCTCACCCGGTGGACGCGCTGTGGCGGTGAAGGTGGTCCACCCCCAATTCGCCTCAGACCGGGAGTTCCGACGCCGCTTCGCCCGCGAAGTGGAGGCAGCCCGCCGGGTCAGCGGCGTCTTCACCGCTCCTGTGGTGGACGCCGATCCGCACGGATCGCCCCCCTGGCTTGCTACCGCCTACATACCGGGCGTCTCACTCCACGACGCCGTGGCCCACCACGGCGCTCTACCCACCGCCTCCGTCCTTGGTTTCGGCGCAGGAGTCGTCGAGGCGCTGAAGGCCATCCACGAAGCCGGGCTCGTCCACCGGGACCTCAAACCCTCCAACGTCCTCCTGGCCTCCGACGGTCCCCGTGTCATCGACTTCGGCATCGCCCTCGTGTCCGAGGCCTCCGCGCTCACCCGGACCGGCACGACCATGGGCTCACCGTCCTTCATGTCGCCCGAGCAGATATCCGGTGACCGGCCGGTCGGTCAAGCCAGCGACATCTTCTCTCTGGGCTCCATGATGGTCTTCGCCGCAACCGGCGAGGGACCGTTCGGTTCCGGAGCCGTGCATTCGCTGCTCTTCCGAATCGTCCACCAGGAAGCCGTCATGGACCGGGTCCCCGCGGAGCTACGCGACATCCTGGCCAGGTGTCTGCAGAAGGAGCCGGACGAGCGACCGTCGGTGGACGACCTCCTGACGGACCTGACCGCACGTCTGACCGTTTCGCCGCCGGACGCGACGATCGCGCTCCACCATCGCGGGTGGCTGCCGGACACGCTGGCGCGCACGATTCTCGGACGCATTGGTGCGGACCTGGCTCTCAGCGAACCGTTTGCCGAGACCGAGGCCCTGAGGGGCATGGGGCCCGACCACATCCTGATCGACGATGGGGCCCTCCCTGTTGGGGCCGGGAACGGTGCAGAGGAAATCGCCGCTCGCCTCAGGGAACAGACCGAGGCGGAGTGCGCCGAGATGGTCGCGCAGGCCAGGAGCGAGGCCTCCCTCATCCTTGCCGCGGCCGCGCGGGATGCTCAGATGAAGCGGGAAGAGGCGGACGCTCTCTTCGAACAGACCCGTGCCAAGGTGACCCAGGCCGCCGCCGACTTCGAGACCAACCTCGCCAAGCGCCGCGAGCAATCCGAGATGGAGGTCCCGCAAGCCAGGACCGAGGCCTCCCTCATCCTTGCCGCGGCCACTCGGGATGCTCAGATGAAGCGGAATGAGGCGGACGCTCTCTTCGAGGAGACCCGTGCCAAGGCCGCCCAGGCCGCCGCCGACTTCGAGACCAACCTCGCCAAGCGCCGCGAGCAGTCCGAGCGCGACCTGGCGAAACGACAGTTCAAGGCGGGGCAGCGTCTTACCGAGATCGAGCACCGCACGGAACAGCTCCGCCTGGAAGCAGAGAAACTGCGGAGCGACGCCGAGCGCCGAGCCCGCCAGGTAGTGGAGGCGGCGGAGCGGGAAGCCGAGGACATCAGGGTGGGTGAGCTCGAAACCGTGGCGGACAGCGACTCCAAGGCCCATCGCGGCGTGTGGCTGGGCTGGCAGTAGGAAGTCCCGACGCTCCTGACCAAACTCGCTGGTCAGGGGCGGATGCTCCCAAGTGCGGCCGCGCCAGGATTCGAACCACGGCGCCGCCCCTCAACACCGCAGCCTGAACAACCGCGAACGCAGCTCCCGAACGCCGAAGGGGCAAGTTCAGGAGAAGGACAGCGACAGAAGGATGACTCAGGAGGCGGACGGCTCGATCTCCCCCGCGAAGACGATGACCTGGTCGATGAGGCTCCGTCGCAGATGGACGACGTCCGTTCCCGTCAGGCGGGGGCCTCCGTCAGGAGTGGTGAAGACCCACTGGTACCGGGCCCATTCGTCAGGCATGTCCACCGCTGAGCAGCGCACCATCGTGCCGGTCCCCGCCGGGTGGCGCCGGATGTCCAGCACGAACCGCTCGACCGCCGCGATTCCTTCGCTGCGACCCAACGGTCCCCAGAAGACCACGTCTGAGGTCAGGGCCTGGGAGAGCAGGGCAGTCACATAGCTGTCGTCCGAAGCGTTGAACGCGGAGATGAACGTGTCGATCGCGGAGCGTGCGGTCTCTTCCTGCATGCCCCAGTAATACCAGCCGTTTCGCGTGCGCTCGTCCCACGAGCCGCCTTCCGATCACCGTGAACCATCCCGGTCACAGCACCAGCTGCCCCACAAGCGCCCCATGCGCACCGGACGAGAGGAGATCACGGTTCTCACGGCGGGTCTCTCGGATTGTTGCGCTTCTCCATTGAGCAGTTGATCAGCCCCCGGCATACTGCATGTTCGGGGGGCGTACGCGTACTTGTACGAGATTTCCCTCGACCGGGTGAACGGGAGATTCGCCCGGTACTTCATCTCCAGGGGGAGTCTTGCGTAGACAAGTGAAAAGAGCGTGCGCGGCCACGGTCGCCACAGCGGCAGCGGTAGCGCTTGCCGCGGGTATGACCAGTCCGGCTTCGGCGGGGCCCGAGCCGCACTCGTCCGACGCCACCCGGCTCACCGCCCGCCACAGCGTCACCCTCATCACCGGCGACCGGGTCACCGTGGACGCCAAGGGGCGCGTGGTCGGCCTGCAGCGGGCCAAGGGGCGCGAACACATACCCGTGCAGGTCCGCAAGGCCGGCGGGCACACCCACGTCGTACCGGCCGACGCGGCCCGCCTGGTCACCTCCGGCAAGCTGGACCAACGGCTGTTCGACATCACCGAGTTGAACAAGCCCACCAACCGCAGGTCGCTCAAGAACGGCCTGAAGGTCATCGTCGGCTACCAGGGCGCCGCCACCACCGCACGGGCCGACGTCCGCGAGGCCGGCACCCTGCGCCGCACCCTCAAGTCGCTGAACGCGGACGCGGTGCAGACCCCGGTCAAGGACACGCCCGAGCTGTGGAAGGCGCTCACCAACGGGGACAAGACCGCCACCGGCGTCGCCCACGTCTGGCTCGACGGCGTCCGCAAGGTCAGCCTCGACAAGTCCGTGCCGCAGATCGGCGCCCCGACGGCGTGGCAGTCCGGCTACACCGGCAAGGGTGTGAAGATCGCCGTCCTGGACACCGGTGTCGACGCCACCCACGCCGACCTGAAGAGCCAGGTCATCGCGGCCAAGAACTTCTCCACCGCGAAGAACACCAACGACGCCTTCGGCCACGGCACCCACGTCGCCTCCATCGCGGCGGGCACCGGCGCGAAGTCGGGCGGCAAGTACAAGGGCGTGGCGCCCGACGCCAAGATCCTCAACGGCAAGGTCCTCGACGACGACGGATACGGTGACGACTCCAGCATCCTCGCCGGCATGGAGTGGGCCGCCCAGGAGGGTGCCGACATCGTCAACCTGAGCCTCAGCGGTCCGGACATGCCCGGAATCGACCCGCTGGAAGAGGCGGTCGACAGGCTCTCCGCCCAGAAGGGCATCCTCTTCGCGATCGCCGCCGGCAACGAGGGCCCCGAGACGCTCGGTTCGCCGGGCAGCGCGGACGCCGCCCTCACCGTCGGCGCCGTCGACAAGAAGGACAAGCTCGCCGACTTCTCCTCCACCGGCCCGCGCGTCGGCGACGGTGCCATCAAGCCCGACGTCACCGCGCCGGGCGTGGCCATCACGGCCGCCGCGGCCAAGGGCAGCCTCATCGCCCAGGAGGTCGGCGAGAACCCGGCCGGCTACCTGACCATCGACGGCACGTCGATGGCGACCCCGCACGTCGCCGGTGCCGCCGCGCTCCTCAAGCAGCAGCACCCCGATTGGGGTTACGCCGAGCTGAAGGGCGCACTGACCGGCTCCGCCAAGGGCGGCCCGTACACCCCCTTCCAGCAGGGCGCCGGCCGTATCGCCGTCGACAAGGCGCTCCAGCAGACCGTGATCGCCGACCCGGTGTCGGTGAGCTTTCCCACCCAGACCTGGCCGCACACCGACGACGAGCCGGTCACCAAGCAGCTGATCTACCGCAACCTCGGCACCGAGGACGTCACCCTCAGCCTGGCCATGACGGCCGCCGACCCCAAGGGCCGGCCCGCCCCGGCCGGCTTCTTCACGCTCGGCGCGACGGAGGTGACGGTCCCGGCCGGCGACAAGGCCTCCGTCGACCTGACCGTGGACACCCGGCTGGGCGGCACCCTGGACGGCGCGTACTCGGCGTACGTGACGGCGACCGGCGGCGGGCAGACCGTCCGCACGGCCGCGGCCGTGGAGCGTGAGGTCGAGTCGTACGACGTCACCGTCAAGCACATCGGCCGGGACGGCAAGCCCACCACCGGCTACAACACCGTCCTGTTCGGCTACACCGGAATCGGCGCGGACCGCGCCTACGAGGTGCCCGGCGGCTCCGGCACGGCGACCGTGCGCGTGCCCAAGGGCACCTACCTCGTGGACGCCTGGATCGCGAAGGACTTCGACACCTTCAAGGGCGGCCTGGACTGGCTGGTCCAGCCGAAGCTCAGCGTGACCAAGAACCTCACGCTGACGATCGACGCCCGGACCACCAAGGCAGCCGACATCACCGTGCCGGACAAGGCCGCGCGGCAGGTCATGGCGATGATCAGCTACTCCTACGACCCTGCGATGGTTGGCTTCGGTTTCGGCCTCGACCGTTGGTCCAACCTGCGCACCGGTTCCCTCGGCGGAGACGTCGGCGGGCTCAGCCAGACCTGGAACGGCCAGTGGACCAAGGGCGCGAACGCCGAGTACGACGTGGCGACCACCGCCAAGGTCAAGCGGTTCCAGGGCGGCAAGGTACGCCACTACGCGACACGCGAACTGGCCACGGTGAAGAACACCATCGCCGCGGGCGGCTCCCGCAAGACCGGCGGCATCACCACCTGGGGCGAGTTCCCCGAGGACTCCGTCATCGGCTTCCCGGTCGAGCAGAAGCTGCCGGGCACGCGCACGCTCCACCTGTCGACGGGCAACGGCATCCGGTGGTCCTGGAACGTGGACCAGTACAGCGGCCACGACCGCGAGGGCTGGCCGATCACCGAGGCGTCCTACACGCTTGGCGCGCCGCAGGTCTTCAAGGGCGGCAAGACCTACGCCAAGTCCTTCAACCGGGCGGTGTTCGGCCCGCGTCTGAGCCGGGACTACGGTCTGTTCCGGCGCGGCAACGCGATCTACGGCTCGCTGCCGCTGTTCGCCGACTCCGCCGGACACGCCGGCGCCTCGGTGGTCACCTCGGCGAAGACCACCCTCTACCGCAACGGCAACAAGGTCGGTTCCAACAACGACCCGCTGTTCGGGTACGGGGAGTTCGCGGTTCCCTCTGGTGACGCCCAGTACAAGGTGACCACCTCGGTCAAGCGCAGTGCGAAGATCGCGAACGCCTCCACCCGTATCGACGCGACCTGGACCTTCCGCTCCAAGAAGCCGTCCGGCTCGCGCGCGTCCCAGCTCCCGGCCTCCTCGGCCCGCTTCAAGGCCACCACCGGACTGGACAACCGTGTTTCGGCGGGCAAGAAGGCCACCTTCCCGGTCACCGTGGAGGGCGCCGCCGCGGGCAAGAACCTCAAGTCGCTGACCGTCTGGGTGTCGTACAACAACGGCAAGACCTGGAAGAAGGTCACCGTCACGAAGGGCAAGATCACCGTCAAGAACCCGGCGAAGGGGAAGGCCATCTCCTACCGCGCCAAGATCACCGACAAGAAGGGCAACACCTCGGTGATCTCGATCTACAGCGCGTACTACGGCAAGTGATCGACAAAGATAGGGCGTAACCCAAGGCCGCCGAGGTAATCCGGCGGATTCCAGGGGTCGTGGCAACACCGTGGTGAGTTGATCAAGCCACGATCAGCTTGACAAGACGCTCGGCTGGGGTTTCCCGGCCGAGCGTCTTGCGTGGGCGGCTGTTGAGTTCGGCGGCGACGGCGTCGAGGCGCTCACGGCTGTGGCCGGACACGAACGAGAGGCCCTAGGGCTGCTCCTCACGCAGGAAGTCCAGGAGCAGCGTCGTGATCTCCGCCGGGCGTTCGAGGGAGGGCAGGTGGCCCGCCCAGGGCAGTTCCAGGTGGCGGGCTCCTCGGAGGAGGCCGGACAGTCCGGCCGCGATCTCCCGGAAGTCGGACAGGTCGTGGGCGCCGCCGACAGCGAGGGTCGGGGCGGTGACCGTACGGAGGTCGAGCGTGGGCTCCGGCAGCTCGTGCCCGGTCCCCTCCTGCGCCGTCCCGTCCTGCTCCGTCGGGTGCGCGGCGAACCAGTTGGCGAAATTCTTGCGCTGCATCCGGGTCACCTGCGCCCGGACCTCCTCGCTGGCCTCGGGACCGAGCCAGGTACGGGCGTTCAGGACGGCCGCGGTGTCCAGGTCGCCCGCCTCGATCAGGGCGTCCTCGGCCTCACAGAAGGCCCGGACCTCCGGGCCCGGTTCGTGCCCGGGGCGGCCCGCGCAGAGCAGCGCCAGGGCGGTCACCCGCTGCGGGTGCAAGGCAGCGATCCGCAGGGCCACTCGGCCGCCGTACGACGAGCCCACGAAGGCGGCCTCGGCCAACTCCAGAACGTCCATCAGGGCGGCGACGTCGCCCTCGTCGGAGTACGGCCCAGTGGCTGCCGGGGACTGGCCGCAGCTGCGGAAGTCGGCGCGGACCACGCGGAATCCGGCTTCGGCCAGTGGGCGCCACTGCGGGTCCCACATCCGACGGTCACAGACAGAGGAGTGCAGGAGGAGCACCGCGGGACCATCGACCGGGCCATCGACATCATGAGAAATGATCACATCGGCATCCTCGCAGCGCGCCGTCGGCCGTGCCCCTCCGAACGAGGAAGAGCACGGCCGACGGCCCAGAGACGGCCCAGGAGAGCGGATACCCGCTCTGACCTGGGGTGATATCACACGTCGAAGTACAGCTCGAACTCGTGCGGGTGCGGGCGCAGCTGGAGCGGGGCGATCTCGTTCGTGCGCTTGAAGTCGACCCACGTCTCGATCAGGTCGGACGTGAACACGTCGCCCTGGAGCAGGAACTCGTGGTCGTCCTCCAGCGCCCGCAGGACGGCCTCCAGCGAGGTCGGGACCTGGGCGACGTTGGCGTGCTCCTCGGGCGCCAGTTCGTAGAGGTCCTTGTCGATCGGCTCGGCCGGCTCGATCTTGTTCTTGACGCCGTCCAGGCCCGCGAGCAGCAGCGCCGCGAAGGCCAGGTACGGGTTGCCGGAGGCGTCGGGGGCGCGGAACTCCACGCGCTTGGCCTTCGGGTTGGAGCCCGTGATCGGGATGCGCATCGCGGCGGAGCGGTTGCGCTGCGAGTACACGAGGTTCACCGGGGCCTCGAAGCCCGGCACCAGGCGGTGGTAGGAGTTCACCGTCGGGTTGGTGAAGGCGAGCAGTGCCGGGGCGTGCTTGAGGATGCCGCCGATGTAGTAGCGGGCGGTGTCCGACAGGCCCGCGTAGCCGGCCTCGTCGTAGAACAGCGGGTCGCCGTTGCTCCACAGCGACTGGTGCACGTGCATGCCCGAGCCGTTGTCACCGAAGATCGGCTTCGGCATGAAGGTCGCCGTCTTGCCGTTGCGCCACGCGACGTTCTTCACGATGTACTTGAACAGCTGGAGGTCGTCGGCGGCGGCGAGCAGCGTGTTGAACTTGTAGTTGATCTCGGCCTGACCGGCGGTGCCCACCTCGTGGTGCTGGCGCTCCACCTGCAGACCGCTCTTCGCCAGCTCCAGGGAGATCTCCGCGCGCAGGTCGGCGAAGTGGTCGACCGGCGGGACCGGGAAGTAGCCGCCCTTGTAGCGGACCTTGTAGCCGCGGTTGTCCTCCAGCGCGCCGGTGTTCCAGGCGCCCGCCTCGGAGTCGATGTGGTAGAAGGACTCGTTCTCGGCGGTCCGGAACCGGACGTTGTCGAAGACGTAGAACTCCGCCTCCGGACCGAAGTACGCGGTGTCGGCGATCCCGGTGGACGCCAGGTACGCCTCGGCCTTCCTCGCCACGTTGCGCGGGTCACGGGAGTACTGCTCGCCGGTGATCGGGTCGTGGATGAAGAAGTTGATGTTGAGCGTCTTGTCCCGGCGGAACGGGTCCACCCGCGCGGTGGACAGGTCGGCGCGCAGGGACATGTCGGATTCGTGGATGGCCTGGAAGCCACGGATCGACGACCCGTCGAACGCCTGCTCCTCGTCGGGGTCGAACGCCTCGGCGGGCAACGTGAAGTGCTGCATGACGCCCGGCAGGTCGCAGAAGCGGACGTCGATGAACTTGACGTCCTCGTCCGCGATGTACTTCTTGGCCTCGTCGGCGTTCTGGAACATCCAGCTCCTCCTACTCCCGACCGTCCCGCCGGGGTGGTAGATCGTTGGTGCGGCCGGTGCGCTGGCCCACCTTGAGGACCCTAGGGACGGGTGATTTCCCGGGCGTGACCCAATTGTTTCGCAGAAGTTAACCGGCTCGGGTGGTGGTCACGGTCGCGGACACCCCGCCGACCCCCCTGATTCCAGCCTCGCAGTACGGTGGTCGGGTGGACAACAGGCAAGCAATGGGATCATGGCTTTCCGGGCCGCGCGCGGCCATGGAGGACGCCGGCGCGGACTTCGGCTACCGGGGCCGGGAGCTGGGGTTGCCGGAGCAGGGGCCGGGGTCGATCGCCGGTTCGGGGCGCCGGCTCGGCGCCCTGGCCGTCGACTGGGCGCTGTGCCTGTGGATCGCCTACGGCCTGATCACGCACGGCTACCACCAGGCCACGAGCAACTGGGCGCTGCTCCTCTTCCTGGCGCTCGGCGTCCTCACCGTCGGCACGATCGGGTTCACGCCCGGCAAGCGCCTGTTCGGCCTGCGCGTCGTCGCCCTCGGCACCGGCCGGGTCCAGCCGCTGCGCGCCCTGCTGCGCACGGTCCTGCTGTGCCTGGCCGTTCCCGCCCTGATCTGGGACCGCGACGGCCGCGGCCTGCACGACCGGTTGGCGGGCACGGTGGAGGTGCGGATCTAGCCGCAGCCGCCCGCCGCGGAAGTCGGCTGCGGGAGTCGGCCGCGGTTCCCGTGCCCATGGCGGCGCGAGGCGCGAAGCGTGATGTCCGCAGGCGACGGAGGTGCCCCCACGACGAAGGGGCGCCCGGAGTGGTCTCCGGGCGCCCCTTCGTCGTAGAAGGTGTCTGGGCGGGATCAGCGGGCCTTCGGGCCGCCCTTCGGCATCCGCATGCCCTTGGGCATCGGGCCCTTCGGCAGCGGCATGTTGCTCATCAGGTCGCCGAGGGCGCGCAGCCGGTCGTTGGTGGTGGTGACCTGCGGGCCGGTCAGCACGCGCGGGAACTTCAGCATGGTGGTGCGCAGCTTCTTCAGCGGGACCTGGCCCTCGCCGTCGCCCACGATCACGTCGTGCACCGGGACGTCCGCGACGATCCGGTTCATCTTCTTCTTCTCGGCGGCGAGCAGGGACTTCACCCGGTTCGGGTTGCCCTCGGCGACCAGCACGATGCCGGCCTTGCCGACCGCGCGGTGCACCACGTCCTGGCTGCGGTTCATGGCCACCGCCGGGGTGGTGGTCCAGCCCCGGCCCACGTTGTCCAGGACCGCGGCGGCGGCGCCCGGCTGGCCCTCCATCTGCCCGAACGCGGCACGCTCGGCCCGGCGTCCGAAGACGATCGCCGTCGCGAGGAAGGCGAGCAGCAGGCCCAGGATGCCGAGGTAGAGCGGGTGACCGATCGCGAAGCCGATCGCGAGAAGGACACCGAAGGTGATGATGAAGACGCCCGCGAGTACCAGACCGATCTTGTTGTCGGCCTTTCGGGTCATCTTGTAGGTCAGGGCGATCTGCTTCAGTCGCCCGGGGTTGGCAGCCTCGGCTGCGTTGTCCTTCCTCGCCATGCCACGAAGTCTACGTGGCTCCCGGAGCGGCCCACGACGGCAGTGCCCCTACGGCCCGGGGACAACGGGGCGGAAAGGGGTCGGGGGAGGGGTCAGGGGCCGACGGCGGGGAACTGGTCGAGGACCCGCTGCGCCTCGACGCGGTCCTTGGCCCGGCGCCGGTCCTCCAGGACGGAGTTCCAGGCGTTGCGACGGGCGGTGCGCTGGCCGCTGCTCATGAGCAGGGACTCGACCGCGCGCAGTGCGTCGGTGAAGGACGGGATCGCGGTGGCGCGAACGTGCGCAGCCTGCATGGGAGGTCCCCCTCATGACGGCTCTTGGAGTACGGGCTGTGAGTCCAGGGTCACTGCTTGGTGTTACCAGGGCGTGACCGGACGGTCAAACACCGATGAAGCCTCGCGGCCACGGTCCGGAACGCTGACGCGGTCCTGACCGGGGCGCCCATCTGCGGCGACGGTCGGGACCGCGTCGTATTCGACTGTACCGGACAGTAGGTTCTTGTGCCCGATTTCACACACTCACCGCCCGTTTGCCGGGCGGTGCGAGGCGGGAGGGGGACGGACGGTCGGCCGGGGTCAGACCGCCTGGACGGCGACGTAGGTGCCCCGCTTCTCGACGGCCATCCGGTACAGCCGCCCGGCGCGGTAGGAGGACCGGACCAGCGGACCCGACATCACGCCGGAGAAGCCGATCTGCTCGGCTTCCTCCTTCAGCTCCACGAACTCCTGCGGCTTGACCCACCGCTCCACCGGGTGGTGGCGCACCGAGGGGCGCAGGTACTGGGTGATGGTGACCAGCTCGCAGCCCGCGTCGTGGAGCTGCTTGAGCGCCTCGACGACCTCCTCGCGGGTCTCGCCCATGCCGAGGATGAGGTTGGACTTGGTCACCAGGCCGAAGTCGCGGGCCTCGGTGATGACCTTCAGGGAGCGCTCGTAGCGGAAGCCGGGGCGGATCCGCTTGAAGATCCGGGGCACCGTCTCGACGTTGTGCGCGAAGACCTCGGGGCGGGAGTCGAAGACCTCCGCCAGCTGCTCGGGAACGGCGTTGAAGTCGGGGGCGAGCAGCTCCACCTTCGTACGGCCGTCCTCGCGGTCCGCCGTCTGCTGGTGGATCTGGCGCACGGTCTCGGCGTACAGCCAGGCGCCGCCGTCCTCCAGGTCGTCGCGGGCGACGCCGGTGATGGTGGCGTAGTTCAGGTCCATGGTGACCACGGACTCGCCCACGCGGCGCGGCTCGTCGCGGTCGAGGGCCTCCGGCTTGCCGGTGTCGATCTGGCAGAAGTCGCAGCGCCGGGTGCACTGGTCGCCGCCGATGAGGAAGGTCGCCTCGCGGTCCTCCCAGCACTCGTAGATGTTCGGGCAGCCGGCTTCCTGGCAGACCGTGTGCAGGCCCTCGCTCTTCACGAGGTTCTGCATCTTCGTGTACTCGGGACCCATTTTCGCCCGGGTCTTGATCCACTCGGGCTTGCGCTCGATGGGGGTCTGGCTGTTGCGGACCTCCAGGCGCAGCATCTTGCGTCCGTCGGGTGCGACTGCGGACACGACCGGCTCCCTGTAGCTTCGATTCTTCGGCGTACACCAGGGTACGCCCGTGCTTGTTGCGCCCCGTCGGGGAGGCCAACCTGCGGGCCTGCGGGATCATTCCCCGCGGCGGGCCCCGATCAGGCGGTGGCCCGGTCGATCTCCCGCGGCTTCAGGTCCGCGTTCTCCAGGACGTCCCGCAGGTGCCGTTCGACGACCGGCAGTACTTCCTCGATCGTGACGTCCCGGCCGAGCTCGGCCGCCAGCGAGGCGACGCCCGCGTCCCGGATGCCGCACGGGATGATCTTGTCGAACCACTTCATGTCGGGCGTCACGTTGAACGAGAAGCCGTGCATGGTGACGCCCTTGGCCACCCGGATGCCGATCTGGGCGATCTTGCGGTCCTCGCGGCGCTGCCCGGCGTTGGAGGGGGCGTACTCCGGCCCGTTGAGCCGCGGGTCGAACTCCTCGTCGGCCAGGCGCGGGTCGAAGTCCAGGGAGAGCCCGCCCAGGGAGGGCCGCTGCTCGACCGGGTCGCCGAGCACCCACACGCCGCTGCGGCCCTCGACGCGCGTGGTCGGAAGGCCGAACTCCGCGCAGGTGCGGATCAGCGTCTCCTCCAGGCGGCGCACGTGGGCCACCACGTCCACCGGGCGGGGCAGCTTCTGGATCGGGTAGCCGACCAGCTGGCCGGGTCCGTGCCAGGTGATCTTGCCGCCGCGGTCCACGTCGATGACGGGCGTGCCGTCGAGCGGGCGCTCGCTGTCCTCGGTGCGCCGGCCGGCCGTGTAGACGGGCGGGTGTTCCAGGAGCAGCACCGTGTCGGGAACCTCGTCCGCGAACCGGGCGGCGTGCACCCGGCGCTGTTCGTCCCAGGCCTGGACGTAGTCCACGGCCTCGGTGCCGAATCCCATGCGGACGAACCGCAGCTCACTCACGGCAAACGCCTCCCTGCAAGGTGGTAAGGCACGAAACGTGCCCACGTCACTGTACGTCCGGCCGGTGCGCGTCAGCCGCGCGGGCAATCCTCACACGATCGGATGAATGGTGGTGGAAATCTGCGGCCGGTTGCTCACTCTCCGCTACATTCGCGCCGTTCAGGGGGCCATAAGGGCTGCTCACAGGCAATCCGGGCACCACGCGGTCGCGTGGATGCCCGAAAGGCAGGAGACCGCACCGCAGATGACGGAACGACCCGCGCAGCGCACTCCCAACCGCCAGCTCGCCGCGCTCATCGCCGAAGCGGGGTTCTCCAACGCAGGTCTGGCCCGCCGCGTGGACCAGCTCGGTCTCGAACACGGGCTGGACCTGAGATACGACAAGACGTCGGTGACCCGCTGGCTGCGCGGTCAGCAGCCGCGCGGGACCACGCCCGCCCTCATCGCGGAGGTCTTCACCCGGCGCCTGGGGCGCCGCCTGACCGCCCAGGACCTCGGCCTGGACGCCTGCGCCCCGGTGTACGCGGGTCTGGAGTTCGCCGCCACCCCCGCGGAGGCCGTCGACATCGTCGGCGGGCTGTGGCGCAAGGACTGCGGCAGCCACGCCGAACTGCGCAGGATCGCCTTCACCCCGGCCGGGCTCGTGGTGCCCAGCCGGGACTGGCTGATCGGCCGGGCCGACGACCGGGTCGCCCGCGCGGAGGCACCGGCCACCCGGGTTCCCGCCCAGGGGGGCCCGGACCGGTCCGCCCTCGCCGTGCCCGACCCCGCGGTGTCCGGCGTGCCCCGGCAGCGCGGCCGGGCCGAACGGGGCCCCGCCGGGCGGGAGGCGCGCCAGAAGGTCACCGCGGGCGACATCGCCGCCCTGCGCTCGGTCGGCGAGCTGTTCCGCACCCTCGACGACCTGTACGGCGGCGGCCACGCCCGCCAGGCCCTGGTGCGCTACCTGGAACACGAGTGCGAACCGATGCTGCGCGGCACCTACGGCGAGCAGACCGGCCGCCGGCTCTTCGCGGCCGCCGCCGACCTGACCCGGCTCGCCGGCTGGACGTCGTACGACATCGCCGTGCACGGGCTCGCCCAGCGCTACTTCGTGCAGGCGCTGCGACTCGCCCAGGCCGCCGGCGACCGGGCCTACGGCGCCTATGTGCTGGTCACCATGAGCCGGCAGGCCGTCTACCTCGGCCACGGGCGGGAGGCCGTGCAGCTCGCCCGGGTGGCCCAGCAGGGGCTCGGCGGGTCTGCCCCGCCCGCCGTGCAGGCGCTGCTGCACGCCGCCGAGGCGCGCGGGCACGGCGTGCTGGGCGAGGTGCGCGCCTGCACCGCGTCCCTGCTGCGCGCCGAGCGCGCCCTGGAGGCGGCACGGGCCGGGGACGAGGTGCCCCCCTGGGCGCGTTTCGACGAGGCCCTGCTGGCCGACGACTCCGGGCACTGCCACCGGGACCTCCAGCAGTACCGCGCCGCCGCCCAGTACGCCGAACGCGCCCTCCGGCTGCGCGCCCCGGCCCACGCCCGCAGCCGGTTGTTCTGCCGGATGGTCCTGGCCACCGCCCGCCTGGGCCTCGGTGACCTGGACCAGGCCTGCCGCCTGGCCGCCGAGGCGGCGGCCCAGGCCGCGGACATGCGCTCCGTGCGGGCGGTGGAGTACGTCAGGGACTTCGAACGCCGGCTGGAGCCGTACAAGGACGCGACACCCGTACGCGGCTACCGGGACAGGGTGGCGGCGCTGGGCTGAGCACCGGCACGGGTCTCCCGGTCAGGCGGCGGCGCTCGGTGCCGTCGCCGCCGGGTCCGCCCGGTGCATCGGCCGTCCGGCCCCCAGGTCCCCCAGGATCGCCGCGGCGGCCCGGTGGGCCGAGTGCAGCGCTCCCTGGACGGTGCTGGTGTCCCGGTGGTCGCCGCACACGTACAGGCCGGCCAGCAGCCGCACCGGGCGCCGCAGGTCGTGCGGGGGCCGCATCGCGGGGACGGCCTCGGCGGTGCGGTGCACCGCAAGGGTCTCCCAGCGGGCGGTGGAGGTGGCGTAGAGGCGGGACAGGTGGTCGCGTACGGCCGTGTCGACGTCGGCCGGGGGCACCCCCAGGACCGTGGACGACACCAGGGCGCGGCCGGCGGGCGCGCGGGAGGGGTCGACCTGGCTGACCACCGCCGTGTGCGCCACCGGACCTCCGCGGTCCGCGTCGAGCAGCAGGTGCCCGCCCGTCCGAGGGGGCTCGTCGGTCGTGTGGTGGACCACCGTCACCGGGTGGAAGTCCGGTACGCGCAGCCCGGGCAGCAGCTCGGCGGCGGCGTGCGCGTCGGTGGCGACCAGCACGGCGCGGCAGCGGATCTCGCCGTGCTCGGCGGTGGTCACCGAGGTGGTGGAGACCGAGGTGGCCCGCACGCCGGTGTGCACGGTGCCGGGCGGCAGCGTGCGCGCGAGCAGCTCCGGAAGGACCTCCGCGCCGCCCTCCGGCAGACACAGCCGACCGCTCACGAAGGAGTGCAGGGCGAGGTCCGCGACGCGGCTGGACGTGGTGAGGTCGGGGTCGCACAGCAGGGCGGCGAGCAGCGGGCGCAGGAAGCCGTCGACGGTGCGGGCGGGCAGGCCGCGGGCGGCCAGTGCCTGGCGGGCGGTCAGTTCCGGGCGTGCCAGCAGGCGTTCGACCGGTGTGGCGGCGATCCGGCCGAGCGCGGAACGCAGCCGCAGCGGCGTGCCGATCCCGCGGCGACCGGGAGGCGGACCGTCGGGGAAGGGCGCGGCGGTCGGCCGGGGGACGGACAACCGGGGAAGGGACGCGCGGGCGAGGGACGACGGCCGGGGGACCGCCGGGCGGGGGGCGCTCGCCAGGGCGCGTACTACGTGAAGTGCGCTCCTCGCGCTCCCTCCGTGTGCCGGAGCACCCGCGCGGAGATGCCGTCCGTCGCTGTGCAGCAGGACCCCCGGCGCGAAGGGCCGCAGCACCAGCGCGTCGAGCCCGGGGCTCAGGGCCAGTTGGGGATACGACGTGTTCAGCAGCTGTCCGATCCGGTCGAGCCGGAACCCGTCGACCTTCTCCGTCGACATGCGGCCGCCCACGTAAGGGGCGGCCTCCAGGACCGCGGTCGTCACTCCTGCGCTGATGAGTCGATGCGCTGCCGCGAGCCCGGCGACCCCGGCTCCCACGACGACGACGTCCGCCTGATACGCGGGCTCAAGCACGTGCCCCTCCTCGAGGTTGCGCGGCCGGTGAAGCGGTGATGCCCGCGACCGGCGTCAGGAATACCCGAGTTCGCGTCGAGACTAGGACCGAGCCCGGTCGGGGACAGTCGCGCATGGGCAGAGCACGGTCGCACGGCGGTCGCACGGCGGTCACGCACGGTCGCAAGCCGTCGTGGGTGCGATCGCGCGCCGCAGGGCGAGCGGTCACAGCCGTCACAGCGCCGCGCGCACGGCGTCCTCGATCCCCGGAAACGCGAACGAGAACCCCGACTCCAGCAGCCGCTTCGGTACCACCCGCGCACTGCCCAGCACATCGCCCGCCATCTCCCCGAGCACCGCGCGCAGGACCGGCGCCGGCACGGCGAACGGTGTGGGCCGGCGCAGCACCCGGCCCATGGCCGCGGTGATCTCACGGTTCGTCAGCGGCTTCGGCGCGGTGAGGTTGACCGGCCCGGACAGGCTCGCGGTGTCCAGCAGATGGCGCAGCGCGGCCACCTCGTCGTGCAGCGCGATGAACGACCAGAACTGCCGGCCGTCTCCCAGCCGCCCGCCCAACCCGGCCTTGAACAGCGGGAACAGCCGCCTCCACGCCCCGCCCTCACGGGCCACCACCAGCCCGGTGCGGGCGAACACCGTCCGCACGCCCGCCTCGCGCGCGGGAGCCGCGGCCTGCTCCCACTCCACGCACAGCGCCGGCAGGAAACCGTCCCCGGGCGGCGCGTCCTCGTCGACGGCGCGCTCGCCGGTGTCGCCGTAGTAGCCGATCGCGCTGCCGCAGACGAACACCCGCGGGGGCGCGTCCAGGGAGGCGACGGCCTCCGCGAGCGCCGCCGTGCCGAGCACCCGGCTGTCCCGGATCGCCTTCTTGTACGCCGCCGTCCAGCGGTGATCGCCCACGCCCGCGCCCGCCAGGTTGACCACCGCGTCGCATCCGGCGAGCCCCGCCGTGTCCACGTACCGGCCGACGGGATCCCAGCAGACCTCGTCCTCGCCGCGGGCCGAACGGCGCACCAGGCGCACCACCTCGTGCCCGTCCGCGACCAGCGACCGCACCAGGGCACCGCCGATCAGACCGGAGGCGCCGGCCACTGCGATGCGTGATCGTTCCATGTGCCCATCCTGCCCGCCGCGGCGCGGAAATCCCGTGGAACTCCCTCCCACCGCGCCGTAGGGTGACCGCCATGCCGATTCCCCGGATGCGCCTCGCCATGCCCGACGACGAGGACGCCCTTGGCCGGCTCGACCGCGAGACCTGGGCCCCGACGCATTCCGTCAGGCCGCCGCGGCAGCACCACGAACCCTTCTTCACGCCCCGGTCGGGACCGCGCGACCACCTGGTCGCCGAACTCGACGGCCGGCTGGTCGGCTACATCCGCCTCGGCTTCCCCACCGAACTGGCGTCGAACGCGCACGTCCGGCAGATCCTCGGGCTCGCCGTGGCCGAGGAGGCCCGCGGCGAGGGGGTGGGGCGCGCGCTGCTGCGCGCCGCCGTCGAGGAGGCCCGCCGCCAGGGAGCCCGCCGCATCACCCTGCGGGTGCTGGGCCACAACACCCCCGCCCGCAAGCTCTACGAGTCCGAGGGCTTCGTGGTGGAGGGCGTCCAGCCGGAGGAGTTCCACCTGGACGGCGTCTACGTCGACGACATCTTCATGGGCCGCCCCCTGTGAGCCGCGGGGCCTGACCCGGACGAGAGGCCCCGGGTCACGAGGTCACCAGCCGGCCCGTGTCCACCGGGACGGTCGCGTGCGCCGCGCGCTGCGCGTCCTGGGATACCTCGGTCGCCGTCAGGACGTATCCCGTCTCGTTGTCGGAGGTGGAGCGGGCGAAGACCACGCCGAAGACCCGGCCGTCCGTGGTGAGCAGCGGGCCGCCGGAGTTGCCGGGGCGGACCGTGGAGCGGATCGAGTAGATCTCCCGGGTCACCGTGCCGTCGTTGTAGATGTTCTGGCCCGTCGCCAGGATGCGGTTCGCGACCGTCGCCGCCTGGAGGTTCAGGGCGCCGTCCTGCGGATAGCCCGCGACCACCGCCGAGTCGCCGCGCGCGGCCGTGTCGTCGAACCGCAGCACGGGGGCCTCAAGGCCGGGCACGTAGAGCACGGCCACGTCCCGGTGCGGGTCGAACAGCACCACCCGTGCCCCGTACGACCGCCCGACGCCGCCGATGCGCACGGCCGGATCGTCGATGCCCGCCACCACGTGCGCGTTGGTCATCACCCGCTGCGGCGCGTACACGAACCCGCTGCCCTCGCGGCCCTGGTTCCCCGAGGCGCCCTCGATCTTGACCGTGCTGAACCGGGCGGCGTTGGTCGCGCTCTCCGTCACGCTGTCGCCGGAGGGCCGGGCGACGCTCGTCGCCGGCTCGTTCTCGAAGGGGTTGAAGACCTGTGGGAAGCCCGCCTCGGTCAGCGCCGAGGTGGCCCGCGAGAACCAGGCCGGGGTGGTGTCCGGCATCGCGTTCTGCACGGCGCCCAGGAGCCTGGAGTCGCGTATCGCCGTCGTCACCACCGGGGAGGAGGAGGCGGCCAGGACGCTCGCCGCCACCCAGGCCACGATCAGCACCGCCACCGTGTTGGCGGCGGCCCCGCCGACGCCGTCGACCACCCGCAGCGGCCCGCGGTCCAGCTCGCGCCGCAGCCGCAGCGCCAGACGGCCCGCCAGTTCGTGGCCCACCACGGCGGGGACCAGCACCGTGAGCACGGCGGTGACCGTCGCCGCGGTCGTTCCGCGCGTGACGAAGTCCATCATCCACGGCAGGATCCACACGCCGACGACGGCACCGCCGACGAAACCGGCCAGCGAGACACAGCCGGCCACCAGTCCCCGTCGGTAGCCGGAAGCGGCGTAGACGAGGATCACCAGCACCAACAGCAGGTCGAGCAGGTCCACTCACGCCGCCTTTCTCCTCGGATCCCCCAGTACGCGCGGGACGGACCCAGTGATCAGCCACGCGCACGTGGATCCGGGGACCGGCCACGTGTACGTGTACCCACAGAAACGTCCTGGACCGGGACGATGGTTCCACCGGGTGGCAGAGTGCGCATCGCGGACGGAGCGGAACCGCCCGAGAGTGGGCTCATGCGTGTGGTGCGAAGAGCCGGGCGGGCGCGCGGCCCGCGCCGTCAGCGAGCGCGCGGTGCCGTCGTGGCGCTCCTGTGCGGTCTGCCCGGCGCCGCCGCCGTCGGCGCGCTGCTGCTGTGCGCGTCCGACTCCGGACGGACGGCGTCCGCGTCCCCGCCCGCCCCCGTACCCCGTCCGGCCGCCCCGGCGCACGACGCCCCCCGGCCGCGGATCGTGCCCCGCTCGGCCTGGCTGGACACCACCGTGTGGCGCGTGCAGCCGCCCCCGCGCTACGACGACAAGGTCGTCGCCGTCTTCGTGCACCACACCGACTCGCCCAACGCGTACGCCTGCTCCGACACGCCGGGCGTCATCCGCCGCCTGTACGCCGGGCAGACCGGCGCCCGCGCGTGGGACGACATCGGCTACAACTTCCTCGTCGACCGCTGCGGCACGATCTACGAGGGCCGCGCCGGCGGAGTCGACCGCGCCGTCACCGGCGCCCACACCCAGGGCTTCAACCACCGCACGGCGAGCATCGCCGCCATCGGCACCTTCACGGCCGGGGTCCCCGTGCCGCGCGCCATGACCGACGCGATCGCCGCGCTGGCCGCCTGGAAACTGGGCCTGGCCGGGGTCGACCCGCGCGGCAGCGTCAGCCTCGTCTCCAGCAACAGCAACAGCCGCTACCCGTCCGGCACCGCCGCCCTGCTCCCCGCCCTGGCCGGCCACAGGGACGGCTTCATGACCACCTGCCCGGGCGCCGCGCTGGCCGTACGCCTCCCCGAGATCCGAGAGGCCGCAGCCCACCTCCAACACCGCTCCTGAGCCCTCTGGAACCTCCCGGGCCTGCCAGGCCGGGTCCGTGGTGGGCGGCGCCGCGGTGGGGCCGGTGGGGCGGTGGGCGTGTGCGGCGGTGCTATTCACGGAACCGGTCCCACAGCTTCGGATAGCGCCGGGCGAGTTCCCGGTCGTCCTCGAAGTCGACGGGGGTGCCCTCCGGTTCCGACGGGGCGGCCGGGACGCCCAGGTCGGGGGCGACCGTGCCGGTGAGCTGCTCGTAGGCCTCGTCGGCCGCGTAGCCGAGTTCCTCGCCGTCGCCGTCGACCTCCTCGTCGAAGTCGTCCAGCAGCTCGGCGAGCGAGTCCGGCTCGTGCAGGGCGCCCTCGAAGACCTCACGGCCCTGGCCGATCAGCCAGCACCGGAAGAAGTCGAAGGCGTCGTCGCTGGCCCCGTCCAGGAGCACCCAGGCGGCGCCCCACAGGTCCCAGCGGTAGGCCCGGTTGTACCGGGACTCGAAGTGACGGGCGAAGTCCAGGACCACCTCGGGCTCGCAGGCCAGCAGCCGCTCGACGAGCAGGTCGGCCTGCTCCTCCGGATCCCCTTCGGCGGCCTCGCGGCTGCCGTCGATCAGCTCCCAGAACTCCGTCTCGTCCATCACGGCTCAAGCATCGGCCCTCGCGCCGGGGGGCGCACGCGGAGTACACCGGAGAGCAGCGGACCGTCAGGGCCGGTACAGCGCGGCCAGCCGTTCGGCGTCGCGGGCGAAACGCTCCCGCAGCCCCTCGGGGGCCAGCACCTCGACCTCCGGCCCGAGCGACGTGAGCTGGGTGTGGGCGACCTCCTCGGACTCCACCGGCAGGGTCACCGTCACCCACCCGCGCCCGTCGCCGTCCACCGCGGCCCCGACGGCCTCCAGCGCCGCCCGGGCCGGCACCGGCCCCACGGCGTGCGGCAGCCGCCGTACGCCCTCCTCGGACAGCCGCACGACCACCTCGGCCCGCAGAACGGACCGCGCGAACTGCGCGGCCCGCTCCTCCCAGAAGGCGGGCAGGTCGAACCCGCCGTCCCGTTCGAAGCGTCCCCCGGCACCGGCGTCGACGACCGCGAAACGGTCCACCCGGTAGACCCGATAGACCGGGCGGACCGGGGAGGAGTCGGCCCCCACGACCCGGGCGCACACGTACCACACGCCCGCCTTGAGCACGAGCCCGTACGGCTCCAGCTCCCGCACGACCTCCTCCTCGCCGCGCCGGTAGCGCGCGGTGATCCGGCGGTCGTCCCACACCGCCTGAGCGACCGCGGGCAGCAGCTCGGGCGTCTTCGGCTCGCGGAACCAGTCGGGAGCGTCCAGATGGAAGCGCTGCGCCGCCGTACGGGAGGCGTCGCGCAGCGAGGGGAGCAGGGCCGCGGACACCTTCAGCCGGGCGGCCGACGCGGCGTCCTGAAGCCCCATGTCCCGCAGCGCCCCCGGCACACCGCTGAGGAACAGCGCCTCCGCCTCACCGCGGTCGAGGCCGGTCAGCCTGGTGCGGTAGCCGCCGACCAGCCGGTAGCCCCCGGCCCGCCCCCGGTCGGCGTACACCGGCACGCCCGCCTCCGACAGGGCCTGCGCGTCCCGCGTGACGGTGCGCTCCGACACCTCCAGTTCCCGGGCGAGCTCGGCGGCGGTCATGGCGGGCCGCGACTGGAGCAGCAGCACCATTCTGATCAGGCGGGCGGCACGCATACGGCCATCATGCCGGGGCCGGCGACGACGAACACCGCGACGTCACCGGCACGACGAACACCGGGACGACGAAGGGGTACGGCCGCGGCCGTACCCCTTCGTCGTCATGCGGTGTGCCTCACAGGCCGTACTTCTCCCGGGCCTCCTTGACCGCCGAGGCCTTCACCTCGCCGCGCCGGGCGAGCTGGGCCAGGGCGGCAGCGACGATCGACTGGGCGTCGACGCCGAAGTGGCGGCGGGCGGCGTCACGGGTGTCCGACAGACCGAAGCCGTCGGTGCCGAGCGAGGTGTAGTCCTGCTCGATCCACTGCGCGATCTGGTCCGGGGTCTGCCGCATGTAGTCGGAGACCGCGAGGACCGGGCCCTCGGCGCCCTGGAGCGCCCGGCGGACGTACGGCACCCGCTCCTCGCCGCGCAGCAGCGCCGCGTCGGCCTCCATGGCGTCCCGGCGCAGCTCGCCCCAGGAGGTCGCGGACCACACGTCGGCGGCCACGCCCCACTCCTCGGCCAGCATCCGCTGGGCGCCGAGCGCCCAGTGGATCGCCGTGCCGGAGCCGAGCAGCTGGATCCGCGGCGCGTTCGCCGGGACCGTCAGGCCCGCCGACTCCGCCGTGTTGAAGCGGTACAGGCCCTTGACGATGCCCTCGTCGATGCCGGGGACGGCCGGCTTGGCCGGCTGCGGCAGCGGCTCGTTGTAGACCGTCAGGTAGTAGAAGACGTCCTGGTCCTCGCCGGGCGCGGCCTGGCCGTACATACGGCGCAGACCGTCCTTGACGATGGCCGCGACCTCGTAGGCGAACGCCGGGTCGTAGGTCAGCGCGGCCGGGTTGGTCGCCGCGATGACCGGCGAGTGGCCGTCGGCGTGCTGGAGGCCCTCACCCGTCAGCGTGGTGCGGCCCGCGGTGGCGCCGACCAGGAAGCCGCGGCCGAGCTGGTCGCCGAGCTGCCACATCTGGTCGGCCGTGCGCTGCCAGCCGAACATCGAGTAGAAGATGTAGAACGGAATCATCGGCTCGCCGTGCGTCGAGTACGACGACGAGGCGGCGACGAAGTCGGCCATCGAACCGGCCTCGGTGATCCCCTCGTTGAGGATCTGGCCGTTCTTGGCCTCCTTGTAGTACATCAGCTGGTCGCGGTCGACCGGCTCGTACGTCTGGCCCTTGGGCGAGTAGATGCCGAGCGACGGGAACAGCGACTCCATGCCGAAGGTGCGCGCCTCGTCGGGGACGATCGGCACCCAGCGCTTGCCGGTCTCCTTGTCGCGGACCAGGTCCTTGACCAGGCGGACGAACGCCATGGTGGTGGCCACGCTCTGCGAGCCGGAGCCCTTGTCGAAGGCGGCGAACGCCTTGTCGGCCGGGGCGGGCAGCGGGGCGACCGGGTGGACGCGGCGGGCCGGAGCCGGGCCGCCGAGGGCCGCGCGGCGCTCCTGGAGGTAGCGCACCTCGGGGGAGTCGGCGCCGGGGTGGCCGTAGGGGACCTGGCCGTCGGCGAAGGCGCTGTCCGGGATGGGCAGGTCCAGCAGGTCACGCATCTGCTTGAACTCGTCCGCCGACAGCTTCTTCATCTGGTGGTTGGCGTTCTTCGACGCGAAGCCCGAACCGAGGGTGTGGCCCTTGACCGTCTGGGCCAGGATCACCGTCGGGGCGCCCTTGTGCGCCAGGGCGGCCTGGTAGGCGGCGAAGACCTTGCGCGCCTCGTGCCCGCCGCGCGAGAAGTGGAAGCACTCGATGATCTTGTCGTCGCTCAGCAGCTTCGCCATCTCGGCCAGCGCCGGGTCGGCCCCGAAGAAGTCCTGGCGGATGTAGGCGGCGTCGCGGGTCTGGTACGTCTGGACCTGCGCGTCCGGTACCTGGCGCAGCCGGCGTACCAGCGCGCCCGTGGTGTCGAGCTGGAACAGCTCGTCCCAGGCCGAGCCCCACAGCGACTTGACCACGTTCCAGCCGGCGCCCCGGAACAGGGCCTCCAGCTCCTGCACGATCTTGAAGTTGGCGCGGACCGGGCCGTCCAGGCGCTGGAGGTTGCAGTTGATGACGAACGTGAGGTTGTCCAGGCCCTCGCGGGAGGCGAGCGTCAGCGCGGTGGTGGACTCCGGCTCGTCCATCTCGCCGTCGCCGAGGAACGCCCAGACGTGCGAGTCGGAGACGTCCTTGATGCCGCGGCTGGTCAGGTAGCGGTTGAACCGGGCCTGGTAGATGGCGGAGATCGGGCCGAGGCCCATCGACACCGTCGGGAACTCCCACAGCCAGGGCAGGCGGCGCGGGTGCGGGTAGGACGGCAGGCCGTTGCCGCCGGCCTCCTGGCGGAAGTTGTCCAGGTGCTGCTCGGTCAGCCGGCCGTCGAGGAAGGCGCGGGCGTAGATGCCCGGGGAGGCGTGGCCCTGGATGTACAGCTGGTCGCCGGAGCCGTCGCCCTCCTTGCCCTTGAAGAAGTGGTTGAAGCCGGTCTCGTACAGCCAGGCCGCGGAGGCGAAGGTGGCGATGTGGCCGCCGACGCCGTACTTGCTGCCGCGCGTCACCATCGCCGCCGCGTTCCACCGGTTCCACGCGGTGATACGGGCCTCCATGGCCTCGTCACCGGGGGCGGCCGGCTCCGCGGAGGTCGGGATGGAGTTGACGTAGTCCGTCTCGAGGAGCTTGGGGAGGTGGACGCCGGCGCCCTCGGCGCGCTCCAGCGTACGGCGCATCAGATACGCGGCACGGTGCGGCCCGGCCGCCTGGGCGACGGCGTCCAGGGAGGCCTGCCATTCGGCGGTCTCCTCAGGGTCGCGGTCCGGGAGCTGGTCGAGCTCGCTCGGCTGGATGGCGTTGGGGTCGGTCATGTCGCCGCCTTCCTCAGTCGAAGGGGGTTCCCTCATCGGTAAGGGTTCAGGGGGTGCCCTTGGTCTTTGGCAGGACAGGGCGTGAGGCTCTGGTGGAAGCCCAGCGGTGACTCTAACTCCCTGATCGATGATCGATCAAAGGGTTCAAGCGTAAAACCCTTCGATTTCGAGAAAGTCGGCACCCGGTGCCTTGGAAACAGGCACGCCGTGCCGCATTTTTGCGGGGTTTCCGCAGGTGAGCGTACCGTTGATCGGCGGGCTCAGGCTCGCGGCGCGCAGCCGAGCACGTGCGCCTTGACCAGTTCGGCGATCCGCGGATCGCGCCGCTTGAACGCCTGCACCAACTCCTCGTGCTCCTCCGCGTACGACTGCTGGACCGTCCCCAGCCAGCGGATCGACAGCGCGGTGAACACCTCGATGCCCAGGCCCTCCCAGGTGTGCAGCAGCACCGAGTTCCCGGCCGCGCGGACCAGCTCGCGGTGGAAGGCCACCGTGTGCCGGACCTGGCCGGTGCCGTCGGAGTCGCGGTCGGCCTCGTACAGCGCCGCCACATGCGGCTCCAGGGCCGAGCAGTCGTCCGCCAGCCGCTCGGCCGCCAGCTCCGCCGCGATGGCCTCGAGGCCGGCCCGGACCGGGTAGCTCTCCTCCAGGTCGGCGGCGGTCAGGTTGCGCACCCGCACGCCCTTGTTCGGTGCCGACTCGATCAGGCGCAGCGACTCCAGCTCGCGCAGCGCCTCCCGCACCGGCGTCTGGCTGACCTCCAGCTCGGTGGCGATACGCCGCTCCACGATCCGTTCGCCCGGCTTCCAGCGCCCGCTGACGATCCCCTCCACGATGTGCTCGCGGATCTGTTCGCGCAGCGAGTGGACGACGGGCGCGGTCATGGAGGGCTCCTTCACGGGGGGACCCACGGGCCCCCGGGGGGCGTTCGACGTTTAGACAATACGGCTGTCGACGCTCGGCGGAAGGGCGCATACGGGCGCTTTCGTGCAGGTGAGACGAGACTTACACGCCGTCATGGCCAAGAAACGGCAAACGCGGCGCCCCCGCCCGGAAGGTTCCGGACGGGGGCGCCGTACTGCTGGGTCCCGGTTGCGGGGGGATCAGAGGCCGAGCTCGACCTCGAACTCGCCCGCCTCCAGGATCGCCTTGACCGCCGTCAGGTAGCGGGCCGCGTCGGCGCCGTCCACCAGGCGGTGGTCGTAGGAGAGGGTCAGGTAGGTCATGTCGCGGACGCCGATGACCGTGCCCTCCTCGGTCTCGATGACGGCCGGGCGCTTGACGGTGGCGCCGATGCCGAGGATCGCGACCTGACCCGGCGGCACGATGATCGTGTCGAACAGCGCGCCGCGCGAACCGGTGTTGCTGATGGTGAAGGTCGCGCCGGACAGCTCGTCCGGGGTGATCTTGCTGGCCCGGACCTTGCCCGCCAGGTCGGCGGTGGCCTTGGCGATACCGGCGATGTTGAGGTCACCGGCGTGCTTGATGACCGGGGTCATCAGGCCCTTCTCGGAGTCCACCGCGATACCGACGTTCTCGGTGTCGAAGTAGGAGATGGTCCCCTCGGCCTCGTTGATCTTGGCGTTGATGACCGGGTGGGCCTTCAGCGCCTGGGCGGCGGCCTTGACGAAGAACGGCATCGGGGAGAGCTTGACGCCCTCGCGCGCCGCGAACGAGTCCTTGGCCTGGGCGCGCAGGCGCATCAGGCGGGTCACGTCGACCTCGACCACCGAGGACAGCTGGGCCTGCTCGTGCAGCGCCTTGACCATGTTGTCGCCGATGACCTTGCGGATCCGCGGCATCTTCACGGTCTGGCCGCGCAGCGGGGAGACCTCCAGGACGGGGGCCTTCTTCGCCGGGGCGGCCGGAGCGGCGGCGGCCGGGGCGGCCGCGGCGGCGGCCTTCGCGGCCTCGGCCGCGGCGAGCACGTCCTGCTTGCGGATACGGCCGCCGACGCCGGTGCCCTTGACGGTGGACAGGTCGACGCCGTTCTCGGCGGCGAGCTTGCGCACCAGCGGGGTCACGTACGCGCCCTCGTCGGTCGGCTGGGCGGCGGCCGGAACGGCAGCCGGGGCCGGGGTGACCGGGGCGGGCGCGACCGGCGCGGGAGCCGGGGCAGCCGGCTGGACCGGAGCCGGAGCGGCGGGAGCCGGAGCCGCGGGGGCCGCAGGGGCCACGGGGGCCGGAGCCGGAGCGGCGGCCGGAGCCGGAGCCGCCGGAGCCGCGGCCGGAGCCGGGGCGGCACCGGGAGCGCCGATGACGGCGAGCTTGGCGCCGACCTCGGCGGTCTCGTCCTCACCGACGACGATCTCGAGCAGCACGCCGGAGACGGGCGCCGGGATCTCGGTGTCGACCTTGTCCGTGGAGACCTCGAGCAGCGGCTCGTCGGCCTCGACGGAGTCGCCGACCGACTTCAGCCAGCGGGTGACGGTGCCCTCGGTGACGGACTCACCGAGCGCGGGCAGGACCACGTCCGTGCCCGCAGCGCCACCGGCAGGGGCGGCGGGGGCGGCGGCGGGTGCCGGTGCGGCCGGGGCCTCGGCGACCGGGGCCGGGGCGGGCTCGGCGGCGGGGGCCGGAGCCTCGGCGGCAGCCGGGGCCGGGGCCGCGACGGGGGCGCCGGAGCCGTCGTCGATGACGGCCAGCTCGGCGCCGACCTCGACGGTCTCGTCCTCGGCGACCTTGATGGAGGCCAGCACGCCGGCGGCGGGGGAGGGGATCTCGGTGTCGACCTTGTCGGTCGAGACCTCGAGCAGCGGCTCGTCGGCCTCGACACGCTCGCCCTCGGCCTTCAGCCAGCGGGTGACAGTGCCCTCGGTGACGCTCTCGCCGAGCGCCGGAAGGGTTACGGAAACCGCCATGGTTTCGGTTGCTCCTAACGAATTACGGAAGTCTGTGTCGTCGCGCCGATGACGTGGGCGTCAGTCGTGGGAGTGCAGCGGCTTGCCGGCCAGGGCCAGGTGGGCCTCGCCGAGCGCCTCGTTCTGGGTCGGGTGGGCGTGGATGAGCTGGGCCACCTCGGCGGGCAGCGCCTCCCAGTTGTAGATCAGCTGGGCCTCGCCGACCTGCTCGCCCATGCGGTCGCCGACCATGTGGACACCGACCACGGCGCCGTCCTTGACCTGGACGAGCTTGATCTCGCCCGCGGTCTTCAGGATCTTGCTCTTGCCGTTGCCCGCCAGGTTGTACTTCAGGGCGACGACCTTGTCCGCGCCGTAGATCTCCTTGGCCTTGGCCTCGGAGATGCCGACGGAGGCGACCTCCGGGTGGCAGTACGTCACCCGCGGAACACCGTCGTAGTCGATCGGCACGGGCTTCAGACCGGCCAGACGCTCCGCCACCAGGATGCCCTCGGCGAACCCGACGTGCGCGAGCTGGAGGGTGGGGACCAGGTCGCCCACGGCGGAGATGGTCGGGACGTTGGTGCGCATGTACTCGTCGACGAGGACGTAGCCGCGGTCCATGGCGACCCCGGCCTCCTCGTAGCCCAGGCCCTGGGAGACCGGGCCGCGGCCGATGGCGACGAGCAGGACCTCGGCCTCGAACTCCTTGCCGTCGGCGAGGGTGACCTTGACACCGTCCTGGGTGTACTCGGCCTTCTGGAAGAAGGTGCCCAGGTTGAACTTGATCCCGCGCTTGCGGAAGGCGCGCTCCAGCAGCTTCGAGGAGTTCTCGTCCTCGACCGGGACGAGGTGCTTCAGGCCCTCGACGATCGTGACGTCGGCGCCGAAGGACTTCCAGGCGGAGGCGAACTCGACGCCGATGACACCGCCGCCCAGGATGATCGCGGACTTCGGCACGCGGTCGAGGACGAGGGCGTGGTCGGAGGAGATGATGCGGTTGCCGTCGATCTGCAGACCCGGCAGGGACTTCGGCACGGAACCGGTCGCCAGGAGGACGTGACGGCCCTGGATCCGCTGACCGTTGACGTCGACGGAGGTCGGGGAGGACAGCCGGCCCTCACCCTCGATGTAGGTCACCTTGCGGGACGCGATGAGTCCCTGGAGGCCCTTGTACAGGCCCGAGATGACGTCGTCCTTGTACTTGTGGACGGCGGGCACGTCGATGCCCTCGAAGCTGGCCTTCACACCGAACTGCTCGCTCTCGCGCGCCTGGTCGGCGATCTCGCCCGCGTGCAGCAGGGCCTTGGTGGGGATGCAACCCCGGTGCAGGCAGGTACCGCCGACCTTGTCCTTCTCGATCAGGGCGACGTCCAGGCCCAGCTGCGCCCCGCGCAGGGCCGCGGCGTAACCACCGCTGCCACCGCCGAGGATCACTAGGTCGAAAACGGTGCTGGCGTCGTTCGCCACGTCACGTCCTCCATGCATTGCGCCGTACGCCGGTCGTCGGTGACCGGCAGGCGGCTGGTGTCCGGCCGCTTGAGTTTCGGCCCTTCGGTGGGGGCCCTGTCCTGCCGACGCCCATCTTCGCACTTGTCGGGAGTGAACGAGACGCGGGGCTGGAGTGTGATACACCCCACGCCCGCGGCCCGCGGAAGGACCGCGGGCCGCGGGGCGGACTCAGCCGAGGTCGCCGGAGGCGGCCAGTTCGGCGAGACGCACGAGCGTGCGGACCGCCGACCCGGTGCCGCCCTTCGGCGTGTAGCCGAACGGGCCGCTCTCGTTGAAGGCCGGGCCCGCGATGTCGAGGTGCGCCCACGTGATGCCCTCGCCGACGAACTCGCGCAGGAACAGGCCGGCGACCAGGCCGCCGCCCATGCGCTCGCCCATGTTGGCGAGGTCGGCGGTCGGGGAGTCCATCCCCTTGAGCAGGTGCTCCGGCAGAGGCATGGGCCACGCCTCCTCGCCGACCTCCTCCGCGGCCTCGTGGATCGCGGAGCGGAACGCGTCGTCGTTCGCCATGATCCCGAAGGTGCGGCTGCCCAGCGCCAGCACCATCGCGCCGGTCAGCGTGGCCACGTCCACGATCGCGTCCGGCTTCTCCTGCGAGGCGGCCCACAGCGCGTCCGCGAGGACGAGCCGGCCCTCGGCGTCGGTGTTGAGCACCTCCACCGTCTTGCCGCTGAACATGCGCAGCACGTCGCCGGGGCGGGTGGCGGAGCCGGAGGGCATGTTCTCGGCCAGCGCCAGCCAGCCGGTCACGTTGACCTCGAGGCCGAGCCGGGCGGCGGCGACGACGGCGGCGAACACGGCGGCGGCACCGCTCATGTCGCACTTCATCGTCTCGTTGTGGCCGGCCGGCTTGAGCGAGATGCCGCCCGAGTCGTAGGTGATGCCCTTGCCGACCAGGGCCAGGTGCTTCTTCGCCTTGGGGCTGGTGTACGACAGCTTGACCAGACGCGGAGCCGCCGCCGAGCCGGAGCCGACGCCCAGGATGCCGCCGTAGCCGCCCTTGGCGAGCGCCTTCTCGTCGAGCACCTGCACCTTCAGGCCGTGCTCCTCGGCCGCGCCCTCGGCGACGGCGGCGAAGGCGGCCGGGTTCAGGTCGTTCGGCGGGGTGTTGATCAGGTCGCGGGCGCGGTTGAGCTCCTCGGCCAGGGCGGTGGCGCGCTTGACGGCCGCCTTGTGCGCCTCGTCGCCCGCGTTGGAGCCGAGCAGCACGGCCTCGCCGAGCGGCGCCTTGCCGTCGCGGGAGTCGGCGTCCTTGCCGTTCTCCTTGTAGACGTCGAAGGAGTACGCGCCGAGCAGCGCGCCCTCGCCGACCGCGGCGGTACCGGCGGCGTCCGCGACCGGCAGCGCGAAGCCGGCCGTCTTCGTCCCGGCGAGAGCGCGGGCGGCGGCACCGGCGGCCCGGCGCAGCGCCTCGGCCTCGTAGCCGGCGTCCTTCTCGGGGCGCGGGCCGAGGCCCACCGCGAGCACGAGCGGGGCCTTGAAACCGGACGGCGCGGGCAGCTTGGTCACCTCGCCCTCGGCACCGGAGGCGCCGAGGGTCCCCAGGACGTCGGCGAGCTTGCCGTCGTACGCCTCGTCGACGGACTCGGCGCCCGGAGCTACGACCAGGTCCCCGGACTTCGATCCGGAGTCCTTGGCGACACCGACCACGATCGCGTCGGCCCGCAGGCCGGGCGCCGCGGTGGTGCTGAGAGTGAGAGCAGTCACGGTGGTGAAATCTCGCTTCCCTGTGAAAGGTGGTTGGCCGAATTCGGGTGGGTCGACCGGGCCCGACCATAAGTCCTTCATACGGTGCGGTCTTCACCCGGGCAGGCAAACACCCGCCACGAGCCTACGCGCGTCACGGCGCCGGTCACTCCCGCGGGTGTTCACCCGGCGGCTGCGTCGCCGTCACGTCCCGGCTCCGCCACCGGCCGCAGGCACCGGCGCCGGTGGCCTCCGGCGCAGGCCCTGCCGGCCCGCCGGGCGCGCAACTGCCGTGCCCGGCAACCGAATCGGCGATGATCACCGGAGGCGCCTCCACACGGGACGGTACCGGCGGTGCCGACCCACGGCAGGGGCACGGCGGTCGGCCCGAAGAACGACCTGGACCAGATCCCGCACCGGGCCGCGGACTTCGGCTCCGCGGTCGACGAACAGCGCGCCCCGTACGGCGAATGCGCCCGGCCCAAGCCCTGCGTCGCGGCGGGTGGGCGGTGTTCCACGCCGGGTACGAACCGGGGGCGTGGCGCCGGACCCGCCGAGCCGCCGGGCTCAGCGCAGGGCCAGGACGACCAGCGCGGCGGTGGCGGCCGTCTCGGCGAGCGCGCCGAAGACGTCGCCCGTCACGCCGCCGAAGCGGCGGGTGCAGTGGCGCAGGAGGAGCTCGGCGGCGGTCAGGGCGGCGGCCACCGCCAGCGCCGTGAGCACACAGGCCCGGGCGCCGAAGAAGGCGCCCGCCGCCACGGCGCCCGCCGCGACCGCGAGCACCGCCCCGATCGCGCCCGGCACCGGGACCACCCCCGCGACCGCGGCCCCCAGCCCCTCCGGCCGGGCGGCCGGCACCCCGGTCCGGGCGGCCAGCGTCAGGGCCAGCCGGGCGACCGTCGCCGAGACGACGGCGGCGAGCGCGCCGCGGGCCCAGGAGCCGTCGTAGGCCCGGGTCAGCGCGGCCGCCTGGGCGAGCAGCACGAACACGAGCGTGATCACCCCGAAGGGGCCGATGTCCGACTGCTTCATGATCCGCAGGGCGTCCTCGGCGGGCTTGCCGCTGCCGAGTCCGTCCGCGGTGTCGGCGAGCCCGTCCAGGTGCAGACCGCGGGTCAGCGCGGCGGGCACGGCGACGCTGCCGACGGCGGCGAGCGGCGCGCCGGCGCCGGCGAGGAGCAGCAGCAGTCCCACGGCCGCGGCCGCCACCCCGACCACGAGTCCGGCGAGCGGCGCGCAGAGCATCCCCCCGCGTGCCGCCTCGCGATCCCAGCGGCTCACCCTGACCGGAAGGACGGTGAGGGTGCCGAAGGCGAACCGCGGCCCGTGCGGCGAGGGGAACCTGAACACCCGGGCAGACTACGGGACCTGCGCGGACCCCCCGGCGGGCGGGCGGGTGACCGGCGCAGGCGGCACACTGCGTACATGGGCCACTGGCTGGAGCGGAACATCGTCGAACCCGGCAAGCTGCCCCTGCTCCTCGCCCTGACCGCCTTCGTTCTCACCTTCGTGGTCACCCGGGTGATCACCCGCCTGATCCGCGCCGGGAAGGGCCCCTTCGGCAACGTCAAGGCGGGCGGGCTGCACATCCACCACGCCGTCCCCGGCGTCGTCCTCACCATCCTCGGCGGTTTCGGCGTGGTGGCCAGCGGCGGCCGGCACGCCGCCGCCACGGCGGTCTTCGCGGTCGTCTTCGGTGTCGGCGCGGGCCTCGTGCTGGACGAGTTCGCGCTGATCCTGCACCTGGACGACGTCTACTGGACCGAGTCGGGCCGCAAGAGCGTCGAGGTCGTGGTGATCACCGCGGCGCTGGTCGGCCTCGTCCTCGCCGGTTTCTCCCCGTTCGGCGTCAACAACCTGTCCCAGGCCGAGCTGGAGGACCGCGGGGCGGTCATCACGAGCGTGGTGGTGAACTTCCTCTTCTCCCTGGTCGCCCTGAGCAAGGGCAAGGGCCGTATCGCCCTGTTCGGCGTGATCATTCCGTTCATCGCGCTGGTCGGCGCGATCCGCCTGGCCCGCCCCGACTCCTACTGGGACCGGCGTTTCTACCACCGCCGCCCGCGCGCCCGGGCCCGGGCCGGCCGGCGCGCCCGCCGGCACGACCGCCGCTGGTCCCGCCCCCGCCGGGCCTTCCAGGACTGGATCGGCGGCAAACCGGACCAGCAGCGGCCGGCCCGCCTGCCCGGGCGCAGATGACGCCGCGGCGCGCGGCACCCGGCGCCGGGCCGCCGACAGCGCGCACAGCAGCAGTACCCCGGCGATCGCCGCCAGGTGCTCCTTGCCGGCCAGGTTCTGTTTCAGTGCGACCTCCAGCGCCATGGCCGCGGTCACCGCGCCCGCCGTGACGTACGCCCCGTAGCGCCAGCCGGCGTAGACCGCGAGGCCCACCACGGCCGCCGACGGGCCGGTGTCCACCACGTGCGCGTCCGTCGTGGGCAGGCCGAGCGGGCGGTGCGGGCCCAGGGCGACGCCCAGGCGCGCGTACAGGGTCCCGGAGAGGGTGGCGACACACGCGACGGCGAGGGTCCGCGGCCGGCCCAGGCAGATCTCGGCGACGCCGAACACGCACAGGACCTGCGCCAGCGCGCCCCACACCGGCAGGTCCAGCGCCGGCACGAACAGCGACAGGGGAGTGTGCAGCAGCGCGCGCCACAGCGGCTCCTCGGCCCGTACGGCCCCGAGCTGCTGCACCGGGCCGTAGCCCCAGGACTGGTTCTGCACCAGCTGGAGCACCGCCGTCAGGGCCACCGCCCCGACGGTCATCGGGACGGCCCGCAGGCGCCGCTTCAGCAGCGGCTCGCGCACGGTGGCGTACAGCAGCCCCCATTCGGCGCGGGCCCAGCGGGCGAGTGCGCTCATCCGTGCGTCTCCCGGTGTCTTCGGTGCAGCCACTTCGGCGGCCCCGGCGCCTCCAGGAACCCCTCCGCGCGCGCCGCCGCGAGGCCGATGCGCAGCAGGTCCGCGCTCTTCTCGAAGAGCAGGAACCGCGGTTCCCAGATGGGCCGGTACTTGGCGTTCGCGCGGTACAACGACTCGATCTGCCACCAGCGGGAGAACAGCCCGAGCAGTGACCGCCACAGCCGCAGCACCGGTCCCGCGCCAAGACGCGCCCCCCTTTCGAAGACGGAGCGGAACACGGCGAAGTTGAGCGAGACCTGGGTGACCCCGATCTGCCGGGCCCGGCGCAGCAGGTCGAGCACCATGAACTCCATGAGCCCGTTGCCGGCGTGCCGGTCGCGGCGCATCACGTCCAGGGACAGCCCGTGCGGCCCCCAGGGCACGAACGACAGCAGGGCCCTGAGCTCGCCGCGGTCGTCATGGCACTCCAGCATCACGCACCGCCCGTCCCGCGGGTCGCCGAGCCGGCCAAGGGCCATGCTGAAGCCGCGCTCGGTGGGGCCGTCCCGCCAGTCGTCCGCCCGGTCGACCAGGTACGCCATCTCGTGTGCGGGGATGTCCTCGTGCCGCCGGACGCGCACGGTGTACCCGGCGCGCGCGACCCGGTTGTAGGCCTGCCGCACGGTCCGCATGGCCCGCCCCTCCAGGGTGAAGCCGCCCACCTCGACCACGGCCTCGTCGCCCAGTTCCAGGGCGTCCAGGCCGTGCCGCGCGTACACCGTGCCGGCCTCCTCGCTCGCGCCCATCACGGCGGGGATCCAGCCGTGCGCCCGTGCCTCGGCCAGCCATCCCCCGATGGCGCCGGGCCAGGCCTCCGGGTCGCCGAGCGGGTCCCCGGAGGCCAGGGACACCCCGCCCAGGACGCGGTAGGCGACGGCGGCCTTGCCGGTGGGCGACCAGATCACGCTCTTGTCCCGGCGCAGCGCGAAGTAGCCGAGCGAGTCGCGCTCGCCGTGTCGGGCCAGCAGCTCCCGCAGCCGTCCCTCGTCGTCGGCGGTGAGCGGGTCGACGGCGCGGCGGGAGCGGAAGGCGGCGTACAGGACGGCGAGGACCAGGGCCGTGGACAGGACGTTGATCGACACGTTCACCCAGCTCGGGGTGTCGATGCCGGGGAAGCGGGATGCGGAGGCGTCGACCGAGACGAGCCGCAGCGTGCCGTAGCGCCAGCGCTCCGGGTACGTCGAACGGGCCGCGTCCGGGGCCTGGTTGGTGACCGTCACCAGCAGCGTGGCGAGCAGCGAGGAGACCAGCAGCCCGCCGAGGCCGACGGCGGCGGCGAGCCGCGGGTTGGCGCGGTCGCCCTTGGCGTAGAACTCGCGGCGGCCGAGCAGCAGCGCGGCGACGAAGGCGGCGGTGAGGACCAGGGAGATCCAGTTCTGCGCGAAGTGGCGGATCTCCGGGAAGGTCATGGTGAACGCGAACAGCGCGAGGAACGGCCCGGACAGCGCCAGGTTCAGGATCCAGGCGGCCCGTTTGCGCCGCCGCATGGTGATGGCCAGGAAGGCGGCGAACACGCCGGAGGCGAAGCCTGCGGTCAGCAGGTACGGCGTGAAGAGGTCCTCCCGGTTGTGCCGCCGCACGTCCTGCTCCAGGGAGACCCAGACCGCGCTGAGGAAGTTGACGAACGCGACCGCCCGCAGGTACCAGACGGCGGACGCGGCCGCCCGCCGCGAGACCCCGCCGCCCGGCCGCCCCGCCTCGGCCACGCGAACCGGGGCCCGCTCCTCACGCACGGCAATTCGGGCATCTCCCATGAACAGTGATCATATGGGCGCTACCTCGACGGGCGTCCCTTTTCACCCGCCGTCCGTGCGCGACGCCGCCGACGCCGGACGGCTTGCGGGGTCCGCGGTGCCAGTAGGCGCCGTCGCGTTCGCCGTGGCGTGCGGGCGGCGGGACGCGCGGCCGGGCGGGGGCGAGGGTGCGGCTGCCGGGCCGGGCCCGTGCGGCTCGGGTGGGGTCGCCGGTGCCCGGTCGGGACCGGGTGGCTACTTCTCGGCTGGCTTCTCCTCGGCCGTCCCGTCTTCGGGCGCCTCTTCCCCGGTCGGCCTCTCTGTGGTCGTTTGGTTCCCGGTCGTCCGGTCCTTGGTCGCGTCGTCCTCGGTCGCTTCGGGCTCGGGCGTCCCGGGCTCCCGAGCGTCCGGGGTCTCCGGGCGCTCGGGCAGCTCCGCGGCCAGTGCGGCGGCGCTCTGGACCAGGGGCAGCGCCAGCAGGGCCCCCGCCCCCTCGCCGACCCGGACCCCGTGGTCCACGAGCGGCTCCAGCGCCATCCGGTCCAGGGCCTTGGCCTGGCCCGGCTCGCCGCTGTGGTGACCGGCCAGCCACCAGTCCGGCGCCCGGAACGCCACCCGCTGCCCCACCAGCGCGCACGCAGCCGACACCACGCCGTCCAGGATCACCGGCAGCTTCCGCACCGCGCACTGCAACAGGAACCCCGTCATCGCGGCGAGGTCGGCCCCGCCCACCGTGGCCAGCAGCTGCAACTGGTCCCCGAGGACGGGCCGGGCCCGGCGCAGTGCGTCCCGGATCGCCGCGCACTTGCGCATCCACGCCAGGTCGTCGATCGGCTCGCCGCCGCGCCCGGTCACCACCGACGCGTCCGTCCCGCACAGCGCGGCGATCAGCACGGCGGCCGGCGTGGTCCCGCCGACGCTGATGTCGCCCAGCACCACCAGGTCCGTACCGGAGTCGGCCTCCTCGTCGGCCACCGCCACGCCGGCCCGGAAGGCGGCCTCCGCCTCCTCGAGGGTCAGCGCGTCCTCGATGTCGACGCGCCCGCTGCCGCGCCGCACCCGGTGCCGCACGACGTCCCCGGGCAGCGACTCGGGCGCGCAGTCCAGCGCCATGTCGACCACCCGTACCGGCACGCCGAGCCGCCGGGCCAGCACGGACACCGGCCGGCCGCCCTCCAGCACCGCCCGTACCAGCTGCTCGGCGCTGCCCGCGGGGCGCACCGACACATCCAGTTCCGCGACCCCGTGGTCGCCGGCGAACAGCACCGCCTTCGGCCGTTCGACCGGCCGCACCGGTACGGCGGACTGGGCCGCGGCCAGCCACTCACCCAGGTCGTCCAGGCGGCCCAGCACACCGGGCGGCACGACCTGACGCTCCCGGCGCACCTCGGCGTCACGGCGCAGTCCGCCGTCCGGGCGCTCGATCAGATCGGTGAAGTCGTCGAGATTCAGCGCGCTCATTCGCCGAACAGTACCGGCCCCGACCCCAGCGGGCCGCGCCACATCGCCACCACACCCGTACGGCGTCTTTCCGGCCAAGATCCGGATCCCATACGTTCCCTTTGCAGTGACTTGTTCTCGCAGTGACCACCGGGAGCCGCCCATGCCGCCCCTGCCGTACGCTCCGGGGTTCTACGACCCCCGCCGCCTCGCGTACGCCGCCGAACTCGCCCAGGGCACCGGCCGTTTCCAGGAGCCGCCCCGCGCCGACTGCCCGTGGTGCGGCTCCGGGCGGCTGCGTACCCGGCTGCGCGCGCCGGACCTGCTCCAGCACAAGCCGGGCACGTTCGCGGTCGACGAGTGCCTGGACTGCGGCCACGCCTTCCAGAACCCCCGGCTCACGGCGGCCGGACTCGCCTTCTACCACCGGGACTTCGACGAGGACGCTCCGGGAGGCCTCGCGGACCCCACGCTCGCGGCCCGCCGCGCCCGCCGCCGGCACCGGTCCGACGCGCGCCGGATGAGCGCCGTGGGGGAGCCGGAGAGCTGGCTGGACGTCGGCACGGGCCACGGCCACTTCCCCGGGGCGGCGCAGGAGGTGTTCCCCTACACCGCCTTCGACGGCCTGGACCCCACCCAGCGCGTGGAGCGGGCCCGTGAGCAGGGGCGGGTCGAGGAGGCCCACGTCGGCCACCTGGCCGACCCGCACATCGCCGAGCGGCTGCGAGCGCGCTACGACGTGGTCAGCATCTTCCACCACCTGGCCCATGTGCCGGACCCCCGCGCGGAGTTGCGGGGCGCCCTCACCGTGCTGCGCCCCGGCGGGCACCTGCTGATCGAACTGCCCGACCCGCAGTGCGTGCCCGCCCGGCTGCTGGGCAGATGGTGGCTGCCGCACGGCCAGCCGCGCCATCTGCACCTGCTGCCGCCGGCCAACCTCCGCGCGGAACTGGAGTCGCAGGGCTGCACCGTCCTCGTCACCGACCGCCGCGCCCCGCACACGCCGAACGACCTGGCGGCGGCCACCGTCCTGGTCCTCGCTCATGCGCTGCCCGCCGCCGACGCCCCCTGGCACGACGACCCGCCGACCGGTCTCCAGCACACCCTGCGCACGGCCCTGACCGCCCTCGCCGCCCCCCTGGTGGACGCGGCGGCACTCCTGGACCTCCTCCTCTCGCCCCTCCTCCGCCACATCCCCGGCCTCTCCAACACCTACCGGGTCGTCGCCCGAGGCCCCCTGCCCTGACCCGTCCGCCACGGCACCCGCCACCGGTCTCGGCCGCGGCGCACGGCGGCGTACGGCGGCGCACCCGGACGGTGCCGGACCCGCACGCCTCCACCCGGTCAGCCGCGCAGCACCAGCGCCTGACCGGCAACGATCAGCAGGACCTGTTCGCACTCCGCGGCGAACGCGGCGTTCAGACGGCCGAGTTCGTCCCGGTAGCGGCGGCCTGAGGCGGTGGCGGGGACGATGCCCGAGCCGACCTCGTTGGAGACCGCCACCACGGTGCGCCGGGTGGCGCGCAGGGCCTCGGTCAGGGCCGTCACCCGTTTGCGCAGGGCGCGTTCGCCACCGCCCGCCCACTCGGCGTCGTCCCAGGCGCGCACGGAGTCCATCGCGTCCGTCAGCCACAGCGACAGGCAGTCGACGAGCAGCGGTGGGCCGTCCTGCGCCAGCAGCGGCACCAGGTCGCACGTCTCGGTCGTGCGCCACGAGCCCGGCCGCCGCTCCCGGTGCGCGGCCACCCGGGCCGCCCACTCGGTGTCCCCGCCGCGGGTGCCGCCGGTGGCCACGTACAGCACGCCGGGAAAGGCCTCCAGGCGTCGCTCGGCCTCCACCGACTTGCCCGACCGTGCCCCGCCGAGCACGAGCGTGCGCCGGGGCACGCTCGGTACATCCGGTTCATTCACGTGTGCCCCGACCGTCAGTGTCGTACCGTCCGGCACGGCCCGCGCCCCCGCGGCCGCGAGCCGCCGGCGCAGCTCCGGACCCGGGGGCACGTCGTGGTCGAGGTGGACCGCGACGACGTCCGTGGTCGGCCCCACCGCCCCGACCGCCCGCAGCCTGGCCAGCGCGTCGGGTCGCCCCACCACGTCCGACAGGACCAGGTCGTACGTCCGCGTGGAGCCCTCCTCCAGACCGGCCGGCGCGCCGCCCGGCGGCAGGTACAGCAGCCGCTGCCCGTCCGGGCCGGTCACCGCGTACCCGGTGCCGGGGGCGTCCAGCGCCACCGCCCGCACCCGGTGCCCCGTCGGCAGCGTCAGCTCCCGCCCGTCCGGCACCCGCCCCGGCTGCGGCAGCCCGGCCGGCACCTCGACCGCGGGACCGTCGTGCGGGTGCGACAGCAGCACGTGCCCCACGCCGCCCAGCGACTGCCCCGCCCGCGCCGCCGCGAACGCCGCGCCGGGGGTCAGGTCCAGCAGCAGCGCCCCGTCCACGAGCAGCGCGGTCGCCGCCCGCGCGTCCGCGCCGAACGCGGTCGCGCAGGCCGCGCAGGGACAGTCGGGGCGGGGCAGTCCCGCGGGGGCACCGGTGCCGAGCAGAGTCACGTCCACGGACCCGATTTTCGCCTGCCGCCGCGGGGCCCGCGCATCCGGCCGGGGTCTGTCCGGCGGATCGGGGGAGCGGAACACCGCCGCCCGCGCCCGGGGCATGATCCACCACACGGGCGGGAAGGTCACGAGAGGCCCTAGGCTGCGGGCGGGAGGCCGGACAGGATCCGGCCCGCGCTGTGCAGTGTGCTCACACCAGGGAGGCGTACATGGCGGCATGGACGTGGCGGTTCGAGACGACCGACGGGACGGAGGTCCAGCCCGCGGTGCAGCCCGAGGAGTTCACCACGCAGGGCGACGCCGAGTCCTGGATCGGCGAGAACTGGAAGGACCTGCTCGACGGCGGCGCGGACCAGGTGCGGCTGTTCGAGGACGCCAAGGAGATCTACGGCCCGATGAGCCTGCACGGGGACGAGGCCCCGGCGTAGGGCCTGTCGCGAGGGCCCCGGCGTAGGGCCTGTTGCGAGGCAGGCCCTGGGCGGACCGGGCGGCATTCGGTGGCCGCCCGCCCCCGGCTCACTGCTCGCCCAGCGTCACGTCCACCGTCTTCTCGCTGCCGTCACGCGAGTACGTCACCGTCGTCCGCTGTCCCGGCCGGTCGGCGGCGAGGACCTCCGACAGCGAGGTGATCGTGGTGATGTCCTTGCCGCCCACCTTGGTGATGATGTCCCCGGGGCGGATCCCCGCCCGTGCCGCGGCCCCGCCGTCCTTCACGACCACCACCGCGACCCCGGCGGGCTCGTAGTCCGGGCCGACGACGGTGCGCCCGGTGATGCCGAGCGCGGCCCGGCCGGAGTTCACGACCCTGCCGTACCGCACGATCTGGCCGGCGATCGTCTTCACCGTCGACGCCGGGATCGCGAAGCCGATGCCTGGCGCGGCGCTGCCGCCGAGCTGGGGGTCGGCGGCGGCGAGTGTCGGGATGCCGATGACCTGGCCGTTCAGGTTCACCAGCGCGCCCCCGCTGTTGCCCGGGTTGATCGCGGCCGACGTCTGCACCATCCCGGCGATCGTGGCCCCCGTGCCGCCGCCCTCCTGCCCCTCGCTGACGGTGCGTCCGGTCGCCGACACGATCCCCTGGGTCACGCTGGACGACAGCCCCAGCGGCGAGCCCATGGCCAGGACGATCTGCCCGACCTCCACCTTCCCCGATTCGCCGAAGGTGGCCGCCTTCAGCCCGTGCGGCACCTTGTCCAGCTTGACCACGGCGAGGTCCTGGTCCGGGTAGGTGGAGACCAGCGTGGCGGTGAGCGACGCCTCGCTGTTCGCCGTGGTCACCTGGAACCTCTTCCCGGTCCCGACGACGTGCGCGTTGGTGACGACGTGCCCCTTGTCGTCGTACACGACCCCGGACCCCAGCTGGTCGCCGGACTGGATCTGCACGACCGACGGCAGAGCCTCCTTGATCACCCGCATGAAGGCGGTCTGAAGATCGTTCGCCGAGGTCGCGGCGGCCGGCTGCCGCGCCCCGGCCGGGTCCGGCGACCCGGGGGCCGTCGCCTGCGGGTCGGCCGCGCCGTCGCACCCGGACAGCAGCGCGGCGCAGCAGACGAGGGCGGCGAGCAGGGCGATCGGCCGCGGACCACGGGCGAGGGCACGCGCGGGGAAGACATCCATGCCCCGAGTCTCGCCGCACGCCCCACACCCGGCTCCCGGTACTCACCCGAACGAGCGGCACCGGCCGACCACCCGCGGCAGCCCCGGCGTGCACCGCGCCCCCCGGACGGGTACGGGGCCCGCCGCCGCGTCAGCCGCGTACGCCGCAGAGGTGCAGCAGTGCCGCCACCGCGCGGTAGGGGTCCGTCCGGCCGGCGCGTTCCTCGGCCGCCAGCAGTGTTTCCAGTGTCTCGGTGTCGGACGGGGGCTCCGCGTCGTCCGCCGCCGTGTCCGTGAAGACCCGTACCCCGTACCAGGTGCGCAGCGGCGCCCCGATCCCGGCGAGGGTCGCCGTCAGGTTCCCGAGGCGGTCCGCCCGTACGTCCAGCCCCAGCCGGTTGCGGTACGCCGTCGTGTCGAACGCGGCCAGCGTCGTCGGCCACTCGCCGGACAGCCCCGGGCGCAGCGCCAGCGCGTCGCCGTTGCGCACCAGCAGCGACAGCAGGCCGCCCGGCGCGAGCATCCGCGCCAGCCCCGCGAGCAGCGGGTCCGGCTCCTCGACGTACATCAGCACCCCGTGGCACAGCACCACGTCGAAACTGCCCGGCAGGAAGTGCACGCCGGTGTCCTGGCCGTCGCCCTCGACGATCCGCACCCGCGCACGGATGCCCTCCGGCTCGGCGGCCAGCGCGGCGCGGGCCGCCGAGATCATCGTCTGGTCCCGTTCGACGCCGGTGACCTGGTGCCCGGCCCGGGCCAGCCGCAGAGCCTGGGTGCCCTGGCCCATTCCCACGTCCAGCACCCGCAGCCGCTGCCCGACCGGGAACCGCCCGGCTATCTGCTCGTCGAGCTGCCGGGCCACCAGTTGCTGTCGTACGACGTCACGCAGCCCACCCAGTTTGTGCAGCCAGGCGTCCGCCGCACCCTCGGAGAAAGCGGTCGCGCTCAGGGCCGCTCCCCGCGCTTGACCTGCGGCTTGGGCAGCCGGAGCCGGCGCATCTGGAGGGAGCGCATCAGGGCGTAGGCGACCGCGCCCCGCTTGCTCTGGTCCGGGAAGCGGTCGTTCAGGCGCTTCTTCAGCCGGAAACCGCTGAGCGCCGAGTCCAGCACGATCAGGACGATCACCACGAGCCACAGCAGCAGCGCGATGTTCTGGAGCGCGGGCACCCGGATCATGCTCAGGACCAGGATGACCACGGCCATCGGCAGGAAGAACTCCGCGATGTTGAACCGCGAGTCGATGAAGTCCCGCGCGAACCGGCGCACCGGGCCCTTGTCGCGGGCCGGCAGATAGCGCTCGTCGCCGCTCGCCAGGGCCTGGCGCTGCCGCTCCAACTGGACTCGGCGCTCCTCGCGCTGCCGCTTCGCGGCGTCCTTGCGCGTCATCGACGTGTTGGCGACGCTGCGGCGCTGGGAACGCGCCTCACTCCGCTTGGGGGTGGGGCGCCCCTTGGGGGCCTGCGGGTCGCGGGTCTGCTTGGAGACGCTCACCGGTGCCTTGTCGGCGACCGGGGCCTTCTCATCCTTGGCACGGCTACGGAACACAAAACCCAAGGGTAAGGGCTTGACCCGCATGGACCCCAGCCCCGCGGGGAACGATCCGGCAACACCGATCGTCTGTACGGGGACAGAGGGGACGTCTTGCGACCGTCGTCGCCCGGTGATCAGGGGGGCGCATCCTCCCTGCGCCGGAGCGGAAGCGGACGCAGTCGTCCTCGGGGATGACCAGATCCGCTCCCGAACAGTGCGGTAATGGTCACAGGGCCCGTACTGTGGGTTCTGTCGCAGAGCTGTGAGCTGGAGTCCGTCAGAAGGGGGCGCGCGAAGCCCATGAGCGGTGTCATGAAGCGTATGGGGATGATCTTCCGCGCGAAGGCGAACAAGGCCCTTGACCGGGCCGAGGACCCGCGCGAGACCCTCGATTACTCGTACCAGAAGCAGTTGGAGCTGCTGCAGAAGGTGCGGCGCGGTGTCGCGGACGTGGCGACCAGCCGCAAGCGCCTGGAGCTCCAGCTGAACCAGTTGCAGCAGCAGTCCGGAAAGCTGGAGGACCAGGGCCGCAAGGCGCTCGCGCTGGGCCGCGAGGACCTGGCCCGCGAGGCGCTCTCCCGCCGTGCCGCGCTCCAGCAGCAGGTCACGGACCTGGAGACGCAGCACGCCACGCTCCAGGGCGAGGAGGAGAAGCTCACCCTGGCGGCCCAGCGCCTCCAGGCCAAGGTCGACGCCTTCCGTACGAAGAAGGAGACGATCAAGGCGACCTACACGGCGGCCCAGGCGCAGACCCGGATCGGCGAGGCGTTCTCCGGCATCTCCGAGGAGATGGGCGACGTCGGCCTGGCCATCCAGCGGGCCGAGGACAAGACCGCGCAGCTCCAGGCCCGGGCCGGCGCGATCGACGAGCTGCTCGCCTCCGGCGCCCTGGACGACCCCTCCGGTCTGGCCAAGGACGACATCCAGACCGAGCTGGACCGGCTCTCCGGTGGTACGGATGTAGAGCTGGAGCTCCAGCGCATGAAGGCGGAGCTGGCCGGAGGCTCGTCCGCGGACCGGCAGGCGATCGAAGGCGGCGCGGGCGAGGGCCGGCCCCAGCAGCAGCCGCAGGACACCCCGCGCTTCGACAAGCAGTGAGCCGCGTCGAGGCACGCCGCGTCACCGACAGCCGGGGCCACGCCGAGGAGGGCGACATGATCGTACGGATCATGGGAGAGGGACAGGTGAGGCTGGCCGACGGCCACCTCGCCGACCTCAACAAACTGGACGACGAACTCCTGGTCGAGATGGAGAAGGGCGACGGTCCCGGCTTCCGTCGCACCCTCGCGGCCCTGTTGTCCAGGGTCCGCGAACTGGGCGAGCCCGTGCCGGACGACTCCCTGGAGCCGTCCGACCTGATCCTCCCCGCCGCGGACGCCACCCTGGAGGAGGTCCGGGACCTGCTGAGCGACGACGGCCTCATTCCCGGGTGAGGACCGGGTGCGGCCCGTGCGGCCCGTGAGCCCTGTGCTCGTGATGCCCGTGAGGACGGACCGCCTGTCCGGGGGAGTACGGCAGCCCCCGGACAGGAGCCGTGCCAGGAGCCGTGCCAGGGCCCGCACCGGCGTGGGACGCCGCCGTCCCCGTACGGCGGGCCACCCCGTACCGTAGACAGGCGTGACCACCCTCGACCGCGCCCGATGCCGGCTGAAGGCGCACCCCTTCGCGCTGGACGCGGCCCTCGCGGCCTGCGTCCTCGTGTGCATGGTGGTCGGCTCCTTCGTGGGCCCGCGCGGCGACCACGCCGTCAGCTGGGGGGTGCGCCGGCCCGAGCTGCTCAGCCTGGTCCTCATGGTCCTCGGCGCCGCCGCCCTCGTCCTCCGCCGCCGCGCCCCCCGCACCGTCCTCGCCGTCACGGGCACCATGTCGGTCATCGAGTTCGTCACCGGGGACCCCCGCGCCCCCGTCGCCATGTCCGCCGTGGTCGCCCTCTTCACCGTCGCGGCCGTCACCGACCGCCTCACCACCCTGCGTCTGGGCCTGACCGCCATGACCGTGCTGACCGGCGCCGCCATGCTCGCCGGGCCGATGCCCTGGTACGCGCAGGAGAACCTGGCGATCTTCGCCTGGACCGGCATGGCCGCCGCCGGCGGGGACGCCGTTCGCAGCCGACGCGCCTTCGTGCACGCCATCAGGGAGCGGGCCGAGCGCGCCGAGCGCACCCGCGAGGAGGAGGCCCGCCGCCGGGTCGCCGAGGAGCGCCTGCGCATCGCCCGCGACCTGCACGACGTCGTCGCCCACCACATCGCCCTGGTCAACGTGCAGGCCGGGGTGGCCGCCCACGTCATGGACAAGCGGCCCGACCAGGCCAAGGAGGCCCTCGGCCACGTCCGGGAGGCCAGCCGCTCCGCGCTCGACGAACTGCGTGCCACCGTGGGCCTGCTCCGGCAGTCCGGCGACCCGGAGGCCCCCACGGAGCCGGCCCCCGGCCTGGACCGCCTCGACGAGCTCGTCGGCACCTTCCGCAGCGCCGGACTGCACGTCGAGGTCGCCCGCGCCGACCACGGCACCATCCTCCAGGCCGCCGTCGGCCTGGCCGCGTTCCGGGTCGTCCAGGAAGCCCTCACCAATGTGCAGAAGCACGCAGGCACCCGGGCGAAGGCCGAGGTCAGCGTCGTACGCGTCGGACCGCACATCGAGATCACGGTCCTGGACGACGGGGCCGGCGAGACCGCGGGACCGCAGACGGGCGGCGGACACGGACTGCTGGGCATGCGCGAGCGGGTCACCGCCCTGGCCGGCACCCTCACCACCGGCCCCCGCTACGGCGGCGGCTTCCGCGTCCATGCGATCCTGCCGGTCGAGACCCGCACGCGTGCCCCGGGGGACCCCGTATGACGATCCGTGTCCTGCTCGCCGACGACCAGGCACTCCTGCGCAGCGCCTTCCGGGTGCTCGTCGACTCCGAGCCGGACATGGAGGTGGTGGGGGAGGCGTCCGACGGCGCGGAGGCGGTACGGCTCGCCAAGGAGCAGCGGGCCGACGTGGTGCTGATGGACATCCGCATGCCCGGCACCGACGGCCTCGCGGCCACCCGCATGATCAGCGCCGACCCCTCCCTCGCCCAGGTGCACGTGGTCATCCTGACCACCTTCGAGGTGGACGACTACGTGGTGCGGTCGCTGCGCGCGGGCGCCTGCGGCTTCCTCGGCAAGGGCAGCGAACCCGAGGAACTGCTGAGCGCCATCCGGGTCGCGGCGCAGGGAGAGGCGCTGCTGTCCCCGGTGGCCACCAAGGGCCTGATCGCCCGCTTCCTCGCGCAGGGCGACGCGGCGGACGACGGCCGCGACCCGGCCCGCCCCACCCGGCTGGACGCGCTGACCGTGCGGGAGCGCGAGGTGCTCGTCCAGGTCGCCGGCGGACACTCCAACGACGAGATCGCCGAACGCCTGGAGGTCAGCCCGCTGACCGTGAAGACCCACGTCAACCGGGCCATGGCCAAGCTGGGCGCCCGCGACCGGGCACAGCTCGTCGTCATCGCCTACGAGTCGGGACTCGTGCGTCCCCGGGCGGAGTGAGCGCGGCCCGCGTGGTCGCATGCCCCGGTACGTCGCGGGGCGTAGCGCCCCCGGTACGGGCGTACTGCGCCCGGAGTAGACGCCGCGCGCGGAAATGGACCAGGGGGCTACGGATCGGCGTCCGCCCGTGCCCGAAGGTGTAGGGGTGGCGCCCCCTGCGCGCCCGTGCCGCCCGCCGCTCCACAGAATAGAGACCCTGACCCATGTCCTGGCTGTCCAGATTCAGCCTCGCGCAACGGGCCCTGATCGGGCTGATGTCGATCATCGCGCTCGTCTTCGGGGCGATCGCCATACCCCAGCTCAAGCAGCAGCTCCTGCCCAGCATCGACCTTCCCATCGTGTCCGTGCTGGCGCCGTACCAGGGCGCGTCCCCGGACGTCGTGGAGAAGCAGGTCGTCGAGCCGCTCGAGAACAGCCTCAAGGCCGTCGACGGCATCACCGGCGTCACCTCCACGGCCAGCGAGGGCAACGCCGTGATCATGGCGTCCTTCGACTACGGCAACAACACCAAGCAGCTCGTCGCCGACGTCCAGCAAGCCGTCAACCGGGCCCGCGCCCAGCTCCCGAGCGACGTCGAGCCGCAGGTCATCGCCGGTTCCACGGACGACATGCCCACGGTGGTCCTCGCCGTCACCTCGGACAAGGACCAGCAGGCCCTGGCCGACCAGCTCGACAAGACGGTCGTACCGGAGCTGAAGAACATCTCCGGCGTCGGCCAGGTCACCGTCAACGGCGTACGGGACCTGCAGGTCACCGTCACCCCCGACGACAAGAAGCTCGCCGCGGCCGGCCTCGGCTCCGCCGCCCTGAGCCAGGCCCTCCAGGCGGGCGGCGCCACCCTCCCGGCCGGTTCCTTCGACGAGGACGGCGCCAACCGCACCGTCCAGGTCGGCGGCGGCTTCACCTCGCTGAAGCAGATCCAGGACCTGATGGTCACCGGCGAGGGCGCCGCCGCGGGCAAGGCGGTGCGCCTCGGCGACGTCGCCACCGTCAAGCAGGAGCAGGCCAAGGCCGACTCCATCACCCGTACCGACGGCCGGCCCAGCCTCGCCGTCGTCGTCACCATGGACCACGACGGCAGCGCGGTCGCGATCTCCAAGGCGGTCACGGACAAGCTGCCCGACCTGCGCCAGAACCTCGGCTCCGGCGCGAAGATCACCGTCGTCAGCGACCAGGGCCCGGCCGTCGCCAAGGCCGTCGAAGGCCTGACCACCGAGGGCGCGCTCGGCCTGCTCTTCGCGGTCCTCGTCATCCTGGTCTTCCTGGCGTCGATCCGCTCCACGCTGGTGACGGTGGTGTCGATCCCGCTGTCCATCGTCCTCGCGCTGATCGTGCTGTGGACCCGCGACCTGTCGCTGAACATGCTGACGCTGGGCGCGCTGACCATCGCCATCGGCCGGGTCGTCGACGACTCGATCGTGGTCCTGGAGAACATCAAGCGCCACCTCGGCTACGGCGAGGAGCGCCACACCGCCATCATGACCGCCGTGCGCGAGGTGGCCGGCGCGGTGACCTCCTCCACGCTCACCACGGTCGCCGTGTTCCTGCCGATCGGCCTGGTCGGCGGCATGGTGGGCGAGCTGTTCGGCCCGTTCAGCCTCACCGTCACCGCGGCCCTGCTGGCCTCGCTGCTGGTGTCGCTGACGGTCGTGCCCGTCCTGTCGTACTGGTTCCTGCGCGCCCCCAAGGGCACGCCCGCCGAGGCGGAGGAGGCCCGCCGCCTGGCCGAGGAGAAGGAGGCCGGCAGCCGCCTGCAGCGCCTGTACGTTCCCGTCCTGCGCTTCGCCACCCGGCGCCGCCTGACCAGCGTGCTGATCGCGGTCGTCGTCCTGATCGCGACCTTCGGCATGACCCCGCTGCTCAAGACGAACTTCTTCAGCCCCGGCGAGGAGAAGGTCCTCAGCATCAAGCAGCAGCTGAAGCCGGGCACCAGCCTGGTGGCGACGGACGCCGCGGCCCGCAAGGTCGAGGACGTGCTCGCCTCGGCCAAGGGCGTCAAGGACTACCAGGTCACGATCGGCTCCTCCGGCTTCATGGCGGCCTTCGGCGGCGGCACGGACACCAACCAGGCCTCGTACCAGGTGATGCTCGAGGACTCGGCGTCGTCCGGCGACGTCCGCGCCGGCATCGAGGACCGTCTGCAGAAGCTGTCCGGCGTCGGTACCGTCACGATTGCGGACGGCGGCGGCGGCTTCGGCGGCCAGGACCTGAAGGTGGTCGTCAAGGCGGGCGACGCCGACGCGCTGCGCAAGGCCTCCGAGCAGGTCCGCAAGGCGGTCGCCGGCCTGGACCACGTCACCGACGTCACCAGCGACCTGTCGCAGAGCGTGCCGCGCATCTCGGTGCGGGCCAACTCCAAGGCGGCGGCGGCCGGCTTCACCGACCAGACCCTCGGCATGGCCGTCACCCAGGCGGTCAAGGGCAGCACGGTCGCCAAGGCGACCCTGGACGACACCGAGCGCAACGTCGTCATCCGCTCGGCGAAGCCCGCCCAGACGCTGGACGAGCTGAAGAACCTGCGGCTCGGCCCGGTGAAGCTGGGCGACATCGCGACCGTCAAGCTGGTCGACGGCCCGGTGTCGATGACCCGCATCGACGGTCAGCGTGCCGCCACGATCACGGCCAAGCCGACCGGTGACAACACCGGCGCGGTCAGCATGGACCTCCAGTCGAAGATCGAGAAACTGAAGCTGCCCGCGGGCGCGACGGCCGAGATCGGCGGAGTCACCTCCGACCAGAACGACGCCCAGAAGAACCTCGGCCTGGCCATGCTGGCGGCGATCGCGATCGTCTTCATGCTGCTGGTGGGGACCTTCCGGTCGCTGGCCCAGCCGCTGATCCTGCTGGTTTCCATCCCGTTCGCCGCGACCGGCGCGCTCGGCCTGCTGATCGTCACCGGTACGCCGATGGGCGTCCCCGCGATGATCGGCATGCTGATGCTGATCGGCATCGTGGTGACGAACGCGATCGTGCTGATCGACCTGATCAACCAGTACCGCAGCCAGGGGTACGGGATCGTCGAGGCGATCGTGGAAGGCGGCCGCCACCGTCTGCGCCCCATCCTCATGACGGCAATGGCCACGATCTTCGCCCTGCTCCCGATGGCCCTGGGTGTCACCGGCGAGGGCGGTTTCATCGCCCAGCCGCTGGCCGTGGTCGTGATCGGCGGCCTGATCACCTCCACCCTGCTGACCCTGCTGCTGGTCCCGACGCTCTACGCGATGCTGGAACTCCGCAAGGAGCGCCGCGCGAAGAAGCGGGCGGCGAAGCGCGAGGTCCGCGAGGACGAGGACAAGGTGCTGGAACCCGCGGGCGTGTAACGGCACATGACACAGCGAACGGCCGGGTCTCCCATGAGACCCGGCCGTTTTCTCATGCCTTCAGCGAGTCGAGGAAGGCGTCCCAGACGGCGGCCGGGACGACGAGGACGGGGCCGCAGGGGTTCTTGCTGTCCCGGACGGGGACGACACCGGGGAAGTCCTCGGCGACCTCGACGCATTCGCCCCCGTTGGTGTTGCTGTAGCTGCTCCTGCGCCAGCGGACGTCGTTCAGCTCGGGGGTGTGTCGCATGACGTGTAGTCCTCCATCGCCTGTCGAATCAGCTCTGACGAGGCACCAGGCGAAAGCGCGTTGGCGCGGAGCACCTCGTACTGCCGCCGCCACTTCTTCGCCGGGTCCCGGTCTTCGTAGAGGTGGCCGGTCCGGATTCCCTCGGGCGCCCTCCGGTGTCGTCCACGGCAGCAACCGCAGCGGCGTACCGTCCCGTCCGTCGCGGATCATCCCGTCGCTCCTCTCGGTCGAGGAACGTGGCCTGGGCCATGTGCTCGCGGTGGCCTGCTCGGCCGAGGTGACCACTACCGCCGGCACGCTCCGCGTCGCTGCCCTGGCGAAGAACGTGCCCAAGCGGGCCTGGCAGAGGCTCTCAGCCGAACGTGGCGCGAAGGGACAGCATCCACGACTGGGCAGTCATCGACCTAGCCGAGGCGGCGCCGGGCCACCACCACGAGCTGATCCGCCGCAACCGCACGACCGATGAACTCGCCTACTACCGCTGCTACTCACCCGAACCGGTGCCGCTGACTACCTTGGTGAAGGTCGCCGGATCCACGCTCGTCGTCCAGCCCCTCCACGACATCGCCCACCGACCCCGTTGGTCCGACTGGCGACGCCGCCATCAGCAACGATCACGAACCAGCATCCTCGGAGACACGGGTGGGCCGGTGTCGTCCTCGTGCAGGCGTGCAGGCGTGCGGGTGCCCCGGTCGCCGTGAGGCGGCCGGGGCACCCTGACTGACTGCGACGTCGGGGCTACGGCAGTGCCAGCATCCGCTCCAGGGCGAGCTTGGCGTTGCCTTCCGTCTCCTTGTCCACCTGGATGCGGTTGACCAGGTTGCCCTCGGCCAGGGACTCCAGGGCCCAGACCAGGTGGGGCAGGTCGATGCGGTTCATCGTGGAGCAGAAGCAGACCGTCTTGTCGAGGAAGACGATCTCCTTGTCCTCGGAGGCGTAACGGTTCGCCAGCCGGCGCACCAGGTTCAGCTCCGTGCCGATGGCCCACTTGGAGCCGGCCGGCGCGGCGTCGAGCTTCTTGATGATGTACTCGGTCGAGCCGACGTAGTCCGCCGCGGCGACCACCTCGTGCCTGCACTCGGGGTGGACCAGGACGTTGACGTCCGGGATGCGCTCGCGGACGTCGTTCACCGAGTCCAGGCTGAAGCGGCCGTGCACCGAGCAGTGGCCCCGCCACAGGATCATCTTCGCCGCCCGCAGTTCCTCGGCGGTCAGTCCGCCGTTCGGCTTGTGCGGGTTGTAGACGACGCAGTCGTCCAGCGTCATGCCCATGTCCCGTACGGCCGTGTTCCGGCCCAGGTGCTGGTCGGGCAGGAACAGGATCTTCTCGCCCTGCTGGAAGGCCCACTCCAGTGCCCGCTCGGCGTTCGACGACGTGCAGATGGTGCCGCCGTGCTTGCCCGTGAAGGCCTTGATGTCGGCGGAGGAGTTCATGTACGACACCGGGACGACCTGGTCGGCGATCCCGGCCTCGGTGAGCACGTCCCAGCACTCGGCGACCTGCTCGGCCGTGGCCATGTCGGCCATCGAGCAGCCGGCCGCCAGGTCCGGCAGGACCACCTGCTGCTCGTCGGACGTGAGGATGTCCGCGGACTCGGCCATGAAGTGCACACCGCAGAACACGATGTACTCGGCCTCCGGCCGCGCGGCCGCCTCCCGGGCCAGCTTGAAGGAGTCGCCCGTGACATCGGCGAACTGGATGACCTCGTCGCGCTGGTAGTGGTGGCCGAGCACGAAGACCTTGTCTCCGAGCTTCTCCTTGGCCACGCGGGCGCGCTCCACCAGGTCCGGGTCGGACGCGGCGGGCAGGTCACCGGGGCACTCGACGCCGCGCTCGCTCTTCGGATCGGCCTCGCGGCCGAGGAGCAGGAGGGCGAGCGGCGTCGGCTGGACGTCGAGGTCCTGGGTCTGGGCGGTGGTCACGACACGCACCCTTTCTAGTTTTCGTCGAACTGACGCTATCTATGATAGCTGGTTCACGTCACTTTGACGATCGTCATAGTGTCCATGTGACGTGAATCCCGGCATCCGGCCCGTCGGCACCGGCCCGACCCCGGTCGGTACGCAGCCCCGGTCCGGCCGGGGCCCGTCCACAGGTCGCTGTCCGGTTTCCCGCCCGTGTGCGAGCATGAACGGGACGAGCCTGGAGAAGAGAAAAGGCACACGCCCGGCCCGGAATGATTCCGCGGCCTTGCCGGTTGCACTCGTCGGCAAGCAGTCTCCGTACAACCCGGGAGAGATGTAGATGTCCGTATCGGACGAGACCACCACCGTCACCGACGGCATCATCCTGACCGACGCCGCCGCGTCCAAGGTCAAGGCCCTGCTCGACCAGGAAGGCCGTGACGATCTCGCCCTGCGCGTCGCCGTCCAGCCCGGCGGCTGCTCCGGCCTGCGCTACCAGCTCTTCTTCGACGAGCGTTCCCTCGACGGCGACGTGGAGAAGGACTTCGGCGGGGTCAAGGTCGTCACCGACCGCATGAGCGCCCCCTACCTGGGCGGTGCCACCATCGACTTCGTGGACACCATCGAGAAGCAGGGCTTCACGATCGACAACCCGAACGCGACCGGCTCCTGCGCCTGCGGCGACTCCTTCAGCTGATCCGGGCACGGTAGGACACGGCAGGCGGCCGCCCCTTTCACGGGGCGGCCGCCTGCCGTCGTGTTCCTGTGCCCGCGGGCCTCAGCGAGCGAGCGAGGGCGACTCCGGCAGCCGTGCCCCCGGCCGCTCCAGGGGGATCTCCTGCCCGTCCGCGCCGACCACCTTCCGGTCGCCGAGGGGCCGGTCCAGGTGCAGGGTGCGGTGGTACACCTTGGCGATCAGGATGCAGACCGTGTCCGGCCGCGCGGTCTCGGTCACCGTGACCGTCACCCGTCCGGAGCTCTCCCGAGCCGAGGCCCGGTAGTCGGCGCACACCCCGCCCTCGAAGCGGACGGTCAGCTCCTCGCCCTCAGTGGCGTATCCGGTCACCTTCACGTCACGCGTGACCGGGGCGCCGTCCGAGCCCCTCGGTGCCGGCGTCGACTGCCCGGACGGCGGAGCCGACGAGGTCAGGTACTCGGGGGCGACGGCCGGATACGTCACCGTGGTGCCGGCGCCCTGCCCGGCCGGCGCCTGCACCTCGAACAGCCAGGACGGGACGAGCATCCGCTGCCCCCCGGAGGAGTGCGCGGCCAGCCCGAAGACCGCCTTGCCGATCGTGACGGCGTCCTGCGGGGCGGGGGTGCGCGCGGGGGAGGCGGAGCCCGAGGTCCCGCACGGCGCCTCCAGGCGGTCCTTGAGCGGTACGGGGCTGGCGCAGCCGCCGATGCCCATGCGGTGGTCGGTCCGCGGAGCCCCGTTCATCAGGTCCAGCGTCCTGCGCGCGCTCAGCACGGGGTAGGTGTCGCCCTTCACCGGTGCCTTCAACTGGCCGCTGCCGCCGACCACCTCGCCCTGTCGGCCGATGCTCAGGCCGGTCGTCCAGCCGTACGTGGGCAGCTCGCCGACCAGCGGATCGGCGTTGACGATCCGCTGGTCGCCCATGACCTGATCCGCGTCCACCTTGGCGTCGTCCTGTCCCAGGGCCTTGAGCACCGGGGCCGCCGCCTTCAGCGCCGCCGCCATGCCCAACGGACGGACGGGCGGGGCCGCCGGGTCGTGCCCGCACAGCGCGCCCTTACAGTCGTCGGTGCCCGGCGCGTACCGGCTGAACGTCCAGGCCCCCGGCGCCGTCCGCTCGACGCGCAGGAACGGTCCGGAACCGTCCTTCCCGGACCCCACCCGCCACGCCTGGGCATCGGCCACCGGTGTCCCTTTCACGCCGAGCGCCTCGGCGAGCCCGGCCACCTCGTCCCGGGTGACCTCGCCCCGCGCCCGGTAGACCGGTGCCGAGCCGGGTCCCTCGGGCAGCGGGCCGGTGGCCCGGTAGGTCGTGCCGTAGGGGTTGGGCTCCCCCGGCGCGATGCCGTTCGGAGCGCCGTCACCCGTGCCGGCCCCGGCGCCCGGGGTGCCGTCACCCGTGCCGGTCCCGGCGGCCGGGGCGGAGTACCCGTCGAGGACCAGCGGCCCCGGGGTGCCGTGCCCGCCGGGCACTCCCGCCCCCTGGTCACGCCCACCGGGATCCGAGGCGAGCACCATCCCGCCGCCGCCCACCAGCAGCACCGTGGCGGCAACCGAGGCAACCACCACGGGCGACCGCCCCCAAGCGCGCCTCCCACCGGGGCGGCCGTCGTCATCCGGGGCTCCCGTGACCTCCGCAACCACAGGGGCCTGCGGGGTCTTTTCGGCGGTGTCCGTGGACTCGTCGTCGTGGTCGGGCCGCTCGGTGTTCACCGCATCGCTCCTTCGCCTGCACAGGTGCTGTTCGCTGCCGACCCGATCTGACCGGCCCCTGACAACGTGGTGGGTCGATGCTCGGCGGGTCGTATCCCGCATCCCCCGGGTGGGGGACAGCGATGGGACGCGGAGGGGGAGTGCGCGGTTCCCTTCCGTACGCCGATCGGGTCCCGGCCCGTAAGCCGGCCGACTCCGGCCCGTACGTCGGCCGGGTCCGGTCCGTACGTCGGCCGGGACACGGACGGCGGAACGGAGACCCGGTCGGGTGCCGCCCGGCGGGGGATGTCCGGACCCGGTGAGGGCCCGGCGAGCGGCGACGTGGGCACCGGCCCCAGGACCGGGTAGCGTGAACTGTCAATCCCCCTGACTCCAGGAGCATCCACGCCGTGCGCATCGCAGTCACCGGCTCCATCGCCACCGACCACCTCATGACCTTCCCCGGACGCTTCGCGGACCAGCTCGTCGCGGATCAGCTGCACACGGTCTCGCTCTCCTTCCTGGTCGACCAGCTGGACGTCCGGCGCGGCGGGGTCGGCGCCAACATCGCCTTCGGCATGGGCCAGCTCGGTACGGGGCCGGTCCTGGTGGGCGCCGCCGGACCCGACTTCGGCGAGTACCGGGCCTGGCTGGACCGGCACGGCGTCGACACCTCCTCGGTCCGCATCTCGGAGACCCTGCACACCGCCCGGTTCGTGTGCACCACCGACGCCGACCACAACCAGATCGGCTCCTTCTACACGGGCGCGATGAGTGAGGCCCGCCTCATCGAGCTCAAGACCGTCGCCGACCGCGTCGGCGGGCTCGACCTGGTCCTGATCGGTGCGGACGACCCGGAGGCGATGCTCCGGCACACCGAGGAGTGCCGCTCGCGCGCCATCCCCTTCGCGGCCGACTTCTCCCAGCAGATCGCGCGGATGGACGGCGACGAGATCCGGATACTGCTGGACGGGGCGACGTACCTGTTCTCCAACGAGTACGAGAAGGGCCTCATCGAGTCCAAGACCGGCTGGAGCGACGCCGAGATCCTCTCCCGCGTCGGCCACCGGGTCACCACCCTCGGCTCGCGCGGCGTGCGCATCGAGCGCGCCGGCGAGGACCCGGTCGAGGTCGGCTGCCCGGACGAGGAGCGCAAGGCCGACCCGACGGGCGTCGGCGACGCCTTCCGCGCCGGGTTCCTCTCCGGCCTGGCCTGGGGCGTCTCCCAGGAGCGCGCCGCCCAGGTCGGCTGCATGCTGGCCACGCTGGTGATCGAGACCGTGGGTACCCAGGAGTACCAGCTGCGCCGCGGCCACTTCATGGAGCGCTTCACCAAGGCCTACGGCGACGACGCGGCCCGCGAGGTCCGCGCCCACCTCTCCTGACGGGACGTCGGGCGAGGACAGACGGAGACAGACGGAAACAGAAGGAACCGGGTGGCACCGGGCGGAACCCGGAGAAACCTAGGAGACCCGGCGGACGACGTAAGCCGAACCCACGTCCGCCGGCTCCTCGCCCACGTACTCCTGCCCGCGCATCTCGCACCACGCCGGAACGTCCAGCCGCGCCGCCTCGTCGTCGGACAGGACGCGGACCGTGCCGCCGACCGGCACGTCCCCGAAGACCTTGGCCAGCTCGATCACCGGGATCGGGCAGCGCCTGCCGAGGGCGTCCACGACCAGCGCGTCCTCCCGCCCGCCGGCCGGTGCCGCCCCGGCCGGCGCCCCGAGCTTCTCCCGCACCGCCGCCACCGCGCCCGGCAGGACGGCGAGGAACCGCTCGACCTCCTCCTCCGGCGTCCCGGGCGGCAGTGAGACCCGCACATTGCCCTCGCTCAGCACACCCATCGCCCTGAGGACATGGCTCGGCGTCAACGTGCTGCTCGTGCAGGACGAACCGGAGGACACGGAGAAGCCCTCGCGGTCCAGCTCGTGCAGCAATGTCTCCCCGTCGACATAGAGACAGGAGAAGGTGACGAGCCCCGGCAGCCGGCGGGCCGGGTCGCCCACGACCTCCACCTCCGGCACAAGACGCGGCACCCGCGCCCGGATCCGCTCCGTCAACTCCCGCAGCCGTACCGCCTCCTCGGCCGCCTCCGCCCGCACCGCCCGCAGCGCGGCCGCCGCCGCCACGATCGCCGGGATGTTCTCGAAGCCCGCCGCCCGGCCCGACTCCCGCTCGTCCACCGGCCCGCGCGGCGCGAACCGCACCCCCTTGCGCACGACGAGCAGCCCGGTCCCGGGCGGCCCGCCCCACTTGTGGGCGCTCGCCGTCAGCAGCGACCAGTCGCCGCCGACCGGACCCCAGGCCAGCGACTGCGCCGCGTCCACCAGCAGCGGCACGCCCGCCGCCCGGCACACCGCGGCCACCTCGGCGACCGGCTGCTCGGTGCCCACCTCGTGGTTGGCCGACTGAAGACAGGCCAGCGCGGTGTCCTCGCGCAGCGCCGCCTCGTACGCGCCCACGGCCACCCGGCCTCGGCGGTCGACCGGCACCCGCGTGACCGGCCCGCCGTCCGCCTCGTGCGCCTCGGCGGAGTGGAGCACCGAAGAGTGTTCGACCGCTGACACGATCAGATGGCGTCCGACGCGCCGACGACCCGCCAGCGCTCCCGCGATCCCGCTGTGCACCGCCCGCGTCCCCGAGGAGGTGAACGTCAGCTCGTCGGCCCGGCACCCCACCGCCTCCGCGGCCGCCTCCCGGGCCGCGTCCAGCAGCAGCCGGGCCCGCCGCCCCTCCCGGTACAGACGGGCGGGATCGGCCCACCCCTCGTCGAGGGCGGCCAGCAGAGCCTGCCGGGCGACGGGATGAAGGGGAGCACTGGAAGCAGCGTCGAAGTAGGCCACACGCCAACGCTAAGCGCCCCAAAGGCGCGCGGGGAACTGCGCGACAAGCCGCCCATGGCCCCGCAGTCGTCATAAATGCCGCACTCCCGACCTCAGAGGTGCCCAAACACCGTCAATTCGTGGGGTGCCGCAACCGTGTCCCACCCCTTCGGGCCGACCCGCGGCGCGTATGGCACCCTCCCCGCGAACCGCCGGAAGGCGTCCAGTAGGGTTTGGTCCGCATAAACATCCAAACCCCTGCCCGACGCAGGGCCGCGACCGACCAGCGAGAAGGCCGCAGCCGAACAGCGCGGGCGAGACTCTCGGGAAGGCGCTACGTGAGTCCCAACGGCTCCGACCGCTCGCCGCGGCGCCCGATGCGGCGGAAGCTGCTGCAGGCACTGACCGCGGGCCTGGTCCTGGCGACCGCAACCGGTTGCACATACAAGGACTTCCCCCGCCTTGGTATGCCCACCCCGGCCACGGAAGAGGCTCCGCGGATCCTCTCGCTGTGGCAGGGGTCCTGGGCTGCCGCGCTCGCCGTCGGCGTGCTGGTGTGGGGTCTGATCCTGTGGAGTGCATTCTTCCACCGGCGCAGCCGCACCAAGGTAGAGGTTCCTCCGCAGACCCGGTACAACATGCCCATCGAGGCGCTGTACACGGTGGTCCCCCTCGTCATCGTCTCGGTGCTCTTCTACTTCACGGCCCGTGACGAGTCCAAGCTCATGGACATCACCTCCAAGAAGCCGGACGTCACGGTGAACGTCGTCGGCTACCAGTGGAGCTGGGCCTTCAACTACATCGAGCCCGTCGCCGGTTCGTCGGGCGACGCGAAGACCGACAAGAACCTGGCCGCCATTCCGGACCGGTTCAAGACGGACTTCCCGGCGAACGCCGGCGGTGTCTACGACTACGGCATCCCGGGGACGCGGAACCCGCAGAACGGCAACCCCGGTCCCACCATGTGGCTGCCCAAGGGCAAGACGGTCCGCTTCATCCTCACCTCGCGGGACGTCATCCACTCCTTCTGGGTGCTGCCGTTCCTGATGAAGCAGGACGTCATCCCCGGCCACACCAACTCCTTCCAGGTGACCCCCACCATGGAGGGCACCTTCCGGGGCAAGTGCGCCGAGCTGTGCGGCCAGGACCACTCCCGGATGCTGTTCAACGTGAAGGTCGTCTCGCCCGAGCGCTATGAGCAGCACCTCAAGGACCTCGCCAAGAAGGGGCAGACCGGTTACGTTCCCGCAGGCATCGCGCAGACGAGCCACGAGAAGAACCGGGAGACGAACAACCTGTGAGCATCCTCAACGAACCTCAGGGTGCCGCGGCAGCTGAGGACTCTTACGAGAGCGAGCTGCCGGTCCGGCGCAAGCAACCGGGCAATCTCGTGGTGAAGTGGCTGACGACCACCGACCACAAGACCATCGGAACGCTGTACCTCGTCACCGCCTTCGCGTTCTTCTGCATCGGCGGCGTGATGGCGCTCCTCATGCGCGCCGAACTGGCCCGTCCCGGCATGCAGCTCATGTCGAACGAGCAGTTCAACCAGGCGTTCACGATGCACGGCACGATCATGCTGCTGATGTTCGCGACGCCGCTGTTCGCGGGCTTCGCGAACTGGATCATGCCGCTGCAGATCGGCGCCCCGGACGTCGCCTTCCCGCGGCTGAACATGTTCGCCTACTGGCTGTACCTGCTCGGCTCGCTGATCGCGGTGGGCGGCTTCCTCACCCCGCAGGGCGCGGCCGACTTCGGCTGGTTCGCCTACGCCCCGCTGTCGGACGCGGTGCACTCGCCGGGCCTCGGCGGCGACCTGTGGATCATGGGTCTGGCCCTGTCCGGTTTCGGTACGATCCTCGGCTCGGTCAACTTCATCACCACGATCATCTGCATGCGCGCGCCGGGCATGACCATGTTCCGCATGCCGATCTTCGTGTGGAACGTGCTGCTGACCGCGGTGCTGGTCCTGCTGGCCTTCCCGGTGCTGGCCGCCGCGCTGCTCGCGCTGGAGGCGGACCGCAAGTTCGGCGCCCACGTCTTCGACGCGGCCAACGGCGGTGCGCTGCTGTGGCAGCACCTGTTCTGGTTCTTCGGGCACCCCGAGGTGTACATCATCGCGCTGCCGTTCTTCGGCATCGTCAGTGAGATCATCCCGGTCTTCTCCCGCAAGCCGATGTTCGGCTACATGGGCCTGATCGGCGCGACGATCGCCATCGCCGGTCTGTCGGTGACGGTGTGGGCGCACCACATGTACGTGACCGGCGGCGTGCTCCTGCCGTTCTTCTCCTTCATGACCTTCCTGATCGCGGTCCCGACCGGTGTGAAGTTCTTCAACTGGGTCGGCACCATGTGGAAGGGCAGCCTCTCCTTCGAGACGCCGATGCTGTGGGCGACCGGCTTCCTGATCACCTTCGTCTTCGGTGGTCTGACCGGTGTGATCCTGGCGGCGCCGCCGCTGGACTTCCACATCTCGGACTCGTACTTCGTGGTGGCGCACTTCCACTACGTCGTCTTCGGCACCGTGGTGTTCGCGATGTTCGCCGGATTCCACTTCTGGTGGCCGAAGTTCACCGGCAAGATGCTCGACGAGCGGCTCGGCAAGATCACCTTCTGGCTGCTGTTCATCGGCTTCCACGGCACCTTCCTGGTCCAGCACTGGCTGGGTGTGGAGGGCATGCCGCGCCGGTACGCCGACTACCTGGCGGCCGACGGCTTCACCGCGCTGAACACGGTGTCGACGATCTTCTCGTTCGTGCTCGGCCTGTCGGTCCTGCCGTTCTTCTACAACATCTGGAAGACGGCCAAGTACGGCAAGCCGGTCGGCGTCGACGACCCGTGGGGCTACGGCCGCTCCCTGGAGTGGGCGACCTCCTGCCCGCCGCCGCGGCACAACTTCCTCACCCTGCCCCGGATTCGCAGCGAATCCCCGGCATTCGACCTGCACCACCCCGAGATCGCCGCGCTGGACCAGCTCCAGAACGCCGGTCACGGTGAGAAGGCCCTCGCTGGCGGCAAGGAGGCCGGCAAGTGAAGATCCAGGGCAAGTTGTTCATGTGGCTGAGCGTCTTCCTGCTCATCACGGCCATCGTCTACGGCGTGTGGTCGAAGGAAGCGGTCGGCGCGACGGCTCTCTTCATGGCCTTCGGTCTGAGCATCATGATCGGCTTCTACCTGGGCTTCACGGCCCGGCGGGTCGACGTGGGCGCTCAGGACGACAAGGAGGCCGATGTCGCGGACGACGCCGGCGAGTTGGGCTTCTTCAGCCCGCACAGCTGGCAGCCGCTCGGCCTCGGTATCGGCGGCGCGCTGGCCTTCCTCGGCATCGCGGTCGGCTGGTGGCTCGTGTACTTCGCGGCGCCCATCATCATGATCTCCGTCTGGGGCTGGGTCTTCGAGTACTACCGCGGTGAGAACCGCACCCAGTGACCCGCGTCGGGCATCGCTGAACACCAGGGAGTCCGGACTCTCCACCTGGAGAGTCCGGACTCCTTCTTTTGGCTCAGCAAGCCTCGCCGAAATTCCCTCGAACGGGTGATCCACCGTGCCGGAGGTGACGAAGGTCCTTAGCGTGAGGGCATGAGCACCACAGTGATTTCCCGCGGAGCGGGAGCCGCCCTGCTGGTCGCCGCCATCGGCACGAGTGCCACCGCCTGCGGCGCGGACGGCAACCCGCTGGCCGCCCACCCGTACGACGCGACGGACCAGATCTCCTTCAGCGGCCCCCAGGAAGCCGGGAAGAAAGCCGACCCGGACAAGCCCCTGGAAGTCACGACTCAGGGCGGCGACGGACGGATCACGGACGTCTCGGCCATGGACGCCACGGGTCGCTACGTGTCCGGCGAACTGGACGCCGACGGCAGCCGCTGGCACAGCACCTCACCGCTGGCCGCGAGCGCCCACTACACGATCCGGGTGAGCACCGAGGACGAGGCCGGAAGACCCGGCCGCAAGGTCCTCACGTTCGACACGGACAAGCCCAAGGGCCAACAGCTCCTGAACGTCAAGTTCGGGCCGGAGGCGGGCACCTACGGCGTCGGCCAGCCCATCACGGCCGAACTCGACCAGCCCGTCAAGGACAAGGCCCAGCGGGCCGTCGTCGAGCGCGCCCTCAGGGTCGACTCCACACCCGCCGTGCAGGGCTCCTGGTACTGGGTGAGCGACAAGGAACTCCACTACCGCCCGCAGGACTACTGGCCCGCCCACGCCACCGTCGAGGCGCACAGCAACCTGGAGAACATCAAGATCAGCGACCGGATGCGGGGCGGCAAGGCCAAACCGCTGAAGATCACCACGGGTGACCGCGTCGTGGCGCTCACGGACGCCGCCAAGCACCTGCTGACGGTCTACAAGAACGACGAGAAGATCAAGGACATCCCCATCACCACCGGCAAGCCCGGCTTCGAGACCCGCAACGGGATCAAGGTCGTCCTGGCCAAGCAGTACTACGTACAGATGAAGAGCTCCACCGTCGGCATCGCCGCGGGCTCCTCGGACTCGTACGACCTGCCAGTGTACTACGCCACCCGGGTCACCTGGAGCGGCGAGTACGTCCACGCCGCCCCGTGGTCCGTCGGCTCCCAGGGATCGGCCAACGTCAGCCACGGCTGCACCGGCATGAGCACCCCCAACGCCTCCTGGTTCTTCAACATGATCCACGAGGGCGACCTGGTCCAGGTCGTCAACTCCGCCGGCCACGAGATGGAACTCTTCGACAACGGCTTCGGCGACTGGAACATGCCCTGGCAGAAGTGGGTCCAGGGCAGCGCCATCAGCTCTGGCGCCGACGGCGTCAGGGCGCAGAACAAGGCGCGGCTGACCCCGCAGAGCACGTGAGACGGGGGCGGGGGGCGAAGGACGGGGGCCGGGTCCGCCGGCCCCCGTCCGAGGGCCTCAGACGCCGCTCAGCGCCTTCCTGCGCAGCAGGGACGCCAGAGCGGAGGCGAACTCCACCGGCTCCACCGGATGGGTGACCGCCGCGTCCGCCCGGCTCCACGTGGCCAGCCACGCGTCCTGCGGACGCCCGATGAGCAGCAGCACCGGCGGGCAGTTGAAGACCTCGTCCTTGATCTGGCGGCACATCCCCATGCCGCCCATGGGCACGGCCTCACCGTCCAGCACGCAGACGTCGATGCCGCCCCGGTCCAGCTCCTTGAGGACCGCGGCGGGTGTGGCGCACTCCAGGAACTCCACCACGGGGGCGTCCGGGGCCGGCCGCCGGCCGCAGGCCAGCCGCACCTGCTCGCGGGTGTTGGCGTCGTCGCTGTAGACCAGCACCGTGGCGGTCGCCTGCATTGTTCCTCCGCGTCGTTGGTCGGGGAAACCCCGTCGGGAACTGTCGGGAACTTCCGGGTACCGATGGCGCGGATGCTACCCCCTTCAACTCGTGGTAGACACCGGTTTGGAACGGCCCTTCGAGGGGCCGTTCGGGCAGGGCACACCCCTCGGACACTCCGAACGGCACCCCCCGGGGTGAGGGCGGGATAAGCGACCGACATAATGTCGGCGTGGCGACAGCAACGACAGTAGAAACCGGGCACGCGCACCCGTCGGTCAACCGACCGAACCTCACCAGCGTCGGAACCATCATTTGGCTGAGTTCCGAGCTGATGTTCTTCGCGGCCCTCTTCGCGATGTACTTCACCCTGCGCTCGGTGACGGGTCCGGCGCACTGGAAGGAGATGGCGGGCGCTCTCAACGTCCCCTTCTCGTCGGTGAACACCACGATCCTGGTGCTCTCCTCACTCACCTGCCAGCTCGGCGTCTTCGCCGCCGAGCGCGGTGACGTGAAGAAGCTCCGGGGCTGGTTCATCGTCACCTTCATCATGGGTGCGATCTTCATCGGCGGTCAGATCTTCGAGTACACCGAGCTGGTGAAGCACGAGGGCATCTCCCTGTCCTCCGACCCGTACGGCTCGGTGTTCTACCTGACCACAGGCTTCCACGGGCTGCATGTGACGGGCGGCCTCATCGCCTTCCTGCTGGTCCTCGGCCGTACCTACGCGGCCAAGAGGTTCACCCACGAGCAGGCGACCGCGGCCATCGTCGTGTCCTACTACTGGCACTTCGTCGATGTCGTCTGGATCGGACTCTTCGCCACGATCTACCTGATCAAGTAGCCGACGAACCGATTCAAGTCCGCAAAGCATCGACGCAGAAGATCCTGACACCGGGGTAATCCGTGAAAAAGCTCTCCGCACGACGACGCCATCCGCTGGCGGCGGTCGTCGTCCTACTTTTCGCGCTGGCGGCCACTGGGGGGCTGTACACCGCGTTCGCGCCCGCGAGCAAGGCGAAGGCCGAGGACACCGCCCAGTCCCTCACCATTGAGGAGGGCAGGAAGCTCTACCTGGTCGGCTGCGCCAGCTGCCACGGCACCGGTGGGCAGGGCACCACTGACGGTCCCAGCCTGGTGGGCGTGGGCGCCGCGGCGGTCGACTTCCAGGTGGGCACCGGCCGGATGCCGGCCCAGCAGCCGGGCGCGCAGATCCCGCGCAAGAAGGTCATCTACAACCAGGCCGAGATCGACCAGCTCGCCGCGTACATCGCGTCCCTGGGCGCCGGCCCCACCGTGCCGACGAAGAACCAGTACAGCCCCGAGGGCGCGGACGCCGCCAAGGGCGGTGAGCTGTTCCGCACCAACTGCGCCCAGTGCCACAACTTCACCGGCAAGGGCGGTGCGCTGACGCACGGCAAGTTCGCCCCGAACCTCACGGGTGTGAGCAACAAGCACATCTACGAGGCCATGCAGACCGGCCCGCAGAACATGCCTTCCTTCCCCGACACGCTGCTGACGGAGAAGAACAAGAAGGACATCATCGCGTACCTCGACGCGGTCAACGGTGACGAGACCACGACCCCGGGCGGTATGGACCTGGGTGGCCTCGGACCGGTCACCGAGGGTCTGTTCGCCTGGATCTTCGGACTGGGTGCCCTTGTCGCGGTCGCCGTCTGGGTCGCCGCTCGGACCGCAAAGGCCAAGAAGTCATGAGTAGCCAAGACATTCCTGAAGAGAACCTGCCCGCAGAGCAGGAAGCCCACGAGCACGCGCGTGGCGCGGTCTCCGTGGCGGACGAGCGGGCCCCGTTCGCCGACCCGGGACTGCCGCCCCACGAGCACCGGATCCAGGACATCGACGAGCGGGCGGCCAAGCGGTCCGAGCGCACCGTCGCCCTGATGTTCACGGTGTCGATGCTGGCCACCATCGGCTTCATCGCCTCCTACGTGACGATCCCGCACGACAAGTCGATCTTCGTCTTCCCGATCGGGCACATCAGCGCGCTGAACTTCGCGCTCGGCCTGACGCTGGGCGTGGCGCTGTTCGCGATCGGCGCGGGCGCGGTCCACTGGGCCCGCACCCTGATGTCCGACGTCGAGGTCGCCGACGAGCGTCACCCGATCGCGGCGTCCCCCGAGGTCCGTGCGAAGGTCCACGCGGACTTCAAGCAGGGCGCCAAGGAGTCGGTGATCGGCCGGCGCAAGCTGATCCGCAACACGATGCTCGGCGCGCTCACGCTGGTGCCGCTGTCCGGCGTCATGCTGCTGCGCGACCTGGGCCCGCTGCCCGGGACCAGCCTGCGCCACACGCTGTGGGCCAAGGGCAAGCGCCTCGTCAACATGAACACCAACCTGCCGCTGCGCCCTGAGGACGTCTCGGTCGGCTCGCTCACCTTCGCGATGCCCGACGGTCTGAAGGAGACGGACGAGGACTTCGCCAACGAGATCGGCAAGGCGGCCCTGATGATCATCCGGCTCGAGCCGGCCGACATCAAGGACAAGCGCGAACTCGACTGGGGCCACGAGGGCATCGTCGCCTTCTCGAAGATCTGCACCCACGTGGGTTGCCCGATCTCCCTGTACGAGCAGCAGACGCACCACGCCCTGTGCCCGTGCCACCAGTCCACCTTCGACCTCTCCGACGGCGCCCGAGTGATCTTCGGCCCCGCCGGCCACGCTCTGCCGCAGCTGCGCATCGGCGTGGACAGCGAGGGTTACCTCCAGGCGCTCGGCGACTTCGAGGAGCCCGTCGGTCCTGCATTCTGGGAGCGCGGATGAGTACTTCAGCAGCCAACACGAATCCGTCTGGCGCCGACGGGGCGGGCCGCTCTCGTGGGCAGGCACCGGCCGGCGAGAGGATCGCCGACTGGGCCGACGGCCGGCTCGGGATCTACTCCCTGGCCAAGGCCAACATGCGCAAGATCTTCCCCGACCACTGGTCGTTCATGTTGGGCGAAGTGTGCCTGTACAGCTTCATCATCATCATCCTCACGGGTGTGTACCTGACGCTGTTCTTCCACCCGTCGATGAACGAGGTGGTGTACAACGGCTCGTACGTGCCGCTGCAGGGTCAGCTGGTGAGCGAGGCCTTCAACTCGACCATGCACATCTCCCTCGAGGTGCGCGGTGGTCTGCTCATCCGGCAGATCCACCACTGGGCCGCGTTGATCTTCCTGGCCGGCATGTTCGTGCACATGATGCGCGTGTTCTTCACCGGCGCGTTCCGCAAGCCGCGTGAGATCAACTGGCTGTTCGGCTTCCTGCTGTTCGCCCTGGGCATGTTCACCGGCTTCACCGGTTACTCGCTCCCGGACGACCTGCTCTCCGGCACCGGTGTCCGCTTCACCGAGGGTGCGATCCTGTCCATGCCGATCGTCGGCACGTACATCTCGTACTTCCTCTTCGGCGGCGAGTTCCCCGGCCACGACTTCGTGGCGCGGTTCTACTCGATCCACATCCTGCTGCTGCCGGGCATCATGCTGGGTCTGGTGGTCGCCCACCTGATCCTGGTCTTCTACCACAAGCACACGCAGTTCGCGGGCCCCGGCAAGAGCAACAAGAACGTCGTCGGCATGCCGCTGCTGCCGGTGTACATGGCCAAGGCCGGCGGCTTCTTCTTCCTGGTCTTCGGTGTCCTCGCGATCATCGCGGCGGTCGTGGAGATCAACGCGATCTGGGTGATCGGCCCGTACCGTCCGGACCAGGTGTCCACCGGCGCCCAGCCCGACTGGTACATGGGCTTCGCCGAGGGTCTGGTCCGCTTCATGCCGGGCTGGGAAGTCAACTTCTGGGGCCACACGCTGGTCCTGGGCGTGTTCATCCCGCTGGTCCTCTTCGGCCTGGTCCTGGCGGCGCTGGCGGTCTACCCGTTCGTCGAGTCCTGGATCACCGGCGACAAGCGCGAGCACCACATCCTGGACCGCCCGCGCAACGCCCCGACGCGTACGGCGTTCGGTGTCGCCTGGATCACGATGTACATGATCACGCTGGTCGGCGGCGGCAACGACCTGTGGGCCACGCACTTCCACCTGTCGATCAACGCGGTCACCTGGTTCGTCCGGATCGGCTTCTTCGTCGGACCGGTCATCGCGTTCGTCGTCACCAAGCGGATCTGCCTCGGCCTCCAGCGCCGCGACAAGGAGAAGGTGCTGCACGGTCGCGAGACCGGCATCATCAAGCGCCTGCCGCACGGTGAGTTCATCGAGGTCCACGAGCCGCTCAGCCAGGAGCAGCTCTTCACGCTCACGGCGCACGACCAGTACGAGCCGGCCCAGGTCGGCCCGACGGTCGACAAGAACGGCGTCGAGCGCAAGATCAAGGGCACGCAGAAGCTGCGCGCCAAGCTCAGCAACGCGTACTACGGCGAGGACAACCAGATCCAGAAGCCGACCGTCGAGGAGTACAAGGAGATCACGAGCGGCCACGGCCACCACTGATCACTGACCGCTGAGCGTCGCCACGCCACGGTCGAAGGGCCCCGTCCGATCTCCGGACGGGGCCCTTCGCTGTGTCCGGGGCTGGATAGGGTGGACCTGTTCGAGACTCGCGTCCCCGCAGTACGGGACACCGACCCAGGAGCGGCAGATGAACGCTGTGACCCCCGCAGGAGGCAACACCGCGGCGGGCCGTTCCTGGCCCGCCCTGCTGAACGGCCTGCTGGACGGCCGGAACCTCACCGCCGACGAGACCGCGTGGGCGATGGACCTGATCATGCGCGGTGAGGCGACCGACGCGCAGATCGCCGGGTTCGTGGTGGCCCTGCGGGCCAAGGGCGAGACGGTCGAGGAGATCACAGGCCTGGTCCGCACCATGTACGAGCACGCCAACGTGATCGAGGTGCCCGGCGCGACCGTCGACATCGTCGGTACCGGCGGAGACGGCGCCAAGACCGTGAACATCTCCACCATGTCCTCGATCGTCGTGGCCGGTACGGGCGCCAGTGTCGTCAAGCACGGCAACCGGGCCGCGTCCTCCGCCTCCGGGGCCTCCGACGTGCTGGAGAAGCTCGGCGTCAATCTGGAGCTGACGCCGCGGAGGGTGGCCGAGGTCGCGCAGGAGGCCGGAATCACCTTCTGCTTCGCGATCAAGTTCCACCCGGCGCTGCGCCACGCGGGCGCCGCCCGCGGCCAGCTCGCCATCCGCACGGTCTTCAACGTGCTCGGCCCGCTGACCAACCCGGCCAGGGTGCGGGCCCAGGCCGTGGGCGTCGCGGACCCGCGCATGGCACCGGTCGTCGCCGGTGTCTTCGCCGAGCGCGGCCACTCCTCCCTGGTCTTCCGGGGCGACGACGGCCTCGACGAGCTCACCACGACCGCCACCTCCCAGGTCTGGATCGTCCGGGACGGCAAGGTGACCCAGGAGCGCTTCGACCCGCGGGACGTCGGCATCGCGCTGGTGCCCGTGGAGGCGCTGCGCGGCGGGGACGCCTCGTACAACGCCGAGGTGGCCCGGCGCCTGCTGGACGGCGAGCAGGGACCCGTACGGGACGCCGTCCTGCTGAACTCCGCGGCGGCGCTGGTGGCCCTGCGGCCGGGCCCTGGCTCCCTCGCCGAGCAGATCCGGGCCGGTATGGACCGCGCGGCGGAGTCGATCGACTCCGGGTCCGCCAAGCGCACGCTGGAGCGCTGGGTGGCCGCCAGCAACGCCTGAGCCCCGAACCTCCCGCCGCAGGGCGCGGTCCACGATCCGGACCGCGCCTTGCGCGTGGAAGAGCGTGTGGCAGGATGCTGAACCAGGTCATGAGTGACAGCCATGTGGCCCCGGCCGGCTGTCCGGCAACCCTCCGTCCGTGGCGGGGTGCCCCGGGTGAAGACCAGGCCGTAGGCAGCGAGGCCTACGGCAAGCGCGGACCCCTCGCGTCACCAGGGGTCCTGGTCGTACGAGGGAGCCTCCCGTGAGCAAGCGAATGCGTTAGGGCGTAGAGCCCCGCCTCCGCATCCCCCTTTCACCCTTCTCCACGCTCGAGCCGTACCCGCTCGCGTGGCGATGCCGCCTGCTTCCACGGGAGTTCACCCATGTCCGTGTCCACCGTTGCCGCCGACCAGTCCGTTCGCCAGGACATCCCGGAGCCGCTGCCCGTGCTGGGCCGGGACGTCACCGTGCCGCTCGTCACCGGTGGGGAGGTCACCTACGCGGCGCTCGACTACGCGGCCAGCGCGCCGGCCCTCCAGCGGGTCTGGGACGACGTGGCGGCGTACGCGCCGTACTACGGCAGCGTCCACCGCGGCGCCGGCTACCTCTCCCAGCTCTCCACCGACCTGTTCGAGAACGCCCGGAAGACCGTCGCGGCGTTCCTCGACTGCCGTGCGGAGGACCAGGTCGTCTTCACCCGGTCCACCACCGACTCCCTCAACCTGCTCGCCCGCGCGCTGCCCGCGGACTGCCAGGTCTTCGTCTTCGAGACCGAGCACCACGCCTCGCTGCTTCCGTGGCGGGACGCGCGGGTGACCTACCTCGACGCCCCGCGCACCCCCGAGCGGGCCGTGGCGACCCTGGAGCGGGCCCTGGCCGACCGCGCCCCCCACGGCCCGGCCCTGGTGTGCGTCACCGGCGCCTCCAACGTCACCGGCGAGCTGTGGCCCGTACGCGAGTTGGCCGCCGCCGCCCACGCGCACGGCGCCCGGATCGTCCTGGACGCCGCCCAGCTCGCCCCGCACCACCCGGTGTCCGTCCGCGACCTCGACGTCGACTGGGTCGCCTTCTCCGGGCACAAGCTGTACGCCCCCTTCGGCTCCGGCGTCCTGGCCGGCCGCGCCGACTGGCTGCGCGAGGCCGAGCCGTACCTCGCGGGCGGCGGCGCGAGCCGTACGGTGGCGCGGCGCGCGGACGGGTCCGTGGACGTGCGCTGGCACGAGTCGGCCGCCCGCCACGAGGCCGGCTCCCCGAACGTCATCGGCGCCTACGCCCTCGCCTCGGCCTGCACGGCGCTGACCGAGGCCGGCTTCGACGACCTCGTCGCGCGCGAGCGGTACCTGATCCGCAGGGTGCGGGCCGGGCTCGCCGAGGTGCCCGAGGTCAGGGTGCTCTCCCTGTTCGGCGACGACGCCCCGCGGGTCGGGGTGCTCTCCTTCGTCGTGGCGGGCTGGAACAGCTCCCACTTCGCCGCCGCCCTCTCCGCCGAGTACGGCATCGGCGTCCGCGACGGCCTCTTCTGCGCCCACCCCCTGGTCCGCACCCTGCTGGGCGGCGATCCGCAGAGCCAGGGCGAGTGCGGTGCGCCCGAGGCGGCCCCGGGCGAGAAGTCCCTCAACGCCATCCGCGTGAGCTTCGGCGCGGGCACGCCCGACGAGCACGTGGACCGCTTCGTGGCGGCGGTGCGGGAACTGGTCAGGGACGGCGCGAAGTGGACGTACCGCACGGAGGACGGCCGCTGCGTCCCCGCGGTGTGATCCGCCCGCCGGGTCCTGTCGTCAGGGGAACGTGACGACAGGACCCACCAGGATCCACGGAGCCAGGGGCCGGTCAGGAGTCCAGGCCGATGGCGAACGCCGCCTCCAGGTCGTGCTGCGAGTAGGTGCGGAAGGCCACGTGCGTGTCCGTCCCCTCGACGCCCGGGATCTTGCTGATCCGCCCCGGGATGACCTCCGCCAGGTCCTCGTGCTGCCGCACCCGGACCATGGCGATCAGGTCGTACGTGCCGGTGACGGAGAAGACCTCGCTGACCGAGTCCAGTGACGCGATCTGCTCGGCGATCTCAGGGATCCGGTCCACGCTGGTCTTGATGAGGACGATCGCGGTGATCACGGCTGGTTCTCTCCCTCGGGGGCCGGAGCAGGGGCGGCCCTCACTCTAGTCTTCCGGCCGAACCAGACCCACGCGCAGGCGAAGCCCAGGGTGAAGCCCACCACGTGGGCCAGGTAGGCGACCTGCGGTCCGTCGGCCGCGTGTTCGGCGGACAGCCACTGCAGGGCCGCCCAGAAGGGCAGCACGACCCACGCGGGAAAACGCAGGGGCAGGAAGAACAGGAACGGGAAGAGACTGGTCACCCGTGCGCTGGGGAACAGGTGGAGAAACGCGCCGAGGACCGCCGAGATCGCGCCCGAGGCCCCGACCAGGCTCTGCCCGGAGCCCGCGTTGGCGACCGCGTAGCCCACCAGGGCCAGATAGCCGCAGCCGACGTAGAACAGCGCGAACCGGACGCGGCCCATGCGCTCCTCGGTCATCGCCCCGAAGACGTGGAGGAAGAGCATGTTGCCGAGCAGGTGCACCCAGCTGCCGTGCACGAACAGGGCCGTCGCGGGGGTGAGGGCGGCCCGGGGTGAGCCGGTGAACAGATCGGCGGGGATCACGCCCCACCGCTGGAAGTAGGCCCGCTGGGCGAGCAGCAGCGCGTCCCCGGTGCCGTAGGAGGGATTGAGGCCCGACGCGGGGCCGGCCACGAAGACGAGGCAGCACAGGACGATCAGGGCGCACGTCACCGGCGCCTGCATGCCCCGTACCGCCCGTACCGCTCTGATCGCCCGGGCAGCTACCGGGTACCTGTTGCCGATCATGTGCACAGAGCATGGCGTACCGGGACGCAACCGCACAGACCGCCTCGCCGCCGTGGACGGACCGGCGCCGAGTCACCGCCAGGCCGTAGGGTTACGTGCCACACGCCCAGGGAAGCTGGCGCTTCACGGACACCGACACAGACAGAGACACGGACTCAGAAGGAAGCGAACAGTCACGATGACGGTTCCCCTGCCGACCGCCACGACGCGGTGGCGCTGCACCCTGTGTGGCAACCTCACCCGTTTCGACGTGACCCGCTCGTCGAAGGTCGTCGAGTACGTCCACCTCGACCTGGCCGGAGAGCCGCAGGTCGAGGAGCGCGAGGTGGTCAGTGAGACGATCGAGTCAGTGCGTTGTCGCTGGTGCAACGCGGTGGACCAGGTGGAACTCGTGGACAGGCCGGGCACCGGCTCCTGAGCGGAGCGGGCCCGCACAGGTGACCCCTGCGGGGGCCGCACGGCTTTGATGCATTGGGGTGACGGATGGTGGAGACACAAGGCGGGGAGCCGGGCGACGGCGCCGCCGAGGTGCTCGATCGTCCGCTGCCCGACGGGGTGCGCCGCCGGGTCGTCCAGATCGTCTCCGACGCCTTCGGGGCACTGACGTTCGTCGAGCTGCCCGCGCAGCTGCGGCAGTACGCCCGGTTCACGCCCAGCCGCCGGGCGAAGTTCGCGGGCAACGCGATGGCGGCCGCGCTGGAGACCGATCCGCTCTTCCGCCACCGCGTCGGCGAGAAGTTCAAGGAGGCCCACCCGGAGCTGTCGCACGCCCTCGACTCCGGCTCACCGCCTCCGGCCGCGGATCCGCTCGACGTGGCGGCCGCCGCCTACGTGCTGCGCCCGCCGGGCTGGGTGAAGCTGGTCGCCGCCGCGGGCGAGGAGGCGCAGCGGGCCGACGCCGAGCGCGCCGACGAGGAGAGCCGGGCCGAACTGGAACGGCTGCGCGCCGAGCTGGCGGTGGCCCGCGAGCAGACCCGGGCCGACACCGAGCGGCTGCGGGCCGAGCTGGACGCCGTCCGGAAGGAGACCGAGTCGCTGCACCGCAAGCTGCGGGCCGCGCACAGCGACGTCAGGCGCGGTGAGGCCGCGCTGCGCAAGGCGCGGGGCGAGCTCGAGGCCGTGCGGGCCGAGGGACAGGCCCACGTGTCGGCCGCCGAGAGCGAGACCCGGCGGCTCAAGGCGCGCCTGGGGGAGGCGGAGGCCGCGCTGGAGGCCGCCCGCAGGGCGGCCCGTGAGGGACGCAGCGTGGAGGACATGCGGGTGCGGCTGCTGCTGGACACCGTTCTCGACGCGGCTCAGGGGCTGCGCCGGGAGCTGGCGCTGCCGCCGGTGTCGGTGTGGCCGGCCCAGACCGTGGACGCGGTCGAGCCGGGCCGGATGTCCCCCAAGGACATCGCCGCCCGCGCGCTGTCCGAGCACGATCCGGCGATCCTCGACCAGCTGCTCGCGCTGCCGCAGGCGCACCTGGTCGTCGACGGCTACAACGTCACCAAGACCGGCTATCCCCAGATGCCGCTGGAGAAGCAGCGGCTCAGGCTGCTGGGGCAGCTCTCGCAGCTGGCCGCGCAGACCGGCGCCGAGGTCACCTGTGTCTTCGACGGGGCCGAACTGGTCGCGCCGGTGCTCCTCGCGCCGCCGCGCGGTGTGCGGGTGCTGTTCTCCAAGCCGGGGGTCACGGCGGACGAGCTGATTCGCCAGCTGGTGCGGGCCGAGCCGCCCGGCCGGCCGGTGATCGTCGCCTCGACCGACCGCGAGGTCGCCGACGGGGTCGCGAGGGCGGGGGCGCGGCCGGTGGCCTCGGCGGTGCTGCTGAAGCGGCTCACACGCGGCTGAAACCGGACGTAGGGCGACGTAAGCCTCAAGGGCAATATACGGGCAGCATTCCCGAATTGAGCGGAAGCGTCACGCGACGCAGGGTCAAGTGGTCCTCACTGCTGGTGAGTTATGGGCAAAGAATGCTGCGAGTGACGGGATTTTCCGCTCCAGGATTTGAATTCATCACGATGAGGTCACTAGGGTCGGGCCTCGAACCTCCGAGCGGGTGATCACTCAGAAGAAGGAGCTCGCTTCCGTGGCGTCCCACCGTCGACCCAAGCAACCCAGCCGTGCGCGCGTGACCGTGCTCACCACCGCGGCGGCAGCGGCTGTAGCCATCAGTGCCCAGGCCGCGAATGCCGCCCCGAGCGCGAAGCCGAGCAAGGACGAAGTCAAGTCCAAGGTCGACGAGCTCTACGGGCAGGCGGAGCAGGCCACCGAGAAGTACAACGGGGCCAAGGAGAAGCAGGAGAAGCTCCAGAAGGAGATCTCCACCATCCAGGACAACGTCGCCCGCGGCCAGCAGGAGCTGAACAAGCTCCGCGACGGCCTCGGTTCGATGGCCGCCGGCCAGTACCGCACCGGCGGGATAGACCCCTCGCTCCAGCTCTTCCTGTCCTCCGACCCGGACGACTACCTCGACAGGGCCTCCACGCTCGACCAGTTGAGCGGCCAGCAGGTCGAGGCGCTGAAGAAGATCCAGGACAAGCAGCGCGAGCTCACCCAGGAGCGGTCCGAGGCCTCCGCGAAGCTCAAGGACCTCGCCGCCACCCGCACCGAGCTGGGCAACAAGAAGAAGGAAGTCCAGGGCAAGCTCGCCGAGGCGCAGCGGCTCCTGAACAGCCTCACCGCCGCGGAGAAGGCCGCGCTCGCCGAGGAGCAGGCGAGGGCCAGCCGCGCCTCCTCCGAGCGCGTGCAGATGAGCAACTCCGCCCCCGCCTCCGGCCGGGCCGGTGCCGCGTTCACCGCCGCCCAGAGCAAGATCGGCTCGCCCTACGTCTACGGCGCCACCGGCCCGTCCTCCTACGACTGCTCGGGTCTGACCTCCTGGGCGTACGCCCAGGCCGGTGTCAGCATTCCGCGCACCTCCGAGGCGCAGGCCAACGCGGGCACCCGGATCTACTCGCAGAGCCAGCTCCAGGTCGGCGACCTGGTCATCTTCTACGGCGACCAGCACCACGTCGGCCTCTACGCGGGCAACGGCCAGGTGCTGCACGCCCCGCGCACCGGCACCGTCGTGCGCTACGAGGCGATCAGCAACATGCCCTTCCAGTTCGGCGTCCGCATCTGACGCCTCCCCGGGAGCACCCCTCGTACTCGCCCGAACGGGCGAATCCCACCATCTCACGGTGACCCCGCGCCCCGCCGATGACCTGCGTCAGAGGCGGGGCGGCCGCGTTCCGTGCCCCCTCGGCGGCTTTGGCCGCCGTATGTCCGCGCGGCTACTGTCTCGACGCGTTTCCCGCGGACCGGGCGCTCGGCGCTTCGGACCCGGGAGGCGGTCAGTGTCCGCCAGTGGAGGGAGTACGGCTTCCCGTGGGGTCTCATCGCCGCCCGGCACCGTCCGGGTCCGACCGGGGCGCGGGCGCCGCGTTCTGCGTCCTGTCCGTCGCGGCCGCCGCCCTCGGCGCCGTACCGGCCACCTCGGCCGTCGCCGCGCCGCACGGCGACGCCCGGTCCGAGATCGACCGCCTCTACCAGGAGGCCGAGAAGGCGACCGAGGCCTTCGACAAGGCAGGCGAGCGCGCCGACCTCCTGCGCACCCGGGTGCACGACGTCCAGGACCGCATCGCCCGACGGCAGCAGCGCGTCAACGACCTCAGGGAGACGCTGGGTTCGCTGGCCGGAGCCCAGTACCGCTCCGGATTCGACCCGTCGATCGCCCTGCTGTTCTCCCGCGACCCGGCCGACTACCTCGACAAGGCCGCCACGCTCGACCGGATCACCGACCATCAGGCCGGCGAGCTGAAGAACCTGCGGCGGGTGTTGCGCGAACTCTCCCAGGACCGTGCCGAGGCCACCCGGTCCCTCGCCGAACTGGACCGGAGCCGCAAGGAGGTCGCGGCCCACAAGCGGACGGTCGAGCAGAAACTCGCCAGGGCCCAGCAGGTCCTCGGCTCCCTGTCCCCGTCGGAGCGCGCGGCCTACGACCGGGCCTCCCGCCTCGGCCGCGAGGACCTGCTGCCCGGCCTCGATGCCGGACCGGCCGCCTCCGCCCGCGCGGCCGCCGCCCTCGCCGCCGCCCGGTCCGCCCTCGGCCGCCCCTACGTCTGGGGTGCCAACGGGCCCACGGCGTTCGACTGTTCGGGCCTGATGCAGTGGTCGTACGCGCAGGCCGGAGTGCATCTGCCGCGCACCTCGCAGGAGCAGCGCAACGCGGGCCGGCGGATCCCGTTGTCGCAGGCCCGGCCCGGCGACCTGGTCGTCTACCGCTCCGACGCCGGCCATGTCGCGATGTACGCGGGCAATGGCCGGGTGATCCACGCGCCCCATCCGGGCGCGCCGGTGCGCTACGCCCCGGTGAACATGATGCCGATCTCGTCGGTCACCAGGGTCTGACGGCCGTCCCGGTGCCGCCGTACGATCGGGCAATGGCTGGTCGTGGGCGGGCGTCGCATTCCTCGGTCCTGGCGGTGTGCCTGCTGCTGGCGTCGCTGACGGCATGCGGCGGGCCGTCCGCGGCCGACACCGCGAAGGCCGAGGCGCAGCGGGTGCTCGACCAGCGCGCGGCGGCGGTCCTGCACCACGATCCGGCGGCGTACGCCGCCACCGGGACCCGGGCCCCGTACGCGCGGCTGCGGGCCGTCCCGCTGACGGCCTGGTCCTACCGGCTGAAGAGCCTGCGCCGCAGCGGCGGCACCGCGGTCGCGCGGGCCGAACTGAGCTACCGGATTGCCGGTTACGACCAGGCACCCGTCACCTCCGGCCGCACGCTGACCCTGTCCACCGGCGCCGACGGGAAGTGGTACGTCGAATCCGACCGTCCGGAGAAGAAGTCCGCCGAGCAACTGTGGGACCAGGGCACGGTCTCGGTGGTCCACGGGCGGAGCAGCCTCGTGCTCGGCGTCGGACACACCGCCGCGGTCCTGCGCGGCTACGCCGACCTGGCCGACCGTGCGATACCCGCGGTGTCGGACGCGTGGGGCACGGACTGGAGCCGGCACGTCGTCCTGCTGGTCCCCAAGTCCCTGGAGGGCATGGCGGAACTGCTCGGCTCGCCCGTCTCCGAGTACCGCGGGATCGCCGCCGTCACCACGGGCGAGACCGGGGGATCGGGCTCGGCGCCCGCGGACCGGATCATCGTCAACCCCGCCGCCTACGGCATGCTCGGGTCGCTCGGCAAGCAGGTCGTCCTCACGCACGAGACGACCCACGTCGCCACCCGCGCCCACACCAACGCCGCCACCCCGCTGTGGCTCTCCGAGGGTTACGCGGACTGGGTCGGCTACCGCGGCACCGGCCGCACCGCGGACGAGACCGCGCCCGAACTGCGCGGCGCCGTGGCCGACGGGAACGTCCCCGCCGCCCTGCCGGCCGACTCGGACTTCGGCTTCGCCGGCGACCCGGCCCGGCTCGCCCGGGCCTACGAGAGCGGCTGGATGGCCTGCCGCATGATCGCCGACCGGTGGGGCGAGCGGCGCCTCGACGACTTCTACCGCTCCGTCGGCGCCCACGGCGCCCGTGAGGGCGCGGTCGAGGACGCCCTGCGGAAGGTCCTCGGCATCACTCTGGAGCGGTTCACCGAGCAGTGGCGCGCATACCTCGGACGTCAGCTGGGCTGATCGACGGCGGTGGCCCGGGCGGTCCGGTCCGGTCGCCGCCTCCTGGGTGCCGCAGGGACCGTCGAGCGCCACAGGGTCCGGCAGGCGGTCACGCACGCGGCCACCAGCAGGCCGTTGCGCAGCAGCAGGAGGCCGACGCCGAGGCGGTCGCTCGCGACGACGTGCGCGAAGTACACCGGGAACTCCAGGGCCGTCACCGGGGCCGCCGCCAGGACGAGGCCCGCCGGCAGCCGCATACCGTCGTCTGGGAAGCACCGGCAGACGGCGGCCAGCCCGATCAGCCACACCAGGTACTGGGGGCTGAGGACGCGGCTGGTGACCGTGAACAGCAGCACGGCCGTGAACGCGGCCCGGGCGGCCGTGTCCGGACGGAAGCGGCGGGCCCGCAGCCGCCACAGCAGCAGCCAGCCGAAGGCCGCCGCGGTCAGGGCCAGGGAGGCGGTGCCGACCACGTCGGTGTGCGGGCCGGCGAACTCCAGCGAGCCGTAGCGGAGCAGCACCTGTCCGTTCCAGCCGAAGTGCCGCGCCCCGTGGAGGACGAGCGCGGCCGGCGCCTCCACCTCCAGGCCCCGGTCGCGCTGCGCGGTCACGAAGGACAGGGCACCGGGCACGGTGAGCGCGCACAGCGAGGCGAGCACCGCCACGGTCACCGCCGCCGCCGTCCACGCACGGCGCCCGACCGCGCCCCGCAGGCCCGGCAGCAGCAGGAGAGGCCACACCTTCAGCAGCGCCCCGAAACCGGCGAGCGTGCCCATCGCGCGCGGATGCCGGACGCCCGCGAGCAGCGCGGCCACGGCCACCGCCGTCACCATCACGTCGTAGCGGGCGTACAGGACCGGGCCGAGCAGGGGAGCGCCCGCCGTCCACACCCAGGCCCCGCGCAGCGGCCGGCCGGGCCGCCGTCCGGTGCACAGCAGCAGGCACAGCACCGCCAGGTCGGCCAGCAGGGCCAGGACCTGGAAGGCCGTGGCGTAGTCGAGGAAGGGCAGGACGGCGGGGGAGAGGATCGCCAGCGCGGCGGCGGGCGGGTACTGCCAGGTCACGTCGCCGGCCGGGAAGGCGCCCTGCCGCAGCACCTCGTACCAGCCCTGGTAGATCACCGACAGGTCCGTCGTGACGTCGTCGGGACCCGGGAAGCGGAACACCCCGAACGTGAGGAGCAGCAGCGCGACCCGGCTGACGCCCCAGACCACCAGCACCCCGGCGAGCCCCCGCCGGTCTCCCGTTTCGCCCACCCGACCCCTCTCCGCGCGTCCACCTGCGGGGCACATGATCTCGCGGCCGGCCGTCGCGGGGCGTGCGGCACGGCCGTGGCCGGTGGGCTCGGCCGGGTTCGGTAGGGTCGGCGGTTGTGCGCAAGACCCTCATCGTGACCAACGACTTTCCGCCGCGGCCGGGCGGGATCCAGGCGTTTTTGCACAACATGGCGCTGCGCCTGGACCCGGAGCGGCTGGTCGTCTACGCCTCCACGTGGAAGCGGGGCCGGGAGGGCGCCGAGGCGACGGCGGCCTTCGACGCGGAGCAGCCCTTCACCGTCGTACGCGACCGCACGACGATGCTGCTGCCGACGCCGGGCGCGACCCGGCGCGCGGTCGGGCTGCTGCGGGAACACGGGTGCACGGCGGTGTGGTTCGGCGCGGCGGCGCCGCTCGGCCTGATGGCGCCGGCCCTGAGGAGGGCGGGCGCCGAGCGGCTGGTGGCCACCACCCACGGGCACGAGGCGGGCTGGGCGCAACTGCCCGCCGCCCGCGGGCTCCTGCGCCGCGTCGGGGAGTCGACGGACACGATCACCTACCTCGGCGAGTACACCCGCTCCCGGATCGCCACCGCGCTGACCCCCGAGGCGGCCGGGCGGATGGTGCGACTGCCCCCGGGCGTCGACGAGAAGACGTTCCACCCCGGCTCGGGCGGCGACGCGGTGCGGGCCCGGCTCGGGCTCACCGACCGGCCGGTGGTCGTGTGCGTCTCGCGGCTGGTCAGGCGCAAGGGGCAGGACACGCTGATCCAGGCCATGCCCCGGATCCTGGCCGCCGAGCCGGACACCGTGCTGCTGATCGTCGGCGGTGGACCGTACGAGAGGGATCTGCGCGCCCTGGCGGAGCGGACCGGGGTGTCCGGCTCCGTGCGCTTCACCGGCGCGGTGCCCTGGGCCGAACTGCCCGCGCACTACGGCGCCGGCGACGTCTTCGCCATGCCCTGCCGCACCCGGCGCGGCGGACTCGACGTCGAGGGGCTCGGCATCGTCTATCTGGAGGCGTCCGCGACCGGACTGCCCGTCGTCGCCGGCGACTCCGGCGGCGCGCCCGACGCGGTGCTCGACGGCGAGACCGGCTGGGTCGTGCGCGGCGGCTCCCCCGAGGAGGCCGCCGACCGCGTCGTCACGCTCCTGGGGGACGCGGAGCTGCGCCGCCGCATGGGGGAGCGGGGACGCTCCTGGGTCGAGGAGAAATGGCGGTGGGACCTGCTGGCCCAGCGGCTGGAGGAACTGCTGTAGGACCTGGAAGAACCGCTGTGGGAACTGCTGCGGGGGAGCGGCGCGCTACTTGGCGTAGAGCGCCTCGATCTCGTCCGCGTAGTGCTCCGCCACCACGTTCCGTTTGAGCTTCAGCGACGGGGTGAGGTGCCCCGACTCCTCCGTGAACTGGGAGGACAGGATGCGGAACTTCCGCACCGACTCCGCCTTCGACACCGCGGCGTTGCCGTCGTCGACCGCCGCCTGGATCGCCGCGTTCAGGTCCGGGTCCTCGCGCAGCGACTGTGCGGTGGAGTCCGCCGGCTTGCCGTGCTCGGCGCACCAGCGGTGCAGGAAGTCCTCGTCGAGGGTGATCAGCGCGCCCACGAACGGCCGCCCGTCGCCCACCACCATGCACTCCGCGACCAGCGCGTGCGCCCGGATGCGGTCCTCGATCACGGCCGGGGCGACGTTCTTGCCGCCCGCGGTGACGATGATCTCCTTCTTGCGGCCGGTGATCCTGAGGTAGCCGTCCTCGTCGAGCGTGCCGATGTCACCGGTGTGGAACCAGCCGTCGGCCAGCGCCTGACGGGTCGCACCGGGGTTGTTCCAGTACTCCTTGAACAGGTGCTCGCCGTGCAGCAGCACCTCCCCGTCGTCCGCGATGCGGATCACCGAGCCGGGCAGCGGCTGGCCGACCGTGCCGATCTTCTGCCGGTCCCAGGGGTTGAAGGCGGTCGCCGCGCAGGACTCGGTCAGGCCGTAGCCCTCCAGGACCGTGAAGCCGATACCGCGGTAGAAGTGGCCGAGGCGCTCGCCGAGCGGAGCGCCGCCGGAGATGGCGTACTCGCCGCGCCCGCCGAGCACCGCGCGCAGCTTGCCGTAGACCAGCTTGTCGAACACCTTGTGCTTGATCCGCAGCCCGAGCGAGGGACCCGAGGAGCTGTCCAGTGCCTTGCTGTAGGCGATCGCCGTGTCGGCCGCCCTGTCGAAGATCCGGCCCTTGCCGTCCGCCTGCGCCTTGGCGCGCGCCCCGTTGTAGACCTTCTCGAAGACCCGCGGGACACCGAGGATCAGCGTGGGGCGGAACGCGGCCAGCTCGTCGGTGAGGTTCTTGATGTCCGGGACGCAGCCCAGCTTGATCGGCGCCATCATCGGGGCGACCTGGACCAGCCGGCCGAAGACGTGCGCCAGCGGCAGGAAGAGCAGCACCGAGCACTCGCCGGTGCGGAACAGCGGGCGCAGCCGCTCCACGACGTTGCCGCACTCGGCGAAGAAGGCGCGGTGGGTGAGCACGCAGCCCTTGGGGCGGCCGGTGGTGCCACTGGTGTACACGATGGTCGCCGGGTCGTCGGCCTTCGCCAGCGAGCCGCGTTCCTCCACCGCGGCGTCGCTGATGTCCCGGCCGGCCCGGACCAGCTCCTCGACCCCGCCGGCCTCGATCTGCCAGAGGTTCTTCAGCGCGGGCAGCGTGTCGCGCACCGCCTCGACGGCGGCTGCGTGCTGGTCCAGCTCCACGACGCACGCGGTCGCGCCGGAGTCGCCGAGGATCCACCGCACCTGCTCCGGCGAACTGGTCTCGTACACCGGCACGGTGATCGCGCCCGCGCTCCAGATCGCGAAGTCCAGCAGCGTCCACTCGTAGCGCGTACGGGACATCAGGCCGACCCGGTCGCCGGGCTGGATGCCGGAGGCGATCAGACCCTTGGCGGCGGCGTGCACCTCGGCGAGGAAGGCCCGTGCCGTGACGTCCCGCCAGACGCCGTCCACCTTGCGGGCGATGACGGCGACGTCGGGATGCTGCGCGGCGTTTCTGCGGACGATGTCGGTCAGATTCCCGTCCGCAGGAACCTCGTACAGAGCCGGAAGGCTGAACTCGCGCAAGTCTGCTGCTCCTCATAGGGCGCCGGCGCCACGACGTAGTTGAAATCCAGAAACGATGGGACGGGCCGGACGTTACCCGCCGGTATGGTTCTTCGACAGGGGGACCCGGCGAGATGTTCGCTGCGTCACACGGATCGACGTTCCCCTGCGCACAGTAGTCGACCCGTTGAACCACCGGCCAGTAACGGCGTTTCCGGCCGCCACTGTTCACGTATGCCACGCCCGCCTACGCTTGATCGCCATGGCACCCACATCGGCCCGTCACGGCAGAACGCGCATCCATGTGGTCAGCGACGTGCACGGCAACGTGCGGGACCTGGCCCGGGCCGGAGAGGGCGCCGACGCCCTGGTGTGCCTCGGCGACCTGATCCTCTTCCTCGACTACGCCGACCACTCGCGCGGGATCTTCCCCGACCTGTTCGGCGTGGCGAACGCCGACCACATCGTCGAGCTGCGCACCGCCCGCCGCTTCGCCGAGGCACGCGAGTTCGGCGCCCGGCTGTGGGCGGGTGTCGACGGCGACCGGGCGGCGGTGATGGAGCGGGCGGTGCGCAAGCAGTACGCGGAACTCTTCGCCGCCTTCCCCGCTCCGACGTACGCCACCTACGGGAACGTCGACATGCCGACGCTGTGGAAGGAGTACGCCCGCGAGGGCACCACCGTGCTCGACGGCGAGCGGGTGGAGATCGGGGGCCGTGTCTTCGGCTTCGTCGGCGGCGGCCTGCGCACCCCCATGCGCACCCCCTTCGAGATCGGCGACGAGGAGTACGCGGCGAAGATCGAGGCGGTCGGCGAGGTCGACGTGCTGTGCACGCACATCCCGCCCGAGGTGCCGGAACTCGTCTACGACACCGTCGCGCGCCGCTTCGAGCGGGGCAGCCGCGCCCTGCTGGAGGCCATCCGGCGCACCCGGCCCCGGTACGCCCTCTTCGGCCACGTCCACCAGCCGCTGGTGCGGCGGATGAGGATCGGCGCGACCGAATGCGTGAACGTGGGGCACTTCGCCGGGAGCGGCCGGCCCTGGGTGCTCGAATGGTGACCATTCCGGCCGATCGCCCAGGCGGGGGTGGAGTCCGGCGGCCGGGCGCGCGGTAGCCTTCACGCTGCACACACGTGCGCACGAGGAGCGCACCACCGGCCTCACCCGGCCGCACTACCGGCCCGCATCTGGAGGATCCACGGCGATGGCGGAACACACCAGCTCGAGCATCACGATCGAGGCGCCACCGGCCGACGTCATGGCCGTGATCGCCGACTTCGCCCGCTACCCCGACTGGACCGGCGAGGTGAAGGAGGCCGAGGTCCTCAAGACGGACGAGCAGGGCCGTGCCCACCAGGTCCGCCTCGTCATGGACGCGGGCGCCATCAAGGACGACCAGACCCTCGCCTACACCTGGACCGGCGACCACGAGGTCTCCTGGACCCTGGTGAAGTCCCAGATGCTGCGCTCCCTGGACGGCTCCTACGTCCTCAAGCCCGCGGGCGTGCACGCCACCGAGGTGACCTACCTCCTCACCGTCGACGTCAAGATCCCCATGCTCGGCATGATCAAGCGCAAGGCCGAGAAGGTCATCATCGACCGGGCCCTCGCGGGCCTGAAGAAGCGCGTGGAGTCGGGCGAGAAGTAGGCCCGCGCGGCCCACGGCGGAGCAGCAGGCGCCCACCCGGGGCCCGCCTGCCCGGGCGCCGGGTGCGAGGCCGAAGGGCGCGCCCGTGGGCGACCGAGCCGTCGAAGCCAGCTACCGTTCAACGTCATGCGCACCCTCCTGATCACGGGCCCGGGCGGCAGCGGCCGTACGACCGTCGCCGCCGCCACCGCACTGACCGCCGCCCGTGACGGCGTCCAGACCCTCGTGCTCAGCGCCGACCGCACGGACTCCCTCGGCGCGGCGCTCGGGGTGCCGACGGGTGCCGAGCCGGTGCCCGTCGTACCGGGGCTGACCGCCTGGCGCCCCGACGCGGCGACCGGCTTCCGGACCGACCTCGCCGCCTTCCAGGACCGCGCGGGCCAGGTGCTCGACCTGCTCGGGGCCACGCGTCTGGACCCCGAGGAGGTCACCCCGCTGCCGGGCGCCGAGGAACTCGCCCTGCTGCGCGCGCTGCGCGACGCGGCCCTGTCGGAGCGGTTCGAGCTGCTGGTCGTCGACCTGCCCCCGGCGCCGCAGGCGCTCGCCCTGCTCGCGCTGCCCGAGGAGCTGCGCCGCTATCTGCGCCGGCTGCTCCCGCCCGAGCGGCAGGCGGCCCGCGCCCTGCGGCCGGTGCTCGGCCGGCTCGCCGGCCTCCCCATGCCGGCCGAGTGGCTGTACGAGACGGCGGCACGCTGGGACGTCGAGCTGGCCGCCGTGGCCGCGGTGGTCGCCGACCGCGGCACCCGGGTACGCCTGGTCGCCGAGCCCGGCCCGGCCGGCGCCGACGCCGTCCGCGGCGCCGCCCTGGGCCTGGCCGTGCGCGGGCTGGCCGTGGAGTGCCTGGTCGCCGGCCGGGTCCTGCCGGAGACCGCGGCGGACTCCTGGCTGGCCGGCCCGGTCGCGCAGCAGCGCAAGACCCTCGACGAGTGGCGCGAGACGTACGCCGTCCACCCGGCCGCCCACCTGGGCCGGGACCCGCGCGGCCTGGACGACCTCGCCGCCCTCGCCGTGCCCGGCGTGCAACCGGCGGCCGCCCCGATCGAGTGGCCCGTGACCGACCGGCTCGCCGAGGACGGGGTCCTCGTGTGGCACATCCCCCTGCCCGGCGCCATACGGGAGGAACTGGACCTCATCCGGCTCGGCGACGAACTCGCGGTGACCGCCGGGCCGTTCCGCCGCGTCGTACCGCTCCCCTCGGCGCTGCGCCGGTGCACCGTCGACGGGGCCGCCCTGCGCGACGGCGCGCTGCGGATCCGGTTCGCGCCGGACCCCGCGCTGTGGCCGCGCGAGAGATGAAGCGCCTACCCCCGTTCGGGTAACGTCGGAGGGACGAACCGTAGTCAGGAGTCCGCCATGAGCGAAGAGCGCACACCGTCCGACGCCCATCGCGACGACGCCGCTCAGGAGGAGCCCGGCGGCCGTGGGGACACCCCCCCTCCGCACGCCACGGACGCCGACGCCTGGTCCACGGCCTGCGCCGAGGACCTCGCGGCGGAGCAGGCCCGTCGCCGCGAGCAGTACGGCCCGCCGCCCGGCTCGGCCGCCGAGGAGCTGCGCAGGTTCGTCGACACCGTCGCCGACAAGCTGTCGTCGATCCAGGCGCCGCTGCTCGGCGCGCTCGCCGGACCCGCGGCCGAACAGGTGGTGCGGCAGATGGTCCAGCAGGCCAAGGCGGCCGTCGAACCGGTCGTGGAGCGCAACCCCGAGGTCTTCGAGCACCTGGCGGCGGCCGGCGGTGAACTCCTCGCCGCGTACCGCTCGGCCGTCGAGTCCCAGGAGCGCCGCTGGACGTCGTCCCGCACGGGCGAGTCCGCGCGGGACGGACTGGACGACCCGGACGCCCACCCCGACGACCGCCGCGACCCCGGCGAGGGCAGCGGCGGCGAGCGCATCGACCTGGACTGACCGTCCGGACGACTTGCACCGACCGTCCCTGCGACGCGAATCCGACGGCAGGGCCTCGGGTACGGTTGGCCGTAGCGGGGCTCGACCGGAACTGAGGGATTCATGGGACTCACCATCGGCGTCGACATCGGCGGCACGAAGATCGCGGCCGGCGTGGTCGACGAGGAAGGCAACATCCTCTCGACCTTCAAGGTGCCGACCCCCGCCACGCCCGCGGCCATCGTGGACGCCATCGCCTCGGCGGTGGAGGGCGCACGCGCGGGGCACGAGATCGTCGGCGTGGGTATCGGCGCCGCCGGATACGTCAACCGGCAGCGCTCCACGGTCTACTTCGCGCCCAACATCGACTGGCGCAACGAGCCGCTGAAGGAGGAGGTCGAGGCGCGCGTCGCCCTGCCGGTCGTCGTGGAGAACGACGCCAACGCCGCGGCCTGGGGCGAGTACAAGTTCGGCGCCGGCAAGGGCCACCGCAACGTCATCTGCATCACGCTCGGCACCGGCCTCGGTGGCGGCATCGTCATCGGCAACAAGCTGCGCCGCGGCCACTTCGGCGTGGCCGCCGAGTTCGGCCACATCCGGATGGTCCCGGACGGCCTGCTGTGCGGCTGCGGTTCGCAGGGCTGCTGGGAGCAGTACGCCTCCGGGCGCGCCCTGGTGAGGTACGCCAAGCAGCGCGCCAACGCCGCCCCCGAGAGCGCGGAGGTGCTGCTCGCCCTCGGCGACGGCACCCCCGAGGGCATCGAGGGCAAGCACATCTCCGTGGCCGCCCGCCAGGGCTGCCCGGTGGCCGTCGACTCCTACCGCGAGCTGGCCCGCTGGGTGGGCGCCGGCCTGGCCGACCTGGCCTCGCTCTTCGACCCGTCCGCGTTCATCGTCGGCGGCGGCCTCTCCGACGAGGGCGAGCTGGTCCTGGACCCGATCCGCAAGTCCTACAAGCGCTGGCTGGTCGGCGGCAACTGGCGCCCGGTCGCCGACGTCCTCGCCGCCCAGCTCGGCAACAAGGCCGGTCTGGTGGGCGCGGCCGACCTCGCCCGGGAGCCCGACCCGATCATGTAGCGCCGGTCGTACCGTGAGCGCGCCCACCGTCCCCGTCCGTCCGGGACCGGTGGGCGCCGCCGTACCGGCATCGAGTGGGCCGCGGCGTATGTTGATCGTCATGCTGCTGCCCAACTCCCGCACGGAACCCGACGGTTCCGCCGTCATCCGCGTCCTGAGCCACAACATCCGTTCGATGCGGGACGACACCGAGGCGCTGGCCCGCGTGATCCGGGCCTGCGCGCCCGATCTCGTGCTCCTCCAGGAGGCGCCGCGCTTCTTCCGCTGGCGCAAGAAGCTGGCCCGGCTCGCCGCGGCCTCGGACCTGGTGGTCCTCACCGGGGGTGCGACGGCCGCGGGCCCGGCGGTGCTCTGCTCGCTCAGGGCCACCGTGGAGCGCACGGAGGACGTCCTGCTGCCGCTCACCCCCGGGCTGCACCGGCGGGGCCTTGCCACGGCGGTCGTCCGGTTCGGGGGCGCCCGGCTCGGCGTCGTCAGCTGCCACCTCTCACTCGACGCGGCCGAACGGTACGAGCAGGCCGGCGCGCTTCTGGACCGGCTGGCCGGGATGGGCGTGGCGCACGCGGTAGCGGGCGGCGACCTCAACGAGGGGCCTGAGGGGCCGGCGTTCCGGCGGCTGGCCGACCTGCTCCAGGACGGCTGGGCCACCGCCCCCTGGGGAGCGGAGGACACCTGGACGTCCGTCGATCCGCACCGTCGAATCGACGCGGTCTTCGCCACCCGCGGCGTCGAGGTCCTCGGCTGCGGGGTGCCCCTCGGCCGGTACGGGGTGACGGAGACGGACCTGAGGGCGGCCACGGACCACCTGCCGGTGCTGGCCGCCCTCAGAGTGCCGGCGCTTCCCTAGGACCGGGGGTCGGGGCCGGTCGCGCGCGGTCGATCGCGGGACCGGTCGCGGGACCAGGGGGCCGGTGGTGCGGTCGGTCCCGCGGCTCAGACCACCGCCCCGCGGCCCGGGTTGTCGTCGTCATCGTCGTCCGGCTTCATCCGCATCACCAGCGTCGCGAAGCCGCCCAGGAAGCCGCCGATGCCGAGCATGGCGAGCCACCACGTCATGTCCCAGCCGAACAGGACGGCCAGCAGGAGCAGGACGGGCCCGCCTATCACCGCGAGCCAGGCGAACTTCGAGGTCGGGTCGGCGGAGGGCAGCGGGGGCGGCTCCGGCGGGACGAAGTGGCCCTCGTCGCCCTCGTCGAAGTCGTCCTCGGAGGGTTCGGCGAGCGAGTAGTCGCGCGGCCCCGCACCGGGACGGCCGACACCGGGTGCGAAGGAGACCGAGCCGCCCAGCCGCCCGGCCGGGCCCTTCTCGCTCTCGCCTGCCTCGCCGTCCCCGCTGTCCTTGTCGCCCTCGGCGTCCTCGGCCTTCCTGTCCTTCCTGTCCGTCCTCTCCTTCCACGGCTTCTCGTCGGGCGCCCCGGGGTCCGGCGGCAGCGCCAGGTCCTCGATCGGCCGGAACGGCCTCGAGCCCGGCGGGTCCGGCGGCTCCTGCCCGTACCCGGCGACGATCGCCGCCCAGGCGGCCTCCTCGTCGAAGGCGGCGCCTTCCTTCCCGGCGGGCACGCCGGGCTCGGCGCGCTGCTCGGCCGGTCCGGCGGGTTCGGCCGGCTCGACGGGCCCTGCGGGCCCGGCGGGCGTGACCGGTTCGGCCGGCTCCACCGGCTCACCGCCGTCGCGGTTCTCGCGGTCGGAGTCGTGCTCAGCCACCTGCCGTCGTCCCTTCCTTGCCGACACTGGGTGCGAGCCGGCCGATGAAGGCGTAGCTCTCCTCGAAGATCCGGTCCGCGTCATGGTCCAACGTCGCGACGTGGTAGCTGTGTTCCAGCAGGGCCTCCGTGACGTCCGTGGAGGAGACCCGGCCGAGGATCCGGGCCGAGTCGACCGGCGGCACCACATGGTCCTGCGGGCTGCGCAGGAGCAGCAGCGGCTGGGTGACCTGCGGCAGCTCGCCGTCGAGCATCCGGAAGAAGGTCCTGAGCGAGTGCGCGGCGTGCAGCGGCACCCGGTCGTACCCCAGCTCGGCGGCGCCCTCCAGCGCGATGTCGCTCGCGATGCCCTTCGTGGTCCGTACGACATGGCGGGCCACCGGCAGGGCGTACGCCGACAGACCGTGCACCTTGTTGGCCGGGTTGACGACCACGACGCCCGTGACCGCGTCCCCGTGCCGGGCAGCCAGCCGCAGCGCCAGCGCGCCGCCCATGGACAGTCCGGCCACGAACACCCGCGCGCAGGAATCGCGCAGGACCCGCAGCTCGCGGTCCACCTCCGCGTACCAGTCGGGCCAGCCGGTGAGCTGCATGTCCTCCCAGCGCGTGCCGTGCCCGGGCAGCAGCGGGAGCGAGACGGTCAGGCCGCGCTCGGCGAGGTACCGCCCCCAGGGGCGCAGCGACTGGGGGGAACCGGTGAAGCCGTGGCAGAGGAGGACGCCGACCTCGCCGCCCTCGTGGCGGTACGGCTCGGCTCCGGGGAGCACCGGCACGTTGCTCTCCTGTGGTCGTCGATTGCAGGTACTTCACCGTACGCGACCGTACTGACACCGACCAGGGCCATCGGCCCCACAGGCGGTACCCGGCGGTATCGTCTGACCGACACACACAGGAAGGCACTCGGTTGTTCTACGGCACGATGAAGGTCGCCATCGGGGGGCCGCTGAAGCTCGCCTTCCGGCCCTGGGTGGAGGGACTGGAGAACATCCCGGCCGAGGGCCCCGCCGTTCTGGCGAGCAATCACCTGTCCTTCTCGGACTCCTTCTTCCTGCCGGTGATGCTGCACCGCAAGGTCACCTTCATCGCGAAGGCCGAGTACTTCACCACGCCCGGGGTGAAGGGCCGGATGACCGCCGCGTTCTTCAAGGGCGTGGGCCAGCTCCCGGTGGACCGCTCCGGGACGCGCGGCGCGGGCGAGGCTGCGGTGAAGAGCGGCATAGAGGTGCTGGAGCGCGGCGAGCTGTTCGGCATCTACCCGGAGGGCACCCGCTCGCCCGACGGGCGGCTCTACCGCGGCAAGCCGGGCGGCCTGGCCCGCGTGGCGCTGGCCACCGGGGCGCCCGTCATCCCGGTCGCCATGATCGACACCGAGAAGATCCAGCCTCCCGGGAAGGTCGTCCCCAAGCTGATGCGCCCGGGCATACGCATCGGCAAGCCGCTGGACTTCAGCCGCTACCAGGGCCTCGCGCACGACCGTTTCGTGCTGCGGGCGGTGACGGACGAGGTCATGTACGAGATCATGAAGCTCTCCGGCCAGGAGTACGTCGACATCTACGCGACCGCGGCCAAACGGCAGATCGCGGAGGCGGCCAAGGCCGGCAGGGAAGCGGACAAGACGCCGGGGCGGGCGGCCGACAAGGCCCAGAAGGCCGTACGGGCCGCGCTCGGGCGGGCCGAGAGGGAACAGGCCCCGACGCAACAGGCCGGGACGGAAGCGCCCGAGACGGAAGCGGCCGAGACGCAACAGGCCCAGAGGGAGAAGCAGGCGGAGTAGGGCGAACCGCCGAGGGGGGACATGCGGGGGGACATGCCGAAGCGGCAACGCGTGATGAGGATGTCGGTCGAGCAGCCGCTGTGGCGCGCGCTCGCCGGATACCGGGTGCTGACCATGCTCTACGCGGTCGGCCTGTTCGCCACCGGCTACGACCGGTTCCCGCGCCCGGGTGTCGCCATCGCCTACTACTGCGTGCTGTCCGGGTGGACCCTGGCCACCCTGCCCAGGGTCGCGAACGCCGCGAGCTGCACCAGGCGCTTCCTGGCCGCCGACCTCACCCTGGCGCTGGCCGGCATCCTCCTCACCCCCGTCGCCGACGCGCCGGCGCGGATCGCGGACGGCGGCCCGACCCTGCCGTCGATCTGGACCGCCGGCTCCGTCCTCGCCTTCGCCGTCAAGGGCGGCTGGCGCTGGGCCGCCTTCGCCTCCACCGCGGTCGCCGCCGCCAACCTGGTCGAGCGCGGCGCCGCGACCCGCGACACCGTCCACAACGTGATCCTGGTCTGGGTCGCCTCCATCGCCATCGGCTACGTCGTCGAGGTCGCCCGCGCCTCCGAGCGCACCCTCGCCCGGGCGCTGGAGATCGAGGCGGCCACCCGGGAACGGGAGCGCCTGGCCCGGGACATCCACGACGGCGTGCTCCAGGTGCTGGCCATGGTGCAGCGGCGCGGCGCGGTCATCGGGGGCGAAGCCGCCGAACTGGGCCGGCTGGCGGGCGACCAGGAGGTGGCGCTGCGCACCCTGGTCTCCGGCGGGCCGGCCTCGGTCCCCCGGGCGCCGAGGGACGCCTTTGCGGATCCGGCCGGGGACACCGCGCGGGGCGCGGCCGTCGGGGCCCTCGACGAGGGCACGGACGACGCCGCCGACGGGCCCGTCGACCTGCGCGCGCTGCTCACCCCGTACGCGGGTGCCCGGGTCAGCCTCGCCGAACCGGGCGCCCCGGTGCCGCTGCCGGCCGCCGCCGCCCGGGAGGTGGCCGCCGCCGTCGGAGCCGCGCTGGACAACGTCCGCCGGCACGCGGGCGAGGGCGCGCGGGCGTGGATCCTGGTCGAGGACGAGCCGGAGTCGGTGATCGTGACCGTGCGGGACGACGGTCCCGGCATCCCGCAGGGGCGGCTCGCCCAGGCCGAGGACGAGGGCCGGCTCGGTGTGGCCCTGTCGATCCGGGGCCGGCTGCGCGACATCGGCGGCAGCGCCGAACTGGTCTCGGTGCCCGGCCAGGGCACGGAGGTCGAACTGCACGTACCCAGGAACACGCAGACCACGAACGGCAGCGGGCACACGGGAAGCGCGAAGGGCGCGCCGTGGACGCGGGGGAAGGCGGAGAGCCGATGAGCGCGGAACAGGACCCGATCAGAGTGATGGTGGTCGACGACCATCCGATGTGGCGCGACGCCGTGGCCCGCGACCTGACCGAGTCCGGCTTCGAGGTGGTCGCCACCGCGGGCGACGGCGAGCAGGCGGTGCGCCGCGCCCGGGCCGCCGCGCCCGACGTGCTCGTGCTCGACCTGAACCTGCCCGCGAAGCCGGGGGTCCAGGTCTGCAAGGAACTCGTCGGCGCCGACCCGGCGTTGCGCGTGCTGGTGCTGTCCGCGAGCGGTGAGCACGCCGATGTGCTGGAGGCCGTGAAGTCGGGTGCGACGGGCTACCTGCTGAAGTCGGCCTCGACCCAGGAGTTGCTGGACGCGGTGCGCCGCACGGCCGTGGGCGACCCGGTGTTCACACCGGGCCTGGCCGGCCTGGTGCTCGGCGAGTACCGGCGGCTGGCCGCCGAGCCCGCACCCGTCGCGGACGCCGGTGAGCCGAGGGCGCCCCGGCTCACCGACCGCGAGACCGAGGTGCTGCGCCTGGTCGCCAAGGGTCTGAGCTACAAGCAGATCGCCGAGCGTCTGGTGATCTCCCACCGCACGGTCCAGAACCACGTCCAGAACACCCTGGGCAAGCTCCAGTTGCACAACCGGGTGGAGCTGGTGCGGTACGCCATCGAACGCGGGCTCGACGGCGAGTAGGGGCGGGTACACCCGCATCCCGCGCGGCCACCACCCTTTCGAGTGGATTCGCCGTGATCAACTACCCGACAATTCAGTGGAATTGGCTCGCCGCCCCATGCCGAAGTGACGTGGGTCACCATTAGCGTGACCTTCACCAGGCAACCGCGGCGAAGGGACTTTTCCATGCGGGTCGGAGTACTGACCGGAGGCGGCGACTGCCCCGGGCTCAACGCCGTCATCCGGGGCATCGTCCGCAAGGGCGTGCAGGAGTACGGCTATGACTTCGTCGGCTTCCGGGACGGCTGGCGGGGCCCCCTCGAGAACGACGCCGTCCGTCTCGACATCCCCGCGGTGCGCGGCATCCTGCCCCGCGGCGGCACCATCCTCGGCTCCTCGCGGACCAACCCCCTCAAACAGGAGGACGGCATCCGGCGGATCAAGGACAATCTCGCCAAGCAGGAGGTCGAGGCGCTTGTCGCGATCGGCGGCGAGGACACCCTCGGCGTCGCCGCGCGGCTGAGCGACGAGTACGGCGTGCCCTGCGTGGGCGTGCCCAAGACCATCGACAACGACCTGTCGGCCACCGACTACACCTTCGGCTTCGACACCGCGGTCGGCATCGCCACCGATGCGATCGACCGGCTGCACACCACCGCCGAGTCCCATATGCGGGTGCTGGTCTGCGAGGTGATGGGTCGTCACGCGGGCTGGATCGCCCTGCACTCCGGCCTCGCCGGCGGCGCGAACGTCATCCTCATCCCCGAGCAGCGCTTCGACGTCGACCAGGTGTGCGCCTGGATCACCTCCCGTTTCAAGGCGTCGTACGCCCCGATCGTCGTCGTCGCCGAGGGTGCCATGCCCAAGGACGGCGACGTGGTCCTGAAGGACGCCTCGCTCGACTCCTTCGGGCACGTGCGGCTGTCCGGGGTCGGCGAGTGGCTGGCCAAGGAGATCGAGGCACGCACCGGGAAGGAGGCGCGGACCACCGTCCTCGGGCACATCCAGCGCGGCGGCACGCCCAGCGCCTTCGACCGCTGGCTGGCCACCCGGTTCGGGCTGCACGCCATCGAGTGCGTCCGGGACGGCGACTTCGGCAAGATGGTCGCGCTGCGCGGCACCGACATCGTCCGCGTCCCGATCGCGGAGGCGACCGCGAAGCTGAAGACGGTCGACCCGAAGCTGTACGAGGAGGTCGGGGTCTTCTTCGGCTGACCCGCCACCGGCCTCTTCGCCCACAGACCGCACCGAGGGTGCCGCCGACCTGACCGGCGGCGCCCTCGGTGCGCGCGTCGCCGGCTACGGGACGCGCCGCGGCTCACCGTACGTGCCGGCGCCGCGCAGCTGACCGGCCAGCAGCGCGCAGACGATCGCCCGGCCGTTCAGCGTCAGCACGGACTCGGGGTGGAACTGCACCGACGCGAACCGGTCGGAGCGCAGCGCGTGCACCTCACCGGACGCGCTCCGGCTGACCTCGATCCCGTGCGCGGACAGCTCGGCGTGCGCCTCGTCGTCGCAGTGCGCCACGTAGCTGTTGTAGAAGCCCACGGTCTCGGCCCGCCCGAACAGGTCGATCCCGGTCTGGGCGCCCTGGTGGGGCACCTCCTTGCGGACGATGTCCAGGCCGAGTTCGGCCGCGATCAGCTCGTGTCCGAGGCAGACCCCGAGCACGCCGTGCCGGTGCTCGGCGAGCACGTCGGCCGTCAGCGCGCGCAGCAGCCGCATCTTCGGGTCGTCCGCATCGCACGGGTCGCCGGGGCCGGGGCCCAGGACGACCGGTCCCTCGTGCGCGAGGACGGCCGCGCGCAGTCCGGGCTCGTCGTAGCGGCGCACGGTGACGGTCAGCCCCGACGACCGCAGCATGTGGGAGAGCATCGCGGTGAAGGTGTCCTCGCCGTCCACGACCAGGGTGTGTCCGGTGAGTTCCGCCGGGTCCGCCGCGGCCTGCGACTGCGCCCGGCCGGTCGGGACCGCGCCCTGCATCCGCAGCCAGAACGGCGCGAGAAGGGCGCGCCGCCCGTCCAGGGCCGCGCGCACCCGCGGGTCGTCGGCGAGCCGGGGCCGTGAGCGCTCCACGCGCGGCCGGGCGGGCCGTACGCCCAGCGCCGCCAGCACGCCCGCCGCCTTCGCGTGCGTCTCGGCGACCTCGCCCGCCGGGTCCGAGCCGCGGACGAGGGTGGCGCCGACCGGTACGCGCAGCCGCCCGCGGGCGTCGATGTCGGCGGTGCGGATGAGGATGGGGGAGTCCAGGGTCTGGGCGCCGCCGGAGTCGCGGCCGAGCAGGGCCAGCGCGCCCGCGTAGTAGCCGCGGCCCCCGGCCTCGTGCCGCTCGATGACCCGGCAGGCGTTCTGCACCGGCGACCCGGTGACGGTCGCGGCGAACATGGTCTCCTTGAGCACCTCGCGCACGTCCAGGGAGGACCGGCCGCGCAGCTCGTACTCGGTGTGCGCCAGGTGCGCCATCTCCTTCAGCCGCGGGCCGACGACCACCCCGCCCATGTCGCCGACGGTGCACATCATCTTGAGCTCCTCGTCGACGACCATCGACAGCTCCTCGATCTCCTTGCCGTCGGCGAGGAAGCCGAGCAGGTGCTCGGGCGTCGGCCCCTCGGCGGGGTAGCGGTACGTCCCGCTGATCGGGTTCATCACGACCGTCCCGCCGGACATGCGCACGTGCACCTCGGGGCTGGCGCCGACCAGCGTCCGCCCACCCGTCTCCCACCCCCGCCCTTCCAAGGAAGGCCCTTCGGGCCCTTTCCGATCTCCGGTGTGCACGACGAACGTCCAGTACGCCCCCCGCTCGCCCTCGAGCAGCCGCCGGAACAGCGCCAGCGCGTCGGCCCGCCCGAAGCCCGGGACCTCCCCCTCGTACGTCCGTCGGATCACGAAGTTCGCGCCCTCGCCCGTGCCGATCTCCTCGCGCAGCACCCGCCCGACGATCTCCGCGTACTCCTCGTCGCCCACGTCGAAGCCGCCGCCCTCGACGCGCACCTGGTGCGCGGGGAGCTGCGTCAGGGCCTCGGCGAGCGGGACCGTGCCCGTCTCCTCGGGCGTGAGCACCAGCAGCGGGGTGCCGTCGTCGCGGACGTCGAAGCCGCGTTCGCGGATCTGCCGGAACGGTACGAGGGCCAGGCCCTCGTCGGGCAGGTCGGCCAGCCGGTCGCGACGGGTCACCGGGCCGAGCAGCACCTCGACCAGGTCCTGGTCGTGCCCCGGCGTACGGCGGCGCAGCAGGGCGAAGGGGCGGGGGTCGTGCAGCAGCCGTGCCAGATCCATGGGTTCCTCTTCCGTCGACGCCGGTCGATGCCGGTCGATGTGGGTGAGGAACGGCCAAGGCGCCGGAAACGCCGAAGGCCGCCCCTCGGGCGGCCTTCGCGCAGTGTGGGATACGCGCAGTCAGCGGGCCGCCGGAGAAGCGGTCCACCACCAGTTCTGGTTCTGGGTCGAGTGCGCGAACATGCCCGGCACCCTACCGCATCGGTCCACCGGGCGGCCCCGACCGGCCCGTGACGGGCCCCGGCCGCGCTGCCGCGCGTGCGTCCGTACGCAGCACAGGCCGGTTTCCGGCGGCCTCGCGGAGTGGGAAGAGGGTCCGCGTCGACCAGCGGCCGACCCCGCCCCGGCGTTCGCCGCACGCCCGAGCCCGACCGAGGAGTACGCCATTTCCACACCACGATCACCCCACCCGGCAGGGCACCGCCGCCTGAGGCGGGCGCTGACCGCCCTGAGCGCCTGCGCGGTGCTCGCCGCCGGTGTCACGGGCGCCGCCCGGCCGTCGGCCGACGATGCCACCAAGACCGTCACCTACCGCGGTCACACCTTCACCGTCCCGGCCGGCTGGCCCGTCGTCGACCTCGACCAGGAGCCGACCGCCTGCGTCCGCTTCGACCGGCACGCCGTCTACCTCGGCACCCCCGGCGAGCAGCAGGACTGCCCGGCCCGCGCCGTCGGACGCACCGAGGCCCTGTGGGTGCAGCCCGCGGTGGCGACGAAGGCCTCGGTGACCGAGGAGCCCACGGCCCGCGTCTACCGGGCGACCGCCACCAACGAGGGAATCTCCGTGACGGCCCCGTACGGCGAGGACCGCGCGGAGATCCAGCGGGTGCTGCGCAGCGCCGGACTGCCCGTCGCCGCCGCCCGCGCCCGTGAACCCGCCCGGGAACCGACCACGCGCGCCGTGCCCGCCGACGCGACCGCGTACCAGGGCAGGGGCTTCGACGCCTGCACCGCCCCGAGCCAGACGGCCATGAACGCCTGGAGGACCGGCTCGCCCTACCGGGCCGTCGGCGTCTACATCGGCGGCGTCAACCGCGCCTGCGCCCAGGCGAAGCTGACCGCCGAGTGGGTGCAGACGCAGTACGCGAACGGGTGGCGCTTCTTCCCGCTCTACGTCGGCCCGCAGCCCGCCTCCGGCGCCGGCAGCTGCCAGAACTCCTGCGCGTCGATCAACGATCCGGCACCGCAGGGCAAGGGGGCCGCGGAGGACGCCGTCGCCCAGGCGGCGGCGCTCGGCTTCGCCAAGGGGTCGGTGCTCTACAACGACGTGGAGCAGTACACGCCGGGCGGCACCCTCACCACGCGCGTACTCGGCTACCTGGAGGCCTGGACCGAGCGGCTGCACGAACTGGGCTACCGGTCCGGCGCGTACGGCAGCGTCTCGTCCCTGGTCACCGACCTGGTCGCCCACGCCGGGAAGGTCACCCTGCCCGACGTGATCCACTTCGCGCACTGGAACGACGAGAACACCACCGCCCACACCGCCATCCCGGCCCATCTGTGGGCCGGCCACCAGCGCATCCACCAGTACGCGGGGAACAAGACCGAGACCCACGGGTCGGTGACCATCAACATCGACCGCGACCAGCTGGACGTGGGTACCGGCGCCTGAGCAACCCGGGCAAAGGGGGTACCGCGACCGGGCGCCGTCCGTCTCATTGGCTGAACGGAGAAGGGGGTCCGCCGGGCGACCCCGTAATCTTGGTGGGGTGACCGTGAACGCTAAGACCAGCGCGAGCGCTGGCAACACCTGGCGAGACCTGCCCGCGGCGCAGCAGCCCGAGTACCCCGACCCCGAGGCTCTGCGCGCAGTGATCGCGGACCTCGAGTCGTATCCGCCGCTCGTCTTCGCGGGCGAGTGCGACCAGCTGCGCGCCCGGATGGCGGCCGTCGCCAAGGGAGAGGCGTTCCTCCTCCAGGGCGGCGACTGCGCCGAGGCGTTCGACGCGGTGTCCGCCGACCACATCCGCAACAAGCTCAAGACCCTGCTCCAGATGGGTGCCGTACTGACGTACGCCGCCTCGGTGCCGGTGGTCAAGGTCGGCCGGATCGCCGGCCAGTACTCCAAGCCGCGCTCCAAGCCGACCGAGACCCGCGACGGGGTGACCCTGCCGACCTACCGCGGCGACTCCGTCAACGGCTTCGAGTTCACCGAGGCCGCCCGCGTGCCGGACCCCGAGCGCCTGAAGCGGATGTACCACACGTCCGCCTCCACGCTGAACCTGGTGCGCGCCTTCACCACCGGCGGCTACGCCGACCTGCGTCAGGTGCACGCCTGGAACCAGGACTTCGTGCGGTCCTCCCCGTCCGGCCAGCGCTACGAGCAGCTCGCGCGCGAGATCGACAGTGCGCTGAACTTCATGCGGGCCTGCGGCACGGACCCGGAGGAGTTCAAGACCGTCGAGTTCTTCTCCTCGCACGAGGCGCTGCTGCTCGACTACGAGTCGGCGCTGACCCGCGTCGACTCGCGGACCGGGCGGCTGTACGACGTCTCCGGGCACATGGTGTGGATCGGCGAGCGCACCCGGCAGCTGGACCACGCGCACATCGAGTTCGCGTCGAGGATCCGCAACCCGATCGGCATCAAGCTCGGCCCGACGACCACGCCCGAGGAGGCGCTGCGGTACATCGACCGCCTCGACCCCGAGCGGGAGCCGGGCCGGCTGACGTTCATCGTCCGCATGGGCGCCGACAAGATCCGCGACCGGCTTCCGGAGCTGGTGGAGAAGGTCACGGCCTCGGGCGCGGTGGTGGCCTGGGTGACCGACCCGATGCACGGCAACACCTTCGAGGCGGCCTCCGGCCACAAGACCCGCCGCTTCGACGACGTGCTCGACGAGGTCAAGGGCTTCTTCGAGGTGCACAAGGGGCTCGGCACGCACCCCGGCGGCATCCATGTGGAGCTGACCGGTGACGACGTCACCGAGTGCGTCGGCGGCGGCGACGAGATCTTCGTCGACGACCTGCACCAGCGCTACGAGACGGCCTGCGACCCGCGGCTGAACCGCAGCCAGTCCCTGGACCTGGCGTTCCTGGTCGCGGAGATGTACCGGGACCAGTGAGGCGCCCGCACCTCGCGGGAGCGTGAAGTGGGGCGCGGATCACACGGGATCCGCGCCCCACTCCCTTTCCCGGAGTTCCCGTCGTGAGTTAGGTTAGGTTTGCCTCACCGAGAAGAAGTCGGGGTGGCGCCACTGATCCGATCCCGGCGGGAGGTGAACCGCGTGTACGTGTGCAGTTGCTTCGGCATCACCGAGCAGCAGGTCAAGCAGCACGCGGACAACGGCGCCTGCACGCCCCGCAGGATCGCCTCCGCGTGCAAGGCGGGCACCGACTGCGGCGGCTGCGTACGCCGTATCCAGGCACTGCTCGGCCGGGGCGCCTGCCCGCGCCGGGAGCTGATCGACCAGGGCGGCCCGGCGCTCGCGCCGCTCACCGGCGGGGCGTCCGGAGTGCCCCCGAAGGAGCTGACGGAGCTGGGCGACGCCGCCTAGGGTCCTGGGCGCGACCGTCGGCGGTCCGCCTCAGGGGCTGGAGAAGCCGTGCGTTCCGGGGCCCGACGGGTCCGGCTGGTTCTGTTCGATGACGGTCGAGATGTAGAGCGCCTCACCCAGCTTGTCGACCAGTTCCAGCTGGGTGTCCAGGTAGTCGATGTGGTGCTCCTCGTCGGCGAGGATCGCCTCGAAGATGTTCGCCGACGTGATGTCGTCCTTGTCGCGCATCAGATCCACGCCCCGGCGCAGCCGGTCGATGGCCTCGACCTCGATCTGCCGGTCGGCCCGGAACATCTCCGTCACCGTCTGCCCGACCTGGACGTGGAAGAGACGCTGGTAGTTCGGCAGGCCGTCAAGGAGCAGGATCCGGTCGGTCAGGAGTTCCGCGTGCCGCATCTCGTCGAACGACTCGTCGCGGGTGTACTTGGCGAGCTTCGTCCAGCCCCTGTGGTCCTGGATCTTGGAGTGCAGGAAGTACTGGTTGATCGCGGTGAGCTCGGCGGTCAGCTGCTCGTTGAGCAGTTCGATCACCTCGGGGTCGCCTTGCATGGCGGCGGTGCTCCTTCCGGACGTCTCTGGGCGGATCTCGCGCATGATTGCACCGGCACACACGGCCGTCCAGTAAGTACATACTTAGTGCGAGTTGTCCGAATCGCCCCCGGGTTGGTCATGTGCACCCCCTCCGGTCTGTCAGGATGGAGGCATGGGTCAGCCGGTGGAACGCGCGTCAGGGAACGCGTCTGGAGCAGTGCCGAGGGGAGCGGCGCAGCCGGAACTTCCGCCGGGGCAGCGGCTCCAGCGCGGCTGGCCGGTCACGCACTACGGGCCGGTGCCCAAGTTCCGGCCCGAGCGCTGGGACTTCCGGGTCTTCGGCGCCACCGCCGACGGCGAGAAGCACTGCTGGACCCACGAGGAGTTCACGGCCCTGCCGTACACCACCGTGGTGGCCGACCTGCACTGCGTCACGAAGTACAGCATGGTCGGCGCCGAGTGGGGCGGCATCCCCGCGCGCACCGTCCTGGACATCGCCCCGCCCGCGGCGAACGTCACCCATGTGATGGTGTGGGCGGAGTACGGGTTCAGCTCCAACCTGCGCCTGTCCGACTTCACCTCGGAGCGCACCCTCTTCGCCACCCACAAGGACGGCGAACTGCTCACCGCCGAGCACGGCTTCCCGCTCCGCCTGATCGTCCCCCATCTGTACGCCTGGAAGGGCCCCAAGTGGGTCCGCGGCGTGGAGTACATGACCGCCGACCGCCGCGGCTTCTGGGAGGAGCGCGGCTACCACAACCTCGGCGACCCCTGGAAGGAACAGCGCTACTCCTACCAGGAGGAACCGGGGGACGGGCCGGAACTCTGACGCCCCCACCGGGGGCCGTCCCGGCGCCTTTTCACCGCCTTCTCACGCGTCCCTGAGCCGCTTCAGACGCTCCACGTCCGCCGTGTGGCCCGCCTTGCCGCCCGGGGTCTCGATGACCAGCGGGACGCCCTCGGTGGCGGGGTGGGTCATCAGGGCGCGGAAGGGGTCCTCGCCGATGTGGCCGGCGCCGATGTTCTCGTGCCGGTCCTTGTGCGCGCCGGCCACGTCCTTGGAGTCGTTGGCGTGGATCAGCCTCAGCCGGCCCTCGCCGACCGTCTCCACCAGCAGGTCCAGCGTCTGGCGCATGCCGTCCGGGCCGGTCAGGTCGTGCCCCGCGGCGAAGATGTGGCAGGTGTCCAGGCACACGCCCAGCCTCGGATGGGCGTCCAGCGCCTCGAAGTACGGCCCGAAGTCCCAGGTGCGCGAGCACAGCGAGGCACCCTGGCCCGCGGTGGACTCCAGGAGCAGGTACGGGTCGTCGTCGTGGGTGAGCTCGTCGAGCAGCGGCAGCATGTGCTCCCGCACCTGCTTCAGCGCGACGGACCGGTCCCGGCCGCCGGTGGCGCTCCCGGTGTGCACGACGACGCCCAGCGCGCCGATCTCCCGGCCGCGCCGCAGCGAGTGCCGCAGTGACTCCACCGACCGCTGAACGGTCGCCTCGGTGTGGGAGCCGAAGTTGATCAGATACGGGGCGTGGACGTACGCCGGGAGCGACTGCTCGGCGCAGGCCGCGCGGAACTGCTCGTCCTGCCGTGGGTTGCCCGCGGGCGTGGCCCAGCCGCGCGGATTGGCGACGAAGACCTGCACGGTCTCGGCCCCGAGGTCACGGGCGTAGGACAGGCCCACCGAGTGCAGCCCGCCGGCGACGGGCACATGGCCGCCGACGGGGTTGCGCGGTGCGGTGCGCGAAGACTGGGAAGACAGAGAGGTCATAGCACAGCCAGCATGCCAGGACGTGTGGGAGGGCCCCCGATCAGGGTACGACTGCACCAGCGCACCGGCGCGGACAGCCAGGGGAGGGTACACATGGGGGACGTCGTCAGCTTCTCGCTGCCCGACGGCGGCAGGGTCCTTGTCGAACCGGCCGACGAGGACGTCTACGGCCTCGAGGAGATATCGGTCAGCGGCGGCACGATCGTCCGGCGGGCGCAGGAGAACCTCGGCGAGGCCCTGGACGGCATCCGGCGCATGGCCGCGGAGGCGCACGCCCGTATCACCTCTCTCGACGTCGCCCCGCAGCGCCTGGAGCTGGAGTTCGGCGTGAAGCTGAGTGGAGAGACCGGAGCGGTGCTGGCCAAGGCGACCGGAGAGGCGCACCTGGTCGTAAAGGCGGTGTGGGAGAAGTAGCAGGGACCGGCGCGGCCCGAGGACCGGGGTGTCCGAATCCGTCGCTGCGAGCACGCGGCCTCCTCCCGAACCCGAGGGGATCCGCCTACCATGCCCGTGCGACCCGGATGCCGCAGTGCGGGGGCGGATGCCGGATGTCCCGGAGACGGAAGGGGCTCAGGCATGGAAGAGACGACGGGGGTCGAGTGCGGACTGCCGGACATCGCTGGAATCACCATCGACCAGTTGCGCGCGCTGCCGGGGTCCGTGCTGGCCGTGGCGCTGGAGCGGGTCCAGGCAGAGGCCACGGAGTCCGATGAGGACGAATACAACACCTGGCAGTCGAGTGTCTGAACAGCCGGCGGTCGACGTCGCGGCGCTCCTGGAGGAGAGCCGGCGACCGGTTCCGCTGCGCCAGTTCGTCCTCAAGACACGCAGCCGGTGCAATCTCGCATGTGATTACTGCGTCATCTACGAACACGCCGATCAGACCTGGCGCGACAGGCCTCTCGCCATGAGCCCGGCGACCCTGCGGCAGACGGCGCGGCGCATCGCCGAGCACGCGGCGCGGCACGAGCTGCGACAGGTCCGGGTCGTGCTGCACGGGGGCGAACCGCTGCTGGACGGACCGAAGGGCATCGACCGAGTCGTACGGACCGTTCGCGCCGTCGTTCAGGACGCGGGTGCCGAGGCCGAGTTCACCGTGCAGACGAACGGCACCCTGCTCGCTCCCCGCATGCTGGAGACACTCGCCGAACACCGGGTGCGCGTCGGCGTGAGCCTGGACGGGGACCGTCAGGCGCACGACGCGCACCGCCGCACCCCGTCCGGCAGCGGCTCCTACGACCGGGCCATGGCGGGGCTGCACCGGCTGTCGGAGCAGTTCCCGCAACTGTACGCAGGGCTGCTCTGTGTCATCGACCCCACCCGCGACCCGATCGCCGTCTACGAGTCGCTGCTGCCGACCCGGCCCCCGCTGATCGACTTCCTGCTGCCGCACGCCCACTGGGGTGCACTCCCGGCGTCACCGGCCGGGGCGTACGGCACCTGGCTCGCCGCGGTCTTCGACCGCTGGGCCGGCGCTCCGCACAAGGAGACCTCCGTGCGGATCCTCGACGAGCTGCTGCACCTGGTGCTCGGCGGACGCGGCCGCCTCGACTGGGTGGGTGCCACCCGCACCGTCTCCGCCTTCGTCGAGTCCGACGGGACCATCCACCAGAACGACGCCCTGCGCACCGGGTACGACGGGGCCTCCGCCACCGGCCTGGACGTCTTCCGGAACTCCTTCGACGACGTCCTGCTGCACCCGGGGTTCGCCGCCCGGCAGGCCGGCCCGCAGGCCCTGGCCGACCAGTGCCTGAGCTGCGCGGAACTGGCCGTGTGCGGCGGCGGTGAATACGGCCACCGCTACCGGCCGGGCGCCGGATACCGCCGGCCGACCGTCTACTGCGCGGATCTTCTCCAGCTCATCGGACACATCAGGCGGTGGGTCGCCCACCGCGCGAGACGGCTGCCGTGATCGGCGCCCACGTCCTCCCCGACCCGGTCTTCGACTCCCTCGCCGCGGGGGAGGGGGGACGGGAGGCGGTGCTGCTGCTCCGCAGGGCCCGGCGGAGCCGGAATCTCCTGCTGCTGCGCAGGGTCCTGGACGGTCCCTGCGCGGCCGCCGCGGTCGCGGGCGCAGACCTGCTCGCCCGTGTGGAACGTGTCGCTCCCGACGCGGCCCGGGCCGTGGTCGACGCGTCGTCATTCGGCACCTGGGCGGCCCGCGCCGTGAGCGACTGTCCGGCCCACCGGCGTGGGACGTGCGCGTCCGGGGACCTCGGCGCTCTCGCGGCCGTCGGCGCCGTACGAGCCGGTATCGCCGCCGAGATCGCGGTGCCGGTCCGCGACGGGACACTGCGGTTGCCGGGGCTGGGCACGGCGACCCGGCTCGGGACCGCGGACGAGGCGTTGGTCGTGGTCGCGCCCGAGGCCGGACCGCACACCGCCGCCGACAGCTGTGGCTGCTGTCCTGGCCCGCGGCCCGCGGGTGAGCACGGTCATGCCGGGCCCGGCCACGGCTGCCGCGTGCAGATCCGGGCCTGCGGGGAGGTGCGCTCGCTGCCGCGCGACCCTGGGCGGGTGGGGCACGACTGGCAGCCGGTCGCCATGCTGGAGGCCCGCCACCGGGGGATGACCCTGCGGCTGCCGCTGGAAACCGCGGACCCGCGGCTGCCCGCTCTCGACCCGGCCGGCGCTGTTCCGGCGGCCTGGCAGGGGCTGCTGCAGCCGGCCTGGGAACTGCTCGTCGAGAGCCATCCGCGGCGGGCCGGGGAACTCGCGGCCGGACTGAGCGGCATCGTCCCCCTTCCGGCACCGGCGCGCGGGGTCGCCTCCGCCACGTCACGGCACGCGTTCGGCACCGTCCTCGCCTCCTGGCCCGCCGACCCCGGCCGGCTCGCGCTGACCCTCCTGCACGAGTTCCAGCACAGCAAACTGAGTGCTCTGACCGACCTCGTGACGCTGCACGAGCCGGACGGCCGCCCATGGCTGTACGCACCCTGGAGGCCCGATCCACGCCCGCCCGGAGGACTGCTCCAGGGCATCTACGCGCACCTCGGCGACCTGGCGTTCTGGGACGACCGCGGTGGCAGGCGGCATGGGCCGGAACCGGCCGACTCCGCATGGCGAGTGGCACGGGTCCAGGCTCAGACCGAGCGAGGGCTCGCTCAGGCGGCGACCCACGTCCGGCTCACCCGGCTCGGCCGGCGGTTCCTCGACCGGGTCGCCCAGACCGTGCACGGAGTGCGCGTGGAGGACCGGCCGGCCCGAGCGGCCACCCGGGTGGAAGCCGGTACCGAGGCCGTGTGGCGGCTGCGCTGGGCGGTGGCCGACGGCGCGTGGACCGGGCGGCTGGTCGCGCTTTGGCACTCCCGCCAGGCGGCCGGGCCCCTCCCGCCGGACGACGTACGGGCGGCCTCGGGGGCCGTGGCGGGACCGGGACCCGAGTTCGGACGGTGGGCGGCCCTGCAGCGCGGCGTCGAGTGGGCACTGCCCGCGAAGGAGGCGTCCGAAGCCGTCGTCGCCCGGCCCGACCGGGCCGAACGATGGGCGGAACTCGCCGCCTCGGCCACCGAGGAGGGGCTGCCGGGCGCCGGCGTTCTGCGCCACCGCGCCGAGGTCGTCAGGGATCTGTACCTGCGACTCACCGAGGACGCGGGGCGACCCGGCCAGGGCCCGAGCCAGGACCCGTTGGGCCTGGCGGCCTGGCTGGAAAGCGGGTCCGGGACCGATAGCGCTCAGAACACCGGTGTCTCGATGTCGCAGAAGGCCCGCTCGCCGCGGGCGAACACCTCGGCCACCGGATAGTTCCGGCCGAGCGTGAGGGTGAAGCGGGTGAGCACGTCGTCGAGCAGTGTCTCGGCCTCCTCCTCCCGCCCCAGCGACTTCAGGTCGTGCACGAGGTTGCCGCCGCACACCAGCGTGACCGGGTGGTCGGCGCCGAGGGTGGCGCGCAGCGCCTCCAGGTGACGGGTGTCGGCCTGCGCCGCCTCCTCGTAACGGCCCGCGGCGTGCAGGTCGTTGGCGAGGTTGACGCCGCAGCGCAGCGTGCAGTTGTGCGCGGGGCCGAAGCGGTCCTCCAGCTTCTCGTAGGCCGCGAGGTTGAGGGACAGCGCCCGCTCGTGCTGGCCCAGGGCGCTCAGCGTCAGGGCGTGGTTGGTCTCGGTCATCGGCAGGTAGGGATGGCCGGCGCCGAACAGTTGCTCGTACCCGGCCACGGTCTGCGCGGCCAGCCTCTCCGCCTCCTCCAGCTCACCGCACAGCAGCAGGTCGACGGCGTAGTTTCCGACCGCCGCCAGGGTGTTGAGGTCCTCCGCGCCGTACCGGGCCCGGCAGCGTTCCACCGTCCGGGAGGACCGCTCGTGCGCCTCCTCGTACGCCCCCGTCGCCCGCAGGGAGACGGCGAGGTTCTTCGCCACGTCCAGGGTGTACGGATGCTCGCGGCCCTGCCGGTTGCGCAGCTTCGGGTACAGGGCGCGCAACGACTCGGTGGACCCCCGGTAGTCGCCCAGCTCCCGCTGGTCCCGGGCGTAGTTCGCGGCTACCACCAGGGTCAGCGGGTCGTCCGGTCCGAAGACGCGCACCCGCCGCTCGTAGGTGTCCGCGTCCAGCTCCAGTGCCTCCCGGAAGTGGCCCAGCAGCCGCAGGTCGAGTGCCCGGTTGGCGGCGGACATCAGGGCCAGCGGATAGTCCCGGCCGAAGCTTCTGGTCAGCCGCTCCAGGGTGTCGCGGTCCCGCTCGGCGGCTGCCTCGAAGTCACCGATGACACGCAGGTCGGCGGCGTTGCTGTTGGCGATCGCGAGAGTTTCCTCGTGCTCCTCGCCGAACACCCGGCGGGAGCGTTCGAGGAGGTCCGCATTGATTTCGCGGGCCTCGTCGAACCTTCCGAAGCTGCGGATGAGCGTGCCGTAGGAGCGGGTCACCCGCATGGTCTGCGGATGGTCCTCGCCCAGACGCTGCTGCCACTCTTCGCGCGCGAGCTCGGCCAGCTGGGTGCCGCCGGTGTAGTCACCGAGCAGGTACAGGTAACGGACCTCGTTGATCACGAGGTCCCGCACCTCCCGGTGTTCGCACTCGAAGGCCCGGGTGGGCCGGATGTGCGGGCGCAGTTCCGCGTATCGGCGCCAGTTCGCGTCGTCGTCCGGCTCCTGAGGGTCGGCCGCCGCGAGCAGCACGTGGGTGAGGTGGTAGGTGTCCTCCTGCTCCTGGACGGACATCTGGTTGAAGAGCACGGCCTGCACCAGTCGGTGCATCTGCAGGCTGTTGCTGCGGTGGTCGATCCGGGCCAGCGCCAGCCGGCCGATCTCCCGGGTGGCCAGGCCCAGTTCGACGGGGTCGCGCAGGGCCTCCGCGAGCGGGGACGGCAGTGGGGCGAACGCGGCGCTGCGCAGCATGGCCCAGCTGATCGGTTCCGGGGCCATGCAGCTGCACAGCCGCAACAGCTGGACGGCGGCGGGGCTGCGCTCGGCCAGCCGCTCCATCGCCAGGTTCCAGGTCGCCACGACGGAGTGCGGGTAGCCGGACGGAACGGAGGTGTCCAGCAGCCGTCCTGCGTGCTCCTGCAGCAGCTGGAGGTACTCGTCGACCGACATGGCCGTCTCCGAGTGCCAGGCACCGGCCTGTTCCACGGCGAGCGGAAGGTCGCCGAGCGCCTCCGCGAGCCGGGAGGCGTCGCGCGTCGGCATGCCGGGGACCCTGCGCTGCAGGAAGCGGACCGACTCCTCGCGGGAGAAGACGTCCACCGGGACGGGGTGCGCGTGCCCCGCCCAGCTCTGGTTGCGTGACGTGATCAGAATGTGGCCCTCGCCGGAGGGGAAGTACTCCTCCAGGTCCTCGGGGCGGTCGGCGTTGTCGAACACCAGAAGCCAGCGGCGGAAGGGTGCGCCCCGGCGCAGCGCGTCCAGGACGAGCGGCAGCGCCTCGTCGCTACTGGGCGCGGAATCCAGTCCCAGGTGGGGGGCGAGAGCGGCGACGGACGTGCGGACCAGCGCTGGATCCTCGGCGTTGATCCACCAGACGAGCTGGTACTGCGACTGGTAGCGGTAGAGGTACTCGACAGCCAGTTGCGTCTTGCCCACGCCGCCGAGCCCGAAGAAGGCCTGCGGCACGATCGCCGCACGCCGGTCGGCCAGCCGGGCGTGCAGCTGGGTGATGAGTTCGTCCCGGCCGGTGAAGATGTGGTTCCTGGGCGGAATCCGCCGCCCCCACACCTGCGGGACGCTCTCCTCGAACCGCACCGGCCGCGTGATGGCCTGCGATGGACCGCTGGGGGGTGCCGCGGTGCTCGAAGGGCCGTCGACGCCGGCCAGGCGAGGCACGGACTCGGCCACGGGTGATTCCCTTTCCGCTGGTTGCCGGGACGCTTCGCCCGCTTCGGCAGTGCTCTGCGTGAATGTGGTGTCGGTCACACCGTAATCGTATGGGCGCGCTGCGTCATCACGAACCGGGCGGCGATGCTGTTGCGAGATCAGGCGCCGCAGCTTCCGGGCCCGGCTGGCGAACCCACCGCCCAGCGCGTCGGCGACGGCGGCGTCCACCTTGGCGAAGGGCAGGCTCTCCGGAGTGATCCGGGACGGCAGCTCCGACGAGGGGTCGGCCAGTGTGGCGTCGAACCGGTAGGGAGCCGACGAATGTTCGGCCAGGTATCCCGAGACCGCGGTGAGGACGCGCCGGCTCTCCTGCTGGTGCAGCGAACCCAGCAGCAGCGACCGTACGGCCTCGGGGAAGTCGAACTCGGTCTGCTCCGCCGGGTGCGGGCGGCCGGTGGGGACGGGGTGCAGCAGCCCCGACAGGAACACCTCCGCCAGGTGCGACGGTGTCGTACGGGGCGCCATGACCTGCTGCACCAGGCGCATCACCGGAAGGAACAGCGGCGCGGCGGCCAGATAGCCGGCCAGCTCGAAAGCCTGCGGCGAGGCCTCCGCGCGGAAGGCCAGCACCCGGTCCAGCGGGGACAGCCGCTCGTCTCGAGCCCCCCGCGGCCCCGGGGCTGCCGGCTCCGGGCGAACAGGGGTGCCCGGCGACACCGCGTACCCCCGGAACGCCGAGGCCTGCGGGTGGGCGACCAGGCGGGCCCACATCTGCAAAGCCGCCGGTGCGAGCTCGACCACGGGCACCAGGGGGCCCGTGTGGTCCCCGTCGGCGTGCAGGTCGCAGTTGGGGACACCGGGGCGTGAGGCCCAAAGGGCGGCGGGAACGGGACGTAACGCGGTGCGATGCCAAAGACGCCGGTCGAGGGGCTGGATCAGCGCCGTGGGCCGGCTGCGCGCCCAGCGGGCCAGCAGCCGGCCCGCCGCACCCGACCGCCAGCCGGGGCTGATCCCGTCACTGAGGACGAGCACGGCGCCGCGCGGCGAGTGAGAGGCGGGCCGGCCCGCCTGCGCCGCACGGTTCGCGCCGCCGGCGGGCCAGGGCGGAGCGGCGGAGCGCACGCTCACCGAACCGTCCGGCAGATGCTCCAGCCAGCGCACCGTGATGGAGCGGAAGGCGCCCACCCGGCGCAGCACCGTGCGCAGCTCGGACACGGCGCTGTCCCACAGCACCATCGAGTCCCCGGTGTCCACCACCAGGACCAGGTCGAGCCAGGGCTCCTCGTCGGGGACCAGGACCGGCTCCCAGACGTCGGTCCGTGCCGCGCGGTCGGCCGTCGCCTCCTCGTCCAGACGGCGCCGGACCGTGGACGTGGCGCGCCGCCGCAGTGGCCGCAGTGCCTTGCTCAGCTCGGCCGGCTTCGCCAATGGCCGTACGCCGGGGGAACGCACCGGCAGCGCCGGAACGGCGACGTCCGCCCGCCCGGCCGGCGTGCGGAAGCCACGCATATGCAGTTCCGGCTCCCGCTCGCGCGGACCGGGAACAGCGGGGTGCCCCAAGCCGTTCCTCGGCGGCTCGGGCGGTTCCTCGCCGCCGGGGTCGTCGCGTCGGCGCCGGGGCGCCCCCGGCTCCTGCTGGCCCGTGAGTCCCGTCAGGGGACGCGGCTGCCTGCCGGCCGGGCGTGACACCGGGTCCGCGGCGGCGCGCTTCAGGTGCGCCGCGAGCCACAGGACCTCGGCGATCTCCCGTGCGTCCGGAGCGGGATGTTCCGGTGGTTCGTACGACATCAGGGCCCCGTTTCGAGGTGCCGCCACAGCGTGCGCAGCAGATCCCGCCACTGCTCGGGCTCCTCGTCGGCGCCCGCCCGCGCCAGCTCGATCGCGCTCAGCAGCTGGTCCACGGCGACGTTGCCGTTGCTCTGCTCCGCAAGGAACGCTTCCACCAGCGGCCTCGCCTGGTCCAGTGCCTCCTCGCCCAGATGGGCGGCGACGATCGCGGCCAGCCGTTCCGGCCCCGGCTGTTCGATGTCGTACCGCAGGCAGCGCCGGGCGAACGCGGCGGGAAACTCCCGCTCCTCGTTCGATGTGATCACGACGAAGGGAAAGGCCCAGCAGGTGACCTGGCCGTCCGTGACGAGTTCCTGGCCACCGTCGGCCGTCTGCACCCGCACACTGCGCTGCTCGGCGGGCAGCCGCCGCAGCTCGTCGATGGGGAAGCGGCCCTCCTCGAACACGGTCAGCAGGTCGTTCGGCAGGTCGATGTCGCTCTTGTCCAGCTCGTCGATGAGTAGGACCCTCGGCCGACGGCGAGGGAGCAGGGCCGTGCCCAGTGGCCCCAGGCGCAGGAACCTGCCGAGCTCGCCGGTGCCGTCACCCGCGTCGACTCCCGCCCGGCGCAGATTCGCCTCGTGCAGCCGGCCGATGGCGTCGTAGGCGTACAGCCCGTCCCGCAGGGTGGTGCGCGACGTCACGGCCCAGTGCAGCACGGGACCCAGTCCCAGCTCATAGGCGACGGCGTGGGCCAGCGTGGACTTGCCGGTGCCCGGACGTCCCGTGAGCAGCAGCGGACGGCGCAGCAGGAGTGCCGCGTTGACCACGTCGACCAGCCCGCGGTCCACCTGGAAGACCCTGCCCCGCCGGGCGTCGGCCGGTCCCGGGGCAGCGGCTTCGTCCTGCGGCGGCATGCCCTGCTGGAGGGGCCGCCAGCTCGGTGGATCGGGGAGCCGCTCGATCGCGTTGTGCGGCACGCCGTCGCCGCGGTACACCCACCACCCCGGCACCTGCGGGGTTCCGGTCTCGGTCACGAGTGGTCACCTCCGGGGGCAGGGGCAGGGGCAGGGGCAGGGGCAGGAGCGGGGGCGGGCGCGGGCGCGGTCAAGGGGGTTTGCGGTGGCAGCCGGTCGAACGGGTCCCAGAGGAAACCCACCCGCAGACCGCCGCCGACGCGCGGCCCCGCGCCGGCGGGGCCGGCCGACCACTCACCGCGCCGGGCCCGGAGCACGGCCTCGGGCAGGGTCCTGACGCTGGTGGCCCGCAGCCGCTTCGGCAGGTCCTCGGCGACCCGTGGACCGTCCTGCTCGTCATGGGCCCAGACCAGCGCGGGAATCCCCGCGTCCAGCGCCGCGTCGAACTCCGCGTCGGGGGTGCGCTTCCGGGACGCCCTGGGGGGAAAGCCGAGGACCAGCGCGAGCGGGCCGTCCTCGGGGTAGATCGCCGAGAACAGGACCTCGTACGACGTCCCGTCCGGCCCTCGGGCGGGTAACACATGCACCACGCCCTCTCCCGAGAGTGTGCCCATCGCTCTCATCCTGTCCCACTTCCGGGCCCAGTTGTGTTCCCACTCGACCCATTCCGGTGTGTTCTGGCGCTCAAGACTGCGCACGGCCACCGGGTGCACCACGCCCAAACGCACCTCTGCGCCGCTGGGTGTCGTGATCGGCAGGGCGTCGACCGGCCGCCCGAGGAGCTCGCGGGGCAACACGAACTCCACGAACAGATCAGCGGAGTCGAGCGCCTTCTCCCGCCGCATGCGGATGATCTCGTCCCGCATCAGCTGCTCGATCCGACCGAGCGGCATGGCCTCGGTGTACTGGCGCACGGCCTCCCGGGGGGTGCCCGCGCGCTGCCGGTGGACGTCGAGCAGATAGTGCCGGCTGGGTGAGGCTGGGGTGATGCGGAAGGTGGCGTACGTCCATTGCCCGCCGGGGGCCGACGGCCCTACCCGTCGTGCCAGGAGCGGGGCCGGGTCGACCACCGGCGTGCAGTGCCCGGCCCGTCCACGCACCCAGCGGGCCAGCTCCTGGCCGCGCGGGCCGGGGACGCGCCGGGACAGCGCGGCGACGAACTCCAGCAACGGCGGCACCGCACGGCCGGCCTGGGTGATGTGCTGCAGGTCGTGGACGATGCCGAGCACGTCCTCGGGGGCGCCCTGCCAGGGCCGGCGTACGGGCCCGAGCGCCTCGTCGCGCAGCGCCACCAGGCCGGACAACGGCACCGTGCCGTCGAGCAGCAGGCGGTGGAGGTCGTCCATGGCCTCCGCGTCGAACGGGCCGTCGTCCTCGTCCGCGGCCGGTTTCCCGTCCGAGTGCGGCGGCAGAGGCTCTCCGGACAGGGCGAGTGCGGCACGCAGCGGAGGCCAGGACCGGGCCAGCCGCGCCATGGGAATCATCCAGGTCACGCCCGCGTCCGGTGACTTGTCCCGCAGCACGGCCAGTCCCGCCACACGCGAGGTCGCCGCGTCCTTCACCCCACAGCCGCTGTAGCCCCTGGCCACCCTGCGGCCTGTGTCCGGTGCGTCGTTGAGCTGGATCAGCGCGGACTCCAGACCGCCGCGCCCGGCCATCAGACAGTCCGCCCATACTCCGTGCGGCTGGCCCGGCGGATAGCCGTACACCTGCATGCGCCGTTTGGCCGTGTAGGCACCGGTGGACAGGTGTGCGTGCGAGGTGGGCAACTGGCCGTCGGCAAGCGTCAGATCACCGTGCAGGGTGAGGACCGAGAAGTCCTCGTGGTGGCTTCCTCCGGTGTAGCGGTGGCCGCCGCCCGGGGAGCCCTGCAGCGTCAGACCGCTGCTCAGAGCGATCGTCACGGTGGCACCCGGGTCGTCCTCCCACTGCTTGCCGAGGGCGCTCGTCACCACATGGCCGCAGGTGAGCAGATAGCGCGGCGGGACGATGACCCCTCCGCCCACGGGGCTTCCCGAGGGCCCCATGATGCTCACCTGCCACACATCGGTGGCGGTCATCTCCGCGACCGGCTCCACCCCCGGACACCCCTCCCCCGTTGCCCTGCCGCGGGACGACCGTCCGCGGAGCCGCCATAGTAGCGACACCGGATGGCGGAAAGCAGAGGGGCAACAGCCCATATCCGGTGGCGAGTTGACCTTGCTTCCGGATTCGCGGGCGGATGCCTCGTCACCGGATGGTGATCGTTATCGTCGAGCCCTTCGGCGCCCGGTCGCCGCCCCGCACCGACTGCTTCTTGACGGTGTCGCCGAACAGCCCGAGCAGCCCGCGGTCCTCGCGCACCTGGAAACCGGCCTTCTGGAGCGTGTTCTTCGCGTCGTCGACGCTGTTGCCCGTCACGTCCGGCACCTGGACCATCTCCGGGCCCTTGGACAGCGTCAGCGTGACCGTGTCGCCCTCGGCCGCCTGGCTGTCGCCCGCCGGGCTCTGCCGGGCGACCTCGCCCTTGTCGAAGTCGGAGGTGACCTGCTCGGTGGAGACCCGCACCTTCAGGCCGGCGTCCTGGAGGTCGGACCGCGCCTCGTCCAGGTCCTCGCCGGTGACGTCCGGCACGTTCACCGCGCGGCCCTTGCTGACGGTGAGCGCGATCGCCGAGCCGGCGCGCCGCTCGGTGCCCGCCTCGGGGTCCGTGCCGATCACGACGTCGCGGGGGACGTCGTCGCTGAACTCCCGGCTCACCATGCCCGGTTCCAGGCCCTCCTTCTTCAGCAGGGTCCGCGCCTCGCCCAGCCGGTGGCCCTTCAGATCGGGCACGTTCACGGTCTCGGGCCCGTCGGAGACCGTGAGCGTCACGGAGCCGTTACTGCGGATCCGGGCGCCCACCTGCGGATCGGTGCTGATGACCGTGCCCCGCCGGACCGTGTCGCTGTAGGCGTGCTCGACCCGGTCGACGCCGAGACCGGCCTTCTTGAGCCGCTCCCTGGCCTGTGTCTCCGTCTTCGCCAGCAGCGGCGGGACCTTGGTGAACTGGCCGGAGTTGATGTACCACACCCCGCCGCCGACCCCGAGGGCCAGCAGGACCGCGGCGACCACCACGAGCAGCGTCCGACGGGGCCGCCCGGGGCGCCGGGCACCGGCCGGCCCCGGTGGGGGCGGGGGCGCCTGAAGCCGGCTGGTGCGGTTGAGGGCGGCCTCGGACCGCGCCCCGTCCTCGCCGTCCTCACCGTCCCCGCCGAGCCTGCCGCGGATCCGCGTCGTCAGCGCGCGCGGGATGACGCTCGTACGGTCCTCCGCGTTGTCGTGCTCCGCGGTGAGGGCCTGCGGCGGCAGCGCGTCCAGCTGGTCCGGGCCGAGCGCGGACCGCGCCTCGCGGACCCGCGCCAGCAGCGCGACCGCGTCGTGCGGCCGGATGTCCGGGGTGCGCGCGGTGGCCTCCGCGACCAGTTCGTCCAGCTCCAGGGACAGTCCCGGCACGACGGCCGACGGGGCCGGCACGTCCTCGTGGAGGTGCTGGTACAGCACCTGGGCGGGGGACTCCCCCTGGTGCGGCTTGCCGCCGGTCAGCATCTCGTACAGCACGACCCCGCACGCGTACACGTCGACCCGGGGGTCGGCGGTGCCGCGCTCGATCTGCTCCGGGGCCAGGTAGGAGACGGTGCCGAGGACGGCACCGCTGGTGTTCGTCACCGTGTCCACGGACCGCACAAGCCCGAAGTCGGCGACCTTGACCCGGCCGTCGTCCCCTATCAGGACGTTCTCCGGCTTCATGTCGCGGTGCACGAACCCGGCCCGGTGCGCGGCCCCCAGCGCGGCGAGCACCGGCTCCAGGATGTCCAGCGCCGCGCGCGGCTGGAGCGCCCCGCGCTCGCGCAGCACGTCGCGCAGGGTGCAGCCGGCCACGTACTCCATGGCGAGGTAGACGTACGACCCGTCCGTGCCCTGGTCGAAGACCTGCACGACGTTCGGGTGGGCCAGCCGCGCGACCGACTTGGCCTCCCGGATGAACCGCTCCACGAACGAGCCGTCGGCCGCGAGCGCGGGGTGCATCACCTTGAGCGCGAGGACCCGGTCCAGGCGGGTGTCCAGGGCCCGGTAGACCGTGGCCATCCCACCGACGGCGATCCGCGCGTCGACGCGATAGCGGCCGTCGAGCACCTGCCCGACGAGGGGGTCCTGAAGGGTCGTATCCACGCAGGCGAGTCTACGAGCCGTCACGGACACCCACGGGTCGCGGACGATGTCGCGGCGGGACTGAAGCCGACCTGTGACGCGGTACCCGCACGCGTGATAGGCGGTGACCGGCTAGAACGCGGGCCGCTCCGGGTCCAGCCCGGCCAGGCCCTCCGCCGGGGACGACGCCCGGGCGAAGTGGCGCTTGGGGATCCGCCCGGCGAGCCGGGCCAGCCGGCCCGCCTCCACGGCGGCCCGCATCGCCGCGGCCATCATCACCGGCTCCTGCGCCCGCGTCACCGCCGAGGCGAGCATCACTCCGGCACACCCCAGCTCCATGGCCAGCGCCACGTCCGAGGCCGTACCGGCCCCGGCGTCCAGGATCACCGGCACGCGCGCGTGCTCCACGATCAGCTGGAAGTTGTGCGGGTTGCGGATGCCGAGCCCGGATCCGATGGGCGAGCCCAGGGGCATGATCGCGGCGCAGCCCACCTCCTCCAGTTTCCGCGCCAGCACCGGGTCGTCGTTCGTGTACGGCAGCACCGTGAACCCGTCGTCGACCAGCGTCTCCGCCGCGTCCAGCAGCTCGATCGGGTCCGGCAGCAGCGTGCGCTCGTCGGCGATGACCTCCAGCTTGACGAGGTCCGTGCCCAGCGCCTCCCGCGCCAGCCGGGCCGTGAGCACCGCCTCACCCGCGGTGAAGCAGCCCGCGGTGTTGGGCAGCACCCGGATCCCGAGCGACTCCAGCACCGACAGCACCGAGCCGTGCACGGAGGGGTCCACCCGCCGCATCGCGACCGTGGTCAGCTCCGTGCCGGAGGCGACCAGAGCCCGCTCCAGGACCTCCAGGCTGGGCGCGCCGCCGGTGCCCATGATCAGCCGGGAGGTGAAGGGCGTACCACCGAGGACGAAGGGGTCGTCGGCCATGGCTCAGCCTCCCTGGACGGCGGTCAGCACCTCGACGCGGTCGCCCTCGGCCAGGGCCGTGGCCGACCACCGCGTGCGCGGGACGACGGTCTCGTTGAGGGCGGCGGCCACTCCGGAGGGCGCCGCGGTCAGGGTCCGCACGACGGCGCCGAGGGACGTGCCGGGCGTGATCCGGCGGGGCTCACCGTTGACGGAGATGTTCATGGAGTCGTTCATACGGGCTGCTCCGTGCGTGCCGCGGCGTGAAAGCGCCTGGGGGAGAAGGGCCGGACCTCGTCCGGCAGCTCGCCGGTGGTCAGGACGTGGGCCATGGCGTCACCGGTGACCGGCGTGAGCAGCACGCCGTTGCGGTGGTGCCCGGTGGCCAGCAGCAGGCCGTCGAGGCCGGTCGGGCCGAGCAGCGGCGCGTTGTCGGGGGAGCCGGGCCGCAGCCCCGCCCGCGTCTCCGTGAGCGGCAGCTCGGTGATCCCGGGCACCAGCTCGTGCGCGTCGCGCAGCAGCTCGTACACGCCGCCCGCCGTCACCGTCGTGTCCCAGCCCAGCTCCTCACTCGTGGCCCCGACGACCAGCTCGCCGTCGAGCCGCGGCACCAGGTAGACCTGGCTGCCGCGCACCACGGCCCGCACGGTACGGCTCAGGAACGGCGCGTACGGCTTCGGCACCGTCAGCCGCAACACCTGCCCCTTCACCGGCCGCACCGGCGGCAGCACGTCGTCCGGGACGCCCGCGAGCCGTCCGCTGCGGCTGCCCGCCGCGAGCACCACCCGGTCCGCGGCCGGCGCGGTGCCGTCGCGCAGCACACAGCCCGTGGCCCGGCCGCGGGCCACGGTGAGCCGCTCGGCCCAGCCGCGGTGGAAGACCACGCCCGCCCGCTCACAGGCCGCGACCAGGGCGCGGGCGAGCCTGCGCGGGTCGATCTGGTGGTCGCCGTCCACCCGCAGCCCGCCGCGCACGCCCGGCGCGAGCATCGGCTCGAGGCGACGGCAGTCCCGCCCGGACAGCCACTCGGAGTCCAGTCCCGACCGGCGCTGAAGGTCGTGCAGTTCCCGCAGGTGGCCGCGGTCGTCGGCGTCCAGCGCGACGGCGAGGGTGCCGCACCGGCGGTAGCCGAGGTCATGGCCGGTCAGTTCGGTCAGCTCGGCCGCGAAGTCCGGGTAGCGGCGGGCCGAGGCCAGGTTGAGTCCGAGCAGGGTCTGCTCGCCGTGGTGCAGTTCGGTGACGGCGGCCAGCATCCCGGCGGCCACCTGTGCGGCCCCGCCGCCCGGCTCGGGGTCCACCACCGTCGTGGCGAACCCGCGCTGCGCCGAGCGCCAGGCCGTCACCAGGCCGATGATCCCGCCCCCCACGACGAGGACGTCTGACGTACGTGGCGACGACATGGGCGTCCAGCCCCTCCCTTCGCCGGCATGACCCGGATCAGGTTCGTACGGTCGGAGGCCGCCAGCCTCCCTCTCAGCCCGGTGCGTCCGGGCTCCCGCGAGTGCTTGTACCTGGGCCACCCTAGCCCGCGGAGCGCCGCCCCGGTAAGGGAGCCCCGCCCCCGGCCCGCCCTCCGGCAGGTGCCCGCGGGCCCTGACTGACGGTCCGTCAGGTGGCTTATGGTGATCAGATGAGCGACGAGACGCAGGAACAGGGCGCATCCGGGCCGCGGCGCGTGGTCGTCGCGGGCGCGGGCATGGCCGGCGTGCAGACCGCGGTCGCGCTGCGCGAGCAGGGCTTCACCGGCACCGTGACAGTGATCGGCGCCGAACCCCACCAGCCCTACGACCGGCCGCCGCTGTCCAAGGCCGTCCTGCTCGGCAAGGCCGAGGGCTCCGCCTTCGACATCGACTTCGAGGCGCTCGGTCTCGAACTGCGGCTCGGCTGCGAGGCCCTGGCCGTGCGGCCCGACGCGCATGTGCTGGAGACCTCGGACGGACCGGTGCCGTACGACGTCCTCGTCCTGGCCACCGGTGCCGAACCGATCCGGCTGCCCGGCACGGAGGGCGTTGCCGGGGTCCACCTGCTGCGCACCCTGGACGACGCCGAACGACTGCGGCCGGTGCTCACCGAGCAGCACGACGTCGTGGTCGTCGGCGCGGGCTGGATCGGCGCCGAGTTCGCCACCGCCGCGCGCGAGGCGGGCTGCGCCGTGACCGTCGTGGAGGCCGCGGACCGGCCGCTCGCGGGCGCGCTGCCCGCGGAGGTGGCCGAGCCGATGACCACCTGGTACGCCGACAGCGGCGCCGAACTGCGCACCGACGCGCGCGTGGAGCGCGTCGAACCCGGCGCGGTGGTGCTCGACGACGGCTCGCGGCTGCCCGCAGGCGCCGTCGTGGTCGGGGTCGGCGCGCGCCCCGCCACGGGCTGGCTGGCCGGCTCCGGCATCGAGCTGGGCCGGCACGGGGACGTCCTGGCCGACGACCACCTGCGCACGTCCGTGCCGGACGTGTACGCGGTCGGCGACTGCGCCTCCTTCCCCTCGGGTCGGTACGGCGAGCGCCTGCTGATCCACCACTGGGACAACGCGCTCCAGGGCCCGCGCACGGTCGCGGCCGACATCATCGGCCTCACCCCCGTGGTCTACGACCCGGTGCCGTATTTCTGGTCCGAGCAGTTCGGGCGCTTCGTGCAGTACGCCGGTCACCACACGTCGGCCGACACCCTCGTCTGGCGCGGCGAGCGCACCGGACCGGCGTGGACGGTCTGCTGGCTCCGCGAAGGCCGGCTCGTCGCCCTGCTGGCCGTCGGCCGGCCGCGCGATCTGGCGCAGGGGCGGCGGCTGATCGAGTCCGGCACGCCCATGGATCCGCGGCTGCTCGCGGACCCGGCGAGGCCCTTGAAGACGGCGACGGCGTGAGGCACGCCGCCCCGGGTGGACGGGTCTGGCTTCCGAGTGTCAGTGGCAGATGGCACGCTTGTTTCCGTGACCGAGATTGACACGAAGATCGACGCTCTCGTCCCTGCGTGGCTCACGCTTCCCGACATCGCCGAACAGCTCGGCGTCGAGGTGACGCGTGTGCGGCAGCTGGTCAAGGAGGGCCAGCTCATCGCCGTACGCCGGGGTGAGAACCGCGCGCTGCACGTCCCCGCCGCCTTCATCGACGGCGACAAGGTCGTCAAGGGCCTGTCCGGCACCCTGACGCTCCTGCGGGACGACGGCTTCACGGTCGAAGAGATGATCGAATGGCTGTTCACCCCCGACCCGACCCTGCCCGGCACCCCCGCCCAGGCCCTGAGTGAGAACCGCGGCACAGAGGTGAAGCGCCGCGCCCAGGCCCTCGCCGTCTGACCCGGCCACCCGCCTGCGCACCCGGCCCCGGCCCCCCGGCCGGGGCCTCGGCGTTCCTGCGGGCCGGCCGCGCGCGGCGGGTAGGGTCCGTTCGAGTGGTCGGACGATCCACCGAACCGACGAGCCACCGAACCGGCGGACCGTCGAACCGACGAGCCACCGAACCGACGAGCCGGGGGGACCCGCGTATGCCCGAGACCGCTGCCGTAGCCGACGCCCGTGACCGGCTCGGCGACGCGCGCCTGTATCTGTGCACGGACGCCCGGAGACGGCAGGGTGACCTGGCCGGGTTCCTGGACGCGGTGCTGGCGGCGGGTGTCGACGTCGTGCAGTTGCGGGACAAGGGCATGGAGGCCGGGGAGGAGCTGGACCGGCTGGAGGTGTTCGCCGACGCGTGCGCCCGGCACGGGAAGCTGCTCGCGGTCAACGACCGGGCGGACGTCGCCCACGCGGCCGGTGCCGACGTGCTGCACCTGGGGCAGGGGGACCTCCCGGTGCCCGCCGCCCGCGCGATCCTCGGCGACGGCGTCCTGATCGGCCGGTCCACACACGCCGAGGACGAGGCCGCCGCCGCGGCCGTGCAGGACGGCGTGGACTACTTCTGCACCGGACCCTGCTGGCCCACGCCCACCAAGCCCGGCCGCCCGGCCCCCGGCCTGGACCTGGTCCGGTACACCGCCTCGCTCGGCACCGACCGGCCCTGGTTCGCCATCGGAGGCATCGACCTCGGCAACCTGGACCAGGTCCTGGAGGCCGGCGCCCGCCGTGTCGTCGTGGTCCGGGCGATCACCGAGGCCGACGACCCCGGAGCGGCGGCGTCCGAGTTCGCCGCGCGGCTGCGTCGGGCGGGGTAGGGCGCGGCACGGTCCGGCACTTCAGCAGGGGCCGGGCAGGCCCGGGCGTGACAGCCGGGCGTCTCATTTTTCGGACAGTCGGCCCGGCCAGCCCCGCTTGTTTTCGGCCCCACTGTCCGAAGGGTGGACAAGAAGTCGACAATTCCGGCAAATTTCCGGGGCTCGGTTGGGAGACCGCCGTGCCCTGGATAGCCTGCCGGTATGGCCCTCGGAACCGCATCCACCAGGACTGATCGCGCGCGCACCGTGCGTGACATCCTCGCCACCGGCAAGAGCACGTACTCCTTCGAGTTCTGGGCGCCGAAGACGGCGAAGGGCGAGCGCAACCTGTGGAACGCGCTGCGCAGGGTCGAGGCCGTCGCCCCCGACTTCGTCTCGGTGACGTACGGTGCCGGGGGCTCCACCCGCGCGGGCACCGTCAGGGCCACCGAGCAGATCGCGTCCGACACCACACTCACCCCGGTGGCGCACCTCACCGCCGTCAACCACTCCGTCGCCGAACTGCGCAACATCATCGGCCAGTACGCGGACGCCGGGATCCGCAACATGCTCGCGGTGCGCGGCGACCCGCCGGGCGACCCGATGGGCGAGTGGGTCCCGCACCCCCGCGGCCTGACGTACGCCGCCGAACTCGTCCGGCTCATCAAGGAGTCGGGCGACTTCTGCGTGGGCGTGGCGGCGTTCCCCGAGATGCATCCCCGCTCCGCCGACTGGGACGCCGACGTCGCGCACTTCGTCGACAAGTGCCGCGCGGGCGCCGACTACGCCATCACGCAGATGTTCTTCGATCCGGAGTCGTACCTCCGCCTGCGCGACCGTGTCGCCGCCGCCGGTTGCGCGACACCGGTCATTCCCGAGATCATGCCGGTCACGAGCGTGAAGATGCTCGAGCGGCTGCCCCAACTCAGCAACGCCGCCATCCCGGACGGACTCGAAGAGCGCATCCGCGCGGCGGAGGACGATCCGGCGGCGGTACGCTCCCTTGGGATCGAGTTCGCCACCGAGTTCTGTGGGCGGCTGCTGGCCGAGGGAGTGCCCGGGCTGCACTTCATCACGCTCAACAACTCCACGGCGACGCTGGAAATCTACGAGAACCTGGGTCTGCACCACCGGCCGCGGACCTAGACCGGCCGCATCCGCGTGCGACACACTGCGGAGCGGCCACTGGGAGAGGGGCGTACATGGGCTGGACGGTCCTCTACATCGCGTTCGGCATCGTCGCGCTGTGGCTGCTGGGCGAGGTGCTGCTTCAGTACAAGGCGCGGTTGCGCTGGAGGCTGCTGGCCTTCGGCGGCTTCCTCTGCGTCGTCCTCGGGGTCCTGATCCCGTCCGTCGTCGTGATCGGTCTGGGTGCGGTCGCGTTCGCGATCGGCCAGACCTACGTCACGCTGTCCTTCCGGCGCGGCTTCGCGGCGGGCTGGGCGGTCAACCGCCCCGGCGCCGACGGCGACAAGCCGCGCCGCCGCGGCAGGGGCGAGTACCAGGACCCGGACCCGGAGGTCTCCGACCTCGAGGCGTCCGGCGGCGACACCGGCACCATGGAGGCCCTGCACGGCCACGACGACCCGCCCTACGGCCACGGCCACGGTGACGACGACCAGGACGACGTCTTCGCCCCCGCCCAGCCCGCGGCCGCGGAGGCCGCCGCCGTGTACGAGCCGCAGCCCCTGCCCGACGACACCGGTTCCTACGGCATCTACGGCGACTCGGGTCAGCACGCCACGCACTCGCCCTACCCGGGGTCCGGCCAGACCCAGGACCAGTACGCCGCCGCGGCCCAGGGCGCCGAGCAGGGCCACGCGTACGACTACTCCGGCTACGGGCAGCAGGGTTACGGCTACGATGCCTCCGGCCAGCAGCAGTACGCCGCCTACTCCGACCCGTACGCCCAGTCCTACGGCGGCGGCGCCTACGACACCGGCTACGGCGCCCAGCAGGACTACGGCCAGCAGGGCTACGGCACCCAGGACGCCTACGCCGGCGGCTACGGCGGCGAGACCCCGGCGGGCAGGGTGTGGGTCCCGCAGCAGCGCAGCGACGACTCCTACGGCGGAGAACTCCCGCAGGAGCAGCAGCCCTACCCGTACCAGGGCGACCACCAGGGGCACGCGCAGCACGGCACGGGCTACGACGAGCAGTACCGTTTCTGAACACCGTCGTTGCCGAACACCGTGCTGAACGTCCGACGCAGGGCGTTCAGCACGGTCAGCACGCTCCCCGGCTCACTGGGAGCCGCGGAACTCCGGTCCCTCCACGATCAGCCCGGCCACCAGGGCCCCCGACATCCCGGCGTGCGGCAGCCCGCCCCCGGGGTGCGACCAGCCGCCCACGGTGAACAGTCCGGGGAGTCCCGTGGTGTTCGCCGGGTGCAGCAGACGCCCCTGAGCGGCCGCCAGCGCCGGCGCGGGGACGGCCCCGCCCTCCGCGCCCGTCTCCCGGGCGATGTCGGCCGGGGTGCGCACCTCGTGCCAGAGCAGGCGGTCGCGGAGCCCGGGTATCGCCCGCGAGGCGACGGCGATCATACGGTCGGCCTGGGTCCGCGGATCCGCCGGGACGGACGCCGGGACCGTCGCCGTGAGCGTGACCGCCTCGTGCTCCGGGTCCGGGACCAGCGCCGGGTCGTCGGGGCGCGACACCGCGACCGTGGGCCGCTCGGGCAGCCCGGCGGCCGCACCGAACAGCGCGTCGAGTTCGGCCGCGCGGTCCTCGGTGTGCACCAGGGTCCGGTGGGCCGTCCCCTCGGGACGGGCGCCGCGCAGCGCCAGCAGCACGGTCAGGCGACTGGGCGCCCCCGGCTGCGGCGGCACCTCGCCCCCACCGCGCGGGGCCGCACCACGGACCAGGCCGTCCAGCGTCCGGGGAGGGACACCGGCGACCACGAACTCCGCCTCGGCGGGCGTCCCGTCGGCGAGTTCCACGCCCGCCGCCCGGCCGTCCTTGTCGACGATCCCGGTGACCTCGGCGCCGAACACGAACTCGACCCGGCGGGCCCGGCACCGCTCGTACACCGCGCGCGCCAGCTCGCGCAGGCCGCCGCGCACGTACCAGGTGCCGAAGGCGTGGTCCAGGTACGGCAGGACGGCCGCGCTCGCCGGGGCGGTCCTCGGATCGAGGCCGTACGCGAGCGTGTGGCTCTCCAGGAGGGCGGCGAGGCGCGGGTCGCGCAGCTCCCAGGCGCCGACCTCGGCGAGCGTGCCGGCCCGCCGGGTGCGCAGCAGGCGCTTGTGCGGCACCGCCGGGTAGGGGTCGCGCTCGGCCAGCACCTGCCAGTTGGGCCACAGCGGCTCCTCCAGGAGCGGGCGGCGGGCGCGGTCCCAGGCCTCGCGGGCGCGCACCAGGAAGTCGCCCCAGCGCTGCCCGGCACCCGCGCCGAGGGCCTCCTCCAGCGCGGCGACGACGCCCGCGCGCGAGACGTTCGGCAGGGACACCTCGGTGCCGTCCGCGAAGACGTGCCGCGCGGACGGGTCCACCTGGACCAGCTCGACGCGGTCCTCCAGCGGCTCCTTGCCGGTCTTGACGAACAGATCGCGGTAGACCGCGGGCAGCGGGAGCAGCCCGGGCCCGGTGTCGAAGGCGAAACCGTCCCGCTCGAAACGGCGCAGGGCGCCGCCGTACGTCTCCGTACGCTCGTACACCGTCACCCGGTGGCCCGCGACGGCCAGCCGGGCGGCGGCCGCCATCGCGCCCATCCCGGCGCCGATCACCGCAATCCGTGCCATGTGCGTGACTTTATCGACCGCCCCTGACAATCCCTGCCACGGGGCGTTGACCAGCGGTTTCCGCGGTGTGTGGGGCCCGGGCTCAGCCCGGCGGAGCCCCCGCCGCGGCCGCGCGCCGGCGTTTCTCCTCCCGGCGCTGGCCCCGGCGGCGCAGGAAGCGGCGGATCCGGGAGACCAGGAAGGCGACGATCACGGCCCCGGCGAGCAGCAGGACGCCGGCGACGACCGACGCCGCCACCGGGTGGAAGATCGCGAAGGTGACGAGTCCGGCCACCCCGAGGTCCTCGGCCAGGCTCACGACCATGTTGCTCACGGGCTCGGGGGAGGTGTTGACCGCCATCCGCGTCCCGGCCTTCACCAGGTGGCTGGCCAGGGCCGTGCCGCCGCCGACCAGGGCCGCCGTGACGTCCGACAGCGAGCCGCTCTGCCCCGCGAGCAGTGCGCCGACCCAGGCCCCGGCGACCGGGCGGATCACGGTGTGCGCCGTGTCCCACACCGAGTCCACGTAGGGGATCTTGTCGGCGACCGCCTCCAGCACGAACAGCACGCCCGCGGCGATCAGCACCTCCGGCCGTTGCAGGGCGCCGGGGACGTCGTCGCTCAGTCCGGTCGCGCCGAACACACCGAGCAGCAGCACCACCGCGTACGCGTTGATGCCGCTGGCCCAGCCGCTTGTGAACACCATGGGGAGTACGGACACGGAGGCGATCGTAGCCAGCGGGCCGCCCGGCGTCCTGGGGCCGGGAACGCAGGACTGAGTATCCGTACCTAGCGGGCGAGATGAGTACGCGCGCGGATGGGCCGCGCACCGCGTGGAGGGGAGAGTGGGGGCACGGAAGGGGGCACGGCGCCGGTACCGCCGACACGGGGCGGCGGAACGGCGCGGCCCTCGACCGCTCCTGCCGCCGGCCCGGGCCGCCGGGAGCGAGGCACGGGGGAACCGGGGGAGGCGGGCGCGGCCTCAGAGTCGCCCGCTGACCCGTCCCTGAAGGAGCCGGGACAGCGCCGCGTGCACGTCGTCCAGGGAGCGCTGGGGCTGGAAGGACTTCCAGTCCAGCGCGGCCACCAGCACCATGCCGACCAGCGCGGCCGCGGTCAGCGGTACGTCGACGTCCTCGCTGAACTCTCCGCCCGCCACGCCGTCGCGCAGGACGCCCTCGACGACCGCGACCGCCTCCTGCCGGAGCACCAGGAGCGTGGACTGCCAGGCCCGGTTGGTGCGCCACAGCTCGGCCACGTAGAGCTGGGTGAAGGCCGGGTAGCGGTCGATGAAGACGAGCCCGGCGCGGACCATGGCGTCCAGGGTGTCGACCCGGCTGCCGCTCTCCCGCGCCGTCCGCTCGGCCGCCTCGCGCAGGGAGGCGGTGAGCAGTCCCACGCCGTGCCGCAGCAGCTCCTCGAAGAGGACGGACTTGCTGGCGAAGTTGTAGTAGACCGTGCCCTTGGCGACCCCCGCCCGTTCGGCGATCTCGTCCACCGTGGTGGCGGAGAACCCCTGCTCGGCGATGAGGACGACGGCCGCCTCGAAGAGCTTCTGCCGGGTGGCCTCGCGGCGGGTACCGCCGCCCGGCGTGGCGCTGCTGCGTTCCATGGCCCTGATTGTCACAGGTGCGCCCCCTGCCGAGGGCGCGGAAGGGAGGCCGGCGGCGCGGTGGCGGGAGCCTCACCGCGTGCCGGGGGCCCCGCGCCACCGAACGTACGGGCGAAGCGAAATCCCAGGTCGGAACGGATTGTCAGTGCCATACCTCACGATGGGCACATACGGCACCCGTGCCGTCACCCAGACGACAGGAGGTTCGTCATGGCCCACTCGTCCGCAGCCGCCGCTCGTCGGCCCCGCGCCGCCGGCCCTGCCCCCTCACTGACCGGCCCGGCGAGCGACGTGCACCCCGTCCCGCGCCGCGCCTCGGCCCCGCCGGCCGCCCTCGGCCTGCTCGCCCAGGCCCGTGCGGGCCTGGAAGAGGCCACCACTCTCCGCACTCCGAACGAGCGGTACGCCACGGCCCACCTCGCCGCGCTGCGCACCGCCGCCGCCGTGCTCGCCGCGCGGGGACGCCCGGATCCCACCCCGCACCGGCGGGCCCGCATCAGGAGCGCCTGGGAAGTGCTCCCCGAGATGGCGCCCGAACTCGCCGAGTGGAGCGCGCTGTTCGCCGCGGGCGCCGCGCGCCGCGCCCGCGCCGAGGCCGGGATCCGGGGCGCGGCCGGCCCACGCGACGCCGACGACCTGATACGGGACGTGGCGATGTTCATCCGCCTGGTCGAACGCATGCTCCTCCTCCAACCGATCCCTTCCCAGCCCCGTCTCGACACCGACCCCCCGACCGTCCCGGACGAATCGCCCGCACCGCCGCCCCCCTCCCGTCCCGAACGCACCCCCCACCACACCCTCCCGGACGCGAGCTGACACACGGCAGTCCCGGGTCCGGCCGCCACCGCCCCGACGACGGTCGTGGCGGTGGAGCCGAGGGGCAGGTCGGGGGGTGGAGGCAATAGGGTGGAGGGCGCCTGAAGCCCTTCCCGAACCCGCGTGCCGGGCGGGGAGGAGCAGCCCGATCGCTCCGCCGTGCAACAGGCGGTGCCGCGCCGAGGAGTCAACTGCCGTGTCGGACCCGATGCGCCCGCCCGCCTCCCCTCACCAGCCCGCATCGGCGCCGCTGCGCTCCGACCCCTCCCGCCCGCGCGCCTCCCTCCGTACCGCCGTGGTCTGGGAGGTCCTGCACGACGCCCTCGACCACCGGGTCAAGGCCACGGGCCGGGAGTGCCTGGACGTCCTCGACACCGGCGGCGGCAGCGGGAACTTCGCCGTGCCCGTCGCCCGGCTCGGCCACCGGGTCACCGTCGTCGACCCCAGCCCCAACGCGCTGTTCGCGCTGGAGCGCCGCGCCGCCGAGGCCGGCGTGGCCGACCGGGTGCGGGGCGTGCAGGGCGACGCCCGCGGACTCTTCGACGTGGTCGAGCGCGGCGCCTACGACGCCGTGCTGTGCCACGGCGTCCTGGAGTACGTCGACGACCCCGCCGAGGGCGTGCGCAACGCGGTGGCCGCCCTGCGCTCCGAGGGCGTCCTGAGCGTGCTCGCCGCCGGTCTCGGCGGCGCCGTGCTCGCGCGCGCCCTGGCCGGGCACTTCAAGGAGGCCCGGCAGGCGCTCGACGACCCCGAGGGGCGCTGGGGCGAGGGCGACCCGGTGCCGCGCCGCTTCACCGCCGAACAGCTCACCGGGCTCGTCGAGGGCGCGGGGCTGCGGATCGGTGCCGTGCACGGAGTGCGGATCTTCGCCGACCTGGTGCCCGGCGTGCTCGTGGACACCGAGCCCGGAGCGCTGGACGCCCTGCTGAAGCTGGAGGCGGCGGCGGCCGAGCGGCCCGCGTTCCACTCCGTGGCCACGCAGCTCCACGTACTCGGTGAGACCAGGGGCGCGGCAGAGGCCTGAGCCGCCCCACGGGGCGGGCCGCCGACCGGCCCTTCGGCCGGGCATGCAGTCCGCCACGGGCCGCCCGGACGCCGGCTTCGCGCCGTATGATCGAAGGAGACCGTCCGGCATGACGGCCCGCCCGCCGGGGAATGGAAGCCTCAGCGGACCGGGACGACATGGCGGATTCCGGTTGGCCAATTGGCGCAGAGGGGCGGGTTTCACGGGGGCGATTCCCTGCCTATCCTTAAGGGACCCCCGAGTCGCCCCGGCGACTGCACGATGAGGAGGACTCCGTGCCGCTCTCGGAGCACGAGCAGCGCATGCTCGAGCAGATGGAGCGAGCGCTGTACGCCGAAGATCCCAAGTTCGCGTCGGCGCTCGAGGGAAGCGGACTGCGTACGTACACCCGACGGCGGGTCTACCAGGCGGTCGTGGGCTTCCTCGTAGGTATCGCGCTCCTCATGGCAGGAATGGTCGTTCAGAAGCTCATCTGGGTCAGTGTGGTGGGTTTCCTTGTCATGCTGGGCTGCGCCGTACTGGTCGTGACCGGCTGGCGCAAGGCTCCCAAGCCGGGAGAGCAGGCCGCAGGCGGCCCGCAGGCCCGCCGCCAGGCCCGTACGAAGCGTTCCATGATGGACCGCATCGAACAGCGCTGGCAGCGCCGCCGCGACGAGCAGGGTGGCCGCTAGCCGAACAGCCACAGTTCTGCACGAGCAGTCCTGCACGAGGGGGCGGCCACCGATGGTGGTCACCCCCTCACGTATGTCCGGAAGCCGGGACGGGCGCCGGCTCCGCGGGGCCCGTCAGCCGGAAGCCTCGGCCTCGTCCCCCGAGCCCTGCTGCCCCGACCGCCCGCGCAGCGCCGTCCGGGCGGCGGCGACGCGAGCGCCGGCACGGGATCTGAACGCGTTCCACCGGGCCGACGCCGCCCAGACCACGCGCACGGTCGAGCGCGGGGCCAGCGCGGCCCGCAGCCTGGTGCGGCGGGACGCCGTGCCCCGCAGACCGCCGGCGACCCGGCGGACATCCTCGGCGAGCCCCGCGACCGGACATGGACGCGGCGCGTAGAGGACCTGCTCCACCGCGTCCGCCAGCCGGTGCGCCGAGGCGGCGGCCACCTCGTCGAGACGCCCGAGGCGGATGATCCGGACCGCCGCCTTGCGCGGGGTCTGCGACTCGTCCGGCGGGATCCCGAAGTCCCAGGCGGTGTCGCCCAGTTCCTGCCAGACCGCCAGGATGTGCGGCACGGCGTCCGCCTCGCCACGGCCGTGCGCGCCCAGCCGCACGGTGCGCATCCGCCGTCGCCACAGCATCGGCGTCAGCGGCAGGGCGGCGACCAGCAGGCCGCCCAGCGTCCACCCCACCACGGCGTACCACCGGGGACCACCGCCGCTCTCGGCCGGCAGGGCCTGCTCGGTCGGGGCCCCGCACTCCTGGAGCCGCCGCATCTCCGGCGGGCAGCTCTGGTTCACCGACGGGGCGGCGGAGGGCACCGTGCTCGCCTCCTGCGAGGGCGACGACTGCTCCGGCAGGCCGGTGCTCGGCGTGTCCTGCCGGGTGTACGACGGCACCGTGCCGCGGGTCGGGGTCGGCTCGAAGCGGGTCCAGCCGACGCCCTCGAAGTACAGCTCGGGCCAGGCGTGCGCGTCCTTCAGCCCCACCGCCACGGAGCCGTCGGGCTGCGCGGTGCCGGGCGCGAAGCCCACCGCGACCCGGGCCGGTATGCCCAGCGTGCGGGCCATGGCGGCCATCGCGAAGGAGAAGTGCACGCAGAAGCCGCGCTTGTCCTTCAGGAACCGAGAGATGGCCCGCGGTCCGCTGCCCGCCTCGACCCGGGTGTCGTACTGGAAGCCGCCGTCGAGGGCGAACCAGTCCTGGAGCTCGACCGCCTGGTCGTAGGGGCTCGCCGCGCCCTCGGTGACCCGGCGGGCGGTGCTCGCGACGTCCGCCGGCAGCGACTTGGGCACCTTGGTGTACTCGCGCCTCAGCGCCGCCGGCGGCTTCGGCGCCGTGGCGAGCTGCTCGGCGGTCGGCCGTACCTGAAGGCTCCTCACCTCGTAGGTCAGCCCGCGCGTGGTCTGCTTGTGGTCGCCGACGAGGGTCATGCCCACGGGCTCGTAGCGCCAACTGCCCTTGACCCGCACGGAGCTCGGCGGGTACGGCATCGGCAGCCAGTCCTGCGCGTACGAGTCCGCCGCCGAGATCGTCGTGGTGACCTCCCTGCGCTTGACGCCGCCGTCCAGGCCCAGGGGCGCGGGCAGCGGATCGGGCACGTTCACGATGTGCCGCTGGGACGGCTTCCAGGTGGTGCCGTCGAAGTCGTCCAGGGACACGATCCGCAGGTACAGGTCCGAGGTGTCGGAGGTGTCCGTGCGCAGGGTGATGACCGTGCGGTCCTCGTCGACGTTCAGGCTGTCGCGCAGCGACACCAGCGGGTTCACCGCGGAGATCGTGCCGCCGTCGCCGCTGCCCTGGCCGACTCCGGTCCCGGCGGCGCCCAGCAGCCCGCCCTGCATCGCCGGCAGGGCGAGCGGCGCCACCAGGGCGATGCCGAGGGCGAGAGCGCCGATCCGGCGTCCGGTGCGCGCCGGTGCGGTCGCGCCGCCCGTCTCGACGTCGCCCGCGCGCGGTGCCCCGGCGAACACCCGCCCCCACTGCGAGAGCCGGTCCCGGCCCTCGGCCAGCAGCAGGACCAGGTAGCCGGCGGCCGCGACCAGGAACCACCACCAGCCGGTGCCGTCGTCGGACAGACCGGCGGCCACGGAGTACACGGCGAGCAGCGGCAGGCCCGCGGGGGCCGCGCTGCGGAAGGTCACCGCGAGCGTGTCCACGATCAGCCCGACCACCAGGACGCCGCCGACGAGCATCAGCCGGATGCCGTCGGTCTGCGGCGCCGGGATGGCGTACCGCCCGACGTCGTCCGCGCCCTCCCGCAGCAGTTCGGCCAGGTGCAGGAAGGTCTGCGGGCCCGGGATCAGCCCGGCGAAGGCCTGCTGCCGGGCGAAGACCAGGGTCAGCATCATCAGTGTGGCCAGGGCCTGCGCCGCCACGGTCAGCGGCCGTGCCAGCGGCACCCGCCGGGCCACCGCGCCGACCGCCGACTGCACCGCCAGCATCAGGACGGCCTGGACGATCCATGTGGCGGGAGAGACCAGCGGCAGCAGCGCGCACGACGCCATCAGCGTCGCCGCCGCCGCACACAGCGCCAAGCGCGTCCGCCCGCTCATACCCGCCCCTCCCCGGCGCCGATGCCGCCCACAGGCGCGTCCCGCCGGTCCCGGCGCCGGTCCTGGGCCGCCCGGCCCGTCACCGTGCTCATGCCCGTCACCGTGCTCATGCCCATCCCCCGCCCAGGCCCGTCCCGCCGGCCACGCCCGCGCCGGTGCGCTCCTGGTCCGCCCGGCGCCACAGGTCGTCCAGGCCCGTGCCCGCGGGCACGGGTACGGCCGTCCAGCCGGCGTCGCGCAGCAGCCGGAGGCGGTCGTCGGCCTCGGACGCGGGCCCCGGCGTGTCGCCCGGCTCCCGGACCCAGGTGCCGCTGTCCAGCACGAAGGCGACCGCGCCGCCGCTGCGCTGCCGCATCCTGGCGGCGATCGCGACCTGCGTCTCGTCGAGGTCGCCGAGGAAGGCCACCAGCAGTCCCTCGTTGCCGCCGCGCAGCACGTCGTAGGCGCGGGACAGGCCCGCCCCGTCGGAGTGGTCGATCACGGCCAGGGTGTCCATCATCAGCCCGGCCGCGTCCGCCGACCCCTGGCTGGCGCCCGCGAACCCGTCGCCGCCCTCGCCGGGCACGGAGTTGCCGGTGTCGGTCAGGAGCCGGACCGAGAAGCCCCGTTCCAGCATGTGCACCAGGACCGACGCGGCACCGGACACGGCCCACTCGAAGGCCGAGTCGGGTCCCGCGCCCCGGTAGGCGAGCGCCCGGGTGTCGAGGAGCACCGTGCAGCGGGCGCGCTGCGGCTGTTCCTCGCGGCGCACCATCAGCTCGCCGTAGCGCGCGGTGGACCGCCAGTGCACGCGGCGCAGGTCGTCGCCGTAGCGGTAGCCGCGCGGGATGACGTCGTCCTCGCCGGCCAGCGCCAGCGAGCGCTGCCGCCCGTCGCCGTACCCCTTGGCCTCGCCGCTCAGGCGCACCGGCGACAGCGGCTCCACCCGCGGGATCACGGTCAGCGTGTCGTGGGCCGAGAAGGAGCGGGTCAGCTCGCACATCCCGAAGGGGTCGGTCAGCCGCAGTTGCAGCGGGCCCAGCGGATACCGTCCGCGCAGGTCGGACCGGACCCGGTAGGACACCTCGCGGCGGCCGCCCGGCTCGACCCGGTCGAGTACGAACCGGGGCCGCGGTCCGAGCACGTACGGCACCCGGTCCTGGAGCATCAGCAGGCCGGTGGGCAGCCGCGAGACGTTGTCCATCCGCAGGTGCACGCGGGCCTCACTGCCCGCGGGCACGCGTGCGGGGGAGAGCCGGCGGCTGCCGGCGACCCGGTAACGCGTGCGGAAGACCACCGTGGCGCACACCAGCGGCAGTGCCGCCAGCAGCAGCCCGACCCGCAGGAGGTCGCTCTGGCCGAGGACGTAGGCGCAGACGGCGGCGGCGATTCCGGCGGCCAGGAACGAACGCCCGCGGGTGGTCAGACCGGCCAGCGCGGTGCGGACGCCGCCCCGCTGTCCGCGGTCGTCCTCCGCGTGCGCCGTTCCCCCGTCCGTCATCACAGGCTCCGCGGCGGATGCTGGTCGTACGCCGGCGCGCCCCGGCCCAGGCCGAAGCCGCCGGAGCGCTGGGGCGACGCGGGCACCGGGGTGCGCTGGACGATCTCCTCGACGACCTGCTCGGCGGTGCGGCGGTTGAGCTGGGCCTGGGCGGTGGGCAGCAGCCGGTGGGCCAGGACGGCCACGGCCAACGCCTGCACGTCGTCGGGCAGCGCGTACTCCCGGCCGCTCAGTGCGGCGGACGCCTTCGCCGCGCGCAGCAGGTGCAGCGTCGCGCGCGGCGAGGCGCCGAGTCTGAGGTCGGGGTGGGTGCGGGTGGCGGAGACCAGGTCCACCGCGTACCGCCGCACCGTCTCGGCGACGTGCACCCCGCGCACCGCCTCGATCAGCTTCACGATCTCGTGCGCGTGCGCCACCGGCTGGAGGTCGTCCAGCGGGCTCACCCCGCCGTGCACGTCCAGCATCTGCAGCTCGGCGTCCGGGCTCGGGTACCCGATGGACACCCGGGCCATGAAGCGGTCGCGCTGGGCCTCGGGCAGCGGATAGGTGCCCTCCATCTCGACCGGGTTCTGCGTGGCCACCACCATGAACGGCGAGGGCAGTTCGTAGGTCTGCCCGTCGATGGTGACCTGCCGCTCCTCCAGGGACTCCAGCAACGCGGACTGGGTCTTGGGCGAGGCCCGGTTGATCTCGTCGCCGATCACGATCTGCGCGAAGATGGCGCCCGGCTTGAACTCGAAGTCCCGGCGCTGCTGGTCCCAGATGGACACGCCGGTGATGTCCGACGGCAGCAGGTCGGGCGTGAACTGGATGCGCCGCACCGAGCAGTCGATGGACCGCGCCAGCGCCTTGGCGAGCATCGTCTTGCCCACCCCGGGAACGTCCTCGATCAGAAGATGTCCCTCGGCGAGCAGCACGGTCAGCGAGAGCCGTACCACCTCGGGCTTGCCCTCGATCACTTCCTCCACCGAACGGTGGACCCGTTCCACGGTGGCGGCGAGATCGGCCCCCACTCTCGGCTCCGTTCGAGCGGGGGCACCCCCATGGCTCGCTCGATCGTCATAGGTCGTCACCCGGCGGCCCTCCTCGGCCCTCCCCCACGCTCGACGGCGAGCGGGGGATTCCCCAACTTTCCCGGGCCGACGCTCTGCTGTGCGGACCGGCCCACCCCGAATCAGGCACCACGCGCGCAACGTTCCGCGTGAGGCCACTCCCGCATTCTTGCCGCCGTTACCGATTCGTGTCACTCGCCTGTGGACAACTGGCTGCGATATGTCGGGGCTTGTGGCTTTCGCTGGTGACGGCGGCGTGCCGCGCACCGGACTCCCGGCGCGCGGCGGGCGGTTCAGGCGGGGTCGATCTCGCGCAGCGCGCCCGTCCTGACGTCGAAGACGAAACCGCGCACGTCGTCGGTGTGCAGCAGGAACGGCGAGGTGCGTACGCGCTGCATCGACTGCCGCACGTCCTGGTCCACGTCCCGGAAGGCCTCCACGGCCCAGGCCGGACGCTGCCCGACCTCCATCTCCAGTTCGTGCCGGAACTCCTCGGTGATGGACTCCAGGCCGCAGTTGGTGTGGTGGATCAACACGACGCTGCGGGTGCCCAGGGCTCGCTGGCTGATGGTGAGCGAGCGGATGACGTCGTCGGTGACCACGCCGCCCGCGTTGCGGATGGTGTGGCAGTCGCCGAGTTCCAGGCCGAGCGCGGCGTGCAGGTCGAGACGGGCGTCCATGCACGCCACGACCGCGACCTTCAGCACGGGCCGGGCATCCATCCCCGGGTCGCTGAACGCCGCGGCGTAGCGTTCGTTGGCCTCCGTGAGACGGTCGGTGACGGTGCCGCTACGGTTTATGGCGTCCTCGGCCCCGGCGGGGACTGATGCAGATGTCGTCATAGTCATGACGTTAGTGGGCGTCCGGGCCCGGGTCCTGTTGTGAGACGGTACAAAGAACGTCGTCATGGCTTGTTGTGAGCGCCCCTGCACACAGGGCGAACCTGCACCCGTACGAGTGAATTCTCACCCTGCCGTGCCGCCGGTGCTCCCTCGGGCGACGCGCAGGCCGGTTGATTGACCGCGGGACGGGGTGCACTAAAGTGACGCGAAGCGGGAGGCGCGGCCCTCCCTGCTGGACTGCATTCCCCACAGGCCCCGGCCCGCGTGCCGGCGGTCTCCCCACGTGCGCGGCGCGTACGTACGGCTCGGCCTCCTCCCGCTTCCGGTCGGCTGACGCTTCCGGCGCCGGCAGGCCCTTTGCCCTCCTGAGCGGTCGGGGACCCGGCGGTGCGTGCGGGACGCGCCGGACTGAGAGGGCTCCTTGAGCGACAGCCGACACGTCCCCGTGATGCTCCAGCGGTGCCTGGACCTGCTGGCGCCCGCCCTGGAGCGGCCGGGAGCGGTGGTCGTCGACTGCACCCTCGGCCTCGGCGGGCACAGTGAGGCGCTGCTCACCCGCTTCCCCGAGGCGCGGCTGGTGGCCCTCGACCGCGACAAGGAGGCCCTGCGGCTTTCCGGTCTGCGGCTGGCCCCCTTCGGCGACCGGGCCACCCTGGTGCACGCCGTCTACGACGAGCTGCCCGACGTGCTCGACCGGCTGGGCCTCCCGCGCGTGCGGGGCGTCCTGTTCGACCTCGGTGTGTCCTCGATGCAGCTCGACGAGGCCGACCGCGGCTTCGCCTATGCCCAGGACGCCCCTTTGGACATGCGGATGGACCAGAGCACCGGGATCGGCGCCGCCGAGGTCCTCAACACCTACCCGCCCGGCGAGCTGGTCCGCATCCTGCGGGCGTACGGCGAGGAGAAGCAGGCCAAGCGGATCGTGGCCGCCGTCGTGCGCGAGCGCGAGAAGGAGCCGTTCACCAACAGCGCCCGGCTGGTGGAGCTGATCCGCGACGCGCTGCCGCAGGCCGCCAAGCGCACCGGCGGCAACCCCGCCAAGCGCACCTTCCAGGCGCTGCGGATCGAGGTCAACGGCGAGCTGGCCGTGCTGGAGCGGGCGATCCCGGCCGCGGTGAAGGCGCTGGATGTCGGCGGGCGGATCGCCGTGCTCTCCTACCACTCCCTCGAGGACCGGCTGGTCAAGCAGGTGTTCGCGGCCGGTGCCGCGTCGACTGCGCCCCCCGGGCTCCCGGTCGTGCCCGAGCGCTATCAGCCCCGGCTCAAGCTGCTCACCCGCGGTGCCGAACTTCCCACCGAGGAGGAGATCGCCGAGAACCGGCGGGCGGCGCCGGCCCGGCTGCGCGGCGCCGAGCGGGTCAGGGAGGACGTCGAGTGAGGCAGGGGGAGCAGTGAGCAGTAAACCCGAACTGAAGGGCCGCGCCGCCCGGCTCGCCCGGCTCTTCCCGGCCGGTCGCGGCCGGGCCGCCCGCACCCCCTTCGTCCTCCTCGTCGTGCTCCTGCTCGGTGGCGGCCTCATCGGGCTGCTGATGCTGAACTCCGCCCTCAGCGAAGGGGCGTTCCAGCGGGAGGGGCTCCAGAAGGACGCCAAGAACCTCACCGACGAGGAGCAGGCCCTCCAGCGGGACATCGACTCCTACTCCGCCCCCGACGCCCTCCAGCTCCGCGCCCGCCGGCTGGGCATGGTGCCCGGCGGCGACCCGGCCTTCCTGGGCGCCGACGGGACCGTCAAGGGCGTCCCCTCGGCCGCTCCCACGCCGCCCCCCGCGGACGAGACGCCGCTGTCGCTCCTGCCGCCCGAGGCGCTCACCTCCTCCCCGTCCGCCACCGACGGCACCGCCCCGGCGACCGGGAACCTGACGCCGCCGTCCGCCCAGGGCTCCGCCCCGGCCCCGGAGAGCACCGCACCCACCGCTCCGGCCCTCCCGACCGCGCCCTCGCCCGCCCCGACCGCGACTCCCGGCAGGTGACGGCCGTGCCCGACAGGAAACCGCCACGCCACCCGGCGCCTGCCGGACCGCGGGCTCGGTTGTGCCCGGTTGTGGCGGCTGTTTCCCGGTTCGGTCCGGCCTCGGCTCGCGGCGGGGAATCGTCGCGCCGCCCGGTGCCTGCAGGGCCGCGGGCCCGGGTGTGTTTGGCTTCCGGGGGTGTGGTGTCCGCCGTGTCGGCTGTCGCGGCTGCGCCCCGGTCCGCTTCGACCTCGACTTTCGGCAGGTGACGGAAGTGTCCGACAGGGAACCGCCGCGTCGCCGGGTGCCCGGACCCGCCAGGCCGGCCCGTCCGGCCGCCCGGCAGCGCCCCGGCCCCGGTGCCCGGCCGGCCCGCCGCCCGGCGCCGGCCCGCCCCCGGTCCGCGCGCATCCGGCTCGGCAGCCCCCGCCCGCGGCTGCGTCTGGTCGCTCTCGCGCTGACCCTGGTGCTGCTCGTCTTCGCCGTACGGCTGCTGCAGGTGCAGGCCGTCGACGCGAGCGCGTACGCCGCCAAGGCCGAGGAGAACCGGTACGTGGTGCACACCCTGGCCGCCGAACGGGGCCGCATCACCGACCGCAACGGCGTCGACCTGGCGACCAGCGTGGACGCCGACGACATCACCGCCGACCCCACCATGTTCGGCCGCGACCAGCTGGGCGTCGGCGACGGCCCCGAGCAGGCGGCCGCGCTGCTCGCCCCGATCCTCGGCCAGGACCAGGAGGCCCTCACCACCAAGCTCCGCACGCCGAACACCCGCTACGTCCTGCTCGCCCGCCGCGAGACCCCGCAGGTCTGGAAGCAGATCAAGGACCTGAAGACGGCCCTGGCGAAGAAGGCCCAGAGCGACGGGACCACCGTCAACGTGCTCGCCGGCGTCTTCTCCGACCCCAGCAGCAAGCGGGTCTACCCCAACGGCGACCTCGCCGCCGGGATACTGGGCTGGGTCAACGCCGACGGCAAGGGCGGCGGCGGCATCGAGCAGCAGCTGAACGAGCAGCTGGCCGGCAAGCCCGGCAAGATCCGCTACGCCCAGTCCGGCGGCCGCGAGGTGCCCACCGCGGGCTCCACCGAGACCCGCGCGGTGCCCGGCTCCGACACCGAGCTCACCATCGACCGCGACATCCAGTGGGCCGCCCAGAAGGCCATCACCGAGCAGGTGGCGAAGTCCGGGGCGGACCGCGGCTACGTCATCGTGCAGGACACCAGGACCGGCGAGATCCTCGCCCTGGCCAACTCCCCGGGCTTCGACCCGGGCGACCTCTACCACGCCGACCCGGCCGCACTCGGCAACGCCGCCGTCCAGGACGCCTACGAGCCCGGCTCCACCGCCAAGGTCATGTCCATGGCCGCCGTACTGGAGGAGAACGCGGCGACACCGCTCACCCACGTCGTCGTACCCAACCGGCTGCACCGCGGCGACCGCCTCTTCCAGGACGACGTCGACCACGAGACCTGGTACCTCACACTGAACGGTGTGCTCGCCAAGTCCAGCAACATCGGCACCATCCTGGCCACCGGCCAGCTCGGCGGGACCCAGCCGGAGGCCAACAAGGTCCTCTACTCCTACCTGCGCAAGTTCGGCATCGGCGAGCCGACCGGACTCGACCTGCCCGGCGAGACCAGGGGCATCCTGGCCCCGCCGGACAAGTGGTCCACCTCGCAGCAGTACACGATTCCTTTCGGCCAGGGCTTCTCCATCAACGCCGTACAGGCGGCCTCCGTCTACTCGACGATCGCCAACGGCGGGGTGCGCGTCGAGCCGACGCTGGTGCGCGGGACCAAGGGGGCCGACGGCCGCTTCACACCGGCCGCCGAGCCGAAGAGGACACGGGTCGTGAGCGCGAAGACGGCGAAGGTGCTCGCGCAGATGCTGGAGTCCGTGGTCGACGACGAGCAGGGCACCGGCGTCAAGGCGCGCATCCCCGGCTACCGGGTGGCGGGCAAGACCGGCACGGCCAACCGCGTGGATCCGGCCACCGGCCGCTACCACGGCTACACCTCCTCCTTCGCCGGGTTCGCGCCCGCCGACAACCCCCGCGTCACCGTCTACTGCGCGATCCAGAACGCCACCGAGGGCAGCTACTACGGTGGCCAGATCTGCGGCCCGATCTACAAGCAGGTCATGGAGTTCGCGCTGAAGACGCTCCAGGTGCCGCCGACCGGTGCGCAGCCCGCGAACCTGCCCGTCGACTTCAAGCCGTGACCGGACCAGAACGACCAGGAACCAGCCCGTGACAACGATCACTCCCGGCCCCGGGAACCGCCCGTCGCCCCGGCCCACGTCCACGCCGGACGGCGCAGCGCGCGGTCCCCTTTTTAGCCCCGCAGCGGGTACGCCCGGTACGCTCACCGCCGTGCCACACGCTGATCAGTCCCAAACCACCCAGAAGGGCGCTTCCGTGACATATCCGGGACCGCCGCGACCGGTTCAGGCCTCCGCCACACCTCTCGCGGAGCTCGCCGATCAGCTGGGGATCTCCGCTCCGGACGGCGCCGCCGAGGTCACGGGCATCACCCACGACTCGCGCGCCGTGCGCCCCGGCGACCTGTACGCGGCCCTGCCCGGCGCCCGCACGCACGGTGCCGACTTCGTCACCCAGGCGGCGAGCCTGGGCGCGGCCGCCGTGCTGACCGACCCGGCCGGCGCCGAGCGTGCCGCCGCCACCGGCCTGCCGGTCCTGGCCGTTCAGGACCCGCGCGGGCGGATGGGCGAGCTGGCGGCCGCGATCTACGGCCGCCCCGGCCGGGACCTGCTCCAGATCGGGATCACCGGCACCTCCGGCAAGACCACCACCGCCTACCTGGTCGAGGGCGGCCTGAAGACCGCGAAGTCCACCGGACTGATCGGCACCGTCGAGATGCGCATCGGCGAGGAGCGCATCAGGTCCGAGCGCACCACCCCCGAGGCCACCGACCTCCAGGCCCTGTTCGCGGTCATGCGCGAGCGCGGGGTCGAGGCGGTCGCCATGGAGGTCTCCAGCCACGCCCTGGTGCTCGGCCGCGTCGACGGCTGCGTCTTCGACATCGGTGTCTTCACCAACCTCAGCCCGGAGCACATGGAATTCCACTCCGGCATGGAGGACTACTTCCAGGCCAAGGCGCGGCTCTTCACGCCCGCCCGCAGCCGGCTCGGCGTGATCAACTACGACGACGAGTACGGGCGCCGCCTCGCCAAGGAGGCCACGGTCCCGGTCGTCACCTTCTCCGCCGAGGGCCACCCCGACGCCGACTGGCGCGCCGAGGACGTCCAGGTCGGGCCGGTCGACTCCACCTTCACCGTGGTCGGCCCCGAGGGCCGGCGGATCGCCGCCAGATCGCCGCTTCCGGGCCCGTTCAACGTGGCCAACACCCTGGCCGCCGTGGTCGCCCTGGCCGCCGCGGGCCTCGACGCGCAGTCCGCCGCCGACGGCATCGCCGCCGTTCCGGGCGTACCGGGCCGGCTGGAGCGCGTCGACGTCGGCCAGCCGTACCTCGCGGTCGTCGACTACGCGCACAAGACGGACGCCGTGGAGTCGGTCCTCAAGGCGCTGCGCAAGGTCACCAAGGGACGGCTGCACATCGTGCTCGGCTGCGGCGGGGACCGCGACCGGTCCAAACGCGCGCCCATGGGCGCCGCCGCGGCCCGGCTCGCCGACATCGCCGTGCTGACCTCAGACAACCCCCGCTCCGAGGATCCGCTGGCGATCCTCGCCACCATGCTCGAGGGCGCGGCCTCGGTGCCCGCGCACGAGCGCGGCGAGGTCCTCCTCTTCGAGGACCGGGCCGCGGCGATCGCCGCCGTGGTCGACCGCGCGCAGCCCGGGGACGCCGTGCTGGTCGCGGGCAAGGGCCATGAGCAGGGCCAGGACATCGCCGGAGTGGTCCGTCCCTTCGACGACCGCCAGGTGCTTCGCGAAGCTATCCAGAAGACCCAGGGATGAACTTGTGATCGCCCTCTCCCTCGCCGAGATCGCAGCAGTCGTCGGCGGGCAGACGCACGACATACCGGATCCGTCCGTGAAGGTCACCGGGCCGGTGGTCCGGGACTCCCGCGAGGTGGTGCCCGGCAGCCTCTTCGTCGCCTTCGTCGGCGAGCGCGTGGACGGCCACGACTTCGCCGCGGCCGTCGTCGAAGCGGGAGCGGCCGCCGTGCTGGCGTCCCGCCCCGTCGGCGTGCCCGCGATCGTCGTCGAGGACGTGCAGTCCGCGCTCGGCGCGCTCGCCCGCCACGTCGTCGAACGGCTGGGCGCGACCCTGGTCGCCCTCACCGGCTCCGCGGGCAAGACCAGCACCAAGGACCTCGTCGCCCAGGTGCTGGGGCGCAAGGCGCCGACCGTGTTCACGCCCGGCTCCCTCAACAACGAGATCGGGCTGCCGCTGACCGCGCTGAGCGCCACCGAGGAGACGAGGTTCCTCGTGCTGGAGATGGGCGCCCGCGGTATCGGTCACATCCGGTACCTGGCCGGACTGACCCCGCCGAAGGTCGGCCTGGTGCTCAACGTCGGCACCGCCCACATCGGCGAGTTCGGCGGCCGTGAGCAGATCGCCCAGGCGAAGGGCGAGCTGGTGGAGAGCCTGCCCGCGGCCGAGGACGGCGGAACCGCGATCCTCAACGCGGACGATCCACTGGTACGGGCCATGGCCTCCCGTACGAAGGCGAAGGTGCTCCTTTTCGGAGAGTCCGGCGAAGCGGACGTACGCGCCGAGAACGTGAGACTCACGGACAGCGGGCAGCCTGCCTTCAGGCTTCACACACCCTCCGGTGCAAGCGATGTGACGATGCGCCTGTACGGTGAGCATCACGTGTCGAACGCGCTCGCCGCGGCCGCCGTCGCCCATGAGCTGGGCATGTCCGCAACTGAGATCGCGACCGCGCTCTCCGAGGCGGGCTCCCTCTCCCGCTGGCGGATGGAGGTCACCGAGCGCCCGGACGGCGTGACGGTCGTCAACGACGCCTACAACGCCAACCCCGAGTCCATGCGGGCCGCGCTGCGCGCGCTCGTGGCCATGGGCGGGGGACGGCGGACCTGGGCGGTGCTCGGTGAGATGGCCGAGCTCGGGGACGAGGCGCTCGCCGAGCACGACGCGGTCGGACGGCTCGCCGTTCGGCTCAACGTCAGCAAGCTCGTCGCGGTCGGGGGCAGGGAAGCGTCCTGGCTGCAACTGGGCGCATATAACGAGGGTTCGTGGGGTGAGGAGTCGGTGCACGTGTCCGACGCACAGGCGGCGATCGACCTGTTGCGCAGCGAGTTGCGCCCAGGGGACGTCGTCCTCGTGAAGGCGTCCCGTTCGGTCGGCCTCGAGAGCGTCGCCCAGGCGTTGCTCGAGACCGGTGCCGAGGGTGAGGTCGCAGCCCGATGATGAAGCAGATCCTGTTCGCGGGAGTCATTGGCCTCTTCCTGACGCTGGTCGGCACCCCGTTGCTGATCAAGCTGCTGGCCCGCAAGGGCTACGGCCAGTACATCCGCGACGACGGCCCGCGCGAGCACGCCAGCAAGCGCGGTACGCCGACCATGGGTGGCATCGCCTTCATCCTGGCCACGGTCGCCGCGTACTTCCTGTCCAAGGTGATCACCGGTTACACCCCGACCTACTCGGGTCTGCTGGTGCTCGGCCTGATGGTCGGCATGGGCCTGGTCGGCTTCCTCGACGACTACATCAAGATCGTCAAGCGCCGTTCGCTGGGTCTGCGGGCCAAGGCGAAGATGGCCGGCCAGCTGATCGTCGGCATCGCCTTCGCGGTGCTCGCGCTGCAGTTCTCCGACAACCGCGGCAACACCCCCGCCTCCACGAAGCTGTCGTTCATCACCGACTTCGGCTGGACGATCGGCCCCGTGCTGTTCGTGATCTGGGCGCTGTTCATGATCCTCGCGATGTCGAACGGCGTGAACCTCACCGACGGTCTGGACGGTCTGGCCACCGGCGCCTCCGTGCTCGTCTTCGGCGCCTACACCTTCATCGGCGTGTGGCAGTTCCAGGAGTCCTGCGCCAACGCGATGACGCTGACCAACCCCAACGCCTGCTACGAGGTGCGCGACCCGCTCGACCTCGCGGTCGTGGCCTCCGCGCTGATGGGCGCCTGCCTCGGCTTCCTGTGGTGGAACACCTCGCCGGCCAAGATCTTCATGGGCGACACCGGTTCGCTCGCGCTCGGCGGTGTGCTCGCGGGCCTGGCGATCTGCTCCCGCACCGAGCTGCTGCTCGCGCTGCTCGGCGGCCTGTTCGTGCTCATCACCATGTCGGTGGTCATCCAGGTCGGCTCCTTCCGGCTCACCGGGAAGCGGGTCTTCCGGATGGCGCCGCTCCAGCACCACTTCGAACTCAAAGGCTGGTCCGAAGTGCTTGTCGTGGTCCGTTTCTGGATCATTCAGGGCATTTGTGTGATTGTCGGACTGGGCCTCTTCTACGCGGGATGGGCAGCGGACAAGTGACCGACTGGCAGGGTAAGAACGTCACCGTCGCGGGACTCGGCGTCTCCGGAGTCCCGGCGGCCAGGGTCCTGCACGGTCTCGGCGCGCACGTCACCGTCGTCAACGACGGCGACGACGAGCGCGCCCGGACCCAGGCGGCCGAGCTGGAGGCGCTCGGTGTCACCGTGCGCCTCGGTGACGGGGACACCCTGCCCAAGGGCACCGAGCTGATCGTCACCGCGCCCGGCTGGCGGCCGGACAAGCCGCTCTTCCGCGCCGCCGGACAGGCCGGCGTACCCGTCTGGGGCGACGTCGAACTCGCCTGGCGGCTGCGCGGCCGGGACGGTGGAAAAGCAGCCCCGTGGCTCGCCGTGACCGGCACCAACGGCAAGACCACCACCGTGCAGATGCTCGCCGCCATCCTCGAGGCGGCGGGCCTGCGCACCGCGGCCGTCGGCAACATCGGCGTCTCCCTTCTCGATGCCGTCCTCGGCGAGGAGCGCTACGACGTCCTCGCGGTGGAGCTGTCGAGCTACCAGCTGCACTGGGCGCCCTCGCTGCGCGCCCACTCCGCCGCCGTCCTCAACCTCGCCCCCGACCACCTCGACTGGCACGGCTCCATGGAGGCCTACGCCGCCGACAAGGGCCGTATCTACGAGGGCAATCGCGTCGCCTGCGTCTACAACGCCGCCGACAAGGCCACCGAGGACCTGGTGCGCGAGGCGGACGTCGAGGAGGGCTGCCGCGCCGTCGGGTTCACGCTCGGCACGCCCGGCCCCTCCCAACTCGGCGTCGTGGACGGCATCCTGGTCGACCGCGCCTTCGTCGAGAACCGGCAGGAGAACGCCCAGGAGCTGGCCGAGGTCTCCGACGTCACCCCTCCCGCCCCGCACAACATCGCCAACGCCCTCGCCGCGGCGGCCCTGGCGCGCGCCTTCGGCGTTCCGGCGCAGGCCGTCCGGGACGGCCTGCGGGCCTTCACCCCGGACGCCCACCGCATCGCGCACGTGGCCGACGTGGACGGTGTCGCCTACGTCGACGACTCCAAGGCCACCAACACCCACGCGGCGCAGGCCTCGTTGGCGGCGTACGAGTCGATCGTGTGGATCGCGGGCGGTCTGGCCAAGGGCGCCACCTTCGACGAGCTCGTCGCGAGCGCGGCGAAGCGGCTGCGCGGCGCCGTCCTCATCGGAGCCGATCGCGCGCTCATCCGTGACGCCCTCGCGCGACACGCCCCGGAAGTACCCGTCGTCGACCTCGACCGGACCGACACTGGGGCGATGCTCCAGGCCGTCCAGGAGGCGCGGCGGCTCGCACGGCCCGGCGACACGGTCCTGCTGGCCCCGGCCTGTGCCTCCATGGACATGTTCGCCAACTACAACAGGCGCGGCGAGGCGTTCGCGGAGGCCGCATCCGGACTCGGCGCCTGATCCCGGCCGCCCCCGCTGCCGGGCGACCTCGGGAGGGAGGCGTGGGACCCGTGAGCCGATCCGGACCTGCGCGGCCGACGTACAGCGGAGGACCCGATGCCCGGTAGCCCCGGCAGCAGCCGTACCGGCCGGCCGCCCGTCCAGCGGACCGTCAAGCGCCCGACGGCCGACCCGGCCCCCGGCCAGGTCTCCGTGGCGGGCCTGCTCGTGCGCGCGCGCCGGGCCTGGGACCGGCCGCTGACCGCCTACTACCTGATCCTCGGCGGCAGCCTGCTGCTCACCGTGCTGGGTCTGGTGATGGTCTACTCGGCCTCCCAGATCACCGCGTTGCAGAAGGCGCTGCCGGGCTCGTTCTTCTTCCGCAAACAGCTGCTCGCGGCCGTGATCGGCACCGGGCTGCTGCTGCTCGCCGCCCGGATGCCGGTCAGGCTGCACCGGGCGCTGGCCTACCCGATCCTGGCGGGCGCGGTGGCCCTGATGGCGCTGGTGCAGGTGCCGGGGATAGGGGTGGCGGTCAACGGCAACCAGAACTGGATCTCCCTGGGCGGCTCCTTCCAGATCCAGCCCAGCGAGATCGGCAAGCTGGCGCTGGTGCTGTGGGGCGCCGACCTGGTCGCGCGCAAACAGGACAAGCGTTTGCTGTCCCAGTGGAAGCACATGCTGGTGCCGCTCGTCCCGGTCGCCTTCATGCTGCTCGGGCTGATCATGCTCGGCGGCGACATGGGCACCGCGATCATCCTCACCGCGATCCTGTTCGGCCTGTTGTGGCTGGCGGGCGCGCCCACCCGGCTCTTCGTGGGGGTGCTGTCGTTCGCCTGCGTGATCGGCTTCCTGTTCATCCAGATGAGCCCCAACCGCCTCGGCCGGTTCGCCTGCGTCGGCTCCAGCGACGCGAACAAGTGCTGGCAGGCGGTGCACGGCATCTACGCCCTGGCCTCCGGCGGGGTATTCGGTTCCGGACTGGGTGCCAGCGTGGAGAAATGGGGCCAACTCCCCGAAGCCCACACCGACTTCATCTTCGCCGTCACCGGTGAGGAGCTGGGCCTGGCGGGGACGCTGTCGGTGCTCGCCCTGTTCGCCGCTCTAGGCTATGCGGGCATCCGCGTGGCCGGACGCACGGAGGACCCCTTCGTGAGATACGCCGCGGGAGGCGTGACCACCTGGATCACCGTGCAGGCGGTGATCAACATCGGTGCGGTGCTCGGCCTGCTGCCGATCGCCGGCGTCCCGCTCCCGCTGTTCTCCTACGGAGGATCCGCCCTGCTGCCGACCATGTTCGCCATCGGGCTGCTGATCGCGTTCGCGCGGGACGAGCCCGCTGCGCGGGCTGCGCTTGCCATGCGGCAACCTCGCTTTGGTAGAAAGCGGGCAGGAGGCTTGGCGCCGGGCCGGGGATCCGACCGCGGATCCGGTCGCGAGCCTCGGAGATGGAACACGATGCGACGGCGTGCCTCGGCGGCGCGTCCGTCCGGAGAGCGGTGAATTTCGGTGCATGTCGTACTCGCCGGCGGAGGTACCGCGGGCCACATCGAGCCCGCGCTCGCCCTCGCGGACGCCCTGCGCAGGCAGGACCCGACCGTGGGGATCACGGCCCTGGGCACGGAGCGCGGCCTGGAGACCCGGCTCGTGCCCGAGCGGGGCTACGAGCTCGCGCTCATCCCGGCGGTGCCGCTGCCACGCAAGCCCACCCCCGAGCTGATCACCGTCCCGGGCCGGCTGCGCGGCACGATCAAGGCGGCCGAGCAGGTCATGGAGCGCACCAAGGCGGACGCCGTGGTCGGGTTCGGCGGCTACGTCGCCCTGCCCGGCTACCTGGCCGCCAAGCGGCTCGGTGTGCCCATCGTCATCCACGAGGCCAACGCCCGCCCGGGCCTGGCCAACAAGATCGGTTCGCGGTACGCCGCACAGGTCGCCGTCTCCACGCCCGACAGCAAGCTGCGCGGTGCCCGGTACATCGGCATTCCGCTGCGCCGCGCCATCGCCACCCTGGACCGGGCGGCCGTGCGCCCCGAGGCCCGTGCGGCGTTCGGGCTCGACCCGAACCTGCCCACGCTGCTGGTCTCCGGCGGCTCCCAGGGCGCCCGCCGGCTCAACGAGGTGGTCCAGCAGGTCGCGCCCTGGCTCCAGCAGGCGGGCATCCAGATCCTGCACGTAGTCGGTCCGAAGAACGAACTGCCCCAGGTTCAGCAGATGCCGGGAATGCCGCCCTATATCCCGGTAAGTTACCTTGACCGGATGGACCTCGCGTACGCCGCGGCCGACATGATGCTCTGCCGCGCCGGCGCGATGACCGTCGCCGAACTCTCCGCCGTCGGGCTCCCGGCCGCCTACGTTCCGCTGCCCATCGGCAACGGCGAACAGCGGCTGAACGCCCAGCCGGTGGTCAAGGCCGGCGGCGGCCTGCTGGTCGACGACGCGGAACTCACTCCCGAGTGGGTGCAGCAGAACGTCCTGCCCGTGCTCGCCGATCCGCACCGGCTGTACCAGATGTCCCGCGCCGCCGGGGAGTTCGGTCGCCGGGACGCCGACGAGCTGCTCGTCGGCATGGTGTACGAGGCCATCGCCTCGCACCGTTAGGACCGTAGGCACGAAAGGGCTTGAGAGCGTGGCCGGACCGACGACCGTGGAACGCGGTGAACGCCAGCAGGAGTCGTCGTCCGGCCCGCCACTGGTCCACCGGCTGAGACGGCTGCGCCCTCGTACGATCGTCATCCTTTCGCTGGCTCTGCTGTGTCTCGGCGCCGGTTCCCTGTGGGTCCTGTACGGCTCGCAGTGGGCGCGCGTGGAGCACGTATCCGTCTCCGGTACCGACGTCCTGACGCCCGATCAGGTGCGCGCGGCCGCCGGAGTGCGGCTCGGAACGCAGCTGATTTCCGTCGACACCGATGCGGTCGAGGCTCGGCTGCGTCATGAATTGCCCCGAATTGACTCGGTTGACGTGGTGCGCTCATGGCCGCACGGAATCGGGTTGAAAGTGGTCGAGCGCACTCCGGTCATGGTGGAGGAAAAGGGCGGAAAGTTCGTCGAAGTGGACGCGAAGGGTGTCCGGTTCGCCACGGTTTCCCAGGCGCCGAAAGGCGTGCCCCTGCTGGAATTGTCGCTTTCCCGCTCCAGTGCGGCCGCCGCGAGTCTGCGGCGCTTCGGAGAGGCCCGGCTCGTGCGTGAGGCGGTTGCGGTCGCGGGCCGGATTCCCGCCGCGGTCGCCCGGGAGACCCGGACCGTCAAGGTCCGTACCTACGACGACATCTCACTGGAGTTGAGCAGGGGCCGCACCGTCGCCTGGGGCAGCAGCGAGGACGGCCGACTGAAGGCCCGCACCCTGACCGCGCTGATGAAAGCGGCGCCCGGCGCGCGGCACTTCGACGTCCGGGTTCCCACCGCTCCTGCGTCATCGGGGAGTTGACGCACATCAGCGCAGGCCAACACCCTGGTTGAGTGCGGCTACGGCTGATCACATAGGGTGAAAAGAAAAACGGGAGGTTCGGCGTGTTCGTTGAACGGGCGCCACTTGTCGACTTAGTGTCCTGTTCCGAAGACTTCAAGGAACAGACACACTGGTAACCCTAAACTTCAGGGTTAGGGTTCGGGTCGGCGTTCGGACCGTCCCATTCGGCATCAGTCGTCGGGTCGCGGCAGGACCGCGAGGCGGCGACACGTAACTCGAGGCGAGAGGCCTTCGACGTGGCAGCACCGCAGAACTACCTCGCAGTCATCAAAGTCATCGGTGTCGGCGGCGGTGGTGTCAATGCCATCAACCGGATGATCGAGGTCGGTCTCAAGGGCGTCGAGTTCATCGCCATCAACACCGACGCGCAGGCGCTGTTGATGAGCGACGCCGACGTCAAGCTCGATGTCGGCCGCGAACTCACACGCGGGCTCGGCGCCGGGGCCAACCCGGCCGTCGGCCGCAAGGCCGCCGAGGATCACCGTGAGGAGATCGAGGAGGTCCTCAAGGGGGCCGACATGGTCTTCGTGACGGCCGGTGAGGGCGGCGGCACCGGTACCGGCGGCGCGCCTGTCGTGGCCAATATCGCGCGCTCGCTGGGTGCCCTCACCATCGGTGTGGTCACGCGCCCGTTCACCTTCGAGGGGCGGCGCCGCGCGAACCAGGCCGAGGACGGCATCGCCGAGCTCCGCGAAGAGGTCGACACCCTTATCGTCATCCCCAACGACCGGCTGCTGTCCATCTCGGACCGCCAGGTCAGCGTGCTCGACGCGTTCAAGTCCGCGGACCAGGTGCTGCTGTCCGGTGTGCAGGGCATCACCGACCTGATCACCACCCCCGGCCTGATCAACCTGGACTTCGCCGACGTCAAGTCGGTCATGTCCGAGGCCGGCTCGGCGCTCATGGGCATCGGCTCGGCCCGCGGTGACGACCGCGCGGTGGCCGCGGCCGAGATGGCGATCTCCTCCCCGCTCCTCGAGGCCTCCATCGACGGCGCCCGGGGCGTGCTCCTGTCCATCTCCGGCGGCTCCGACCTCGGTCTGTTCGAGATCAACGAGGCCGCCCAGCTGGTCAGTGAGGCCGCGCACCCCGAGGCCAACATCATCTTCGGCGCGGTCATCGACGACGCCCTCGGCGACGAGGTCAGGGTCACCGTGATCGCGGCCGGCTTCGACGGCGGCCAGCCGCCGGCCCGCCGGGACAACGTCCTCGGCTCGGCCTCCACCCCGCCCGCGGCCCGCCGCGAGGAGCCGGCCCCGGTGCGGCAGTCGGAGAGCCGCCCGACCTTCGGCTCGCTCGGCAGCGTGACGCCGAAGGAGGAGCAGGAGCCCGTCGCACCCGAGCCGGTGCAGGACCTGCCGCCCGTCGCCCCGCCCGTCACCCCGTCGCCGCGCAGCTACTCCGACAGCGCGGCCGAGGAACTGGACGTCCCGGACTTCCTCAAGTGATAGGTCTGCACGACACCGCGAGCGGCGCGCACTTCGCCTTCACCGACCGGTGGGGCGGGGTGAGCGCCGTTCCGTTCGAGGAGCTCAATCTCGGCGGCGCGGTCGGCGACGACCCCGGCGCGGTACGCGCCAACCGTGAACGGGCCGCCGCGTCGCTCGGACTCGATCCGGAGCGGGTGGTCTGGATGAACCAGGTGCACGGCAACGACATCGCCGAGGTCGACGGGCCGTGGGCCACGCGGCGCATCCCGGCGGTCGACGGTCTGGTGACCGCGACCCGCGGACTCGCCCTGGCCGTGCTCACCGCCGACTGCGTTCCGGTACTGCTCGCCGACCCGGTGGCCGAAGTGGTCGCCGCGGTCCACGCCGGGCGGCCCGGCATGGTCAAGGGGGTCGTCCCGGCCGCGGTCGAGGCGATGGAGTCGCTCGGCGCCCGGCCCGACCGCATCACCGCCCGCACCGGACCCGCCGTGTGCGGCCGGTGCTACGAGGTGCCGGAGGACCTGCGCGCCGAGGTGGCCGCCGTGGAGCCGGCGGCGCACTCCGAGACGAGTTGGGGCACACCGGCCGTCGATGTGAGCGCCGGCGTGCACGCGCAACTCGAACGTCTCGGGGTGCACGACCGGGAGCAGTCCCCGGTGTGCACACGGGAGTCGGATGATCACTTCTCGTACCGCCGCGACCGCACCACGGGTCGGCTCGCGGGCTATGTCTGGCTGGACTGATGGGGCATGACGGACCGTAGGAACGAACTCGCCGGAAACCTGGCGAAGGTGGAGCGGCGCATCGCCGCCGCGTGCGCGGCCGCGGGCCGGGCGCGGGAGGAGGTGACCCTCATCGTGGTCACCAAGACGTACCCGGCCGCGGATGTGCGGACGCTGTCGGAACTCGGTGTGCGGCACACCGCCGAGAACCGGGACCAGGAGGCGGCGCCCAAGGCCGCCGAGTGTGCGGACCTGCCTCTGACATGGCATTTTGTTGGTCAACTTCAAACCAATAAAGTGCGATCCGTGGTCGGATACGCCGATGTCGTCCAGTCGGTCGACCGTTCCCGGCTCGTCACCGCGCTCTCCAGGGAGGCCGTGCAGGCCGAGCGCGAGATCGGCTGCCTCATCCAGGTGGCGCTGGACGCGGGGGAGAACGGACGCGGCGAACGGGGAGGCGTGGGGCCCGGCGGAATCGAAGAGTTGGCCGACCTCGTCGCCCGCTCCGAGGGACTTCGGCTCGACGGGCTGATGACCGTCGCCCCGCTGACCGGGGAGTACGCCGGTCGGCAACAGGCCGCGTTCGAGCGCCTCATGGATTTGTCGACCGGCCTGCGCGCGGCCCATCCGGCTGCCACCATGGTTTCGGCAGGGATGAGTGGGGACCTCGAACAGGCCGTGGCCGCCGGAGCGACACATGTGCGCGTCGGCAGCGCGGTACTCGGAGTCCGCCCCAGGCTCGGGTAACGTCGCCAAGAAGTCGGACCACAGCAGAAAATATGGTCAATATCGCCCAACGGGGCGCAACGACCTCGTGGATCGCAGGCACTTGGCGGTCGTCAGCGGATCCACCACAGAGCGGAGGACTCAGAGCATGGCCGGCGCGATGCGCAAGATGGCGGTCTACCTCGGCCTCGTGGAGGACGATGGGTACGACGGCCGGGGATTCGACCCCGATGACGACTTCGAACCCGAGCTGGACCCGGAACCCGAGCGGGACCGTCGACGGCACGATCCGCCGCACCAGTCGCATGGAACGCATCAGCCCCAAAGGGATGAAGCGGTGCGAGTGGTGCAGCCTCCGGCGCCCCGCGAACCGGTGTCGCATTCCGCTTCGCTCCCGGCGGAATCCGGGCGGCCGGCGCGCATCGCGCCCGTGGCGTCCATCACACAAGACCGTGCAAGCCTGGAGAAGAACGCACCGGTGATCATGCCCAAGGTCGTGTCGGAACGAGAGCCGTACCGGATCACCACCCTTCACCCCCGGACCTACAACGAGGCCCGTACCATCGGGGAACACTTCCGTGAGGGCACCCCGGTGATCATGAATCTGACGGAGATGGATGACACAGATGCGAAGCGACTTGTCGACTTTGCCGCCGGTTTGGTGTTTGGTCTTCACGGCAGTATCGAGCGGGTGACGCAGAAGGTGTTCCTGTTGTCGCCTGCTAACGTCGATGTCACGGCGGAGGACAAGGCCCGCATCGCAGAGGGCGGGTTCTTCAACCAGAGCTGAGACGCACCACCGAAGAACTGGCACGGAACAGGGGAGAGGGAAGCACCGATCATGCGTGTGGCCATGGAGGTTCTCTACATCGCGCTGATGGTGTTCCTCATCGTGCTGATCTTTCGGTTGGTCATGGACTATGTGTTCCAGTTCGCCCGCTCGTGGCAACCCGGCAAGGCGATGGTGGTCGTTCTGGAGGCCACCTACACTGTCACCGATCCACCGCTGAAGCTTCTGCGGCGGTTCATCCCGCCGCTGCGTCTCGGGGGCGTGGCGCTCGACCTGTCCTTCTTCGTACTGATGATCATCGTCTACATCCTGATCTCCGTGGTGGGGAACCTCGCGAGGTGACTGTGGACGATACGGTCTTGCCGACTGCCGATGACTACGTTGAGGTGAAGAGATGCCGTTGACCCCCGAGGACGTGCGGAACAAGCAGTTCACGACCGTCCGCCTCCGAGAAGGCTATGACGAGGACGAGGTCGATGCCTTCCTCGACGAGGTCGAAGCCGAGCTGACCCGACTACTCCGCGAGAACGAGGACCTGCGCGCCAAGCTGGCCGCGGCCACGCGTGCTGCTGCCCAGAACCAGCAGAACATGCGCAAGCCTCCGGAGGACCAGCAGCAACCACCTCATCCTCAGCAGCAGGGCATGCGAGGACCGGGCGCTCCGGTGCCCGCCGGGATATCGGGCCCGCCGCAGCAGCAGATGGGCGGCCCCATGGGTGGCCCGCCCCAGCTGCCCAGCGGTGCCCCGCAGCTGCCTGCCGGCCCGGGCGGTCAGGGTCCCCAGGGTCCCGGCCCCGGCCCCGGCCAGATGGGCCAGGGCCCCATGGGTCAGGGTCCGATGGGCCAGGGTCCGATGCAGGGTCAGGGTCCGATGGGCCAGGGTCCGATGCAGGGTCAGGGTCCGATGCAGGGTCAGATGGGTCCCGGTCCGATGGGCGGCCCCGGTCCCATGGGCGGCCCCGGCCCGATGGGTCAGGGTCCCGGTGGCGACAGCGCCGCGCGCGTCCTGTCGTTGGCCCAGCAGACCGCCGACCAGGCGATCGCCGAGGCGCGGTCCGAGGCCAACAAGATCGTCGGCGAGGCGCGTTCGCGTGCCGAGGGTCTGGAGCGTGACGCCCGTGCCAAGGCCGACGCCCTGGAGCGGGACGCGCAGGAGAAGCACCGCGTCGCGATGGGCTCCCTGGAGTCCGCCCGCGCCACGCTGGAGCGCAAGGTCGAGGACCTGCGCGGCTTCGAGCGCGAGTACCGCACGCGCCTGAAGTCGTACCTGGAGTCGCAGCTGCGCCAGCTGGAGACCCAGGCGGACGACTCCCTCGCCCCGCCGCGCACTCCTGCGGCCCCGTCCCTCCCGCCGTCCCCGGCGCCCTCCATGGCCCCGGCCGGCGCGAGCGCCCCGTCGTACGGCGGCGGCCAGCCGATGGGCGGTGCGCCCGGCCCGGCCGGTCCGTCCTACGGTGGTCAGCAGCAGATGGCCCCGGCGATGACCCAGCCGATGGCCCCGGTGCGTCCGCAGGGTCCGGCCCCGATGGGTCAGGCGCCCTCGCCGATGCGCGGCTTCCTGATCGACGAGGACGACAACTGAGGGAACCCTGAAGGGTTCTGGTGACTAGGCGTCGGCAGCCTGAGAGAACGGCCCCAGAGGGACATCCCTCCGGGGCCGTTCCCGTGTTCCCGTAATGCCGCGGGCGGCGCCCTGCGTCCGCGTGGTGGGGGGCGTACGGAGGCGGGGAGCCCTCCGGTTCGCGACCGGTGCGCTCCCCGCCGGGGCGAGTGCCGTCCCCCTTGTGGGTTACGCCTTGCGGAGGCGGAACGTCAGGGACAGGCCCTCGTCGCTGAAGGCGTCGCCGTAGGAGGCGTCCGCCTCGCCCTGGGCGAAGTCCGTCGCCAGGACCTCCTCGGCGATCAGCGACGCGTGCTCGCTCAGCGCGGCGATGGTCGCCGGGTCCGTCGCGGTCCAGCGCAGCGCGATCCGGTCGGCCACGTCGAGGCCGCTGTTCTTGCGGGCCTCCTGGATCAGCCGGATCGCGTCACGGGCCAGCCCGGCCTGGCGCAGCTCCTCCGTGATCTCCAGGTCCAGGGCGACCGTGGCACCGGAGTCGGACGCCACCGACCAGCCCTCGCGCGGGGTCTCGGTGATAATCACCTCGTCCGGCGCGAGCGTCACCGTCTCGCCGTCGACCTCCACCGACGCCGTGCCCTCGCGCAGCGCCAGCGACAGCGCCGCCGCGTCCGCGCCGGCGACGGCCTTGGCGACGTCCTGCACCCGCTTGCCGAACCTCTTGCCCAGCGCGCGGAAGTTGGCCTTGGCGGTGGTGTCCACCAGGGACCCGCCGACCTCGCTGAGCGACGCCAGGGAGGAGACGTTCAGCTCTTCCGTGATCTGCGCGTGCAGCTCCCGGTCCAGGGACTCGAAGCCCGCCACCGCGACCAGCGCGCGGGACAGCGGCTGGCGGGTCTTGACGCCGGACTCCGCGCGCGTGGCACGGCCCAGCTCCACCAGGCGGCGCACCAGGACCATCTGCTGCGACAGCTCCGGGTCGATCGCCGTCAGGTCCGCCTCGGGCCAGGTGGCCAGGTGCACCGACTCCGGGGCGCCCGGGGTCACCGGCACGACCAGGTCCTGCCAGACCCGCTCGGTGATGAACGGGGTGATCGGCGCCATCAGCCGGGTCACCGTCTCCAGCACGTCGTGCAGCGTGCGCAGCGCGGCCTTGTCGCCCTGCCAGAAGCGGCGGCGCGAGCGGCGGACGTACCAGTTCGACAGGTCGTCGACGAACGCGGACAGCAGCTTGCCGGCGCGCTGGGTGTCGTACGCCTCCAGGGCCTGCGTGACCTGGTCGGTCAGCGCGTGCAGCTCGCTGAGCAGCCAGCGGTCGAGCAGCGGGCGGTCGGCGGGGGCCGGGTCGGCCCCGGTGGGCGCCCAGGCGGACGTACGGGCGTACAGGGCCTGGAAGGCGACGGTGTTCCAGTAGGTGAGGAGCGTCTTGCGGACGACCTCCTGGAGGGCGCCGTGACCGACCCGGCGGGCCGACCACGGGGAGCCGCCGGCCGCCATGAACCACCGCACCGCGTCCGCGCCGTGCTGGTCCATGAGCGGGATGGGCTGGAGGATGTTGCCCAGGTGCTTGGACATCTTCCGGCCGTCCTCGGCGAGGATGTGGCCCAGGCAGACGACGTTCTCGTACGACGACTTGTCGAAGACCAGCGTGCCGACCGCCATCAGCGTGTAGAACCAGCCGCGGGTCTGGTCGATCGCCTCGGAGATGAACTGCGCCGGGTACCGGCTCTCGAACAGCTCCTTGTTCTTGTACGGGTAGCCCCACTGCGCGAACGGCATCGAACCCGAGTCGTACCAGGCGTCGATGACCTCGGGCACGCGCGTGGCCGTCTTCTCGCACTGCGGGCACGGGAAGGTGACCTCGTCGATGAACGGGCGGTGCGGGTCCAGCTCCGACTGGTCGGTGCCGGTCAGTTCGGTCAGCTCCGCGCGGGAGCCGACGCAGGTGAGGTGGCCGTCCTCGCAGCTCCAGATCGGCAGCGGGGTGCCCCAGTAGCGGTTGCGGGACAGCGCCCAGTCGATGTTGTTGTTCAGCCAGTCGCCGTACCGGCCGTGCTTGACGTTCGAAGGGAACCAGTTGGTCTTCTCGTTCTCCTCGAGCAGCCGGTCCTTGATCGCGGTGGTGCGGATGTACCAGGACGGCTGCGCGTAGTACAGCAGCGCGGTGTGGCAGCGCCAGCAGTGCGGGTAGCTGTGCTCGTACGGCACGTGCCGGAACAGCAGGCCGCGGTCGCCGAGGTCCGCGGTGAGCCGCTCGTCGGCCTTCTTGAAGAACACGCCGCCGACCAGCGGCACGTCCTCCTCGAACGTGCCGTCCGGGCGGACGGGGTTGACCACGGGCAGGCCGTAGGACCGGCAGACCTTGAGGTCGTCCTCACCGAAGGCGGGGGACTGGTGGACCAGGCCCGTGCCGTCCTCGGTGGTGACGTACTCGGCGTTGACCACGTAGTGCGCGGGCTCGTCGAACTCGACGAGCTCGAACGGGCGTTGGTATGTCCACCGCTCCATCTCGGCGCCCGTGAAGGTCTCGCCCGTGGTCTCCCAGCCCTCGCCGAGCGCCTTGGCGACGAGCGGTTCGGCGACGACGATCTTCTCCGTACCGTCCGTCGCGACCACGTAGGTCACCTCGGGGTGCGCGGCGACCGCGGTGTTGGACACCAGCGTCCACGGGGTCGTCGTCCACACCAGGAGCGAGGCCTGGCCGGCGAGCGGGCCGGAGGTGAGCGGGAAGCGGACGTAGACGGACGGGTCGACGACCGTCTCGTAGCCCTGGGCCAGCTCGTGGTCCGACAGGCCCGTGCCGCAGCGGGGGCACCAGGGGGCGACCCGGTGGTCCTGGACCAGCAGGCCCTTGTTGAAGATCTCCTTCAGCGACCACCAGACGGACTCGATGTACTCGGGCTCCATGGTGACGTACGCCTCGTCGAGGTCGACCCAGTAGCCCATGCGGGTGGTCAGCTCGGAGAACGCGTCGGTGTGGCGGAGCACGGACGCGCGGCACTTTTCGTTGAACGCGGCGATGCCGTACGCCTCGATGTCCTTCTTGCCGCTGAAGCCGAGCTCCTTCTCGACCGCCAGCTCCACCGGCAGGCCGTGGCAGTCCCAGCCGGCCTTGCGGGCCACGTGGTAGCCGCGCATGGTGCGGAAGCGGGGGAAGACGTCCTTGAAGACGCGGGCCTCGATGTGGTGGGCGCCCGGCATGCCGTTGGCGGTGGGCGGGCCTTCGTAGAACACCCACTCGGGGCGGCCCTCGGACTGCTCCAGGCTCTTGGCGAAGATCTTCTGCTCGCGCCAGAAGTCGAGCACGGCGTGCTCGAGGGCGGTCAGGTCGACCTGGGCGGGCACCTGGCGGTACTGCGGCTGCGTGTTCAACGAGCTTCCTCCGGCGGATGTGCTGCCTTCCGTCGGAGGGACGAGAGCCGTTGTGCTGTCCACGCCGTGTGCGGCGCGCTCCCGCGGTACCACCCTCCTTGGCCCACCGGTGCGCCGTACGCTCCGACGAGCCCCCTCATTGGGGTCGCGATGCCGGTTCTACCGGCCCCTGGCTCCGTGCTGGGGCGTTCTTCCGGCGGCTCCGGGGTGATCTTCACGTCGCGCTCGCCCCCGGGCTCACACCGTCCCCGGGTCGCTCTGGGCTGCGTACGCCGCTACTCGTCCCCATCCACGCTTTTCGCTCCGCCCAGTGTACGGCGCCCCGGCGGTCGCGGCCGACTCGATTTCCGGAGCGGCGGTGACCCGGATGGCGCGGCGCTGCCGTTCGGATCGTAGGACGGGAGACTGGTCGGATTACGTGGCGGCGAGCTGGGCACAACGCATGCATGCCGGCCGCGCGATCCACGCGAGGCGGGCGAATCGGGCGGCGTGCCCCGTTGCCGCGGGACTCGAGTCGATTTATCGTCCCAGCACGATTCGCGAGCAAGATCACAATATGTGAAGGGGCCGCGGCCATGGTGGCGAAGAAGACCGCCGAGCAGTCGGCGTCCGGCAGGTTCCGGGGCTCCGGTCCCGACGCCGCCGGCGGCGCGGCCCGAAAGACCACCCGAACGGCGGCCAGGCCATCAGGCACGGCCGCGAAGGAGGCGGTGGCCATGAAGGAGAGGGTCACGCCGAAGCAGGCGGCCAAGGCCGGACCGACGACGGGACGCGGGCGCAGGGGCCCGGCGACCAGGACGAACGCGTCCAAGCCGCCCGCGGCGAAGGGGGTCGGGCAGCGGCCGCCCGAGGCCTCGGGGCCCGGGGAGGAACCCGCTGCCGCGGGACCGAGGCCGACGGCGCCCGTGGAACCCGCACCGGCGGCTCCCGCGAAGAGCGCGAGGAGGGCGACGGCGAAGAAGGCGGCCGCGAGGGAGCCCCGTGGGTCGGCGGGCAAGGCCCCACCGGAGGCGACCGCGCCGAAGGCGGCACCGGAGAGCGGGCCCGCCGCCGGGGAACCCCGTCCCGAGGGCGCCGAGGCGAAGAAGCCCCCGAGCAGGCGGGCCACGGGCAGAAAGACCCCCGCCGAGGCCCAGAACGCGGGGGAGAAGCCCCCCGAAGCGGAAACCGGCACCGGCGGCAAGCCGGATGCCGGGAAGGCGGGTGGGCGCGGGGCCGCCCGGAAGGCGGGTGCGCACCGGAAGGCGGGCGTCATCGGTGGGGGTGCGGCAGCCGAGGAGGCGGGCGCGCGGGAGCAGGGCGGCGAGGAGCCGGTGGGGGAGAGCACGGGGGCGGACGGCCGGCGGAAGGGCGGCCGGAAGGCGAGTGCGGGGACGGTCCCCGCACGGGCGGCGGCCCCGGACGGCCGCGCCGACGGGGCGGGGACAGGGGCTGGGGACGGGGACGGCGTGGGTCGCGTGGCGGCTCCTGGTGTCTCCGGTGCGGGTGCGGGCAGGAAGAGGACGGCCAAGAAGGTGGGCGCGGCTCGGGCCGCGAAGCAGACGGGAGCCACGACAGTGGTTGCGAAGAAGACTCCTGGCACGGCCGCGGCGGCGAAGACCGCCGTCCCGAAGGCCCGCATCGCCGCGGCGGTGGATCCGGGCGACCTCCCGGTACGCCCGGGCGAGGATCCCTGGACCCTGGAGGAGGTCTCGGCGGCCCGCGCGGAGCTGGAGTCCGAGATGGAACGGCTGAGTACCGAGATCACCTCGTCCGAGGAGTCCCTCGCGGGCCTGATGCGGGACTCCGGCGACGGCGCGGGCGACGACGAGGCGGACACCGGCAGCAAGAACATCACGCGCGAGCACGAGCTGGCGCTGGCCGCCAACGCGCGCGAGATGCTCACCCAGACCGAGCGGGCCCTGCAACGGCTCGACGCGGGCACCTACGGCCTGTGCGAGAACTGCGGCGACGCCATCGGCAAGGCCCGGATGCAGGCCTTCCCGCGGGCCACCCTGTGCGTGGCGTGCAAGCAGAAGCAGGAACGCCGGTACTGAACCGGGTGCGAGGCGTGCCGTAGTCTCGTCCTCAGTCAGGTACCTAGGTCAAGGGACTCACGTGGCAGAGGCGGAGCGCATCATCGGTACGCCGGACACTCCGGACGCGGCGGGAGCGGGGCGGCGACGCCCCGGAGAGGACGCCGGGCGGGGCGGCCCGTCCGGCGCCGACAGCACGGCGGCGGGCGCGGACGAGACGAACGGGACGCGGGCCGGCGCGGACGGACGGGCACCCGCCGCCGAGCGGCCCCGCGGCCGGCGCCGCATCGCCGTGCTGTTCACGGTCGCGGCCATCGCCTATGCCCTCGACCTGGCCAGCAAGATGCTCGTGGTGGCCAAGCTGGAGCACCGCCCGTCGATCCGGATCATCGGCGACTGGCTGCAGCTGGAGGCGATCCGCAACGCGGGCGCGGCCTTCGGCTTCGGCGAGGCCTTCACCGTGATCTTCACGGTCATCGCGGCCGCCGTGATCGTGGTGATCGCCCGCCTCGCCCGCAAGCTCTACAGCCTGCCCTGGGCCATCGCGCTCGGCCTGCTGCTCGGCGGCGCGCTGGGCAATCTCACCGACCGGCTCTTCCGCGCGCCGGGCGTGTTCGAGGGCGCGGTCGTCGACTTCATCTCGCCCAAGCACTTCGCCGTGTTCAACCTCGCCGACTCGGCGATCGTGTGCGGCGGCATCCTGATCGTGCTGCTCTCCTTCCGCGGCCTCGACCCGGACGGGACCGTCCACAAGGACTGAGCCCGGGACCGGGCCGCCGGTCCGGTCCGTCATACTCGACGGGTGAGCACGATTCCCGAGATCCGTACCCTGCCCGTGCCCGAAGGCCTGGAGGGCGAGCGCGTCGACGCCGCCATCTCCCGGATGTTCGGCTTCTCCCGTACGAAGGCGGCGGAGCTGGCCGCCGCGGGCAAGGTGCTGGTCGACGGCACGGTGGCCGCCAAGTCCGAGCGGGTGCGAGGCGGTGCCTGGCTCGAGGTCGAGATGCCGCAGGCACCCGCGCCCGTGCAGGTGGTCGCCGAGCCGGTCGAGGGCATGGAGATCGTGCACGACGACGACGACGTGGTCGTGATCGTCAAGCCGGTCGGCGTCGCCGCGCACCCCAGCCCCGGCTGGTCGGGACCGACCGTGATCGGCGGCCTCGCGGCGGCCGGCTACCGCATCTCCACCTCCGGCGCCGCCGAGCGCCAGGGCATCGTGCACCGCCTCGACGTCGGCACCTCGGGCCTGATGGTGGTCGCCAAGTCGGAGCGCGCGTACACGTCGCTCAAGCGCCAGTTCAAGGAGCGCACGGTCGACAAGCGCTATCACACCCTGGTCCAGGGTCACCCCGACCCGACCAGCGGCACCATCGACGCGCCCATCGGTCGGCACCCGCACCACGACTACAAGTGGGCCGTCACCGCCGACGGCAAGCCCTCCGTCACGCACTACGACCTGATCGAGGCGTTCCGCGCCGCCTCCCTGCTCGACGTCAAGCTGGAGACCGGGCGCACCCACCAGATCCGCGTCCACATGGCCGCCCACCGCCACCCCTGCGTCGGCGACCTGACCTACGGCGCCGACCCCACCCTCGCCAAGCGGCTGAGGCTGACCCGCCAGTGGCTGCACGCGGTGCGGCTCGGCTTCGAGCACCCCGGCGACGGCCAGTGGGTGGAGTTCGCCAGCGACTACCCCGAGGACCTCCAGAAGGCCCTGGACCGGGTCCGCGAGGAGACGTACGCATGAGCATGCCGTACGAGGTGCGTGTCGCCGAGGACCCCGCCGACCGCGAGGCCTGCTTCGCGGTGCGCAAGGAGGTCTTCGTCGTGGAGCAGGGCGTTCCGCAGGACCTCGAGTACGACGCGTACGACGCCGTCGCCGTGCACGTGCTGGCGGTCCGCGAGGACGGCGTGCCGCTCGGCACCGGACGGCTGCTGTACGGCGCCGAGGCCGCCGCGAAGACCGGCGGCGATCCGGCGCTCGGCTCCCTCGGGCGGCTCGCCGTCACCGGGGACGCGCGCGGGCTCGGCATCGGCGCCGCCCTGGTGCGCGCCGTCGAGGACGCGGCACGCGCGCGCGGCCTCTCGGCGGTGGACCTGCACGCGCAGAGCCACGCGCTCGGCTTCTACGAGCGGCTGGGGTACGAGGCGTACGGATCGGAGTTCCCCGACGCCGGCATCCCGCACCGGGCGATGCGGCGCGCCCTGTAGTCCACGGGTCCGAAGCGGCCGGTGAGCGGGGTGGCGTGGCAGGCTGGAAACCTGCCGTGTGATCGTCCGACGTTCCGGAGCGCTGAGCGTGGATCAGTTGGCCCTGCTGTTCGTCGTGTTGCTGGGGGCCGTGATCAGCGTCCCGGTCGGCGACCGGTTCGGGCTGCCCGCGCCGGTCCTGATGACGCTGCTCGGGATCGTCCTCGCCGTGCTCGGCTTCGTGCCGAACGTCGCCATCCCACCCGTCCTGATCCTGCCAGCCCTGCTGCCGCCGCTGCTCTACGCCGCCGTACGGCGTACCTCCTGGCGGCAGTTCACGGCGCACAAACGGCCCATCTTCCTGCTGGCCGTGGCGCTGGTGTTCGTCACCACCTTCTGCGTCGCCGCCGTCTCGCACGCGATCGTGCCGGGGTTGTCCGTCGCCGCCGCCGTGGCCCTGGGCGCGCTGGTCGCGCCGCCCGACCCGGTCGCGGCGACCGCGGTGGCCGGGCAGCTCGGACTGCCGCGCCGCCTGGTGTCGATCCTGGAGGGCGAGGGGCTGTTCAACGACGTCACGGCCATCGTCCTCTACCACGTGGCGATCGCGGCCGCCGTCAGCGGGGAGTTCTCGGTCTGGCGGGCCGGGCTCGACCTGGTGCTCTCCGCGGTGGTGGCGGTGGCCGTGGGCATGGCGCTCGGCTGGGGCACGAACAAGGTGCTGGACCTGCTGGGGGACCCGACCCTGCAGATCGGGCTGACGCTGCTCGTGCCCTACGCCTCCTACGTGCTGGCCGAGGAGCTGCACGGTTCCGGCGTCCTCGCCGTGCTCACCACCGCGCTGTTCCTCGCCGAGTACGCCGCCGACGCCGACGACGTGCTGACCCGGCTGGCCGGGCACACCGTCTGGGACGTCGTGGACACGCTCGTCACCGGGGTCGCGTTCGGGCTGATCGGCCTCGAACTGCACAACGCGCTGCGCACCGCCTCGGGCCGGTGGGGCGAGCTGCTCGGCTGGGCGGGCGTGGTCGTGGCGGTGGTGGTGCTCGTGCGGCTGGTGTGGCTGCTGCCGGCCACCTGGCTCACCAAACGGCTGCACGCGCTGCGGGACTACGAGGAGGACATCCCCATGACCTGGCGGGAGACCGTCGTCATGTGGTGGTCCGGGATGCGCGGTGTGGCCTCGGTGGCGCTCGCCCTGGCCATTCCGCTGAAGACGGACAGCGGCGCGCCCTTCCCCGACCGGGACGAGATCGTGTTCATCGCCTTCGGGGTGATCATGGCGACGCTCGTGCTCCAGGGGCTCACGCTGCCGTGGCTGGTCAAACGGCTGGGGGTACAGGCGGACAGCGAACGGGAGAAGGCGTTCGAGGAGGAACTGGCGGCGCGCGCGTCGCGGGCGGCCAGGCGGCGGCTGCGGGAGATCGAGGCGGTCGAGGAACTGCCGGAGGAACTGTCCGAGCAGATGCTGCGCCGGGCCTTCGACATCGGGCTGCGGATCAGCCCGCAGTGGGGGGAGGAGGAGCGCAGGGAGGGCCACGACAAGCGCGTACGGCGGCTGCGCCGGCTGCGGCGGATCCAGAGCGAGATGCTGAGCGCGGCGCGGCACGAGGTGCTGGCGGCACGCCGGGAGCCGGGGGCCGACCCGGAGATCGTGGACCGGGTACTGCGCCACCTGGACGTACGCAGTCTGCGGTGAGCCGCGCTCGGCGTACGGGCCCGGCCGGTGCCGTCTCGGTACGCTCGGATCATGAGTCGCAACGTCGTCATCAGCGGGGGCGGTACGGGGATCGGACGTGCCGCGGCACGGACCTTCGCGGCCGACGGGGACCGGGTGCTGCTGCTCGGGCGGCGGGGCGAGGTACTGCAGCGGGCCGGGGTGCCGGGCGCGCTGACGTTCGCCGCCGACCTGGGTGACGTGGCCGGGGTGCGGTCGGTCGCCCGCTTCGTGGCCGACGAGCTCGGGGCCGTGGACGTGCTGATCCACAGCGCCGGAGGGTCGGGGCGGCTGGAGCCCCGGGCGGAGCGGGAGGATCCGCTCGACCGCGTCGCCGACGACTGGACGGTCAACTTCCGGATCAACACCCTGACCGCCGTGCTGCTCACGGAGGCCCTCGGGGAGCGGCTCGCCGAACCGGGCGGCCGGGTGCTGTTCCTCAGCTCCATCGCCGCCTACCGCGGTTCCGGCAGCGGCGCCTACGCCGCCTCCAAGGCCGCGCTGCATCCCTACGCCCACGACCTGGCCCGCCGGTTGGGCCCGCGCGGGATCACCGTGAACGTGGTCGCGCCCGGATACGTCGAGGACACCGACTTCTTCGGCGACGCGATGGACGACGCCCGCCGCGAACGGCTCGTCGCCGAGACCTCCACCGGTCGCCCCGGGACCCCGGGCGACATCGCGGCCACCCTCCACTGGCTCGCCTCACCGGCCGCCGCCCACATCACCTCCCAGATCATCCAGGTCAACGGCGGCGCGGAACGCGGCCACTGAGCCCGCCGCGCCCGTGGCGGCCGCGGTCAGCCGCGGGTCGTCGGGGAGTTGCTGACGGCGGGGTGGGGCGTGCCGTCGTGGAACGGGGTGGGGAGGTCGGGGCGGCCCGGGGACGGTACGGCCTCGGCCGTGGCGACGCGGGGGAGGGCGTAGGGGTGGTGTTCGCACAGCCAGCGGAGCAACTGCTCGCGGACCACGACCCGTACCGTCCAGATGTCGTCGGCATCCTTCGCCGTCACCAGCGCCCGTACCTGCATCGTGGTCGGCGTCGTGTCCGTGACCACCAGGTTGTAGGCGCGGCCGTCCCAGGCCGGGCACTCGCGCAGGATGTCGCGCAGCTTCTCGCGCATGGCGTCCAGCGGCGCGCAGTGGTCGAGGTGGAGGTAGACGGTGCCAGTCATCTGAGGGGTGCCGCGCGACCAGTTCTCGAACGGGTTGGACGTGAAGTACGACACCGGCATGGTGATCCGGCGCTCGTCCCAGGTCCGTACCGTCAGGAAGGTCAGCGTGATCTCCTCGATCGTGCCCCACTCGCCGTTGACGACGACGGTGTCACCGAGCCGCACCATGTCGCCGAAAGCGATCTGCAGCCCCGCGAACATGTTGCTCAGCGTGGACTGCGCCGCGACACCGGCGACGATGCCGAGCAGGCCGGCCGAGGCCAGCAGCGAGGCACCGGCCGCGCGCATCGCCGGGAACGTCAGCAGCATCGAGGCCGCCGCCACCACGATGACCACCGCCGAGACCACGCGCATGATCAGCTCGACCTGGGTGCGCACCCGCCGCACCCGGGCCGGGTCCCGGTGCGCCTGGGCACTGGCGTAGCGCGAGTACGTGGTCTCGACGACGGCCCCCGCGATCCGGATCACCAGCCAGGCCGCCGAGCCGATCAGCACGAGGGTCAGCGTCCGGCCGATGCCGACCCGGTGCTCCTCCAGCAGTTCGGCGTGGTCGTAGGAGCCTCTCAGCAGGGCTGAGCACAGGACGAGCTGGTAGGGGACGCGGGCGCGGCGCAGCAGGCCCCACACCGGTTGGTCGTGGTGCCGTGCGTCGGCCTTGCGCAGCAGCAGGTCGGTGGCCCAGCCGATGACCAGTGTGAGGACGACCGAGCCGCCGGCGACGATCAGGGGGCGGAGTACGTTCTCCATGCCTGCGAACCTAACCCGCGACGCGCGGTGTGAACACGTGTGGACGTGAAGAACGCTGGTAGGGCGGGGGCGGTGTGACGAGGCTCTCCTCGGCCGGCCGCTCACCGTGCCGGGCGGACCCCGTCGTACCCGGCTGGCACCATGAGCGCATGAACATCGTGCTCTTCCACTCGACCTACGGCCTCAGACCCGCCGTACGCCAGGCCGCGGACCGGCTGCGTGCCGCCGGGCACGAGGTGTGGACGCCCGATCTCTTCGACGGCCGCTCGTTCGACACGGTCGAGGAGGGCAGGGCCTGCAAGGAGTCGATCGGCAAGGACGAACTGCTCAGGCGGGCCGTGCTGGCCGCGGCGCCCTACTCGGAGCGGGGTCTGGTCTACGCCGGGTTCTCGTTCGGGGCCGCGACCGCGCAGACGCTCGCCCTAGGCGACGAGAAGGCCCGCGGTCTGCTCCTGCTGCACGGCACCTCGGACATCGCGCCGAACGCGAGCGCGGACGGACTGCCCGTCCAGTTGCACGTGGCCGAACCCGACCCGTTCGAGCCGGACGACTGGCTGAGCGCCTGGTACCTCCAGATGGGCCGGACCGGCGCGGACGTGGAGGTCTACCGCTACGCCGGGGCCGGCCACCTCTACACCGACCCCGACCTGCCGGACTACGACGAGGAGGCCGCCGAGGCCACCTGGCGGGTGGCGCTCGGCTTCCTCGCGGACCTCGGAACCGACTAGGGCTCGGAACTGACTGGGGGCTCGGAGCGGACTGGGGCGCGGAACCGGCCGCGGCCCGGGCCGGGCGCCAAGTGGACGAGGGGGCGGGCGGACCGGCAGAGGTCCGCCCGCCCCTCGCGCGGGATGCACGGCGGCGGCGACGCCGTCCGGCCGGGGGTCAGCCCTTGAGGGCCGCGTCCACCGCCGCGTTGAACTCGTCCACCGTCATCGGCGGGTTCTGGGTGCCGGGCGTGGTCACCTTCTTGCCGTCCATGACCAGGCTCGGGGTGCCGTCCACACCGTCCTTGTTGTTGTCGAAGGTCTTCGACATCGCGACCGCCCAGGCGTCGTACTTGCCACTCTTGACGTCGTTGCGGAACGACGCGTTGCCCTTCAGGGCCGGCACGGTGTCCGCCACCTTGATGAGGTAGTCGTCGCTCTTGAACTTGTCGTCGGTTTCCTCCGGGTGCCACTTCTTCGAGTAGAGCGCAGCCTTGTACTCGAGGAACGCCTCGGGGCTGACGTTGAGCGCGGCGCCCATGGCACTCATCGAGTTCTTGGAGCCCTCGCCGTTGTCGTGGTTGTCGATGAAGGTGCCGCCGATGTACTGGAGCTTGAACTTGCCGTCGTCGACGTCCTTCTTGACGGTCGCGCCGACGGTCTCCTCGAACTGGCCGCAGATCGGGCAGCGCGGGTCCTCATAGATCTTGAGGGTCTTCTCGGCCGAGCTCTTGCCGATGACCACGGTCGTGCCGTCGGTGCCGGTGGTGTTGGCCGGGGCGACGACCTTCTCGTCCTTCACGGCCTCCCAGTGGCCGGGCTTGTTGGCCTGGACGACGGCGTAGCCGATGCCGCCGGCCGCCGCCAGTACGGCGACGACCGTGCAGGCCACGACGAGCTGCCGCTTGACCTTGGCCCGCTTGGCGTCGCGCTCGCGCTCGGCGCGCAGCCGCTCCCGGGCCGCCGTCTTCGCCGACTGGGTGTTCCGCTTGCTCATGGTGGTGTTCTCCTGTGGGACGCGCAGCTGTCGTGCGCGGGATACGAGTGGGGGACTGTCGTGCTCGGGGCGCCCAGGGGTGTCGCTCAGACGAGCGCGAGGGCGTCCGGGCACGGCGGTCCGCGCCGTCCCAGGGAGTGCACGAGGATGCGGGCGCGCAGCGTGGCGATCCGCGGCGCGGGACGCGTGGGCCGGACCAGCGGGCGGGTGCGGCGCACCGTGATCGCCGCCACCGCGAGCAGCAGCGGCCGGAAGGTCGTGGCGGCCGCCGCGCACAGCAGCTGGGCGAGCGCCCGCTCGCCGCGGCGCAGCCAGCCGGCCGCGAGCAGGCCGACGCCGATGTGCGCGGCCAGCAGCAGCCAGGCCGTGGCCGGGTCGGCGTGCGCGAGCAGGGCGGTCAGCCGGCCGGTGTCGGTGCCGGCCATCTGGGCCAGCGGGGTGCCGACGTCGGTGTGCCCGCCGCACAGCACGTCGAAGCCGACCGAGCGCAGGGGACCGGCGACCGGGCCGCCCGCGGGGCCGTAGCAGAGGTGCTGGCCGGTGGTGAAGACGGTGTCGGCGGCCAGCTCCAGCGGGACCAGCAGGGCGGCGATCCGCCCGAAGCCGCGCTCCCGGCCGGCCAGCGCGTAGGAGAGCAGGAACACGGCGGCCGCGACCGCGGCCACCGTGTTCAACGGCAGCGGGACCCGGGACAGCAGCACGTGCGACGCGGTGCTGAGCGTCACGACCATGGTCGTGAACAGCACCGCGCGCACGGCTCTGAGCTTGGTCCCGGATATGTCCATAGCGAGACAAGAGTGTGTCACGTGGGCCGGTAAGAGACCCCTAAAGGGTTCCTGTGAGCGGCCCGTCCGTCACAGACCCGGAATCCCCCCGTCGCGAAGCAGCTCCACGAAGATGCGGTGGTCCTCGCGCGCGCGTGCCGCATAGGCGTGCGCGAAGTCGACGAGCAGCGGCGCGAAGCCCTCCTCGTCGCCCGCGATCGCCGCGTCGATGGCCCGCTCGGTGGAGAACGGCACCAGCGACTCGCCCGAGGTGTCGTCCGCCGCCGCGTGCATGGCGGCCGTGGCCCGGCCCAGGTCGGCGACCACCTGCGCGATCTCCTCCGCATCGTCGATGTCGTCCCAGTCCAGGTCCAGGGCGTACGGCGAGACCTCGGTGACCAGCCGGCCCGCTCCGTCCAGCTCGGTCCAGCCCAGCCACGGGTCGGTGTGCGCCTGGAGAGCGCGCCGGCAGACCACCGTGCGGTGGCCCTCGTGCTGGAAGTGGTCGCGGACGGCCGGGTCCGTGACGTGCCGGGAGGCCGCCGCGGTGTGGGCCCGCTGGACGGAGATCACCACGTCGTGCTCCAGGGCGTCGCTGTCGCCCTCCAGCAGGATGTCGTACGACAGGCCGGCCGCGCCGATGCCGCGGCGGCCGACGACGTCCTTGACGCGGTAGGACTCCGGGCGGGCCAGCGACGCGTCCGGCAGGGTCTCCAGATAGCCGTCGAAGGCCGCGAGGACCTTGTAGCGGGTGGCGGCGTCCAGCTCGACCGCGCCGCCGCCGGGCGCGAAGCGGCGCTCGAAGTCGCGGATCTCCGTCATCGACTCCAGCAGTCCGGTACGGGTCAGCGCGCGGGCGTCACGCAGCGTGTCCAGAAGGGGGCCGTCGGCGGTGTCCAGCGTGAAGGGCGGCACCTCGTCGCTCTTGGCGCCGGTGGCCAGGGCGTGGATCCGGTCGCGGTAGGCGGTCGCGTAGAGCGTCACCAGCTCGGTGATCCGGTCGTCGCCGAGCGCCTTGGTGTACCCGACGAGGGCGAGGGAGGCGGCGAACCGCTTGAGGTCCCAGGTGAACGGGCCGACGTAGGCCTCGTCGAAGCCGGTGGCGCTGAAGACCAGCCGGCCGTCGGCGTCCATGTAGGTGCCGAAGCTCTCCGCGTGCAGGTCGCCGTGGATCCACACGCGTGAGGTGCGGTCGTCCAGGTAGGGTCCGCCGCGCCGGTCGGCGGCCAGGTCGTGGTGGAAGAGGCAGGCCGTGCCCCGGTGGAACGCGAGGGCCGAGGCCGCCGTCCTCCGCAGCCTCGTGCGGAACGCGTCCGGATCGTCGGCCAGGAGCTCGCCGAAGGCGGTGTCGAGGACGGCGATGATCTCCTTGCCGCGCTGCTCGTCGCTGAGCTGGGGGACCGACATCGCGGAGTGCCTCCTGGTGCAGGTGGTGCATGACGTATGGAGTGGGTCCGGCAGGAGCGTTCCCCCGAACCAACGTCCGGCGGTGCGGCGGAGTGCCCGTGCTGTACCGCCTGAAGGTACGGCCGGAACGCGGCCGCGTGTCAGTGCCGGGGCATAGACTTCGACGCTGTCCCCCAGACTGTCCGATGCCCGTCGTCTATGTTGTCCATGGAGGCCGAACCGTGTCGAAGCCGCCGTTCACGCACCTGCACGTCCACACCCAGTACTCGCTGCTGGACGGTGCCGCGCGGCTGAAGGACATGTTCAACGCGTGCAACGAGATGGGCATGACGCACATCGCCATGTCCGACCACGGCAACCTCCACGGGGCGTACGACTTCTTCCACTCCGCGAAGAAGGCCGGAGTCACCCCGATCATCGGGATCGAGGCGTATGTCGCCCCGGAGTCCCGGCGCAACAAGCGCAAGATCCAGTGGGGCCAGCCGCACCAGAAGCGGGACGACGTCTCCGGTTCCGGCGGTTACACCCACAAGACGATGTGGGCGGTGAACAGCACCGGGCTGCACAACCTCTTCCGCCTCTCCTCCGACGCCTACGCCGAGGGCTGGCTCCAGAAGTGGCCCCGGATGGACAAGGAGACGATCGCCCAGTGGTCCGAGGGCATCGTCGCCTCCACCGGCTGCCCCTCCGGGGAGCTGCAGACCCGGCTGCGCCTCGGCCAGTACGACGAGGCACTGAAGGCCGCCGCCGACTACCAGGACATCTTCGGCAAGGACCGCTACTTCCTGGAGCTGATGGACCACGGCATCGACATCGAGCGCAAGGTCCGCGACGGCCTGCTGGAGATCGGCCGGAAGCTCGGCATCCCACCCCTGGTCACCAATGACTCGCACTACACCTACGCGCACGAGGCGACTGCCCATGACGCCCTGCTGTGCATCCAGACCGGCAAGAACCTCTCCGAGCCCGGCCGCTTCAAGTTCGACGGCACCGGCTACTACCTGAAGTCCACCGAGGAGATGTACGCCATCGACTCCTCGGACGCCTGGCAGGAGGGCTGCGCCAACACGCTCCTGGTCGCCGAGATGGTCGACACCACCGGCATGTTCGAGAAGCGCGACCTCATGCCCAAGTTCGACATCCCCGAGGGCTACACCGAGGTCACCTGGTTCAAGGAGGAGGTCCGCCGCGGCATGGAGCGCCGCTTCCCCGGCGGCATCCCCGAGGACCGCCAGAAGCAGGTCGAGTACGAGATGGACGTCATCATCCAGATGGGGTTCCCGGGCTACTTCCTCGTGGTCGCCGACTTCATCATGTGGGCCAAGAACAACGGCATCGCGGTGGGTCCCGGCCGTGGCTCCGCGGCCGGTTCGATCGTCGCCTACGCGCTCGGCATCACCGACCTCGACCCGATCCCGCACGGCCTGATCTTCGAGCGGTTCCTCAACCCCGAGCGCATCTCCATGCCCGACGTCGACATCGACTTCGACGAGCGCAGGCGCGTCGAGGTGATCAGGTACGTGACCGAGAAGTACGGCGCCGACAAGGTCGCCATGATCGGCACCTACGGCACCATCAAGGCCAAGAACGCGATCAAGGACTCCGCGCGCGTGCTGGGCTACCCGTACGCGATGGGCGACCGGATCACCAAGGCCATGCCCGCCGACGTCCTCGGCAAGGGCATCCCGTTGTCCGGCATCACCGACCCCGAGCACCCCCGCTACTCGGAGGCGGGCGAGGTCCGGGGGATGTACGAGAACGAGCCGGACGTGAAGAAGGTCATCGACACCGCACGCGGTGTGGAGGGCCTGGTCCGGCAGATGGGCGTGCACGCGGCCGGCGTGATCATGTCCAGCGAGACCATCACCGAGCACGTCCCGGTCTGGGTCAGGCACACCGACGGCGTGACCATCACGCAGTGGGACTACCCGAGCTGCGAGTCGCTCGGCCTGCTGAAGATGGACTTCCTGGGCCTGCGCAACCTCACGATCATGGACGACGCCGTCAAGATGGTGAAGTCCAACAAGGGGATCGACATCGATCTCCTCGGCCTGGAGCTGGACGACCCCAAGACCTTCGAACTGCTCCAGCGCGGCGACACCCTCGGCGTCTTCCAGTTCGACGGCGGCCCGATGCGTTCGCTGCTGCGCCTGATGAAGCCGGACAACTTCGAGGACATCTCCGCCGTCTCGGCCCTGTACCGACCGGGCCCGATGGGCATGAACTCCCACACCAACTACGCGCTGCGCAAGAACGGCCAGCAGGAGATCACGCCGATCCACCCGGAGCTGGAGGAGCCGCTCAGGGAGGTCCTGGACGTCACCTACGGCCTGATCGTCTACCAGGAGCAGGTGCAGAAGGCCGCCCAGATCGTCGCCGGCTACTCGCTCGGCGAGGCCGACGTGCTGCGGCGTGTGATGGGCAAGAAGAAGCCCGAGGAGCTGGCGAAGAACTTCACCATCTTCCAGGGCGGCGCCCGCAAGAAGGGCTTCAGCGACGAGGCCATCCAGGCCCTGTGGGACGTGCTGGTCCCCTTCGCCGGCTACGCGTTCAACAAGGCCCACTCGGCCGCGTACGGCCTGGTGTCGTACTGGACCGCCTACCTCAAGGCCAACCACCCCGCCGAGTACATGGCCGGCCTGCTGACCTCCGTCAAGGACGACAAGGACAAGTCGGCGGTCTACCTCAACGAGTGCCGCCGCATGGGCATCCGGGTGCTCCCGCCCAACGTCAACGAGTCCCAGTCGAACTTCGCCGCGCAGGGCGACGACGTGATCCTCTTCGGCCTGTCCGCGGTGCGCAACGTCGGCACTAACGTCGTCGAGTCGATCATCAAGTCCCGCAAGGCCAAGGGGAAGTACGCCTCGTTCCCCGACTACCTCGACAAGGTCGAGGCGGTGGTCTGCAACAAGCGCACCACCGAGTCGCTGATCAAGGCCGGCGCCTTCGACGAGATGGGGCACACCCGCAAGGGCCTCACCGCGCACTACGAGCCCATGATCGACAACGTGGTCGCGGTCAAGCGCAAGGAGGCCGAGGGGCAGTTCGACCTCTTCGGCGGGATGGGCGAGGAGCCCAGCGGCGAGCCCGGCTTCGGCCTCGACGTGGAGTTCTCCACCGAGGAGTGGGACAAGACGTATCTGCTCGCCCAGGAGCGGGAGATGCTCGGTCTGTACGTCTCCGACCACCCGCTCTTCGGCCTGGAGCACGTGCTCGCGGACAAGGCCGACGCGGGCATCGCCCAGCTCACCGGCGGCGAGCACGCCGACGGCGCGGTCGTCACCATCGGCGGCATCATCTCCGGCCTCCAGCGCAAGATGACCAAGCAGGGCAACGCCTGGGCGATCGCCACCGTCGAGGACCTGGCCGGCTCCATCGAGTGCATGTTCTTCCCGGCGACCTACCAGCTGGTGTCGACCCAACTCGTCGAGGACGCCGTGGTGTTCGTCAAGGGCCGGCTCGACAAGCGGGAGGACGTGCCGCGCCTGGTGGCGATGGAGCTGATGATCCCCGACCTGTCGAACGCGGGGAGCAACGCGCCGGTGGTCCTCACCATCCCGGCACTGAAGGTGACCCCGCCCATGGTCAGCCGCCTCGGCGAGATCCTCAGCCACCACAAGGGCGACAGCGAGGTCCGCATCAAGCTCCAGGGGCCGAGCAGGACGACCGTGCTGCGTCTTGACCGGCACCGGGTCAAGCCGGATCCGGCGCTGTTCGGCGATCTGAAGGTCCTGCTCGGCCCGTCCTGCCTGGCCGGCTGAGACGAACGAGGGGCGTACCCGTGCGCATCGGGTACGCCCCTCGTGGATTACCGCACGTGCTCAACAGCCCATGAAGCGGGCTCAGTTGTGACCGAAGCGCTTCTGACGTCCCTTGCGGGCCATGGCAGTCGGACTCGTCTGCGGCCCGTGGGCGTGGTGCTCGGACTGCTGCTCCGACGCGGAGTGCTCCGTCTCCTGCGGGCCGTTCGCGGCCACGGACGCCTTCTGCCGGCTGCGGTCCTGCTTGCGGTTCTTGGCCATGGTGATCAGCCTCCTGTGGGGGATCTAGGGGCCAGGGCCGGGACCAGATTCACATAGGCCGACAATGAACGCATGTTGGATAATTACCGTATGTAACGCGGGGTGTCGGCGCGCGGGCGCCCGAAACGCCACGCCGAAGATCGAGTTCGGGCCGTTAACCCCGGCCGGGTCGGGCAGACTCGAAGCACATCCCGAAGCACATCCCTGAGCAACCTCCCGGAAAGAGGGTGGATCGCGTGGACCGCTGCATCGTCCTGGTGGACGCCGGGTATCTGCTGGGCGCCGCGGCCAGTCTCCTTGCCGGGGAGCCGTCGCGCTCCCGGATCACCGTCGACCACACCGCCCTCGTGCAGGGGCTGCGTGAACAGGCCGAGTGCGACACGGAGCGGCCCCTGTTGCGCATCTACTGGTTCGACGGCGCGCCCGACCGCGTACCGCAGCCCGAGCACCGCCGGCTGCGCGTGATGCCCCGGGTCACCGTCCGGCTCGGCGCGCTCACCCGCAGCGACGGGCGCTGGGCGCAGAAGGGCGTGGACGCCGCGATGCACGCCGAACTGACCGAACTGGCCCGCAACCGCGCCTGCTCCGACGTCGTCCTCGTCACCGGCGACGGCGATCTGCTGCCCGGCATGATGGCCGCCAAGGAACACGGCGTCGCCGTCCACCTGTGGGCGGTGCAGGCCGCCGACGGCGACTACAACCAGTCCGAGGACCTGGTCGCCGAGGCCGACGAGCGGCGCGTGCTGGACCGTACCTGGATCACCAAGGCCGTACGCGCCAAGGAACTCGGCGGTGTCTGCGCGCCACCGCCCGCGCCCCGTCCCGAGATCGCCGCGATCCTCTCCGCGCCGCTGCCCGAGTCCACACTCACCCAGCCCGCCGAGAGCCCCGCCGAAGAACGGCAGCACCCGGCCGCAGCCGCGGGGCGCGGCGCGGCCGAGGAGCGGGTGACCTCCGCCAGGGGCGTGCCCACCCCCAAGGACCTCGCCGCCCTGCGCGCCCCCGGCACCTCGCCCGCGCAGCACCCCACCACGGCGACCCTGCGCTGGTCCTCGGACCGCGGCTGGGTGGACCGGCCGGGCCAGCCCGGCGAGCCCGCCGAGGCCGCCTCCATGCCGACGCTCGCCCAGCTGACGACGGCCGAGCAGCGCTGGGCGGACCGGGAGGAGGACATCACGACCGTCGGCGGCGACCCGTACGAGGTGGGGCAGGTCTTCGCCCGGCGCTGGGTGGAGCGGCTGGGCGACCCCGCGCACCTTCAGAAACTGTCGTCGATGTACCCCCGGATCCCGCACCGCGTCGACGGCGAGCTGCTGCGCTACGCCGCCCGCTTCGGACTGCTCGCGCACAAGGACGACCAGATCGACGAGCACGACCGGTATGCCATCCGCGCCGGGTTCTGGCGGGAGATCGACGTACGGACGTCCACCGAGCGCGCTCCCGCAGGCGACTGAACCGCGGGACCGGACCGGCTCGGGGCGCCCCGAGGGCGAGGAGGACTCCGCGACCCCGTACCCTCGTCCCTTGTGAGTACGCGCACGGCACAGGCACTTCGCCCCGGGGACGACGTCGTGTGCGCGGTGCGCGGACTGACCAGGACCTACCCCGCGGTGCGCGGCCGGCGCGGTGCCCCCGGGACGCCCGCGGTGCTGGCCACCGACGCGGTCGAGCTCGACGTCCGGCGCGGCGAGATCTTCGGGCTGCTCGGGCCGAACGGCGCCGGCAAGTCCACCCTCGTACGCCAGCTCACCGGGCTGCTGCGCCCCGACAGCGGAACGGTCGAGATCCTCGGCCACGACATCGTGGCGCACCCCGAGCGGGCCGCGCGGATCCTCGCCTACCTCGGGCAGGAGTCCTCCGCCCTGGACGAGCTGACCGTCTCGCTCGCCGCCGAGACCACCGGGCGGCTGCGCGGCCTGGACCTCAGGCGGGCGCGCGCCGAGCGGGACGCCGTCCTCGACGAACTCGGTCTCGCGCCGATCGCCGGGCGCCCGCTGAAGAAGCTCTCCGGCGGCCAGCGGCGGCTCGCCTGCTTCGCGGCCGCGCTGGTCGGCGAACGCCCGCTGCTCGTGCTCGACGAGCCGACCACCGGCATGGACCCGGTGGCCCGGCGGGCGGTGTGGTCCGCCGTCGACCGGCGGCGCGCCGAACACGGCACGACCGTCGTCCTGGTCACCCACAACGTCATCGAGGCCGAGACCGTCCTGGACCGGGTCGCCGTCCTGGACCGGGGCCGGGTCATCGCCTGCGACACCCCGGCCCGGCTCAAGGAGCGCGTCTCCGGCGAGGTGCGGGTCGAGCTGGTGTGGCGGGAGCAGGCACCCCTGGAGGTGGCGGCGGTCGCCGCGCTCAGGGAGCGGGCCGTGGAATCGGGGCGCCGCTGGACGCTGCGGCTGGCGCCCGAGGAGGCCCGCGCCGCCGTCGCCACGGTCACCGGCGGGGCCGCCTTCGCCGCCCTGGACGACTTCACCCTGACCACGCCCAGCCTGGAGGACGTGTACCTGGCACTGGGCGGCGCCGCCCGGCAGGGTCTGGTGAAGGCATGAACGCCGGGACCGACGGATTCGGCGGGGACCACGCAGGGGACTACTTCGCAAGGGTCTACTTCGTAGGGGACCGCGCGGGCGCCGGGGGGAACACGTCCGGCGCGGGAGACGCGACCGCGCCCGCCGTGCGGGCCGCGTTCGCCGCCGTGGACAAGCCGGCCGCGCTCGCTGCCGCAGGGAAGAGGAGCAGTTCGACGTGAGTGTCGTACCCGCCGGTGTGCTGCCGGGCGCGACGGCCGTACAGGACGGCAGTGCCGCCAAGGCGGCCGTGCTCGGGCCGCGGGCACGGCTGTGGCCCTCGCTGGCCGCCGTGTACCGGGCCCAGCTGTCCCGGGCGCGGGTGGCGCGGATCCCGCTGCTGTTCGTGGCGACCTTCCAGTCCGTCGGCATCATGATCATGATGCGGGGCGTGGTGAGCGGCGGCGGGGAGGCCCGGTTCGTGGTGTCCGGCGCCTCGGTCGTCGTCGTCGCCTACGTGGCCCTGAACCTGCTCGCCCAGTACTTCGGGCAGCTGCGGGCCAGCGGCGGGCTCGACCACTACGCGACACTGCCGGTGCCGCCCGCCGCCGTGGTGCTGGGCGCGGCGGCCGCGTACGCCTCCTTCACGGTGCCGGGCACGCTCGTGACCGCGGTCTTCGGGTGCGTGCTGTTCGGGCTGCCGCTCGGCAACCTGTGGGTGCTGGTGGTGGTGATCCCGCTCGCCGGTGCCGCGCTCTCCGGGCTCGGCGCGGCCTGCGGGCTGCTCGCACCGCGCCCGGAACTGGCCACCCTGCTGGGCCAGTTGGGCATGTCCGCGGCGCTGCTGCTGGGCGTGCTGCCTCCCGACCGCATGCCCGAGGCGGTACGGCTCCTGCGCGACCTGCTGCCGTCCACGTACGGTGTGGAGGCGTACGCGCACACCTTCGCGGCCCGTCCCGACTGGGCTCTGGTGGCCGGTGACATGGCCGTCTGCGCCGGGGTCGGGGTGGTCTCGCTGGCCGTCGCCACCTGGGCCTATCGCCGGGCTGCCGTCCGGTGACGCGGCCGTCCCCCGCACCTGGCACGATGACAAGGTGACAGCTCCGTTGACTCCGCCACCGCCGCCGCACCGGCGCTCCTCACAGCCGTCCGGGCCGTCCGGGTCCTCAGATCCCTCTGAGCGCTCAGAGCCCTCAGCGCGCTCAGAGTCCTCGGGTTCCTCGGAGTCCGGGCAGGCCCGACAGCCGGGGCCGGTCTCGCCCTGGCAGGTGCCGCCCGCCGGAGCCCGGCCGGTGAGCGCCTACGAACAGGACGGGCCCGGATGGGCGGCCGAGATCCGGGAGGCCCTCGTCGTCATGGTCGGCGTGGCGCTCTGCGGGGTGCCGCTGGGACTGCTCTGGCTGCGGCTGGCGCCGAGGGTGCCGCTGATCGCCGATGTGTCGGGGAGCAACTGGGTCGTCTACCTCAAGGACACCGAGGGGGAGCAGGCGATCGGCGTCGACGGCACGTTCACGCTGCTGGCCCTGGCCCTCGGCGTGCTGAGCGCGGTGGCCGTCTTCCTGTGGCGGCGGCGCGGAGGCGTGCCGCTGGTGGTGGCCCTGTGCGTCGGAGGACTGCTCGGGTCGCTGCTGGCGTGGCGGCTCGGGGTGTGGCTCGGGCCCGAGCAGAACGTGATCGCCCACGCCAAGGCGGTGGGCAAAGGCGTGACGTTCCCGGCACCGCTGAGGCTCCAGGCCCAGGGCGCGCTGCTGGCCTGGCCGCTGGCCGCGGTGCTCGTCCACCTGGGGATGACGGCCCTGTTCGGGCCGCGGGACCCGGAGCCGGACACGGCGCCGTTCGGACCGACCCTGCCACCGGTGTGAGCCGCACGCGGTGAGCCGTACGCGGTGAGTCGTACGCCCCGGTCGTCCTGCGGGCGCCGGAGCAGCCGTGGGGCGGTCCGGCGCCCGGGTCGGGGCGTGGGGTCACGCCGGGCGGTGGCCGTGATTCGCATAGCCCTTCTTCATGCGCCATGAGCGCTTGCGGGTCCTCTTCGACATGTCTCCATACCAGCCCAATCCGGGCCGTTCGTCGAGTGGGCGGCACCGGGCCGGCGGGGCCGGTCACGTCATGGTGTCGAGGAAGGCGGCCAGAACCCGTTCGAACGCCTGGTCGTCGACGGTCGCCGGGTCGACGGCGGCCAGTGCCGCGCTGAGGTGTGGATGGTCGTCCTCGCCGCCCGTCGTGCCGGTGAGATGGCCGAAGCCCGCGGCGAAGGGGGCCAGCGCGGCGCCGAGCGCCAGGTAGTCGATGGCGAGCAGGATCCGCATCGCGTCGTCGGCCGGCCGGCCCGCCCGCAGCAGGGCGGCCACCATGCCGTCGTAGTGGCTCAGGGCCATGGTGGTGCGCACCGAGCGTCCGCCGATCAGGCCGACCGCGTTCGGATGGGCGCCGAAGGCGCGGCGGTAGGAGCGGGCGAGGGCGGCGATCCCGGTGTGCGGGTCGGGGGAGTCCAGCGCGGTGAAGTCGATCTTCTCGATGATGAGTTCGGTGACCGCGTCGAGGATGTCGTCGCGTGAGGGGACGTGGTTGTAGAGCGAGGGCGCCCGGACCCCCAGCCGGTCGGCGATCCGGCGGACGGTGAGCGCGTCGGCCCCCTCCTCGTCGATGACCGCCAGCGCCGCCCCGGCGATGGTCCGCCGGCTCAGCCCCGCCCCTCCGGCCCTGGCCATGCGCCCTCCCCTTCCGCTTGTCTCCCCGCGCTCGCCTGCGTGGACGCGTACGGACGCGGCACCGGTGGAGTCTAGCGAGCCGCCCGGAAGTGCTGGGGAACGAGGTATTCCCACCGGCACCCCAGGACGTCTACAGTGCGTGACTAACTTAGTTAGTTAACGCGAAGGAGTCCCCTGTGCAGGAGGACACCCCTGTCGGCTCCGCCCTTGCGGGCGGTTCCCCGACGGTTCCCCCGACGGCCCCCGCGGCGGACGCCGACGCCGCCCGGCTGCGCGAACTGGGCTACGAACCGGAACTGCGCCGCGGGCTCGGCGTGTTCGGCAATGTGGCCATGGGCTTCGCCACCATCTCGCCCGTCGTCGGCCTCTACGCCGTCGCGCTGATCGGAACGATGGTGGCGGGACCCGCCTGGGTGTGGGCGCTGCCGGTCTGTCTGCTCGGCCAGTGCCTGCTGCTGGTCGTCTACTCCGAACTCGCCTCGCAGTTCCCCGTGTCGGCCGGCGCCTACCAGTGGACCCGTCGGCTGATCGGCCCCAGCTACGCCTGGCTCAACGGGTGGCTGGCCCTGTTCGGTGCCCTGGTCGCCAACACCACCATCGCCTACCTGGCCGCCCCCTGGGTGCTCTCGGTGGCCGGCCTCGCCCCGACCACGGCGCGCACCACCGCCGTCGCCGCCGGATTCGTCATTCTGTGCTCACTGCTCAACGGCCTCGGCGTGGACGTGCTGCGCCGGGCGCTCGCCCTGGGCGTGGCCGCGGAGGCGGTGGCCTCGGTGCTGGTGGGCTTCGCCCTGCTGCTGGTCTTCCGGCAGCAGCCCTGGTCGCTGCTGTTCGACAGCCTGGGCGCCCAGTCCCTGTCCGGCGGCTCCTTCACCACCGCGTTCGTCACCGCCGTCGCGGTCGGCGGCTGGGCCTTCATCGGCTTCGACGCCTGCGTGGCCACCGCCGAGGAGACCCGCGACGCGGCCCGGCACGTGCCGCGCGCCGTGTGGATCGCGCTGCTCAGCGTGGGCGCCATGGTCATCGTCAACGCCGTCGCCACCGAACTGGCCCACCCCGACCCGGCCGCCGTGGTCGCGGGCAAGGACGCCGACCCGGTGTCCACCGCGGTCGCCGCGTCCTTCGGCTCCTGGTCCGCCAAGCCCTTCGCGGTGGTCGTGGTGATCGCGTTCCTCGCCTGCGGCCTGGCCGCCCAGGGCGCCTGCGCCCGCAACCTCTACTCCATCGCCCGTGACGACGTACTGCCCGGATCACGGCAGCTGAAGCGGGTCAGCGGGCGTCAGGTGCCGGTCGTCGCCCTGAGCGTGGTCACCGTCGTGGGCCTGGCCGGACTGGTGTTCACCCTGAACGGCTCCGCCGTCGCCGCCCTGCTGACCTTCGGCAGCGCGGGCCTGTATCTGCAGTTCCTGCTGATCGCCGTGGCCGCGCTGATCGCCCGGCTGCGCGGCACCTGGGTGCCGTCGGGACATGTCCGCCTCGGCCGCCTGGGCACCGTCGCCAACGTCCTGGCGGTGCTGTGGCTCGGCTTCGAACTGATCAACATCGCCTGGCCGCGCAGCGTGCTCGCGCCGCCCGGCGCCCCCTGGTGGGTCGTCTGGGCCGCGCCCCTGGTCACCGCGATCGCCCTGGCCGTCGGCCTGGTGTACCTGGCCGTCGCCCGGCCGCAGGACAAGGTCCGCCGCAGCGCCGCCTTCGCCGACTCCGGCCCCGCCGTCTGACACCGCCTCGCACCGCACCACCCCCGCACCACCAGGAGGAGCAGCTCCGCATGTCCCCGCAGACCGCACTCGTCATCACCGGCGCAACGGTGCACACTCTGGACCCCGCCCACCCGGCGGCCACCGCCGTCGCCGTCTCCGGCGGCCTGATCACCGCCGTCGGCACGGACGCCGAGATCCGTGCGCTGGCCGGTCCCGGCACCGAGGAGCTGGACGGGCGCGGACTGACCGTCACCCCCGGTCTTGTCGACTCCCACCAGCACCCGTTGATGGGCATCGCCCAGTCCCGGGGGCTGGACCTCATGGACGCGCACGACCTGGACACCGTGCTGGCCCGGCTGCGCGCCGAAGCAGACCGGCTCGGGCCGGACGACTGGGTGGTGGCCCACGGCGTCCAGTACAACGCCTTCGGCGCCCGGCCCCTGCATCGCTCGCTGATCGACGAGGCCGTGGGCGGCCGGCCCGCCTTCCTGTGGATGGTCGACGGGCACACGGCGCTGCTGAGCAGCGGCGGCCTGCGGCGGGCGGGCATCAGCGGCGAGCGGGAGTTCGCCGACAGCTCGCGGATCGTGGTCGAGGACGACGGCACGCCCACCGGCGAGCTGCACGAACTCCAGGCGGTGCTGCTGGGGCAGGCGGCGGTGCCGGCCCCCACCACCGAGGAGTTCGCAGCCCGGCTCAAGGAGCTGTTCGCCGCCCAGAACCGGACCGGCATCACCGGCGTGCACATCCTCGACTTCATGCCCGGCACCGACGACGTCCTGCGCCTGCTCGACTCCCGGGACGAGCTGACCGTACGCACCCTGCTGGCCCCCTGGTGCCTGCCCGGCTCCACGGACGCCACCGTCGAACTGATCGCCCGGCTGCGCGAGCACAGCGGACGGCTGTGGCGCACCGGCGCGGTCAAGCTCTTCGTGGACGGCGCGGTGGACGGCGGTGGCGCCTGGCTCTGCCACGCCGACCACCTCGGGCAGAACGACCGGTCCCTCTGGCGCGACCCCGAGGCGTACCGCGCGGCCGTCGCCACCTTCACCGCCCTCGGCCTGCCCTGCTTCACCCACGCCATCGGGGACGAGGGCGTCGCCTACGCGCTCCAGGCCTACGCCGACGCCGGGAAGCCCGCGGGCGGCGGACGCCACCGGATCGAGCACATCGAGGTGCTGCACGACGAGCACGTGGCGCGCTTCGCGGAGCTGGACGTCGTCGCCTCGATGAACCCCACCCACATGGACTGGACCCTCCCGGACGGCAACGACAACTGGTCGCGCCGGGTGGGCCTCGAGCACGCGGGCCAGGCGTGGCGCTACGCCGACATCCTGGCCGCCGGCGGCCAGGTCGCCCTCGCCTCGGACTGGCCCATCGCGCCCTACGATCCGCGCGAGGTCATGGCCGGCGCCGTGCTGCGCAGGCCCGTCGGGCAGACCGGCCGCGCCCCGCACCTGCCCGGGCAGGCCCTCACCCCGCTGCAGGCCCTGCGCGGCTACACCGCCGGCGCCGCGTACGGCGCCGGCGAGGAGGCGGTCGCGGGCCGGATCGCCCCCGGACTGCGCGCCGATCTGACGGTGTTCGCGGGCGACCCGCTGAACTGCCCGGCCGACGAGCTGCCGCGGCTGCCGGTGGCGGCCACCGTGGTCGACGGCCGCGTGGTGCACCGCGCCGGTGTGTGAGGCACGGTGCTGCCGGTCACGCCCGTGCGATCGGTGCCAGCGTCGCGTCCGTGAGGTGGGCGAGGTCGCCGGGGGACAGTTCCACCTCCAGGCCGCGGCGGCCCGCCGAGACGCAGATGGTGGTGTGGGCGGGGGCCGAGTCGTCCAGGACCGTGGGAAGCCTCTTGCGCTGGCCGAGGGGGGAGATGCCGCCGCGGACGTAGCCGGTGGTGCGCTCCGCGAGGGCGGGATCGGCCATCGCCGCGCGCTTGCCGCCGACCGCCGCCGCCAGGGCCTTGAGGTCCAGGGAGCCCGCGACCGGCACCACGGCCACCGTCAGGGCGCCGTCGACGTCCGCCACCAGCGTCTTGAAGACCCGGTCAGGGGAGACGCCCATCGCCTCGGCCGCCTCCTCGCCGTAGGAGGGGTGGGAGGGGTCGTGGTCGTAGGCGTGCACGGTGTAGTGCACGCCCGCCGCGGTCAGCGCCACCGTCGCCGGGGTGCCGCCCGACCCCTTTTCCTGCTTTCCCTGCTGCTTCTTCGCCTTCTTGGCCATCCCGACCCGTTCCCTCGGTCCTTCAGTTGAGACTCGTCGGGCCGCGGGTCAGCTCCGCGGCCGGCAACGAGGGCAGGCTACGGAGGATCGCCGTCTCCCCGCGAAGGAGTTTCAGCTCGTCACGCAGCCGGGAGGAGATGTCGGGCGCCTGGAGCAGCCGCTGCTTCGTCGGGATGTCGAGCATCATCGCCGCCGCCACCAGGTACGACACCACGCTCGGCTCGTCCGGCAGCTCCGCGGCCGTCGACAGCGACCGCTCCCGCGCGCCCGCCAACCGCTTCTGGTACTGGCGGAAGGACCGCAGCACGCCTTCGGCCAGCGCGCCCGCCTCGTCGCCGGGCTCCTCGGTCAGCTCCTGCAGCTCCGCCACGAGGAACGGGCCGGAGGCGTCCACGGACAGCAGCCGGACCCGGGTCGTGCCCGTGGCCAGCACCTCGAAGGTGCCGTCGGCCCGCTCCCGGATCGTCGCCGCGTCCGCCACACAGCCCACGGAGTGGAAGGCCTTGGCCGGGTCGGAGCCGAACCCGGCGGTGGGGCCGCGGTCGGGCACCGCCATCGGATCGGGCATGCCCGGGGCGCTGACGGCCACCTCGTGGCCGTCGCGGATCGCGACGACGGCGAACCGGCGCGGTTCGTCCTCGGGTGTCTTCAGCAGCGCGCGCATCATGGCGCGGTAGCGCTCCTCGAAGACGTTCAGGGGCAGCACCAGCCCCGGGAACAGCACCGTGTTCAGGGGGAAGAGCGGAAGGCGGACGGTGGTCACGGCGCAAAAGCCTAATGCTCGCCGCGACCGGCGCGTCCGCCGAGCCCGTATCGAGGGCGTCGGGACGGCCGCGGGGGCGGTGCCGCCCCCAGATCGGCACGCAGTTCCAGGAAGAGGCCCAGCGGGTCGTCCGACAGCCGGTCCCAGGGGAAGGAGGTGGCGTACGGGCCGATGAGGCGCAGCTGCACGAGGGCGTCCTCGTGGCGTCCGAGCCGCAGCAGGACGCAGGTCAGCAGGTTGCGCATCTCCGCGGGCCAGGTCACGGCCGCCGGGAAGCGGGCGGAGAACGCGATCGCCCGGTCGGCCGCCGCGTGCAGCCGGGCCCGAGGCACCTGCGGTCCGCAGCCGTCGGTCAGACAGGCGTAGGCGGCCCGCACCGGCAGCGCCTGGACGAGCGAGCCGGCCGGGGCGTCCTGGGCGGCCAGGTCGGCGAAGTCGCAGCACGCGCGGTGCGAGCCGCGCCAGGCGGCGGCCAGATAGCGCAGGGCGGCCACATGGCAGCCGTAGTGGTGCGGGGCACGGCGGACCGCGGCCGCCCACAGCTCCTCGAAGTACCGGTGTCCGGCGCGGCTGCCGCGCGCGTGGTCCAGCGCGACCCGCCACGGCACCGGGTCCCGGCCGTCGGCGCGTGCGGCGGCCGTGATCAGCGGGCTGACCGCGCGCAGCAGCTCGGTCCGCGCGGGCGAGGGCCAGGCGCGGTCGACCGCGAGCTGGGCGGCGACCAGCAGCGCGTCCGGGTCGTGCGGGGCTGCGGCGCGCCACGCGTCCAGCCACTCCGGGCGCGAGCGGGCGATGGCGGCGAGCCGGGTCGCGTACCGGTCGCGCTCCTCCCACCGGGCCCCCTTCCGGGTGCCGGCGAGCAGTGCCGCGGCGGGCCGGTACACGCCCCGGGCGGCGGCGACCAGCGCCGGGCCGAGGGGCTCGTCCGGCGCGTCGAGGAGCACCTCGTCGTCGGGGACGAGCCCGGCGGCGGTGAGCCCGGCAGCGGGGCGGGGGGCGGTTCTTGCCATCCGGGTGGGGCGGATGAACGCGGGCAGCGATGCCATGGTGCCGACCATTGAAAGACGCAGGTCGCGGACGCGCCAGGGGGTTCGGGCAAGGCGAGGAAAGTTGTACGGCGGACAGTCAAGGTCAAGTAAAAGGTGACGGTTCAACAACTCTGGGCACGCTGTGCGGGAGCGGCGGAGAACGGCTCCGCCCAGGGTCTCTCGTTTGGATCCGGCCTGGGCCAAACGAGAGGCCCTAGCCCCGCCGCAGCAGCCGTGTCGCGCCCGCCGCCACCGTGGTGGCCAGGGTCCAGCCGAGCAGGATCAGCGCCGCGCCGAGCCACTGCCAGCCGCCGCGCAGCTGCCACTCCCGCGCCTGGCCCAGATCGACGACCGGCAGCAGCAGGTCCAGGGCGAACAGGGCGGGGTTCCACTCCGGGTGGCCGCCGGGGTCGGCCGGGGGCGGGCCCGCGCGTGCGAAGGCGAGCGAGCCGGCCGCCCACAGCACCGCCATCCACACCGCGGCCCGGCCCGGCCGGTACCCGTAGGCCACCGTCCAGTCCTGCACGTACCCCACGAGCTTGGCGGCGAACGGCAGGGTCTCGCGGCGGCGGCGCTGCTTGGCCAGCAGCACCTCGCGCGCGTCCACGTCCTCGCCCGCCTCCCGCAGCACGGCGGCCAGCCGCTCGTACGGTTCCGGGTTGTACTCGGCGGTCGCCGCCGCCACCCAGTCCAGCCGCGCGGTCAGCGGGAACGGGCCCCGCGGCACCAGGTTCTCGTAGGCGAAGCCGCCCATGTGCAGACTGCCCGGGCCCGGCCAGCTGCTCGCCCGGTCGACGAGGGTGACGACCCGCGCCCCGGACAGCAGCACCTGCCCGCGCGGCGGACCCTCCCCGAGGAAGCGCAGCTCCGGTGTCTGCACCCGGCGCAGCGACAGCACCTGCTCGTCGGTCAGGGTGAAACGGGCCCGCTCCAGATCGACGGCGTCGCCGAACCGCCCGTCGTCCAGACGCACCCCGCCCCGGCACTCGAAGGGCTGAATCCGCGTGCCGTGCGCGGGCGTGACCCCGCTCAGCGGGCCGCCCGCGCCCGCCGGGGTGAGGTACAGGGTGCGCTCCACGGTGAGCTGCGGCGCGTTCAGCGCGAACCGCTCCCGCGGGTTGGCGAGCCGCGCGCCGCGCAGGCTCAGCGAGACGCCTATCGTCGCGCTGCGCAGGCTGAACTCGCCGTACGACTCCAGCAGCTCCGCCTGGAGGTCCTGGCCCACCGTCATCCCGTCGGCGACGATCGAGCGGCCGGCGCGGTCCCGGTGCACGACCGCCTGGTTGAGCAGCAGGTCCGTGCCGATGTGCGCGTCGGTCAGCCGTATCCCGCCGGTGAACCGGCAGCGCGGCAGGTGCAGGTCGCCCTCGGTGTGCACACGCGCCGCCTCCAGCCGCGGCACCGAGCAGTCCACCAGACGCACGGTGGTGAAGTGCGCCTCCGGCAGCAGGACCTCCTGGTCGAACCGGCAGCCGTTCAGCTCCACGTACGGCAGCACCGTGCCCCCGGCGAGGTCCAGGGCGCCCGTGATCCGCAGGCCGCGGAGCTTCAGGGACGACACGCGGCCGGCGAGCGCGGGCGGCCCGTCGAGGAGCAGCCAGCAGACGACGCGCGCCCGCACCGTCCGCTCGGGCCCCCAGGGATGCCCGCCGTGCGGATCGTCGACCGCGGCGTCGCCGCTGCGCAGGTCGTACACGCTGCCGTTGCGGAAGGCCTGCCCCATCCCCGCCTCGGTGGCGGTCAGGTCGTCGGACAGGTCCCCCGAGTGGAAGCCGGCCCCCTCGGCCACGAGCCTCCCTCCCTCCCCGGCTGTTCTCGGGTTGACTACGCTTCGTACAACCGGTCATGCCCGATCGGTGACGCTCTGAACACGAAACGTGAGGGGGACCTTCCGCGTTCCGTATCAGCCCCTGGTGCGGCGTTCTGTATCAGCCACTGATACGGACGGACGGTGCCCGCGTGCGGTCTGAGAGAATTGGCACCGTGATCTCCCGAATCGATCTGCGCGGCGACGCCCTCCCCGAGGGCCCCGCCCTGCGCGACCTGCTGCCCCGAGCCGACTTCGACGTCTCGGCCGCCCTGGAGAAGGTGCGTCCGATCTGCGAGGCCGTGCATCATCGTGGCGACGCGGCGCTGATCGACTTCGCCGAGCGGTTCGACGGAGTACGGCTGGAGTCGGTGCGGGTCCCGGTCCAGGCGCTCAAGGACGCGCTGGAGCAGCTCGACCCGGAGGTGCGCGCGGCCCTGGAGGAGTCCGTCCGCCGCGCCCGGCTCGTCCACCGCGAGCAGCGCCGCGCCACGCACACCACTCAGGTGGTGCCCGGCGGCTCGGTGACCGAGAAGTGGGTGCCGGTCGAGCGTGTCGGGCTGTACGCGCCGGGCGGCCGGTCGGTCTACCCGTCCTCCGTGGTCATGAACGTCGTGCCCGCCCAGGAGGCCGGCGTCGGGTCGGTCGCGCTCGCCTCGCCCCCTCAGGCCGACTTCGGCGGGCTGCCGCACCCGACGATCCTCGCCGCCTGCGCCCTGCTCGGCGTCGACGAGGTGTACGCGGCGGGCGGCGCCCAGGCCGTCGCGATGTTCGCGTACGGCACCGAGTCCTGCCCGCCCGCCAACATGGTCACCGGCCCCGGCAACATCTGGGTCGCGGCCGCCAAGCGCTACTTCACCGGCAGGATCGGCATCGACACCGAGGCCGGCCCCACCGAGATCGCGGTCCTCGCGGACGCCGGCGCCGACCCGGTGCACGTCACCTCCGACCTGATCAGCCAGGCCGAGCACGACCCGCTGGCCGCCGCCGTCCTGGTCACCGACTCCGTGGAGCTCGCGGACGCGGTCGAGAAGGAGCTGGAGCCGCAGGTCGCGGCGACCAAGCACGTCGAGGACCGGATCCGCCCGGCGCTGTCCGGCAAGCAGTCCGCGATCGTCCTGGTCGACGGACTCGACGAGGGCCTGAAGGTGGTCGACGCCTACGGCGCCGAGCACCTGGAGATCCAGACGGCCGACGCGGCGGCGGTCGCCGACCGGGTGCGCAACGCCGGCGCGGTCTTCGTCGGCCCCTGGGCGCCGGTCTCCCTCGGCGACTACGCGGCCGGCTCCAACCACGTGCTCCCCACCGGCGGCTGCGCCTGTCACTCCTCGGGCCTGTCCGTCCAGTCCTTCCTGCGCGGCATCCACATCGTGGACTACACCCGGGACGCCCTCGCCGAGGTCGCCCACCACGTGGTGACGCTGGCGGAGGCGGAGGACCTGCCCGCGCACGGCGCGGCGGTCAAGGCGAGGTTCGGCTGGAAGGTACCGACGAGCAAGTGAGCTTCGGAATCGACGATCTTCCCGTACGGGACGAGCTGCGCGGCAAGTCCCCCTATGGCGCGCCCCAGTTGGACGTCCCCGTACGGTTGAACACGAACGAGAACCCCTACCCGCTGCCCGAGCCGCTGGTCGAGCGGATCGCCCAGCGGGTCCGCGAGGCGGCCCGCCACCTCAACCGCTACCCCGACCGGGACGCGGTGGAGCTGCGGACCGAACTCGCCAGGTACCTGACGAGGACGGGCGGCCACCGGGTCGGCGTCGAGAACGTCTGGGCGGCCAACGGCTCCAACGAGGTCATCCAGCAGCTGCTGCAGACCTTCGGCGGTCCCGGCCGCACCGCGATGGGCTTCGAGCCCTCGTACTCCATGCACGCGCTCATCGCGCGCGGCACGGGCACGGGCTGGATCTCCGGACCGCGCCGCGAGGACTTCACCGTCGACGTCGCCGCCGCCGAGCGGGCGATCGCGGAGCACCGCCCCGACGTCGTCTTCGTCACCACCCCCAACAACCCCACCGGCAACGCGGTGCCGCCCGAGGCGGTCCTCGCGCTGTACGAGGCGGCGCAGGCGGCCAAGCCGTCCATGGTGGTCGTGGACGAGGCGTACGTCGAGTTCAGCCACGGCGCCTCGCTGCTGCCGCTGCTGGACGGCCGGCCGAACCTGGTCGTCTCCCGCACCATGTCGAAGGCGTTCGGCGCCGCGGGCCTGCGTCTGGGCTACCTCGCGGCGCACCCGGCCGTCGTGGACGCCGTGCAGCTGGTCCGGCTGCCGTACCACCTCTCGGCGATCACGCAGGCGACGGCGCTGGCCGCCCTGGAGCACACCGACACGCTGCTGGCCTGTGTCGAGAAGCTGAAGTCCGAGCGGGACCGGCTCGTCGGCGAACTGCGCGCGATCGGCTACGACGTGGTCGAGTCGGACGCCAACTTCATCCAGTTCGGGCGGTTCGAGGACGCCCACACCGCCTGGCGGCGGATCCTGGACCGGGGCGTCCTGATCCGGGACAACGGCGTGCCGGGATGGCTGCGGGTCAGCGCCGGAACGCCCCAGGAGAACGACGCGTTCCTCGACGCGGCACGGGAACTGAAGAAGGAACAGGAGCAGAGCGGATGACTCGCGAGGGACGCGTCGGCAGGGTCGAGCGCACCACCAAGGAGACCTCGGTCCTGGTCGAGATCGACCTCGACGGCACCGGCAGGACCGACATCGCCACCGGCGTCGGCTTCTACGACCACATGCTCGACCAGCTCGGCCGGCACGGTCTGTTCGACCTGACCGTGAAGACCGACGGCGACCTGCACATCGACTCCCACCACACCATCGAGGACACCGCCCTCGCGCTGGGCGCCGCCTTCAAGCAGGCGCTCGGCGACAAGGTGGGCATCTACCGCTTCGGCAACTGCACGGTCCCGCTGGACGAGTCCCTCGCCCAGGTCACCGTCGACCTGTCCGGCCGTCCGTATCTCGTGCACACCGAGCCCGAGAAGATGGCGCCCATGATCGGCGAGTACGACACCACGATGACCCGCCACATCCTGGAGTCCTTCGTCGCCCAGGCGCAGATCGCGCTGCACGTGCACGTGCCCTACGGGCGCAACGCGCACCACATCGTGGAGTGCCAGTTCAAGGCGCTGGCCCGGGCCCTGCGGTACGCGTCCGAGCGCGACCCGCGCGCGGCCGGCATCATCCCCTCCACGAAGGGCGCGCTGTGACCGGTCTGTCGACCCTGCTGATCGTCGTCGGCCTGTTCCTGCTCGGCGGCATCGTCTCCTTCGTCAAGCAGCAGATGCCGAAGAGCCTCATCGTGCTGCTGTCCGTCGGCGCGGCGATGTGCCTCGTCGCGGGCGTGATGCGGCTGGAGGTGTGGAATTGAGCACCGGTGCGAAAAGGGTGGTGGTCCTCGACTACGGCTTCGGCAACGTCCGTTCCGCCGAGCGTGCCCTCGCCCGCGCGGGAGCCGACGTCGAGATCACCCGCGACTACGACGCGGCGATGAACGCCGACGGTCTGCTGGTGCCGGGCGTGGGCGCGTTCGCCGCCTGCATGCGCGGCCTGAAGGACGTGCGCGGCGACTGGATCATCGACCGCCGGCTGTCCGGCGGGCGCCCGGTCATGGGCATCTGCGTCGGCATGCAGGTCCTCTTCGCGCGCGGCATCGAGCACGGGGTGGAGGCCGAGGGCCTGGACGAGTGGCCGGGCACGGTCGAGCCGCTCCAGGCGGACGTCGTGCCCCACATGGGCTGGAACACCGTGCAGGCGCCGGACGGTTCGGAGCTGTTCGCCGGCCTGGAGGAGGACGCCCGCTTCTACTTCGTGCACTCCTACGCCGTCCACGACTGGCGGCTTGAGGCCCACAACCCGGCGTTGCGCGCCCCCAGGGTGACCTGGGCGACGCACGGCAAGCCCTTCGTGGCGGCCGTGGAGAACGGCGCCCTGTGGGCCACCCAGTTCCACCCCGAGAAGTCCGGCGACGCCGGCGCGCAGCTGCTCACCAACTGGATCGGAACCCTGTAGAGACATGGCCAAGCTCGAACTCCTCCCCGCCGTCGACGTCCGCGACGGCCAGGCCGTGCGCCTCGTGCACGGCGAGTCCGGCACGGAGACCTCGTACGGCTCCCCGCTGGAGGCCGCCCTGGCCTGGCAGCGCGCGGGCGCCGAGTGGCTGCACCTGGTGGACCTGGACGCCGCGTTCGGCACCGGCGACAACCGCGCGCTGATCTCCGAGGTCGCCCGCGCCATGGACATCAAGGTGGAGCTGTCCGGCGGCATCCGCGACGACGACACCCTCGCCGCCGCCCTGGCCACCGGCTGCACCCGCGTGAACCTCGGCACCGCCGCCCTGGAGTCCCCCGAGTGGGTCGCCGAGGTCATCGCCCGGCACGGCGACCGGATCGCGGTCGGCCTGGACGTACGGGGCACCACGCTGCGCGGCCGCGGCTGGACCCGCGACGGCGGCGACCTGTACGAGACGCTGGAGCGCCTCGACAAGGAGGGCTGCGCGCGCTACGTCGTCACCGACATCGCCAAGGACGGCACCCTTCAGGGCCCCAACCTGGGGCTGCTGAAGAACGTCTGCGCGGCCACCGACCGCCCGGTGGTCGCGTCGGGCGGCGTCTCCTCGCTGGACGACCTGCGGGCGCTCGCCGGCCTCGTGCCGCTCGGTGTCGAGGGCGCCATCGTCGGGAAGGCCTTGTATGCGAAGGCGTTCACCCTGGAAGAGGCCTTGGAGGCAGTGGCGTCATGACGTCAAAAGCCGTACGGCGTGTGCAGAGCGGAAGTCCTTGGGAAGAGACCTTCGGTTTCGCGCGCGCCGTCGCGGTGGGCGACCGGGTCCTGGTGGCCGGCACGACGGCCTTCAAGGGCCATGTGCTGTACGGGGAGGGCGATCCGTACGAGCAGGCGAAGACCGCGTTCGCCGGCGCGCTGGAGGCGATCGCCGAGTTCGGTCTGGGCCCCGAGGCGGTGGTCCTGACCCGGATGTACCTGACCCATCTGCGGGACGTGGACGAGGTGGGCAGGGCCCACAAGGAACTGTTCGACTCGGTGCGTCCGGTCTCGACCCTGCTGGTGGTCGAGGGCTTCGTGGATCCCCGCATCCTGGTCGAGATCGAGCTAGAGGCATACAGAGGAGCCGTGGATTCATGACCCTGGCGGTCCGAGTCATCCCCTGCCTGGACGTGGACGGCGGCCGGGTGGTCAAGGGCGTCAACTTCCAGAACCTGCGTGACGCCGGCGACCCCGTCGAGATGGCCAAGGTGTACGACGCCGAGGGCGCCGACGAGTTGACGTTCCTGGACATCACCGCGTCCTCGGGCGACCGGGAGACGACGTACGACGTGGTGCGCCGCACCGCCGAGCAGGTGTTCATTCCGCTGACGGTGGGCGGCGGCGTCCGCACCGCCGAGGACGTGGACAGGCTGCTGCGGGCGGGCGCGGACAAGGTGGGCGTCAACACGGCCGCGATCGCCCGCCCGGACCTGATCCGGGAGATCGCCGAGCGCTTCGGCCGCCAGGTGCTGGTCCTGTCCGTCGACGCCCGCCGCACCCCCTCCGGCAGCTTCGAGGTGACCACCCACGGCGGCCGCCAGGGCACCGGCATCGACGCGGTGGAGTGGGCGCACCGGGCGGCGGAGCTGGGCGCGGGCGAGATCCTGCTCAACTCGATGGACGCCGACGGCACGAAGGACGGCTACGACCTGGAGATGATCGCCGCCGTCCGCAAGCACGTGACGGTACCGGTGATCGCCTCGGGCGGCGCCGGCAGGCTCGCCGACTTCCCGCCGGCCGTCACGGCGGGCGCGGACGCGGTCCTGGCCGCCTCGGTCTTCCACTTCGGCGACCTGCGCATCGGCCAGGTCAAGGAGACCCTGCGCGAGGCGGGGCACCCCGTCCGGTAGCCCGAGGCAGCACACGGCCCCGGTCGCCCCGTGAGGTGGCCGGGGCCTTCTTCTGCGGATACGCGAAAGAGAAGTTGCGCAATTTCTGTTGTGCAACTTTCCTTTCGTATCTAGGCTGGGTGCATGCCAAGCGAGGAGAACCGGAAAATCACCGATCTGGGCACGCTCAAGGCGCTCGCCCATCCACTGCGCATGAAGCTCTACCGGCTGCTGTTCGTGGCCGAGGCGGCCACCGCCTCTCACCTGGCCGAACAGGTGGACGAAGCGGTGTCCCTGGTCAGCTACCACCTGCGCAAGCTCGCCGAGCACGGTCTGATCGAGGAGGCCGAGCCGCGCAGCGGGGACGCGCGGGAACGCTGGTGGCAGCCGGCCTCGGCCGGCGTCTCCATCCGCGACGAGGACTTCCGGGACGCGCCCGAGAAGGTGGCGGCGCACCTCGCGGCCTCCCGGCTCTTCCTGGTGCAACGCGCCGACATGTACCGCACCTACCTCGACGAGCGCTCCCACTGGGGACGGGAGTGGAACGAGGCCGCGTTCGACTCGGAGTCGCTGCTGCGGCTGACGGCCGCCGAACTGGCCGAGCTCAACAAGGCCATGCACGACCTGGTGAGCAAGTACGACGAGCAGAGCCGGGCCCGCGAGGCGGCCGGCGACACCGAAGGGCGCGAACACATCGCGCTGCACACGTACGGATTCCCGTTCCGTGTCTGAGAGTTCCGCGTCCGAGAGAGGTCCTGCCTTGACCACCGCCTCCGCGATATCCGACGGCGAACGCGCCGCCGAGCGCCCCGCCCACCGCGACGGCAACGTGCTGCGCTGGATCGGCGCCTACACCGCGTCGATGATCGGGGACAACGTCTACTACATCGCCCTGTCCTGGGCGGCGGTCCGCACCGGATCGCCCGCGCAGGCCGGAGTGGTGATGGCGGTCAGCGCGCTGCCCAGGGCCCTGCTGATGCTGGGCGGGGGAGTGATCGCCGACCGGCTCGGGCCGCGCAGGGTCGTCATCGGCAGCGACGTCGTGCGGTGCGCCGCCGTGCTCGCCGTGGCGGCGCTGCTCTGGACGACCAGCCCCGGCCTGTGGCCGCTGGCCCTGCTCGCCCTGGTCTTCGGCACCGTCGACGCCGTGTTCATGCCCGCCGTGGGCGCCCTGCCCGCGCGGGTGACGAGCCGAGGCCAACTCGCGCGCGTACAGGGCATGCGCGGGCTGGCGATCCGCTTCGCGAGCGTCGTCGGCGCCCCGCTCGGCGGCCTCGGTGTCGCCCTGGGGGGCGCCGCCGCGGCGTTCGGGCTGGCCGGGCTGCTGATCGCCCTGTCGGTGCCGCTGCTGGTCTCCGTGCGCATCCGGGACCTGCCACCGGACGACACCGCCGACGCCGGTGGCTCCACCGCATGGCGGGACCTGGTGGGCGGCCTGCGGTACATCCGCCACCACCGCGTCCTCGCCCCGCTGATGCTGGCCATCGCCCTCGGCGACCTCGGCTTCGTCGGCCCGCTCAACGTGGGGCTGGCCCTGCTGGCCGACCAGCGCGGCTGGGGCGCCTCCGGCATGGGCTGGGTGCTGGCCGGGTTCAGCGCCGGGGCCGGAGCCGTTTCCCTGCTGCTGGCCGTCCGGGGACGGCTGCCCCGGGCGGGGAGCCTGGCCGGCTGCTCGATCTTCGTCGGCTCCGCGGCCATGGGCGCCGTCGCCTTCGTGCCGAGCGTCGTCGGCGCCGCCGCGGTGGCCATGCTGGTCGGCCTCCTCACCGGCCTGAGCGGCGCCCTGTGCGGGGCACTGCTGCAGACCCAGTCCGAACCCGCCTACCTCGGCCGGGTCACCGCCGTCGCCAGTCTGGCCAGCCTCGGCTTCGCCCCGCTCAGCATGCCGGTGTCCGCCGCCGCGATCGGGGCCTGGGGGATCGGCCCGGTGTTCGTCGTCAGCGCGGCGGTGTGCGCCCTGGGCGGGGTCGTCGCCCTGGTCGCCCCCGCCCTGCGCCGCGCCGAACTGCCCACCTGACCGCGCACGGCGGCGCGGCGGGTTCAGAGCCCCAGCTGCTTGGTCTCCGACAGCTTCGTGACCGCGTCCTGGTCGCCGACCGCCTCGACCCGGGCCGCATTCTGCCGGCCGAACGCGAACAGCAGCAGCTCCGACGGCTCGCCCGTCACCGTCACCACCGGCGTGCCCCGGTGCGCGACGGCCGTCCGGCCGTCGGGCCGGCGCAGGACCAGGCCGGTGGGGATGCCCCGGCCCAGCAGCTTGGCGGTGCGCTCGAGCCGGGACCACAGGGTGTCCTGGAAGACCGGATCGAGCTCGCGCGACGTCCAGTCGGGCTGGGCGCGGCGCACGTCCTCCGTGTGGACGTAGAACTCGACGGTGTTGGCCGCCTCGTCGAGCTGCTTGAGCTGGAAGGGTGAGAAGCGCGGCGGGCCGGTACGGATCAGCTGGATCAGCTCCTCGTACGGCTTCGCCGCGTACTCCTCCATCACCTTCTGGAGGCGGGGAGCCAGCGGCTTGATCAGGACGCCCCCGACCGCGTCGGGACGCCGCTCGCGCACCACCACGTGCGCCGCCAGATCACGGGTGAGCCACCCCTCGCAGAGGGTGGGCGCCTCGGGACCGGCGGTCTCCAAGAGATCGGCGAGAAGGAGCCGTTCACGCTTGGCAAAGGTCGACATACAGCCAGCCTACGACCGCGTAGCGCGCACGCCCACTCGTCGACCGGCCACCGTGCGGCGACGAGCCCCCTCGGGGCCGGGCGCCCGAAGGCCCCGTCGCGCCACGGCGCCACCCAGTGGAACACCGGCCCCGGGCGGCGGCCCCGCGCGGCACAATGGCACCCATGACCAGCACGCCCGGCTCGCCCGCCCCTCATCGAGGCGCTTCGCGCCCCAGCGGTCCCTCCAGCAGCCTCGACCAGGAGATCGCCCGCCGCCTCAAGCGCAGCGCCGACGGCCTCCTGCCCGCCATCGCCCAGCAGTACGACACCGGTGAGGTACTGATGCTCGGCTGGATGGACGACGAGGCGCTGCACCGCACGCTGACCACCGGCCGCTGCACCTACTGGTCGCGCAGCCGCCAGGAGTACTGGGTCAAGGGCGACACCTCCGGGCACGTGCAGCACGTCAAGTCCGTCGCCCTGGACTGCGACGCCGACACCGTGCTGGTCAAGGTCGACCAGGTGGGCGCCGCCTGCCACACCGGCGACCGCACCTGCTTCGACGCCGACGTCCTGCTGAAGGACGCCGGTTCCGGCGCGGACACCGAAGGTCAGTAGGGTCAGCGGCCATGGACCTCGAGACGTTCCGCAAGCTCGCCACCGACCGCCGCGTCATCCCGGTCACGCGCAAGCTCCTCGCCGACGGCGACACCCCGGTCGGGCTCTACCGCAAGCTCGCCGCCGAGCGCCCCGGCACCTTCCTGCTGGAGTCCGCGGAGAACGGCAGCAACGCGTTCACCTGGTCCCGGTACTCCTTCGTCGGCGTCCGCAGCGACGCCACCCTCACCGAGCGCGGCGGGCAGGCCCACTGGCTCGGCACCCCGCCCGTCGGCGTCCCCGCCGAGGGCGACCCGCTCGCCGCCCTGCGCACCACCGTCGAGACCCTGCACACCCCCCGCGACCTCGCCCACGACCTGGGCCTGCCGCCCTTCACCGGCGGCATGGTGGGCTACCTCGGCTACGACATCGTGCGCCGCCTGGAGAAGATCGGCCCCGGCGAGCGGGACGACCTGCGGCTGCCGGAGCTGACCATGCTCCTCACCTCCGACCTCGCGGTCCTCGACCACTGGGACGGCACGGTCCTGCTGATCGCCAACGCGATCAACCACAACGACCTGGACACCGGCGTCGACGAGGCGTACGCCGACGCGGTGGCCCGTCTGGACGCCATGGAGGCGGACCTGTCCCGCCCGGTCGTCCAGCCGCCCGCCGCGCTGCCGCCCTCCGAACTGCCCGAGTACACCGCGCTGTGGGGCGGCGCGGACTTCCAGGCGGCCGTGGAGGACGTCAAGGAGCGCATCCGCGCGGGCGAGGCCTTCCAGGTCGTCCCCTCGCAGCGCTTCGAGACGCCGTGCACGGCGAGCGCGCTGGACGTCTACCGGGTGCTCAGGGCCACCAACCCCTCGCCGTACATGTACCTGTTCCGGTTCCCCTGCGGGGACGGAGACGCCTTCGACGTCGTCGGCTCGTCCCCGGAGGCCCTGGTGAAGGTCGAGGACGGGCGGGCCATGGTCCACCCCATCGCCGGCACCCGGCCGCGCGGCGCCACCCCGCAGCAGGACCAGGCCCTCGCCGAGGAACTGCTCGCCGACCCCAAGGAGCGCGCCGAGCACCTGATGCTCGTCGACCTCGGGCGCAACGACCTGGGCCGGGTCTGCGAGCCGGGCTCCGTCGAGGTCGTCGACTTCATGTCCGTCGAGCGGTACTCGCACGTCATGCACATCGTCTCCACCGTGACCGGACGGGTCGCGGCGGGCCGCACCTCCTTCGACGTGCTCACCGCCTGCTTCCCGGCCGGCACCCTGTCGGGCGCGCCGAAGCCGCGGGCCATGCAGATCATCGACGAACTCGAGCCGTCCCGGCGGGGGTTGTACGGCGGCTGCGTGGGCTACCTGGACTTCGCCGGAGACTCCGACACCGCCATCGCCATCCGCACCGCCCTGCTGCGCGACGGCACCGCCTACGTCCAGGCGGGCGCCGGCGTCGTCGCCGACTCCGACCCGGTGGCCGAGGACACCGAGTGCCGCAACAAGGCCGCGGCCGTGCTGCGGGCGGTGCACACCGCGAACCGGCTGGGACAGTAGGGCGTTTCTCACGTCCGGCACATGAACCCCGGATGACGCCGCGCCCGCGGTCCGCGCGATAGTGGAGTACGTGACTGCCCTACCTCACCCCCGTTCCGAAGCCGCCGACCCCGCCCGGTCCGGCCGCCGCAGCCTCGCCGTCGCCCTGCTCTGCGGCGCGCTCGGCGCGGCCGTGGCGCTGCTCGCCTCCCGGCAGCGCTGGGCGGAGGGCACCGCGACGGTGGCCGGCGGCGCCTTCCCGCTGACCGCCAAGGGCAGCGAGGTCACGGGCGTGCCCGCGGCGCTCGCCATAGTGGGCCTGGCCGCGCTCGTCGCCGTCTTCGCCGTCCGCCGCTCCGGCCGCGTCCTGGTCGCCCTGCTGCTCGCGCTCTCCGGCGCGGGCACGGTCGCCGCCGCCCTGCTCGGCGCCGCCGACGGCGCCGCCCTCGACGAGAAGGCCGCCCAGGTCTCCGGCGACACCGCCGCGACCGCCGCCGCGCTCGGCCACACCGGCTGGCCCTACGTCGCGGCCGCCGGCGGGGTGCTGCTGCTCCTGGCCGGCCTGCTCGCCCTGCGCTACGGCCGCCTGTGGCCGGGCATGTCCGGCCGCTACGAGCGCTCCGGCGCCCCCCGCTCCCGCGCGCCCCGCCCGGCGGACCCCGACCGCCCCGAGGACCTGTGGAAGGCCCTCGACCGCGGCGAGGACCCGACCGGCACCGGACCCGCCTGACCGCGACCCGGCCGGGACGCGATTCCCGCCGGGCCCGAACGGCGGTCGCGAGGAGCCACCCCCGATCACGTCGTGTGCACGCGTGCGGGACAATGGAGCCGAGCGTCCGGCTCAGACAAGAACACAGCAACGAGGAGCAAGTCATGGCGGGCAGCAGCCACGGTCACACCCCGGCCGCCTGGACCGGTGTCATCATCGCCTTCATCGGTTTCTGCGTCGCGGGCGCCTTCATGGTGATGGCCCAGCCGGTCGGCTTCTGGGTCGGCATCGGGATCGTGCTGGCCGGCGGCGTCGTCGGCGGCATCATGCGCATGATGGGCCTCGGCCAGAAGAACGAGCACCCGGTGCACCAGGTCGGCCCGCGCGAGGCGGCCCGCGTCGAGAGCTGAGGTCGCGCGGGGCGGGACCCGTACGACTCGACCGTGGAAGGGGCGGCCCGGTGCCGCCCCTCGCGCGCGGGTGCCCGGTCGGAGGCAGAATGCGAGGCGTGAACCCCGACAGCCACCAGAAGGTGACGCACGGCCGGACGCCCCTGCCCCGCCCACGCCGCGTCCAGGACGCCACCGCCGTCCCCGTCCGCGCCGCCTCCGTGCTCGGGCGGCTCGCGGTCCCCGCCGGGGTCCTGGCCGCCGTCGCCGGGGCCTTCGCCTACGTCGGGGCCGTGGACCCCAACGAGCCCGGCCACTATCCGGTCTGCCCCCTGCTGCGCTACACCGGTGTCTACTGTCCCGGCTGCGGCGGGCTGCGCAGCGCCCACGCCTTCGTCCACGGGGACCTCGCGACCGCCCTGCACGACAACGCCCTCGCCGTCGTGGGCTACCTGGTCTTCGCCGTGGGGTGGACGCTGTGGGCCGTGCGCGCCGCACGCGGGCGGCCCATGCGCCTCGTGCTCGGCCCGGCGCACCTGTGGAGCCTCGGTGCCCTGATGCTGGGATTCACTGTTGTCCGGAACCTGCCGTTCGGTGGCCTGCTCCATCCTTGATCGGGCACGGTATGTCCAGGTAGTGGGACCGCCGTCCACCGGATGCGAGGTCGGCGCCCACCTCCGGATACCATCGCAGTGACCACCGGTTCCGCCCGCCTCATCGGCTCGCGGCGGACCGCCGGGGGCCGATCGACCCGCTGGAACAGTCCACCGTCTGGAAGGGGGCCGCTCGCGTGAGTGTGCTCGACGAGATCATCGACGGAGTCCGTGCCGACCTTTCGGAGCGGCAGGCGCGCGTCAGCCTCGACGAGCTCAAGGAGCGCGCGGCGAAGGCGCCCGCGGCCAAGGACGGAGCCGCCGCACTGCGCGGCGACGGCGTCAAGGTCATCTGCGAGGTCAAGCGCTCCAGCCCGTCCAAGGGCGCGCTGGCCGCGATCGCCGACCCGGCCGGGCTCGCCGCGGACTACGAGGCCGGCGGCGCCTCCGTCATCTCGGTGCTGACCGAGCAGCGCCGCTTCGGCGGCTCGCTGGCCGACCTGGAGGCGGTCCGCGCACGCGTGGACATCCCGGTCCTGCGCAAGGACTTCATCGTCACCTCGTACCAGCTGTGGGAGGCCCGGGCCTACGGCGCCGACCTCGCCCTGCTCATCGTCGCCGCCCTGGACCAGCCGGCCCTGGAGTCGCTGATCGAGCGCGCGGTGTCCATCGGGCTCACCCCGCTCGTCGAGGTCCACGACGAGGAGGAGGCCGAGCGCGCGGTGGACGCGGGCGCCAAGGTGATCGGTGTCAACGCGCGCAACCTGAAGACGCTCGAGGTCGACCGCGACACCTTCGAGCGGGTGGCCCCGGAGATCCCCGACGGTCTCGTCAAGGTCGCCGAGTCCGGGGTGCGCGGCCCGCACGACCTCATCGCCTACGCCAACGCCGGCGCCGACGCGGTCCTGGTCGGCGAGTCCCTCGTCACCGGCCGCGACCCGAAGACGGCGGTCGCCGACATGGTGGCGGCCGGGGCGCACCCGGCGCTGCGGCACGGGCGCGGCTGACGCGAGCCGCTCACCCGAGTGGCCGCACGCCGGTAGAGTGTGCCGCGATGACCCTCCCGATCGCCGAACCCTCCCGGGACCCGTACGCCCGCCTCGCGCGCGGCTGCCGGCCCCGTGGTTGCCGCGCGCCCGCACGCCGCGTGCACGGCCGCAGGGTGCGGTACGTCATCGGCGACGAACCGGGCCAGGTCAACGGCATGCGATGGCGTCGCCCGCGTGCGCGCCACCAGCGGTGAGTCGAGCCGCGTCGTCCGGTCTCCAGTCGGTCGCCCCGGTCCCCGCCGCTCCCGGCCCCCGCCGTCGTACCCCGACCGCGGTTCGGCCGCCGGCCCGGTGGCCCGCCCGCTGACGCCCGTGCCGGTACGCACGGAGCACGGCACGGCACGCGCACGCGACCACCGTGACCCTCAGACCGACCGATCCCGGGGCAGACGCCCCCTGTGAGGTATCCGCATGCCCAGCGAGTTCTTCATCCCCGACCCGGAGGGCCAGGTGCCGAGCGCCGAGGGCTACTTCGGCGCGTTCGGCGGCAAGTTCATCCCGGAGGCGCTGGTCGCCGCCGTGGACGAGGTCGCCGTCGAGTACGACAAGGCCAAGGCCGACCCCGAGTTCGCCCGCGAACTCGACGACCTGCTCGCCCACTACACCGGCCGCCCCAGCGCCCTGACCGAGGTGCCCCGCTTCGCCGAGCACGCCGGCGGCGCCCGGGTGTTCCTCAAGCGCGAGGACCTCAACCACACCGGCTCCCACAAGATCAACAACGTGCTCGGCCAGGCCCTGCTCACCCAGCGGATGGGCAAGACCCGGGTGATCGCCGAGACCGGCGCCGGGCAGCACGGCGTCGCGACCGCCACCGCCTGCGCGCTCTTCGGCCTCCAGTGCACGATCTACATGGGTGAGATCGACACGAAGCGACAGGCCCTGAACGTGGCCCGGATGCGCATGCTCGGCGCCGAGGTCGTCGCCGTGAAGTCCGGCAGCCGCACCCTGAAGGACGCCATCAACGAGGCGTTCCGCGACTGGGTGGCCAACGTCGACCGCACCCACTACCTGTTCGGGACCGTCGCCGGACCGCACCCCTTCCCAGCCATGGTCCGCGACTTCCACCGGGTCATCGGCGTCGAGGCACGGCGTCAGATCCTGGAGCGCGCCGGGCGGCTGCCCGACGCGGCCGTCGCCTGCGTCGGCGGCGGCTCCAACGCCATCGGCCTCTTCCACGCCTTCATCCCGGACGCCGGCGTCCGCCTCGTCGGGTGCGAGCCCGCCGGGCACGGCATCGAGACCGGCGAGCACGCGGCCACCCTGACCGCGGGCGAGCCCGGCATCCTGCACGGCTCCCGCTCCTACGTCCTCCAGGACGACGAGGGCCAGATCACCGAGCCGTACTCCATCTCCGCCGGCCTGGACTACCCGGGCATCGGCCCCGAGCACTCCTACCTCAAGGACTCCGGCCGCGGTGAGTACCGCGCGGTCACCGACGACGCCGCCATGCAGGCCCTGCGGCTGTTGTCGCGCACCGAGGGCATCATCCCGGCGATCGAGAGCGCGCACGCGCTGGCCGGCGCCCTCGAGGTGGGCCGGGAACTGGGCGAGGACGGGCTGATCGTGGTCAACCTCTCCGGCCGCGGCGACAAGGACATGGACACCGCCGCCCGCTACTTCGGCCTGTACGACACCGACGCCGCGGTGGCCGCCGACGCGGCCGACACCGCCGAGATCGAGGGGGACGCCAAGTGAGCGCGACCACGACGACCGGTGGACAGGGCCGGCTGCTGGCCGACACCCTGGCCGCCGCCAAGGCCGAAGGCCGGTCCGCCCTCATCGCCTATCTGCCGGCCGGGTTCCCGACCGTGGACGGCGGCATCGAGGCCGTCAAGGCGGTCTTCGACGGCGGCGCCGACGTCGTCGAGGTCGGGCTGCCGCACAGCGACCCGGTCCTGGACGGCCCCGTCATCCAGACGGCCGACGACATCGCCCTGCGCGGCGGCGTCAGGATCGCGGACGTCATGCGCACGGTGAAGGAGGCCCACGCGGCCACCGGCAAGCCGGTGCTCGTCATGACGTACTGGAACCCGGTCGACCGCTACGGCGTGGAACGGTTCACCGCCGAACTCGCCGAGGCGGGCGGCGCCGGCTGCATCCTGCCGGACCTGCCGGTCCAGGAGTCGGCCCTGTGGCGGGAGCACGCCGAGAAGCACGGCCTGGCGACGGTGTTCGTCGTCGCGCCCAGCAGCAAGGACGAGCGGCTCGCCGAGATCACCGCGGCCGGCTCCGGATTCGTCTACGCCGCCTCCCTGATGGGCGTCACCGGCACCCGTGAGTCGGTGGGCTCACAGGCCCAGGACCTGGTGGAACGCACCCGGGCCACGGGCACGGGCCTGCCCGTCTGCGTCGGCCTCGGCGTCTCCGACCGCGCCCAGGCCGCGGAGGTCGCCGGCTTCGCCGACGGTGTGATCGTCGGTTCGGCCTTCGTCAAGCGGATGCTGGAGGCCCCGGACCCGGCGGCCGGTGTCGAGGCCGTCCGCGCCCTCGCGGGCGAGCTGGCGAGCGGGGTGCGCCGGCAGGCGTGACGACGGCCGCGGCACCGCCCTCGATCGCCCGAACGAGTGGTCCGGGCACCGGGGAGGCACATTGCGCCTCCCCGGTTCGTTCAGGGGGGTGTGAGCGAGAAGAACCATCAGGGAAAGCGCAGCGCCAGACAGCGCCTGGCGGCCGAGCGCGAGAAGCAGAAGTCCGCGGAGAGGCGGCGGCGCACGCTGATCGTGGCCGCGACCGTGGTCTGCGTCCTGGGCCTGGCGGCGGTGATCGGCGTGGTGGCCGCCAACTCCGGCAAGCACAAGAGCAGCAGCGCGGGCCCGGTCGTGGCGCCCTCCGGCGCGCAGGGCAAGGACAGCCTGGCGATCCCGGTCGGCCGGGACGGAGCCAAGTCGACGCTCACCGTGTGGGAGGACTTCCGCTGCCCGGCCTGCCAGGCCTTCGAGACGGCGTACCGGCCGACGATCCGCGAGCTGACCGACTCCGGCAAGCTCAGAATCGAGTACCACCTGGTCAGGCTGATCGACGGCAACCTCGGGGGCACCGGCTCCCTGCGCGCGGCCAACGCGGCCGCCTGCGCCCAGGACACCGGCAAGTTCCCCGCCTACCACAACGTGCTCTATGAGAACCAGCCCAAGGAGACCGACGACGCCTTCGCCGACAACACCAAGCTCATCCAGCTCGCGGGCAAGGTGAGTGGCCTGAACACCCCGGCCTTCGACAAGTGCGTCAAGGACGGCACGCACGACGGCTGGGTCGACAAGTCCCACCAGGCCTTCCAGGCCGGCAGCTTCTCGGGCACCCCGACCGTCCTGCTGAACGGGAAGAACATCCTCCAGGACCAGACGATGACCCCGGCGAAGCTGAAGCAGATGGTGGAGGCGGCCGACACCAAATGAGTGAGGCACGAACCGCCCGTTATGGACCCGTAGCCGGGCTGCTTGCGGCCGTCCCGCTCCGGCTGCGGTAGCGTCGACCCTGCCATGGAACTTGCCTACATTCCCAGCCCGTCGCGCGGTGTGCTGTACCTCGGCCCGATTCCGTTGCGCGGCTACGCGTTCTGCATCATCATCGGCGTCTTCGTTGCCGTCTGGCTCGGCAACAAGCGCTGGATCGCCCGGGGCGGGCGGACCGGCACGGTGGCCGACATCGCGGTCTGGGCCGTGCCCTTCGGCCTGGTCGGCGGACGCCTCTACCACGTGATCACGGACTACGAGCTGTACTTCAGCGAGGGCCGTGACTGGGTGGACGCCTTCAAGGTGTGGGAGGGCGGCCTCGGTATCTGGGGCGCGATCGCGCTCGGCGGGCTCGGCGCCTGGATCGGCGCCCGGCGCCGGGGCATCCCGATGCCCGCGTACGCCGACGCCGTGGCCCCGGGCATCGCCTTCGCCCAGGCGATCGGCCGCTGGGGCAACTGGTTCAACCAGGAGCTGTACGGCAGCGAGACGCACGTTCCGTGGGCGCTGCACATCACCTCCGCGACGGACGGCCGGATGCCGGGGTACTACCACCCGACGTTCCTGTACGAGTCCCTGTGGTGCGTCGGTGTCGGCTTCCTGGTCATCTGGGCCGACCGCCGCTTCAAGCTGGGCCACGGACGGGCGTTCGCGCTGTACGTCGCCGCGTACTGCGTGGGCCGCGCCTGGATCGAGTACATGCGCGTCGACGACGCCCACCACTTCCTGGGCGTGCGGCTCAACGACTGGACGGCGCTGCTCGTCTTCCTGCTCGCGGTGGCCTACATCTGGGTGTCCGCCAAGAAGCGGCCGGGCCGCGAACCGCAGGTCGAGCCGGACCTGGCACCCTCCGAGGAGGCGGCCGCGGACGGGACCGGCGCGGGCACCGAGGACGAGAAGCCGGCCGGAGAGCGGGACGCGCAGGGCACGGAGGACGCGCGAGCGACCGCCGACGTGTCCTCCGGAGCGACGGACAGCGCGAACGACGATGCGAAGGACGACCTGAAGGACGGAGCCGAGTCGGCGCGGAAGAGCTGACGGCCGGCCGGTCGTACGCAGGCGAGGGCGCCCCGGACCACCGGGGCGCCCTCGCTGTTCGGCGCCCGGAGGTCAGGTCGCGAACGAGCGCGACCACGCAAAACCGCAGGTTAGCCCAGCCTTCCCTTGCTGGCGGCGGTGAAATTTCGAGCGTAGATTCGGTGTTGTCGAAAAATAGACCTCGTCCAAAAGTCAGCCTTACCTAAGTTCGCGCCCAGCTCGCAGGGGGACCACGCCATGGCCATCATCGACACCGAAGCGACGCTCCACGAGGCGCACCGCGACAACCACACGCACCGCGACGTGAACGGTGGCTGGCTGCGCCCCGCGGTCTTCGGCGCGATGGACGGCCTGGTCTCCAACCTCGCCCTGATGACCGGTGTGGCGGGCGGCGCGGTGGGCCAGCAGACCATCGTCCTCACCGGCCTCGCGGGCCTTGCGGCGGGTGCCTTCTCCATGGCCGCCGGCGAGTACACCTCCGTCGCCTCGCAGCGCGAGCTGGTCCAGGCCGAGCTGGACGTCGAGCGCCGCGAGCTGCGCAAGCACCCGGAGGACGAGGAGCGGGAGCTCGCCGCCCTGTACGTCTCGCGCGGCGTGGAGCCCGGGCTCGCCGAGGAGGTGGCCCGGCAGCTGTCGAAGGATCCCGAGCAGGCCCTGGAGATTCACGCCCGGGAGGAGCTGGGGATCGACCCTGGCGACCTGCCCTCCCCGCTGGTGGCCGCGGTGTCGTCGTTCGGTTCGTTCGCGCTCGGCGCGCTCCTGCCGCTGCTGCCGTACCTGCTGGGCGCCTCCGCGCTGTGGCCGGCCGTGCTGCTCGCCCTCGTCGGACTGTTCGCCTGTGGCGCGGTGGTGGCCAAGGTGACGGCGCGGACCTGGTGGTACAGCGGTTTGCGGCAGCTTGCCCTGGGTGGTGCCGCCGCCGCTGTGACCTACGCCCTGGGCACCCTGTTCGGAACCGCCGTAGGATGAGCCCGCTGACGCTTATGCGCATCGCCGTATAAGTACACCGTCGCTCGTCCACTCGTTGGTTTCGACCGTGTGACCGCGGGGCATGAGCCGTAAGCACTCACAGGCAATGAGGCCTGACCCGCATGCGCAGGGCCGGGCGACTCCGCCCTTTCCTGCTCTTCCCCGGGCCGACGGACACCGATCCGACCGATCTCGTCCGCCGTCGCCCCACAGCTTTCACCGCCGGGCGCGGTCCACCGCCGTCAGCCCGAGGTGCCCGCATGCTGGAACACGGTTTCCGATTCCCGAGAAACCCGCCATCATGTAATCTGCACGAAATATTGCATTTCAGACAGAGGGCCAGCGTCGTCCCTCGGCACGCGTTCCCCCAGAGCCTGAACGGCCTGGAGGGGACCCCCACGCCAGATGACGACGACGGGAGAGCCGATGCGTATGCCGCGCCAGCCGTCCCAGCACTCCGCGAACGACCAGAACTGGTCGTTCATGGATGCCCGCCCTGCCGCACAGGGCATGTACGACCCCCGCTACGAGCACGACGCCTGCGGCGTCGGCTTCGTCGCCACCCTCACCGGCGAGGCGAGCCATGCGCTGGTCGAGCAGGCGCTCACGGTTCTGCGCAACCTGGAACACCGCGGCGCGACCGGCTCCGAGCCCGACTCCGGCGACGGCGCCGGCCTGCTCTCCCAGGTGCCCGACGCGTTCCTGCGCAAGGTGGCCGGATTCGAACTGCCCGCGGCCGGCGCCTACGCCGTCGGCATCGCCTTCCTGCCCGAGGACGGCACCGAGGAGGTTGTCTCCCGTATCGAGGCGATCGCGGCCGACGAGGGCCTGACCGTCCTCGGCTGGCGCGAGGTCCCGGTCGCCCCCGAACTGCTCGGCGCCACCGCCCGCTCCACCATGCCCGTCTTCCGCCAGCTGTTCGTCTCCGACGGCATGAGCGGGGGCATCGCCCTGGACCGCAAGGCGTTCGCGCTGCGGGGGCGCGCCGAGCGCGAGGCCGGCGTCTACTTCCCGTCGCTGTCGGCCCGCACCCTCGTCTACAAGGGCATGCTCACCACCGGTCAGCTGGAGCCCTTCTTCCCGGACCTGTCCGACCGCCGCTTCGCCTCGGCCATCGCGCTCGTCCACTCCCGCTTCTCCACGAACACCTTCCCGAGCTGGCCGCTCGCGCACCCGTACCGCTTCGTCGCGCACAACGGCGAGATCAACACCGTCCAGGGCAACCGCAACTGGATGCGCGCCCGGGAGTCCCGGCTGGCCTCCGACCTGTTCGGTCCCCGGGAGACGCTGGAGCGGATCTTCCCGGTGTGCACGCCGGGCGCCTCCGACTCCGCCTCCTTCGACGAGGTCCTGGAACTGCTCCACCTCGGCGGCCGCTCGCTGCCGCACGCCGTGCTGATGATGATCCCGGAGGCGTGGGAGAACCACGACGCCATGGACCCGGCCCGGCGCGCCTTCTACGAGTACCACTCCACGATGATGGAGCCCTGGGACGGACCGGCCTGCGTCACCTTCACCGACGGCACCCAGGTCGGCGCCGTGCTCGACCGCAACGGCCTGCGCCCCGGCCGCTACTGGGTCACCGACGACGGCCTCGTCGTCCTCGGCTCCGAGGTCGGCGTGCTCGACATCGACCCGGCCAGGGTCGTCCGCAAGGGCCGCCTCCAGCCCGGCCGCATGTTCCTCGTCGACACCGCCGAGCACCGCATCATCGAGGACGACGAGATCAAGGAGTCCCTCGCCGCCGAGCAGCCCTACGCCGACTGGGTCCAGGCCGGCGAGATCGAGCTGGGCGACCTGCCCGAGCGCGAGCACATCGTGCACACCCACGCCTCGGTCACCCGCCGCCAGCAGACCTTCGGCTACACCGAGGAGGAGCTGCGCGTCCTGCTCGCACCGATGGCCAGGACCGGCGCCGAGCCGATCGGCTCCATGGGCACCGACTCGCCGATCGCGGCCCTCTCCGAGCGCCCGCGGCTGCTCTTCGACTACTTCACCCAGCTGTTCGCGCAGGTCACCAACCCGCCGCTGGACGCGATCCGCGAGGAGCTGGTCACCTCCCTGCGCAGCTCGCTCGGCCCGCAGGGCAACCTGCTCCAGCCGACCGCGGCCTCCTGCCGCAGCGTCGTCCTGCCCTTCCCGGTGATCGACAACGACGAGCTGGCCAAGCTCATCCACATCAACGCCGACGGCGACATGCCCGGCTTCAAGGCCGCGACCCTCTCCGGCCTGTACCGGGTCTCCGGCGGCGGCGACGCGCTGGCCGCGCGCATCGAGGAGATCTGCGCCGAGGCCGACGCCGCCATCGGCAACGGCGCCCGCCTGATCGTCCTGACCGACCGCCACTCGGACGCCGAGCACGCCCCGATCCCGTCGCTGCTGCTCACCGCGGCCGTCCACCACCACCTGATCCGCACCAAGCAGCGCACCCACGTGGGCCTGCTGGTGGAGGCCGGCGACGTCCGCGAGGTCCACCACGTCGCCCTGCTGATCGGCTACGGCGCCGCCGCGGTCAACCCGTACCTGGCCATGGAGTCCGTCGAGGACCTGGTCCGCGCCGGCACCTTCCTGCCGGGCGGCGAGCCCGAGAACGCCCTGCGCAACCTCATCCACGCCCTCGGCAAGGGCGTGCTGAAGGTCATGTCCAAGATGGGCATCTCCACCGTCGCCTCCTACCGCGGCGCCCAGGTCTTCGAGGCCGTCGGCCTGGACGACGGCTTCGTCGACCAGTACTTCAACGGCACCACCACCAAGATCGGCGGCGTCGGCATCGACGTCGTCGCCGAGGAGGTCGCCGCCCGCCACGCCAAGGCCTACCCGGCCTCCGGCATCGCCCCGGCGCACCGCGCGCTGGAGATCGGCGGCGAGTACCAGTGGCGCCGCGAGGGCGAGCCGCACCTGTTCGACCCGGAGACGGTCTTCCGCCTCCAGCACTCCACGCGCACCGGCCGCTACGACATCTTCAGGAAGTACACGGACCGGGTGAACGAGCAGTCCGAGCGCCTGATGACGCTCCGCGGCCTGTTCGGCTTCGCCTCCGGCCGCGCGCCGATCCCCGTCGACGAGGTCGAGCCGGTCAGCGAGATCGTCAGGCGCTTCTCCACCGGCGCCATGTCGTACGGCTCCATCTCCAAGGAGGCGCACGAGACCCTCGCCATCGCCATGAACCAGCTGGGCGGCAAGTCCAACACGGGCGAGGGCGGCGAGGACGCGGACCGCCTGTACGACCCGGCCCGCCGGTCCGCCATCAAGCAGGTGGCCTCCGGCCGCTTCGGGGTGACCAGCGAGTACCTCGTCAACTCCGACGACATCCAGATCAAGATGGCCCAGGGCGCCAAGCCCGGCGAGGGCGGCCAGCTGCCCGGCCACAAGGTCTACCCGTGGGTGGCCAGGACCCGGCACTCGACCCCGGGCGTCGGCCTGATCTCCCCGCCGCCGCACCACGACATCTACTCCATCGAGGACCTGGCCCAGCTGATCCACGACCTGAAGAACGCGAACCCGCGGGCGCGGATCCACGTCAAGCTGGTCTCCGAGGTCGGCGTCGGCACGGTCGCCGCGGGCGTCTCCAAGGCGCACGCGGACGTGGTCCTGATCTCCGGACACGACGGCGGTACCGGTGCCTCCCCGCTGACCTCGCTGAAGCACGCGGGCGGCCCCTGGGAGCTGGGCCTGGCCGAGACCCAGCAGACGCTCCTGCTCAACGGACTGCGGGACCGCATCGTCGTGCAGACCGACGGCCAGCTCAAGACCGGCCGCGACGTGGTGATCGCCGCGCTGCTGGGCGCCGAGGAGTTCGGTTTCGCGACCGCGCCGCTGGTCGTCTCCGGCTGCATCATGATGCGCGTGTGCCACCTGGACACCTGCCCGGTCGGCATCGCCACCCAGAACCCGGTGCTGCGCGAGCGGTTCACCGGGCAGGCCGAGCACGTGGCGAACTTCTTCCGGTTCATCGCCGAGGAGGTCCGCGAACTCCTCGCCGAACTGGGCTTCCGCTCCATCGAGGAGGCCGTCGGCCACGCCGAGGTCCTCGACGTGACCCGGGCGGTCGACCACTGGAAGGCGCAGGGCCTGGACCTGGAGCCGCTGTTCCACGTGCCCCAGCTGCCCGAGGGCGCGGTGCGCCACCAGGTGACCGCCCAGGACCACGGCCTGGAGAAGGCGCTCGACAACGAGCTGATCAGGCTCGCCGCCGACTCCCTGGCCGCGACCGGCGCCGCCGACGCGCAGCCGGTGCGCGCCCGGGTCGCCATCCGCAACATCAACCGCACGGTCGGCACCATGCTCGGCCACGAGGTGACGAAGCGGTTCGGCGGTGCGGGACTGCCCGACGACACCATCGACATCACCTTCACCGGCTCGGCAGGCCAGTCCTTCGGCGCCTTCGTGCCGCGCGGGATCACGTTGCGCCTGGAGGGCGACGCCAACGACTACGTCGGCAAGGGCCTGTCGGGCGGCCGGATCGTGGTCCGTCCGGACCGCGCCGCCGACCATCTCGCCGAGTACAGCGTCATCGCGGGCAACACTCTCGCCTACGGCGCGACCGGCGGCGAGATGTTCCTGCGCGGCAGGACCGGTGAGCGGTTCTGCGTGCGCAACTCCGGCGCGACGGTCGTCTCCGAGGGCGTGGGGGACCACGGCTGCGAGTACATGACCGGCGGGCGCGCGGTGGTCCTCGGCGAGACCGGCCGCAACTTCGCGGCCGGCATGTCCGGCGGCATCGCCTACGTCGTCGACCTCGACCGCGACAACGTCAACCCCGGCAACGCGGCGGCGGTCGAGGCGCTGGACGCCTTCGACCGGCAGTGGCTGCACGACGTCGTGCGCCGGCACCAGGAGGAGACGGGCTCGACCGTCGCCGAGAAGCTGCTCGCCGAGTGGGACACGGCGGTGGAGCGCTTCAGCAAGATCATCCCCCGTACGTACAAGGCAGTGCTCGCCGCCAAGGACGCCGCCGAGCGGGCCGGTCTGTCCGAGACCGAGATCACCGAGAAGATGATGGAGGCGGCGATCCATGGCTGACCCGAAGGGCTTTCTGAACCACGGCCGCGAGGTCGCAGAGTCCCGCCCGGTCGAGGAGCGCACCAAGGACTGGAACGAGGTCCACGTCCCCGGCTCGCTGCTGCCGATCATCAGCAGGCAGGCCGGCCGGTGCATGGACTGCGGCATCCCGTTCTGCCACAACGGCTGTCCGCTCGGGAACCTGATCCCGGAGTGGAACGACTACGCCTACCGCGGGGACTGGGCCGCCGCCTCCGAACGGCTGCACGCGACCAACAACTTCCCCGAGTTCACCGGCCGGCTGTGCCCGGCGCCCTGCGAGTCGGCCTGTGTGCTCGGCATCAGCCGGCCGCCGGTGACCATCAAGAACGTCGAGGTCTCGATCATCGACCAGGCGTGGGAGAACGGCGACGTCGCCCCGCGCGTCCCCGAGCGGCTGTCCGGCAGGACCGTCGCCGTCATCGGGTCGGGACCGGCGGGCCTGGCCGCCGCCCAGCAGCTGACCAGGGCGGGCCACACGGTCGCCGTCTACGAGCGCGCGGACCGCGTCGGCGGCCTCCTGCGCTACGGCATCCCCGAGTTCAAGATGGAGAAGCGGCACATCAACCGCCGTGTCGAGCAGATGCGCGCGGAGGGCACCCGCTTCCGCACCGGCGTCGAGGTCGGCCGCGACCTGAAGGCCACCGACCTGAGGAAGCGCTACGACGCGGTCGTCGTCGCCGCCGGCTCCACCACCGCCCGCGACCTGCCCGTCCCCGGCCGTGAACTGCGGGGCGTGCACCAGGCGATGGAGTACCTGCCCCTGGCCAACAAGGTCCAGGAGGGCGACTATGTGGTGGCCCCGATCTCGGCGCAGGGCAAGCACGTCGTCGTGATCGGCGGCGGTGACACGGGCGCGGACTGCGTGGGCACCGCCCACCGCCAGGGCGCCGCCTCCGTCACCCAGCTGGAGATCATGCCGCGTCCGAACGACGAGCGGCACCCGGTCGACCAGCCCTGGCCGACCTTCCCGATCCTCTACAAGGTCACCTCGGCCCACGAGGAGGGCGGCGAGCGGATCTACTCGGCCTCCACGACCCACTTCGAGGGCGACGAGGACGGCAACGTGCAGTGGCTGCACCTGGCCGAGGTCGAGTTCGTGGACGGCAGGCCGGCCCGGAAGCCGGGCAGCGAGCGCAGGATCCCGGCCCAGCTGGTCACCCTCGCCATGGGCTTCACCGGCACGGACCGGGAGAACGGCCTGGTCGACCAGTTCGGCCTGGAACTGGACGAGCGCGGTAACATCGCCCGTGACGCCGACTTCCAGACCAACGTGCCGGGTGTCTTCGTCGCCGGTGACGCCGGCCGCGGCCAGTCCCTCATCGTGTGGGCCATCGCCGAGGGCCGCTCCGCCGCCAGCGGTGTCGACCGCCATCTCAGGGGCGCCGGCGACCTGCCGGCCCCGATCCGGCCGACGGACCGCGCGCTGACGGTCTGACGACGGCCACCGGGGGACCCGACGGTCCCCGTGCAGACGTCCGTACAACGGCGTACGGAGCACCAGACGGCGCCTGCCCCAGTCCCCGACCGGACGACCGGGCAGGCGCCGCCGCATGCGCCAGTGCCTAGGGCACCCGGTACGTCTTGCCGTGCAGCGTCCACACCAGCGGAGCCTGAAGATCCAGGTTCCCGTCGTTCAGGAACTGCCGCTGGGCCGCGTCGATGCGCTCGGTGCCGACGTCGGGCTTCGTCTCCTTCATGATCTTGCGGTGAATGTCCAGGAAGATGTCGAGGTACGCCTTCTCGCTGCCGCCCATGGCCGGGGTGTCGACCTCCTGCAGGACGCGCTCGCGCAGGCCGTAGAAGCTGTCGGGGTCGGTGCCGGGGCCGTGGAAGACCATCGCGTCGTAGTAGACGAACTGGCCGAGCGTGCCCAGGCCGTCCAGCTTGGCGAGGCGGACGGCGGGGTTGAAGTAGGCGCGGTCGCGCTCCGCCTCCTGGGCCTCGCGGAAGGCCGGCAGCTCCGACTCGGCCTTCCAGGCCGCGGTGAAGCCGGGGTCCAGGCCCTCGTGGGAGTCCGTGCCGTCGACCTCGCGCAGCGCCGGCAGGTACGCGGCGAGGGCGTTGTCCGGGTGGTCCTTGGTGTAGTGCTCGACCAGCGTGAGCAGGTCCTGGGTGCCGGTGCAGAAGCCGATGATGCCCGCGGTGTACCCCTGGCCGTCGCCGAAGTCCTCGATGGAGCCGTAGCTGCTGCGCCAGTCGAGCGTGGAGTGCACGGCGCTCGCCACGAGTTGCTGGGCCAGATCCTTCTTCTTGGGCGCGGCGAGCCCCGGCGCGGCATCGGCGACCACCTCGTCGTCCTCGGCCTCCTCCTGCGACCGCTCGGCACGCGCCTTGGTGCCCTTGCGGGACTCGTGGGCGACCGACGCGTGCTTCCCCGTCCCCGTGTCCGGACCCGGATCCCGGGGATCGACGGCGAGCAGCACCGCGAACGCGACGACTGGAGCGGCCACCAGAAGCAATATTCCAGGACGTTTCATGACAGATACCCGTACGGCCTGATCAGGCCGCCCCTCCCGACAGTTCCGAGACCTTCGCCCAGCTGAGCGTCATGAGCAGGACCAGCAGGGCCCGCCGGGACGTGAGGCCGGCGAAGACACCAACCACAGCAGCAGGCCCGCCATGCACCGGTCGACGCCGCCCCCCGCCGGCCCACGCCCGAGCATCGGTGGGGACGGCGGCGAACAAAATAGCGAACTGCTGTGACAGATGGTAAAGGCGGGGCCCGCGATCCCGGAACCGTGCTCAGGTCAGGTGTCGCACTCCAGAACCGTGCGGCACAGGGCGCACCGGGCGCGCATCCGGCCCTGGACCGGAACCCTGATGCGCTGGTGGCAGGTGGGGCAGGCGAAGGACACCCGCAGAGGCTCGCGGCCGCCGGGGCTGAAGCAGTACGGCGCTTCCGGCTGGGGGAGCGGCACTTGGCCGTGGTCCTGGGCGTGCCGGCGGTCGCGCGCGTACCGGCGGCGGCCCGCCCAGCCCGCCGCCGTCAGGGGCGGCTGCTGCTCGTCACGGCGGGCCCTGGCCATGCCCTTGACGTACGCCTCGTACCCCTGCGGGCTGGTGAACCACGTCGAGGGGTCCTCGCCGAACACCAGCGCCCGCTTGGCCAGCACATAGCCGAACTCCTCCGGCGTGAGGTAGCCGAGTTTCTGCGACGACACGCCGTCCTCCCGGAAGGCGTCCAGCAGCAGCCAGCCCGCGCCCAGGTACGTCGCCACCGTGTCCGTGAGGATCTCGTTGTCGCGGGTGCTGGGGAAGGACAGGTCCAGGCGGTGCAGGTAGACGTGGGTCACCTCGTGGGCGAGGGCCGCGCCGATGTCCCGGCGGTGGGTGCGGAAGCGGTCGTTCAGCTCGACGAAGTACTCGGGGCCCGCCGCCAGCTCGACGTTCGCCGCGTGCGTCATCTCGCGGAAGCTGACGATCATGCGGGCGTCCGGCAGCCGGAAGTGGCGGACCAGCTCGTGGGCCACGCGCTGCGTCCCCAGATGCAGGTCGTCGGTGTCGCAGAAGGCGACGTCGGCCGGGGCCACGCTGGTCGCGAACGTCTGCACGGTGCCGTACGAGAGCCGCTTGTAGAGCGAGGTGATCGCGGCCCGCACCGTCTCCAGATGCGGGAAGCCGTGCACCACCGGTCCGCCGTTCGCCACGTCCGAACCCCCAAGGAGACGCCCTCAACTGCTTCCCACTGTAGGCGGGCAGGCGCGGGCACGCGGATCCTCACCCGCCCGTCCGGCGCCTGCCCACCCCGTAGGGTGGGCGCCCATGACCACCAGCAACACCGCCACCGGTGACACCGACCCCGTCGGCGCCGGCGTCAACGAAGAACTCGCGCGGCTGCGCGACAGCATCGACAACATCGACGCGGCCGTCGTCCACATGCTCGCCGAGCGGTTCAAGGCGACCCAGCAGGTCGGCCACCTCAAGGCCGCCCACCAGCTGCCGCCCGCCGACCCGGCCCGCGAGGCCCGGCAGATCGCCCGCCTGCGCGCCCTGGCCGAGGACGCCAAACTGGACCCCGCGTTCGCCGAGAAGTTCCTGAACTTCATCATCGCTGAAGTAATCAGGCACCATGAACGGATCGCAGAAGACGCTGTGACCAGCGAAGACACTCCGGGATCTTGACGTGCCCACTGCGGAAACTGATCGTTTAGGAGATATTTGGGGGGTCAGCCCTCCCAGACACTCTCCCAACCCAGGTTCCGCATCGCCCGCTCATACAACCCCTGCAACCCATCAAGCCGATGGATCCGCATCGACGGCGTCGGATGCCGGTACGTGCCCTTGATCCCAGGATACTTGTGCCCCATCTGCTCGTACCCCAACACCGGCGCCACATCGACCTGCTCCTGCCAACTGTCGTGCGTGTGCCGCAGATCCCGCATCGTCAACCCCGACATGATCGGCTCCCACGCCGGGCTCGCCGGCCGGCCACGGCCCGGCTGCCGCTCCTCCCGCCCGTCCGCCGCGGGCCGCAGCACCTCGAACCAGTAGCTCCGCCACCACCACTTCCCCGACTTCGTCGTGAACACGAAGTCGTGCGGCCAGTCCGCCAGATGCTTCTCCAGCAGCACAGCCAGGAACGGCGGCAGGTCGACGTCCCGGGCGGACTTGGCGTTCTTCGGCGGCTCCAGCCCGCGGTACGCGCGCCGCTTACCGTCCTCGTCCCGCCGCGTGTACTCGGCCAGCGCACCCTCGTCCTCGTCGATCCGCAGGATCGGGCAGGAGAAGGTGCCACCGTCGTGACGCTGCCTGCGCTCAAGGAGAGCGTTACGGCGGTGCAGCCCAACGAGCTCCTCCCACCGCACCCCCGTCCACGCCGCGGTGACGACGTGCAGCCCGTAGACGGGCCCGAGACGGCGGGCGAGCTGCAGCACAACCTCCGGCTCCGCCACCTGGTCCTCGTCGGCCTTCCTCTTCACGACGTCGGCGGGCAGGCCGGTGAGGCGACGACCGGCCAGCGGATTCACCATCAGGTAGCGCTTGTCGACAGCACCGTTGAGAATGCGGCTCATCAGCTGCACGCAGTCCCGCACCGTGCTGCGGGCCGCGGTGAGCGCCAACTCCCGGGCCCACGCCTCCACGTCGAACCAGTTGAGGGCGATCAGCGGGGTGTCTTTCCACTTGGGGAGGATGTGCGTCTCCAGCCGCTCCCACCGGTTCATCGTCGTCCGGCCGCGAGGCTTCTGCGCCTCCATCCACTCCACCACGAAGGCACCGAACTTCTTACGTGACAGTTCAGGGTCGACCCAGCGGCCCTCACGGATCGCCGCCTCCTGCTGCTCCCCCCACTCCTTGGCGAGCGTCTTCGTCGGGAAGCCCGGCTCGCTACCCCACGTGCCGTCAGGCCGCTTGTATCTCGCCCGCCACGTGTACTTCGTCGTCTTCTTCCCCTTGACGACCTTGTAGACCTTCTCGGCGTAGGCCATGGTGCCCCCTTGCGTCAGCGTGCGCCGGCTAGCTTCTCGCGATACCCCTGCGGGTAGCGACACCAACGCGGAGTGCGCTGGGTGGCGAGACGGCTCAGCGTGTCCGCGGCGCGCTGGGTGAGGATGCCCGACTTCTCGTCAAGCGAATACGTGATCGACTCGGGAGTGTCGTCGATGACGATCGCGAACTGCTCGGGCAGATCGGCTACGCACTCGAAGCGGACGGGCACGATCGGCCCGGGCCGAGTTGAGGGCGGGCGTAGCGTCCACAACTTCGTCGTGTCGGTGAAGGCTTGATCGAGCCAGGCGGCCCCGTCCTCGCCGACGTCGTCTTCGTGGATCCTGATCTGGGATCCGTTGTAGCAATCGATGATCTCAGGCTCTATGTAGCGCCCGCTGACACGCTCGACGTGCAACACCAACACGTTTTCCCCATCCGAGCAGTGGCCCCCCTCGGCGGTTCCTGGCATGCAACCACACTTTTGATCCAAAAGACACAGCGTGTGGCGTAATGATCACTGAGTGTCTGGTGTGGCGTCCGTGTCCTGTGTGACTTCCTGAAGGTGACGGCGGCGCCTGCGCCACTCGGTCAACGCCTCTTCGACTTCCTGCGGCGTCATGTCGACGCCACCCTTCAGCAGCACGATCATCCGCGCGTCGGAGTCCTTCGGCCCTAGGTGGACGACGGTACTGCCGAGCGTGCGCCCGCTGTGCAGCTCCAGGGCTACGTCGGGCGGCAGGTCGGATGCGCTGCTGCGGTCGCCGGCTGCGGGCTGGGCCAGTTCGGGCTCGGCGCCCTCGAGGACGCGGGCCGCCGAGTCGTGGGTCCAGCCGACAGCGTCCGCGTAGGCGCGGACGGCCGGGGTGATGTTCTTGAACGGCTTGCCGGCCTCGATGTTCTGGATGGTGGCTCGGCCGACGCTGATGCGCTGTGCCAGTTCGGGCTGCTTGAGCCCCATGGTCTTACGTGCCTGCGCCAGTCGGGCGCCGAGTCGACTCCAGTCGCGGTCCATGACTCCTCATCATGCCGCATACCTCTGCAACCGTGCACGCCTACTCGGCCATGCTTGACCTGCCTATTTATGAGGCTAGAGGTAAGCAATGGTTGCACGCGACATGTGCAATTTAGGCATGACTTACCCATGGCCAACACTTTGACCCTGTGCTACCGCCTAGAAAAGTAGGCATCTTGGGTTGCACATGTAGGCATCCTGGGCCTACATTCTGGGTGTGAGACCGAGCGGCACCGCAATCCGGGCCATACGAAACGGCCAAAACCTTGGCCTGCGCGAGCTCGCCACGCGCACAGGACTCGACCGCGGACACCTCTCCCGCATCGAACGCGGCGAGGTCTGCAACCCCGCGAGCCACACCATCCACCGCATCGCCGACGCCCTGAAAGTCCCAGTCGATGCCATCACCAGAACCGAGGAGCAGACGTGACCAAGCTCGAGCCTCCCCCCACCCCGGCTCAGATCGACATCCCCCCGCTCGACCCCCTCAAGCGCTACAGCCCCGACGAGGTGTACAGCCTCGGCTACCTGCCCTACACGGCCCGCGTCCTGCGCGAGAAGTCGTACAAGCGGGAGCTCTACCACCACAAGGACGGCGGCCGGATCACCTTCACCGCCGAGGACATCCTCCGCAACAGCCGCCTCGGAGCCGTCGAGCCGTTCTCCAGTCCCAAGCCGGCCCGCACCCGCAGCAAGGCCACGCCGCCGGCTGAGCCGGCCCGCGAGCCGGCCCGCGCCGCCTGACGGCAGCAAAGAGGTCGCCCCTTACTGCCAAGCCAGGGACGACCTCGCGATCCCCAACCAGAACGCACGAAGCGAAAGGGACCGCCTGTGTCCATTCTGCCCCACGAGCCGCCCAAGGTCGTCAAGCTCGACCTGTCGGCCGGCTCCATCGACACCGTGATGGTCGACGGCGAACCCCACGTGGTGTTCCGCCCGGCCGTCGAAGCGATCGGCCTCAGCTACCCCGCGCAGCTGCGCAAGCTGAACGACCGGTCATGGGCCAACCGTTGCGATATCGCCACGGTTGCCGAGGACGGCAAGACCCGGCAGATGGTCGCCGTCGACGTCCGCACCTTCCTCATGTGGCTCGCCACCGTCAACGAGACGAAGGTCGCCGACGAAGTCCGCGACACCCTCGTCGCCTACCAGCAGGAGACGACCACCGCGGTCAACGCCTACTGGACCGAGGGCGGCGTCATCAACCCGCGGGCCACGGAGGAGCAGCTCGACTCCCTCATCGCCCGCGCCAAGCAGCAGGCCGAGGTGCTGTCCATCCTCTCCGGGATCGTCTCGCCTCAGTGGCTGGAGACGAAGGGCCGCCTCGTCGCCGCCCGCGCCCTCGGCGAGGAGCCGGAGGTCGACCCGCTCGACATCCCCATGTACGTGCCGGACTTCCTGAAGGACAAGGGCCTGAAGCGCCGCGACATCGAGTCGGTGCAGTCCTGGTTCGGCCGGCGTGCCGCGGCCATCTACCAGGCGCAGACCGGCGAGGACATCGGCGTGCGGCAGTCGGATCTCCCGAACGGCTCGGTGCGCGAGACGAAGGCGTGGACGGAACGGCACCGCCCGGTCTTCGAGGAGACGTGGGACCGCTACTACGCCGACCAGTTCCCCACCCAGCTCGGACTCGGGGAGGCGTCGTGAGCTACGACCTGACCGCGTTCGAGGCCCTGATGCGCGCCTCCGACGTGCGCCTGCCGTCCGCTGTGCAGGTCGCCTTCGAGCAGGCCGAGGAGACGCTGCGCGCCATCTACCCGGAGGGGTTCGACCTGTCCGAGGTGGGCCGTCTCGCCTGGGACAGCCTGCATGACGACCTGAAGCCGGCCGCCCTGGACGCCCTCTTCTACGCCTGGTGGGAGCGGGAGCAGGACCGCAAGACCCGCAACGCCTGGGGCGGTGACGACCGGTGACCCGCCCGATCTCCGACTTGGATGTGCCGCTGCCGACGCTGCGCGAGCGGATCGCCGCCCTCGTCGCCTCCCAGCGCGCGGACCGCCCCGCCGACCGCCCCGCCCCCACCGACACCCAGCCCGACACCACGCCCGAGGAGACGCCGTGAACGCTCCCAACCTCGACTCCGGTCTCGCCGCGGTCCTCGACCACGTCCGCGAGGTGCACGGCCCGATCGGCGAGGCCATCACGGACGGCAAGGAGATCACCGCGGCCGACTGCGCCCTGCTGTCCGGCGCGGTCGGGGCCCTGCTGGACGCGATCGACGTCCGCACCGAGGCCCCGCGGCTCAAGGAGGCGGCGTGATGGCCACCGCGATCGCACCCCGTCCGTTAGCGGATCTGGAGCAGGACGCGCTCGCCCGCGTCGAGCAGGAGATGGCCCGCCGCGCCCGCGGTGTGAAGCCGTGGACGTTCACCGAGTACGTCGACGAGATCGAAGCCGTCCACGTCCGCTACAACCACCGGCGGCAGTGGCTGCGCGTGCACGAGCAGGAGGCCGCAGCGTGAGCATCCTCGACCTGCCGCCCACCCCGACGACCGCCGACCCGGTCATCGTGCCCGGCCTCCTGTCCGGCCTCGGCATCACCCGCCGGCCCGTCCCGGCCTGGGTGAAGGACAAGGGGCTCGCCGAGTCCATCGCCCTCGGGTTCGTCGAGATCGACGACGAGCTGATGGGAGACCCGCGGTGACCTGGATCGTCGACGCCCTGCTCGTCTCGGGCACCGTCTTCCTCCTCCTCTTCGGCGAGTCGATCGCCGCCCGCATCCGCACCCGCAAGGGAGTCCACCGATGACCACCGCCATCCCGCTCGGGACGACCGGCAAGCACTCCCCGGCCTACGTCGACCTCCGCGCCTACACCCGGCAGGTGGAGGACGACAACCGGCAGCTCTCCACCGCGAACGAGCAGCAGGCCGGCGAGCTCCACACCGCGCTCGTCCGCGGCTGCCAGGACGCCATGTACATCGCCCGCCTGGAATGCGAACACGTCGCCCTGCTGGCGGCGAACGAGAACCTGCGGCACGCGACGATCCGCGCCAAGGCCGAACAGGAGCGACTGCGCCGCGCCGTCGTCAACGCCCGCCCCCGCATCCGCGAAGTCCCGACCGACCTGGTCCGCCCCTACTCGCCGGTCGTCGAACTGCCCTACGTGGCCCCGGTGCCGCACCGCGACACCAGCAACGAGACCACCCAGCAGCTCCCGATCCTCGACCAGCCCGCCGCTCCCTGGCCCACCTACCGGGTGCGGACCGCCTGAACTCGCCGCCCCGCCGGATGACACCGGCCGGCGGGAGCGGCGCCCCAAGAAGAAACCCCCGCCCGGGGCTACGGGCGGGAGTCCCAACCACAGAATCCCAGGAGAAGACCGTGAAGGTCCCCACCGACGTCATCCAGGTCCTCGACCGCGCCCAGACCGACGGGCCGCGCCTCGTCCTCACCGGCACCCTCGACCGCAAGCTGTACCTCGACACCGCGAAGGTCCTCGAGGCGGCCGGCGGGAAGTGGAACCGCAAGGAGCGCGCTCACCTCTTCGACGGCGACGCCGCCGACGCCATCGAGACGGTCATCCTCACCGGCGAGGTCACCAGCCGCAAGCAGCAGTTCGGCTACTTCCCGACCCCCGTGCCGGTCGTGCAGCAGCTCATCGACCTCGCCCACATCGAGCCCGGCATGCGGGTGCTGGAGCCGTCCGCTGGCCGTGGCGCCATCGCCCTGGCCGCCGTCCGAGCCGGAGCTGTCGTCGACTGCGTGGAGATCCAGCCCGACCACGCCAACGCGCTCGTCGCTCACCGCGAGCGGAACATCACCGCCATCACCGCCGACTTCCTCGCGACCGACCCGCGCCCCGTCTACGACCGCGTCGTGATGAACCCGCCGTTCGCCCGACAGGCCGACATCACGCACGTCAAGCACGCCTGGCAGGCCCTCAAGCCCGGCGGCCGACTGGTCGCCGTCATGTCCGCAGGCGTCACGTTCCGGCAGACCTCGGCCGCGGTCGCGTTCCGGTCCCGGCTGGAGGCCCTGGGCGGCCAGATCCACCCGCTGCCGGAGGGCGCGTTCCAGGAGTCCGGCACCGGCGTCAACACCGTCATCGCCGTCCTGCCGAAGCCCGCCTAACCCGCAACCGAAGAACCCCCGGACGCTCGTACCGCCCGGGGACTCCACCAACAAGGATCCCACGGAGGAACCCAGTGATCAACGAAACCACCACCGAGTACACGATGCTCATCCACGGCGAGCAGCGGTACACCATCCGCGACGCCATCCAGGCCGCGCCCGGGCTGGTCATCTTCCGGCTGCCCGCCGAGCACGTCACCAACGACCCGGCCCGCTGGCGGATCGGCCACCACGAGGGCCTCGGCATCGCCGAAGCAATGCGCCGCGAGGACGCGCTCAAGGGCGTGCAGATCCTCAAGGACACCGGCATCGACTGGACACAGGACACCGAAACCATCCAGTCCGCCATCAGTAAGGACACCGTCAGCGACCTGACCACCAAGCTCAGCTGGGCCTGGTGCGAGGCCCCCGGCAGCGCCTACATGCCCGGCGACGTCACCAGCAACGGCACCTACACCGACGCCGACATCCAGGCCGCGGCCGACGAGTTCAAGGCCGACCGGCTCAGCGCCTACGACATCTTGCTCGCGATGACGTACCGCGTCCCGTGGATGGGCCTCGACACCGAACCGTTCAACGAGGCCCACGACCGCATCGTCACCGCCGCGGGCGCCGAGTAGCCGTACACCGCGCCACAACTTCACAGCCGGCGGCGCGTCGAGTCCCCCGCTCCGCGCCGCCACACCAGGCGGCTCGCCCCGCACCACCCCCGGTCGGGGCGGGCCGCCGTCCATCAGCACACCCTCAGGAGGGGTACATGAGCACTGAAAGCACCACAAAACCGACGACGCCCCTGGCGTTCGTCGACACGGAGACCACTGGCCTCGACCCGCGCAAGCACGACGCGTGGGAGATCGCCGTCATCCTGCGCCGTCCCGGAATCGCCGACACGGAGCACCTCTTCCAGCTCCGCACCAGCCTCTCTACCGCCGACCTGAAGGCCCTGGAGATCGGCCGCCACGCGGAACGGTTCGCCGTCCCCAACGGGGAGTTCGCGATCCAGCTGCCCACCGCCACCACACCGGGCCCCGCGACGCTCACCGAAGCAGACCTCATGCACGAGCTGCTGGCCCTCCTCGACGGAGCCATGCTGATCGGATCGAACCCGGCCTTCGATGACCGCTTCCTGACCAAGCTGTTCAACGAGGCTGGCCTGCCGACCCGCTGGCATTACCGCACCATCGACATCGCCACCCTCGCCGCCGGCTACCGGCACGGGCAGGCCGCGTCGGGCGCCTACGGCGGCGACTTCCTCTTCCCCGGCGACTACCCGCAACTGCCGTACAAGTCCTACGAGCTGTCCCGCGCCGTCGGCGTCGAGCCGCCCGCCAAGGACGTCGCGCACACCGCGCTCGGAGACGCCCGCTGGGCCCGCGACGTGTACGACGCGGTGACGGGCGGTGCGAAGTGACCGCCGCGGTGGAGGTGGAGGCGCCGGCCGAGGTCCAGCCCGGCCTGTACGACATCGACGCCGAGCTGTACCACCAGGACCCGATCCCCGGCGGCAGCCTCTCCTCAACCGGCGCCCGCACGCTGGTGAAGAGGTGCCCGGCCGTCTTCAAGTGGCAGCTCGACAACCCGCAGCCCCACAACAAGGCCCTCGACCTCGGCACCGCCGCCCACAGGCTCGTCCTCGACGACGGACCCGAACTCGTCCTCGTCGACGCCGACAAGTGGAACACCAACGCCATCAAGGCCGAGGTCGCCGCGATCCGAGACGCCGGCCACATCCCGCTCAAGCGGCACGAGCTCGAGCAGGTCAAGGCCATGGCCGCCGCCCTGCGCGAGCACGAGGAAGCAGCCCGCCTGCTGGAGCCCGGCTCCGGCGTCGCCGAACAGTCCGCCTTCTGGCAGGACAACGGCATCTGGCGCCGGGCCCGCTTCGACTGGCTCCGCAACGACGGCCAGATCGCCGACTACAAGACTGCCCGATCCTGCCGCCGCGAAGACCTCGAGAAGGCGTTCCACGAGCACGGATACGCGCAGCAGCAGGAGTGGTACGTCGATGCCGGTGTCGCGCTCGATCTGGCCGACCCGGAGCAGCCGTTCCAGTTCGTGCTGCAGGAGAAGGACCCGCCGTACCTCGTCGTCGTCACCACCTGCGACCCGATGGCCCGCGGCATCGGCCGCCACCTCAACGACGTAGCCCTCAACACCTACGCCCTCTGCCGCGAGAACGGCGAATGGCCCGGCTACCTCCCCAACCCGATGATCGCGCTCCCCTCGTGGGTCGAGCGCCAGTACGCCTAGGAGAACCCCGCATGTCCCAGCTTGGTCAGCCCGTCCGCGCCGCCCGCCCTGCCGCGCAGGAAGCCGCCTCCGGGCAGTTCGCGTTCCGCCCCGCCAGCAAGGCTGGCCGCAAGGCCCGCCTGTCCATCCAAGGCATGTCCGGCTCCGGCAAGACCTGGACCGGCCTCAGCATCGCCCAAGGCCTGTCCGAGGGCCGCAAGTTCGCCGTCATCGACACTGAGAAAGGCGCCGCCAGCCTGTACGCCGGGATCGGCGGCATGCAGTTCGACAGCTGCCCCATGGACCGCTATGACCCGCGCGACCTGATCCGAGTCCTCGACGCCGCCGCGCAGGCCGGCTACCCGACCGTGTTCGTCGACAGCCTCTCCCACTTCTGGAAGGGCACCGACGGAACCCTCGACCAGGTCGAGAAGGCCAGCAGCAGGTACGGCGGCAACAAGTTCGCCGGATGGAAGGACGGCACTCCGCTCCAGAACGACATGGTGGCCGCGATCCTCGCCTACCCCGGTCACGTCGTCGCCTCGATGCGCTCCTACACGGAATGGGTGCTTGAGGGCGGCAAGCCTCAGCGGGTCGGCACGCGGCCCGAGCAGCGCAAGGGCATCGAGTACGAGTTCGACGTCGCCGTGTCGATGGACCTCGAGAACACGCTCGAGGTTCTCAAGTCCCGCTGCCCCGACCTGCACCGCAAGGCCATCAAGCGGCCGGTCGGAGCCCGCGACATCGCCGCCCCGCTCCTCGCCTGGCTGAACGCCAGCCCCGAACCCACTGAGCAGCAGTAGCCCGCACACGCGATCGGGCCGCCCCGCGGGCAATGCGGGGCGGCCCCTCACCCCAAGAACATCACAGCCTCAAGGAGCCCGCCATGGCCCGCAAGCTCACCCCTGCCGAACGTCTCGCCTCCGCCGAGAAGGACTTCCTCCTCGAGGAGATCGCCGACCAGTCCTCCTGGGACCAGTTCCTCGTCGAACAGGCCGTCTTCCACTTCGGGCAACGGCACAACGAATTCTCCTGCAACGACCTGCGCGACGTGCTGCCCGAGCTCGGTCACGGCTTCCTCGGCGCCGCCATCAACAGCCTGCGCACCGCCGGGATCATCGCCCACACCGGCCGCATGGTCCCGTCCACCCAGGCCAACACGCACGGCCACCGCATCGCCGTCTGGGAACTCACCAGCAAGGGCCAGGTCATAGCCACCCAGCGCCGCAACCGGGCACAGCAGCGGAGGGCCGCGTGAACACCCTCGCCCTGTATCTGGCCGCGGGCCGCAGCCTCCACCCGTGGCTCGACCAGGCCGTCGCGTTCGTGGAGTGGACCGCCCCCGGCGTCGGCCTCATCGCAGCCCTCTACGCCGCGCTCGCCGGCATCGCCGCTATCCGCCGCGGCATCCGCCGGCTCCGCGACCGGCGCCACGGCTGGAGCCTCCGCGACCTCGAGCGATTCGCCAACAACCCCGACGACCCCCGCTACGCCAACACCCCAGCCCGGAAGGAGAACCGGCCGTGACCCGCCGTACCGGAGAGCCGCCCCACCACAACACCCTCACCTGCTACACCAACTACGGATGCCGCCTCCCCGACTGCGTCGAGCGGTACCGGGCATGGCGGGACGGCCGCGAGGCCGCCATCAAGGCCGGCGAGTGGCAGCCCCACGTCGATGCCGAGCCCGTCCGCCAGCACCTCCTCATGCTTGCCGAGCGCAAGATCACCCTGCATCGCGCCGCAGCGATGGCAGGCGTCGGCCTCAGCTCGCTACACCCCCTGTTCCAGCCTCAGAACGGCCGTCGTAGGCCCGTCCGCCACACCGTCCGCGCCGAAGTCGCGGCAAAGGTCCTCGCCGTCACCCCAGACGCCGCCACGCCCGGCCGCATGGACCCGACCGGCACGGCCCGCCGCATCAAAGCCCTCGTCGCCGATGGCTGGCCCATGCGCCACATCGGCTACCAGCTCGGCTTCGGCGCCACCTACGTCCACCAGATCGTCCAGCGCGCCGCCGACGGTCACCTGGTCGTCACCAGCACAGCCCTCACCGTCGCCGACGGCTACGAGCGACTGAAGGACCAGCAGCCCTCAGAGCACGGCGTGAGCCAGCGCGTCATCAACCTGGCCCGCAACCACGCCACCTCCCGCCGCTGGCCGCCCACCCGCTACTGGGCCGACCGCATGGACGTCATCGACGACCCGCACTTCGAGCCGATGTACGGCCTCAAGCGCCGGGAGATCGTCGCCCAAGACGCCAACTGGGTGATGCGCACCACCGGCCTCGACCGCGCCACCACCGCGGCCCGCCTCGGCATCTCCAAGGCGTACATCGACCACGCCTTCCGCGAGCACCCCGAATACGCGATCGAGGTCGCCGCATGAGCCGCGCCGCCATCGCCGAACTCCTGCGCGCCGGCTACGGCGACCGCACCATCGCCCGCCAACTCAACGTCACCGCCGCCACCGTCACGCAGACGCGGCGGGAACTCGGGCTCCCGCCCGCCCGAGCCGGGAACAAACCAGCCGCGACAGTCGAAGAACTGTTCTGGCGCCGCACCCGACCCATCGACGGCGGCCACCTCGAATGGACCGGCCACCGCAGCAGCAAGGGCGTCGCGGCAGTCAAGTGGCAGAAGACCGACCACACCGCCCGCCGGATCGCCTACCGCATCCGCCACAACACCGACCCCACCGGCTACGCCCACGCCGTCTGCGACTACGACGGCTGCGTCGCCCCCGCACACATCGCCGACTCCGCGACCGTCCCCCGCAAGGGCAGGCCCGGCGCCAGCCGGAAACCGAACGGAAGCCGGGACCAGATCGTCGCCCTGCTCCGGCAAGGGCACACCGACCAAGCCATCCGGAAAGCCCTCCACACCGATGCGAAGCGGGTCGCCCGCATCCGTAAAGAGGAGGGCCTGCCCCCGGCGCCGCAGCGGATCATCACGTTCGCCGACAAGTGGGCCGCCAACACCGCACCCGCCGACGACGGACACCTGCGCTGGACCGGCCGGCTCCGCGACGGAGTCACCCCATCGCTCGTCTATCGGGGCCGCGAATACAGCGCCCGCCGCGCCGCCTTCGAAGAGCACTACAGGCGGGAACCAGTCGGCCTCGTCCTCCCCGGATGCGACTGGGAGCCCTGCGTGCGCCCCGACCACCTCGAGGACCGAACCATCCGCCAGGCCCTCACCGCCCAATACGACGCGATCTTCGGCGACCAAGCCGCCTAGCCCGCACACGGCAACGGCCCCCGCAACGGCGGGGGCCGGAGGAAGGAAGAAACGGATGTCAGTCGTCGGAGGAGCGCTGCTCTTCGACCTCGCGGACCAGCCGGCGAACGTGCTCGCGCGTGTACCCGGTCAGCTCGACGACCTCGCTCTGCCTCATGCCCTGCTGCATGGCCTCGGCCATGGCAACGGCGAGGGCGGCGCGCGCATCGTCGGCACGCTTCTCGGCAGCGGTCTTGGCGCGCACGGCCTTCCGCAGCGCGGCGACGGTCTCCTCGGTGACGGGCATGTCGACATGTTCGCACATCCGGGTGGCCACATGGAAGTCGACTCTCCTGACTCATTTTTGATGCTCGCGTGTGGCCACATGAATGTGGCATCATGGGTGAGGCGGATCAAGGGGATCAACCGCCCAGTTCCGTCACGCCCATTGGACTTTCCAAAGGACCTCTACATGGCCGTTTCCAAGCGCCTCCGATACGAGATCTTCCGCAGGGATGCTCACACCTGCCGCTGCTGCGGCGCGTCCGCCCCAGACGTCCCGCTGCGCGTCGATCACGTCACCCCAGTCGCGCTCGGCGGCACCGACACTGCAGACAACCTCGTCACCAGCTGCGAGCCCTGCAACAGCGGCAAGAGCTCCTCGAGCCCGGACGCCACCCACGTGGCCGCCGTGTCCGACGACGCACTCCGCTGGGCCGACGCGATGAAGCAGGCCGCCGGCAACCTGCGCGAGCAGGAAACCCCCAAGCTCGAGTACCGCGACGCCTTCCTCGGTGAGTGGAACCGCTGGCACGTCGGCAAGGACGACGCCAACAAGGTGCCGCTGCCAAAGGATTGGAAGCAGAGCGTCGAACGCTTCCGCGTCGCTGGCATACCCGTCTGGATGTGGGCCGACATCGTCGACGCCGGCATGGGCAACGACAAGGTCAAGCCCGACAACACCTTCCGCTACTGCTGCGGCATCGCCTGGAACAAGGTCACCGAACTCCAGGCCGAAGCTCGGCGGATCGTCGGCGCCAGCCAGGCGCCAGCCAGCACCGATAGTCGTGAAGCGGTGTTGATGGCGGCCTTCACCGTCTGGCGCTGCGGCTTGATCGAGAACGAAGAGCCGCCCACCGCACAGCAGGAAGAAGAGTTCCGCAGCAGCCTCGCCAACATCTCCGACCGAGAGTGGACCGAACCCGAGCGGATCATTCAGGCCGCCCAGTTCGCGACGTACTTCGGAATCACCGACATCACCGCCGCCCTGCATGACATGGACCGCGATACCGCGTGGCGCGCGTGGCTTACCGCATGGCCCACCACCTGGGTTTCAAGGGGGGAAGGGCCCTGGGACGGCGAGTCCGTCGGCGGCCCGAGCGACGAGGCCATGAAGCAAGTCAGGCAGCAGATCGACAAGCTCCTCGAGGCCGACATCTACGTTGCCCGCCTCGTGCGAGCAGCCAGTCACGCGGGGATCCACAAGTCGGTGCGGATCTACCACGGTCTCAGCGACGACGAACTGCAAGCGACCGGGGTGAACCCCTGGCGGTCTCAAGCATCCGAGCTGTGGCGCATCGCCTTCACGGCCTCGGGCGAGATCGAACCATCGAAGGAAGAGACCTCGAGGTTCTTCGCCAGCCTCAGCCGCATCGGCGAGGACGGCAACTTCTGCGTCGGCGACGTCTACATCGCCGCGTCCGCCGCCGGTGCCTACCAGGACCCGGATGTGACCACCTGCCTCCCGCGAAGGCTCTCCGCGCTCGAGGCGGCAAGCGCACCGCTTCAGCCGACTTCCTGACCGCCTGCCCCTGCGCACTGAGAAGAGATCAACGTGAGCACTGAGGCCATGGACTGGGCGCTCGAAGACGCTCCGCCGATGCCGGCGCAGCTCGTTGCAACCCTTGCTGGACTGGCGCGTCACGCCGACAAGAAGGGCCGCGGGGCGTACCCGTCGGTCGCCCGGCTGGCTGCCTACGCCTGCAAGGCCGAGCGCTCCGTCCAGCGCGACCTCAAGCAGCTGCGAGAGCTCGAGCTGATTCGCCTCGGCGACCAGAGCAAGGCCGCCCACCTCCCCGAAGGGAAGCGCCCCGAGGTCTACGACCTGGCCGTCGAGCGGACCGTTCCGGGCGGACGTGCGGGCTCGGATGAGGTGACGCGGACGTCACGGGTGACGCTGGCGTCATCCCGTCGGCGCGGCGGAAAGAAGAAGCCCAGCTCAGAGAACATCTCGCCCGATTTGACGGGTGACGTGGACGTCACCCCTGACGTGGACGTCACCGGTGACGCCGACGTCGCGGATGGGGTGACGTCCACGTCGCAGGAGGGGCGACGCCCACGTCACCCAAACCAAAAGACTGAACCAAGAGCTGAACCAAAAGACTCTTATGGCGCCGGCCAGGCAGGCAGCGACGACGAGCGCGACTACCAGTGGCCCGCTTTCGGTGAGTTCTGGATCTGCTACCCGCGCAGCAAGCAGATCGAGAAGGCCAAGCAGGCGTGGTGCGACGCCCTCGACCGCGGCGCCGACCCCGATCTGATCATCAAAGCCGCCAAGGCCTACGCCTTCGAGCGCAAGGGCGAGGAACCGAAGTACACGCCGTACCCCGCCCGCTGGCTCAACGACGGCCGCTACGAAGACCAGTCCGATGAGCCCGGCGGCTGGCAGCCCTATCAAGACCCCGAAGATCAATCCGCCTACGACCAGGAGTTCTGAATCATGCAGCCGATCCCGCCGATCGACCCGAAGCAGTACCACCTCGAGAAGCTCCTCGCCGCCCGCGGCATCGACCTCCAGTGGCTGAACAGCGAGGACGACGGCCCGTACAGCGCCCCGAACCTGGCCCGCTGGTCGATCCTCGAGGCCGCCAAGGTGATCCCGTTCCACTACGCCGCCGCCGTCGCCGACCACCCCGACGTCCTGCGGTGGGTTGCCGAGTTGAAGGCGAGCGCCCTCGAGCAGCAGCGGACCCGCGGCAGCGCGATCGCGTCCGTCGAGCACGGCCGGTCGCTGGTCCTCCTCGGCCCGACCGGCACCGGCAAGACGTACCAGGCCTACGCGGCGATCCGCGAGCTCGCCATCACCGGCGTCTCCGCCCGCTGGGTCGTCACGACCGCCGCGGACATGTACGCCGCTCTGCGCCCCCGTCACGGCATCGACTCGGAGTCGGAGTTCCGCCGCTACCGCAGCGCCTCGATCCTCCTCGTCGACGACTTGGGCGCGAGCAAGGTCACCGAGTTCACCGAGGAGGTCAACTTCCGGCTGATCAACTGGCGGTACGAGAACCACCTTCCGACGCTGTTCACGTCGAACGCGCTGCCGAAGGAGCTCACCGAGCGGCTCGGCGGCCGGGTCACTTCCCGCCTCAGCGAGATGTGCCAGCGCATCCCGGTCATGGGTTCAGACCGTCGCCGCGGGGACGCCGCGTGAACGACTTCGACGAGCCGGCTGGCTTCGACGAGCCGGACAACTTCGAGCGTCCGCTGCCGCACGACTTCGGGGCAGAGCAGTCCGTTCTCGGCAGCATGCTGCTGTCGGGCGCCGTCATCGACTCGATGGTCGCCACGCTTACGTCGGCGGCGTTCTACCGGCCCGCACACCAGGTCATCTTCGACGCGATCACCGGCCTGTACGGGCGCAGCAGCAAGATCGACCCGATCACGGTCGGCGATGAACTCGCCAGCACCGGCGACCTCGCCAAGGTCGGCGGGTCCAGCTACCTGCACGAACTCGTCCGGGCCGTGCCCACCGTCGCCCACGCCGAGAAGCACGCGGAGATCATCCGGAAGAAGGCGGCGCTCCGGGCCGTCATCGAAGCCTCCAACCGGGCCGCGGCACGCGCCTACGCCCAGCAGGACGAGGCCGACGACATCCTCGACGACGCCATGGCGGACCTCCAGGGCGCCGCCACCGGCAGCGGGCAGGCCGAACTCAAGCTGGCCGTCAGTGACCGGTGGGCCGGCTTTCTCGACGAGCTCGAAGCGGGCAAGGATCCGCGGGCGATCGACACGCCGTGGGCCGACCTCAACGATGTTGTCGAGCTGAAGCCCGGCCAGTTGGTCGTCGTGGGCGCCGCGACCGGTGGCGGCAAGTCCCTGTTCGGCATGAACCTCGCCTCGCACGTCGCGTTCAAGCACAAGCGGCCCGCGCTCGTCGCCTCCATGGAGATGGGCGGCAGCGAGCTCATGGCCCGCCTCGTCGCAGCCGAAGCCGGCGTGGACCTCGACCGGCTGATCCGCCGCAAGCTCAACGACCACGACTGGGCCAAGGTCATCAAAGTCAACGAGCTGATGGGGACCGCCGAGAACTTCATCCTCGACGACTCCTCGAACCTCACCCTGTCGAAGATCCGGGCCCGGCTGCGATGGATGGCCAGCCAGGGCCACCCCGCGGCGATCGTCGTCGCCGACTACCTGCAGCTGATGGGCTCCGAGGACGGGGGCGGCAAGAACCGGGCGCAGGAAGTCGCCGAGATCAGCCGCGGGCTGAAGGTCATGGCGATGGAGTTCGAGATTCCCATCGTCGCCCTCGCCCAGTTCAACCGCGGCTCTGTTGGCCGGCAGCCGATGGCCACGGACTTCAAGGACTCCTCGTCGATCGAGCAGGACTCCAACGTGATCATGCTCCTTCACCGGCCGCTCGCCGAGGACGGCACTGACACCGGCCCGCGTGCAGGCGAGGTCGACGTGATCGTCGCGAAGAACCGCAACGGCGCCAACGGCCGCATCATCCCGCTGATCTTCCAGGGCCACTACGCCCGCCTCGCCAACTACCAGCACGGCTGACCCGAAAGGAACTCCTGTGATCACCTGGCCCGAACTGACGGCCGCGGAACCGCGGCTGGCCGAACTCGAGGAGGCGGTCCGCCTCGAGGCCGCTGCCGCCGAGGCCGACCCGATGTGGTCGTTCTCCCGCTACTGGTCCTACACGCTGCGCCCCGCGATCCGGCCCCTCGTCGGCTGGCAGCGCGACACCGGCGCCCACCCCCACCTTGAGACCGAAGAGGCCTGGCACGCCGCGATAAGCCACCTCATCGGTCTGCTCCCCGCCGGTGAAGGGCTGTGGGCGTCGTGACCGAGCTCAGCGTCGAGGACATCGCCGAACTGCGGAAGCAGGGCGACTTCCGCGCCTACCTCCGGCAGATCACCGGCCGTCCCACCGAGGACACCGCCCCGAAGCCGCAGCCCCACCTCACCGCGGTCCCGGCCCCCGCCTACCGGATCACCCACGCCGGCGGCTGGCCCCTCGGCACCGCCGCCACCGGCCCCACCCCGCCGCCGGACGCGTGCACCTGCGCCCGGCACCAGCCCCAAACCCCGCACACCAGCCGCGGCAATCGCGCCGCATGAACCCCTGGAGGAACCGATGACCGACCTCAGCCCCGCCTCGCAGAATCTGCTGCGAGAACTCGCCCGCCGCGACAAGGGCGATGGTGCCACCGTCCGCTACTCCGGCCGCGGACGCTGGTACCTCGACGGCCCGAGCAGCGGGCCGCTGTTCAACGCCCGCACCGTCCCGCCGCTGTACAAGGCTGGCTTGGCTGCTGGGTGGGACGAGTACGACGACGGCGCCATGCGCATCACCGAGGCCGGCCGGAAGCTGGCCGCCGAACTGGACGCGCAGGACGCGGAGAAGCAGGCGGCGAAGAAGGCCCGCTCGAAGCCGAACCCGGACGGGCCGACGGCGCTGCGTCTGCTGCGAGAGATCGCCAAGCACGACGAGCCGGTACTGATCCACGACGACGGCCTGCGTCGAGTCTGGCGACTCGGATCGCAGGACGGCCACAGCGCCTCCGTCGACACCTGGGTCGCCCTGGCCAAGGCCGGCCGTATCCGCATCGACCGCGTATCCAGCGTCGGCGGACACCGCGTGTCTGTGACCGACGCCGGCCGGCAGCGACTCGCCACCCCCACCCCGTGAACGCGGCGACGCGCCCGGGGCTTATCCGGGCGGGTCTGGCCCGAACCCTACCGCCCCACCCCGAGGAGATGACCGTGACCATGCCCGCCTGCGAGAGGGACCGGTGTGCCGGTGAGGCGCGCCCGCGCCTCCTGTCGGGCCCGTGGCGGGGTCTAGGCGCCCGTCTGACGGCCTAACTCCCTCATCGTGTCCGCCGCCAGCTTCGAGCCCCGTAGCGGCAGCGAGGCGCCCAGCCAATCGATTCGAAAGAGAGCCCCGATCCATGACCGCCCCTGAACTGCCTCCCGGAGACTGGCGACTGCGCGTCTACGGGGCGCGCGGCCCCTCCAGCGGGGTCACCACCCGCCAGTATCCGCGCGTGGCAGAGCGCCGCCGCGCGATCGAGCTGCAGAACAACCGGTGCCTCTACTGCGAGCTGCCCATCGGTACCGCGATCTGGCGCCACAGCCGGACGGTCTTCCTTCGCACCAACTGGGATCACTTCATCCCTTACGCCTACCTTGCCCGCAACCCCAGCAGCAACTGGGTCCTGTCCTGCCATGTCTGCAACAACATCAAGTCCTGCCGGATGTTCGACACCGTGCAGCAGGCGCGCGAGGTCATCCTCCCGATTCGCGAGTCCAAGGGCTACGAGTCGCCCAAGGAGGTCATGCTGCGGATCGGGCTGACGGCCGGCGAGGACCCGTGGCCGGACAGCATCCGGCCCAAGCGGCACGTCTGGCACCACGCTGCGCGTCTGATCAGACCCGACTTCTACCTCACCGCCTGCGGGCTGGAGGTCGCGAAGGTCGACGTTAGGCCCATAGCCAAGCATCAGAGGCGATGCGCGCGGTGCTTGATCCAGCGAGAACTGCCCGTGGTGCCGCCCAGCCTGTCCGCCTCATGACCCCGGTGACCGCCAAATGCGCCGGCTGCGGGCGCCCGTTGAAGCGCCCGTCGCCCACCGGCTTCGGCCCCGTCTGCTGGCGGCGCCTGAACGGCCGTCCCGCCCGGCAGCCCGCCCCGACGCCCGACCTGGGCGCGCCCGTCCCGCACGTGGACGGCCAGACCGAGATCGACCTGATCCACCACCAGCCAACCCTCTGGTCCTTGTGAAGGAGAACCGCATGAGTCAGCGGGTGTACTACCGCGACGACACGACCACATTGCACCTCGGCGAAGCCGTCGACGTCCTCGCCTCGCTGCCCGCCGAGTCGGTGCACGCCGTCGTTTGCGACCCGCCCTACGAGATCGGCGTGGCCGGGCAGGACTGGGACCGGACCGGTATCGCCTACAGCGTCGACCTGTGGCGGGAGTGCCTGCGCGTCCTCAAGCCCGGCGGGCACCTGCTGTCCTTCGGCGCCCCGCGGACCTATCACCGCATGGTGTGCGCCGCGGAGGACGCCGGGTTCCGCATCATCGACCAACTCGACTGGATCTACACGCACGGCAAGCCGAAGGGCGCCGACCTGGCACGGGCGATAGACCGGCACCGCGACGACCGCGAGCAGGTCTTGCAGGTGACGGCCTGGCTGGCTGCGGCTCGGGACTTGGCAGGGTGGACGAACCGACGGATCGACGACTTGTTCGGGTTCTCCGGCATGGGCGGGCTGTGGACGACGCAAGGCAAGGCGGCGATCGTGCCCACCGGCGAGCAGTGGACGCGGCTGCGGGAAGCGATCGGCTTCGACGACACCGGCATCCTGCCGCTCGTCACCGAGCTGAACGCCCGCAAGCGCACCGTTGGTGAGGCGTTCGAGAAGCGGGAGATCATCAGCCGGAAGCAGGGCGCGGCCCGCGACGCAGGCCTGTACGGCGCGTTCTCCGAGGACCGCATCAAGTCTCTGCCGCATTCGGAGCAGGCGAAGCAGTGGGCGGGCTGGAACACGGCTCTGAAGCCCGCGCACGATCCGATCCTGCTGGCCCGCAAGTCCACCGGCTACGACAGCCTCGTCGGCGGCCTGCTGCGGCACGGCGTCGGCGGGCTGAACGTGGCGGCCTGCCCGGCATCGGGAGGCGGCTATCCCGCGAACATCCTCCTCGGCCACGACTGCGAGGGGCCCTGCCAGCCTGGCTGCCCGATCCGTGAAGTCGGCAGCTCCGCAGGCTCGTTCCCGGTGTTCCGCCTCGAGAGCAAGACGCCGGCCTCGGAGCGGGTGGAGGTTGACGGGGTTCGGCACGACACCCCGAAGCCGCTGGCGTTGATGCGGTGGCTGGTCCGCCTCGTCTGCCCGCCCGGCGGGACCGTCCTCGACTGGTGCACCGGCTCCGGCACCACCCTGCTCGCCGCCCGCGACGAAGGAATGCAAGGCGTCGGGATCGAACGGCACGAGCCCTACGCGCGGATCGCGGCACACCGCCTCGACGAGCCCTACACGCAATCCCTGTTCGCCGCCGGAGCCTGACCCACCCACGGGGCGGTCGCCTGCTGCGGCTATCAGCAAGCGACCGCCCCACCCGATCCGACCACGAACGAAGGAGCTTGACCATGACCGAACAGCCCACCCCGCCCCGCGACCGCCTGTTCGCGCTGATCGCCAGCATTCCCGGCTCAGGCACCGTCAACTGGTGCGACGAGGCCCGCGCACTGCTCGACGAGATCGCAACCCCGCCCGCCGCCGTCCAGCCGCCCGCGGACCGGGCCGCTCTCCGCGACCGCATCGCCGAGGCGCTCACCGGGGCATACCTGACTGCCCCCGATGACAGCGCGATCATGGACCACTGCGCCGACGCGGTGCTGGCCGTGCTGCCCGAGCCCGTGGACCGGCCCGCCGCCGGGCTGAGCCAGACCGAGCGGGACATGCTCCGCTACGCCCTCGACCTCGCGCAGGAGCAGATGTTCTCCCGGGGCGACGAGTTCGGCGAGGACGACCAGCCTGCGCTGGACCGGCTCCGCCGCCTGGCCTGCGAGCAGCCCGCCTGACCCCGACCGGGGCCGCTCCCGCTCATCCTCGGGGGCGGCCCCGCACCCCGACTACCCACCGCTAGGAGCGCGACGTGTACGAAAAGCCCACCCTGTTCGAACTGCACCGCGACACCGACATCTCTGGTGTCAGCGGCACCGGAAAGGTCGCCGAGGGTGCGATCTTCAGCGACGGTGAGGCCGTCATCCACTGGCTGGGCGCCTGGCCCACCACCACCCCGCACCCGAAGGGCATAGCGTCGATCAAGGCAGTGCACGGACATGGTGGCGCCACCCGCGTCGAACTCGCCGACGACCCCAGCGGTCGGCTCGCCCGCATCGCGGAGGCCCACAGCAAGGGGGTCATCAACGGGATGACCTCGGGTCTGTGCCAGGAGTGCGAGCACCCGCACCCGTGCCCGACTTTCGCGTGGGCCACGACCGACCGTGACCTGCTGGCGACTTGGGACCCGGCCGACGACGAGGTGGCCTCGTGAGCCGCCGCCTGCAGTGGGATCCCGATGACGGGAGCGCCGCGATCCTCGCCGCCTACGCCCGCCGCCGTGAACCGTGGCGGTCCGTCCTCCGTCGCGCGCTGCGGCTGGTCGCCCAAGCCGACGGGATCCTCGACCCGCGCGGCCAGGTGCGGCGGGAAGGGAGGCGGCCGTGACCGTCCATTGGGCCCTGCCCGAGCCGTGCGATACGGGCGAGCCGGTGACCGTACCGGTCCGACCCGGCGGGGTGCTCGACCTGCTGCGGCAAGGCGCGTCTGACAGCGACCTCAAGCGGGTCGAAACGATCAACATCAGCCTCGAGGGAGTCCTGTAATGCCGCGCAGAGAGCACCCCACCGTCCGCGCCCCGAAGGCCAACCAGCGTGAGCGGGCGCTGCGTCAGGCCGCCATCGACACCCTGCTCCACCGTGGAGTCCACGGCGTGCTCACCGTCCCGGAGGCGCAGGCGCTCGCCGAGAACGTGTGGGCCGAACGGAAACTCGAAGGGAAGACCCGTGAGCGCCTGACCGAGACGACGCAGGCCCTCCAACGGAACCGGGAGGCCGCCGACGCCGAGATCCAGCGCCTCGAGGCCCGCGTGGAGGAGCTGGAGGCCGCCCTCGAGTGCGGCACCGGCGGGACGGTCGACGAGCGCGCAGCAGCCTGACGGCGGCCCGGGGCGCGCAACCCCGGGCCGCCGCCCAGCCATCCGATCCCAGGCCGCCACAGGAGCGGCCAGACGCCGAAACGAGGCACCGATGTCCGACCCCCGCCCCCTATCCGACGCCGACCTGCTCGCGTGGGCGGTCGTCCTCGAGTACCGCCGCCAGCAGCGCGACGGGATCACGATCCTGCTGCTGCCGTACCCGCCCTGCCCGACCTGCGGGGAGACCGTCACCGAGGTGCTCAAGACCAGCGTTCCGGAACGGTTCGGAGAGCGGCTCGTGATGAACCCCTGCAGGCACGGCCACGCCTACGCCGAGGCAGCCCTCTTGCGCATCGAAGACAACCTCCGGATCTTGCTGCGGCGACTCGAGACCGAACCAGGCTGGAACACCGAGCGGATCATCGACGAAGCCCGCGCCCGCGTCGACCAGCAGGCAGCGACCGACAGCCACCCGGAGCCGGCGCCCGACGAGCCGACCGCGCCCGGCTTGGATCCGCGGATGCCCGCCTACGACGCGGTGTACGCCTACGTCCGCCGCCTCGGCGACCGGATGCCCGCCGACCCCGTCCACCGCAACGCGATCATCTGGCGGGCCGTGAGCGCCGCCCTCGACGCCATGCCGCCCCCCTACCGCCAGTTCCTCGCCCGCCTGGAGCGTGAGCTGGCCCAGGCGACCCGTACCGCCTCGCACGCGACCGTGGAGGAGGTCCGCCTGGCCGCGCAGGGCATCGCGTCCGGACTGAAGATCGCCACCGCCCACGCGATCACCCTGTACGAAGGGCGCGAGGTGCGAGAGGCGTGGCTGGCCGGCCTGCCCGCAGACTCCGGGCATCAGGCCAGTGAGCTGTCCGCCCCCGCCGACCCCGACAGCATCCGCGCCGACGTGCTGCGCGCCATCGACTTCAACTACGTGGCCGGCGTCCTCGGCTACCCGACGCCCGAGGAGCTGCTGGCCGCCTACGACACGTCCCGTGAGCAGCGGCAGCGCGCCGACGAGGCGGAGGGCGAGCTCAAGCGGGTCCGCCAACTGCATCGCCCGGTCGACTACCAGGGTCGGACGATCTGCGCCGAATGCTCCGGCTTGGACTCGGAGGGCATCAGCACCGACAACTCGCCCGTCCTGCACACCGACTGCGCCACCCTGAAAGCCCTCGAGCCGCCGAAGGAGATGTGACCGTGCGCAGCGACGACATCCTCACCCAGATCGACCAGGCCCTCGACGACTGGACCGTCAGCGACGACGCCATGCGCAGCCGGCCCGCGGTCGACGTCCCGGCCGAACGCGGGCCCGAGACCAGCGTGCAGATCATGGACGAGGCGGGGGAGTGGCAGGAGATCCCCGGTATCGGCTCCGTCGAGATCCAGATGGACGAGCCGCCCATCCCGGACGACTTCGCGGAGAAGTGGGCTCGGCTCTCCAAGCGCATCGCCCGCGCGGAAGCCGAACGGGCACGCCACGTCCGGGCGGTGTTGGAGGCCTTCAGGGAAGCGGTGAAGCCGGTCGCGGAGGAGGCAGGCCGCACGCTCGCCGAACTCGCCGCCCGCACAGCCCGGGCCGCCGAACATGCCCGAGCCGATGACTACGCCCTCGCGCCGCCCCGACCGGCCCGCCTGGCAATCCCCTACGGGCCCGCCCGGCGACGACACTGACCACGCCGATACCCCCGGCCGCAACCCGCGGTCGGGGGCATTGCTGCGCCTACGCGGCTTCCTCCACGGCGGGCGGCCTCTTCCCAGCCAGCACCTGCCGGACCCAGCCGGGCGACAGCCGCATCCGCGCCGCGAGCTCCTCCACCGGTATGCCGTGCCGATACGCAGCCCGCAGCGCCGCGTTCCGGCGCTGCTGCAGCCGCTCCGTCGCAGCCCGGCCCGCCACCGTCCGATGCAGCAGCACCGCGGCCTGCAGCAGCAGCCGGCCGATCACGTCATCCAACCTGCCTGGCATGTAGCCCCCCTGTCGCCTGTGCGTCACCCCGCCTGCGTTCACCGTCGGTCGGGTGGCGGACGGCGGCAAGAGCGCGAACCAGACGCACGGAAGCGCCCCCGGCCGGATCGTTCCCGGTCGGGGGCGCTCTGCTGCCGTCAGGCCCGCACCACCTCGAGCGCTGCCGGCACCGGCGGGGCGTCCAGCCCCAACCCCTGCGCGAGGAGCATGCGCGCCGCCGTGTCGCGCTCCAACCAGGACCGGCCCGCTACCCGTCCGGCATCTCCTGCCACAGTCGGGCTGCCAGCAGATCCACCTCATCCTGCGACAAGCCGCGCTGCGCCGCGATCAGCATCCGCGTCCCGTCCGGCAACGTCGCCCACCGCATCTCCGTATCCAGCGGGCCCGGCGTCGGCTCCTCCGCCACTGTGTCCCCCTCTCGTCGGTCGGGGAGGCAGGGTAGCGGCGGAGGAGTCTGGCGGTCAGGCAGCGTCGCGCAGATGCTTCACGATCCACGGCGGCAGCCGGCTGTCGTAGTGCTGGATCGCGTACTTGTAGCTCAGCCGGTCCGCGGCCAGCCCCCTGCTCTCGCCCTTGAGGACGTGGACGTCACCGTTCTGGAACTGACTGATCGCTGCCTGCCTGCATTCCCGGTAGATCGTTGGCCGCTTCCGCTCGAAGTCCAGCAGGGCGTTGCGGAGTTGCAGCTCGTCGAGCCGGTCGACCACGGACCAGAGCCGTTCGAGATTCGTGCGGCGATCTTGCGCGCGTGCCTGCTGCCCCTCGCGAGCGAAGGCGAGCGAGGAGGAATGTTGGCCGGCAGCGTCTTGATGATCCGTATTACTAGAGTCCGTCTTGTTAGAGAGTTCCTGCTCCGCCGTCATGCTGGACGACTGTCCTCCTGAATCTCCGGCTTCCTGAAAACCAGTAGCCCGGTCGAGTGCTTCGGGAGAGTCGCTCACGACAGTCACGGTTGTCCAGGCGATCCGGTTGCCGACCTCGCCCTTGACTCGCTTACGGACGTGGGCGACTAAGCCAGCCCTCTCCAGTTCCTGCATGGCCTTGCGCATTGCGTCGCGCCCCTCGCAGTTGCCGCCGGCCAGCTTGGCTCGGGCCATCAGGCGGTCGAACGTGATGTCGTATCCGTCGGGGTAGCTGAGCAGCTCGAGGAGCAGGCCGCGGGCTCGCCAGCTGAGCTGATGGTTCTGCGCGGTGGTGTTCGCTACGGGAACCCAGCCGTCGGGCGGCATCGTGCGTATGACCTTCACCGGGCGGCCTCGCGGTGGCGATGAAGGATGTCAGTCTGTACAGTCACCGTTACTGCTCGACTTTCTAGAGAGGTCGAGACGCAGAGCGCCTCAATCGCCAGTGGGTGCGCATGCAGCGGGGGTGGAGCCCCGCTCGATAAGCAATCGGCCGGACGGTTCGCACCCGTCCGGCCTTTGCTTTTTCTGGACATTCTATGTGGCGCCAGAGCCTGAAGTGACCTATTCCTGCCGGGAATTGCCTGATGCCCGATGGCGGTCACTGGGGCGGGCGACTGTACTTCGCGATGGTCGCCTGGTTCGTTGACGCGTCCTGGAGTCGCAGTTCCCATGGCCCGGTGTTGACGTCCATGTCCTTACCGAACCCGACCCACTTGCCGGCCATGCGGGTGCCGGTCGGCTCGATGAGCATCTGGATGGCGCCGTGATAGCGGGCGCCGCGGTAGTAGCCGTCCTGTGCGGTCTGCTCGACCCACGTTCCAGTGATCACGCTGCCGTCCACGGTGAGGTCCATCGTGAGCGGCGATTCGGGGTTGGACGAGGCGCTGGGCAGGGAGCGCACGGTCAGCCGGTTGCCGTGCTGGAGCAGGACGACGTAGTGCATGCCGACGAAGCTGGAGTCCCGGCCGCTGGAGAAGAACTCGTAGCGGGACAGCCAGACGCCGGAGTAGTTGGCGCGCGGTGAGGCCAGCGGTGTGGGGCCCGGGCCTGGCGCGGCGACTCCGGCGGTGGACGGTTGGACATCGTGGCCGCCTGCGCCGTCGTCTGCGACTCGGGCCATGGCCGGGGAGGCGAAGCCGAGGGAGTCGATCGGCATGCCGGTGAGAGCTTCAAGGGCTCGGGCGTAGCGGGGGCTGGGCACGGTTATGGCGCCGGATTCCCAGCGCTGGATGAGGCGCTTGCTTGCGTCGACGCGATCCCCTGCTCGCGCTCCGGCCTCCCGGAGTGCCCTGGCGAAGTCGTCCTGACTCAGGAGCATGGAGATACGCACCGCCCGAAGCGTGGCGTTTGGGGTCGTCATGTCTCATACGGTAGCCGCAATCGGCTGGAGATGACACCGGAATGTCGCCCCCGATGACACCGGGATGTCGCCCGGAAAGCCATCGCGGCCGATGACGCCGCGATGTCACCGTATGGACATGACGGATCACGGAGACTTACGGCGCTGGAGGAGTAGCCCCATCATCCTCGGGCTCGCCGGCCAGCACGATGCGGCGCACCTGCTGACGGGTGTACCCCGTCGCCTCGCAGATGTCCTTCTGTGGCACGTCGTCGGCGTCCGCCATGCAGATGGCTGCCGCCAACTCCTGGCGCAGGATCTCCGTTCGCGCCATCGCCTTCCTGTACCGCTGCGCCATCTGCTCCAGTGATCGCTTATCCATGGAGCACAGTGTTCCACCCGCCATTCCTGCGTCGATCGTCATGTGGCATGACGTTACGCGAACCAATTGAGACTGCCTAGGCCCTAGCGCTTGACGAGGGAACACCATGTTCCCTACGGTGGAGCTCGTTGGCACGGCAAGCGCCAACAAAACGGCCCCGCCCGGTGCTGCGAACACCGAAGCGAGGCCTAGGTCAGACGCCCTACCCAAGAGGGAGACCGAACCATGAGCACAACCGTACAACCTCCGGCTGACCAGCCGGCACCGCTCACCGACCGCCACATCGTTCCGGCAGTCGTCGACGGCCAGACCGTCTACCTCGAATGCCCGACGTGGTGCACGATCGACCACGTCCGCGACAGCCAGAAGTTCCTCGTGGACGTGTGGCACTCCGGGGCCTTCGCGGACCTGGAGGCGCCCCGCCGCAACGGCACGCCGAGCCTCCTGGCCTACGCCCGTCTCGGACTGGACTCGTTCAGCGAGGACGACGACATGCGACGGCCGTTCATCTTCGTCGAGGACGGCAGCAGCGGCGAGGACTCCTACATGGACGCCGAGCACGCCGAGCAGTTCGCCGACAACCTCGTCGCCTTCGCCCGGAACATCCGCGCCATGGCGAGCGCCATGCGGGGGGTGACGGCATGACCGCCCTCATCCCCACCGCCCCGCTGCCGCCGGCCTCGCTGGAGGCGAAGGCTCGTCTGGAGCAGCGTCTGGCGCCTGAGCTGATGGCCGCGATGGTGTCCCGGTCGGCGGACGTGTCCGCTACCTGCCGCCGCCTGTCGGCCACCGCCGTGACGTCCGCCGACTTCGACCAGCTGCTGTGCGTGCAGGACGAACTGGCGATGTGCCGCTGCCGGATCGAGGCCGCGTCGTGAGCGCCGAGCTGGACCGTCTGACCGCGGCGCAGGCGAAGGCGGACGAGGTGATCGGCTCCGTGGCCGAACTGCTGGACGGCAGCCCGCTGCTGCGGGTGTCCGTCACCGACGTGGCCACCGGGCAGCGTCTCGGGACCTGCTTCGTCACCTACCAGCCCGCCGGTCGCCGGCACCTCGAGCTCGTGCGGGAGGCGTCGTGACCGACGCCGAGCGCGAAGCGATGCTCCGGAAGCTGCGCGAGAAGAACGACCGCAGCGAGCACCCCACCCGCTGACCCCCGATCCGCCGCGGTGGCGGTCGACGCCCACGCCAGTCCCGCCACCGCGGCCCCCAACCCCCAAGCTCCACCTGACCGAGAGGTTCCGTGATCCCGCATGTCTCCGTACCTGTTCTCCGCCGACCTGGGCCGCACCGAGATCGGCCTGCACGTCCGCGCCACCACGATGATCGCCCCGCTGGACGCCGAGGCCCGCGTGCTCAGCATCTCCGACCTATTCGCCGACTACGCCGCCGCGGTCGCGTCCGGCGACCGGGCCCGGATGGCGCAGATCCGTCTCGCCGCCGGGCCGGCGCTGCTGGACGAGTTCGACGGCTTCAAGTACCCGGCCGCCGCCTGACCACCCCGCCGAATACCTACCCGAGAGGACCCTCATGGACCTGACCGCTCTGCGTGTCCGCGACGCCCGCCAGGTGATCTCCGGCGTGGAAGCCGCCGACATCACCAACCCGGACCTGCCGCACCCCACCGCCGTCCTGCTGATCACCCGCGCCACAGAGACGCTCCGCACCACCGCGGACCACGCCGAACGGCAGCAGACGACCGTCGACCAGCAGCAGGCCACCATCGACCGGCTCCGGGACGACGTCCGGCGCCTGGAGAGCAAGGTGCGCGAGCTGAAGGCCAAGCGAGCCGCGGCCTGACCACCAGACCGCCGGGCGGTGGTCGTCAACTCCCCCCGACCGCCGCCCGGCACCAGCCCTGGCCCGCACGAACCCGGTGCGCGCCGCTCACGCCGGAGCCAGGGCACGCACCGCAACCCGACCACACGAAGGAGAACCCATGTCCGACACCGCCACGCTGGCCCGGTTACTGGCCGACCCCGCCGTCACCGCCAAGGCAGCCGAGAAGGCCGCCGCCGAACCCCGCTTCTGGACAGGCCTGTCCGGTATGCAGGTGACCGGCGCCGACGTCGCCGCCCACCTCGAAGCGGCACGCGAGGTGCTGAAGAAGCGCGGCTGGATCCGCACCACCGACGACACCGACCCGGAACTCCCCGAGGCCGACGAGTCCATGTCCGTGAAGACCATCCTCCTCGGCGTGCTCCGTGCCGTGCGCGACATGACCGTCGACCGCGGCCCGATCACCCTGATGTCCGCGATGTTCCGGGCCGAGGACGCCATCGGCGACCAGGACACGCACGTGGTTGGAGACCGGGTGCTGGACACCCTCGTCGCCGCCTACCTCGGCACGTCGTTCGCGATCGCCCGCGTGTGGTCGGAGAAGCGGTCCCGGACGTGGGCGGAGGTCAGCGACCTGCTGACCGCCGGGGCCGAGTTCGCCCGCACCCACGGCCCGCGCCCCTGACCGGCACTCAGCCCCGGCATCCACGCCGTGAGGGCGCCCGACCGAATCGGGCCCGGGGCGCGCACCGCACCAACCCCAACCACCCTGAGAGGAGCCCGTGATGGGCGCATTCAAGATCGGCGACCGCGTGATCGTGGTCGCCGCCGACGAGGAGAACGCCGGCACGGTCGGCAAGACCGGCACTGTCGTCGACGACGGCAGCCTGTCCGGCGGGCTGATCGGCGTGAAGGGCATCGACGGCCGGTTCACGGAGGCCGTGAAGGGCTACCGCGGCTACACCGCCGACCAGTTGAAGGCGGTGTGACCGTGCGTTTCCTCGCCTCCTTCAACCGTGAGCGTCCGGCCCGCCGGGAGATGGCGCTGGTGCTGCTGGCGATTGTCGTCCTGCTGGTCGTGCAAGGCGTGACGCATTCCGTCCTGGCCGCCGGTATCGCCGCCGTGGGCGCGTTCCTGGTCGCCGCCGCCGTCATCGACCACCGCACCCCCACCGAGACGGGCGCCTCGCGCCGCTCCCGCTGATCGTCGCCACCTACCTGATCACCCACTGACCTGAAGGGACCGAATCCGCCATGACTGCCAGCCCGTCGACGGTGAACGGCCAAGCCCGGCCGCCAGCCCTGCCCATGCTGGGGGACTGGCAGCCCATAGAGGCCACCCCCACCCCCGAGATCCCCGAGCCCGCACCCGAGGTCGAGACGAAGCCGGCCGCGGCGCAGCCCGACAACGACCTGATCGCGCAGGCCGAAGCGGAGGCGATCCGCTCGAAGGCCTGGGCGGAGTCCGAGGAGCGCCGCCTCGCCGCCGAAGCCGAGAAGGAAGCCGCCCTCAAGCGAGCCGACGCCGAGGCCGAGGCAATCCGGATCAAGGCCACGGAGGACGCCCGCAAGACTCGCCTCGCCAACGACCGCGCCGAGCGGAAGGAGACCGAGGAGAAGGAGGCGTCGGAGGCGCGGATCGCCGAGAGTCGGAAGCGCAAGGCGGACGCTGACCGCGCCCGCGCTGACGCCGAGCGGAAGGACCAGGAGCAGCAGGCCGCCGAGAACGAGGCCGCCGAGGAGATCAAGACGGCGGACGACAAGTGGCGGTCCTACGCGATCCGGTTCGCGGTCGTCTGCGGCATCGTCTCCCTGCCCGTCCAGATGAGCTTCTTCTGGAACCCGAAGGCGCCATGGATGGCCGCCGCCCCGATCATGCTCGAAGGCGCGGCGTGGGTCGTGCACCGCGGCGCGCACGCCGCTGTCGCGAACCGGCGCCCGGTGTGGCACTACCGCACCATCGTCTGGCTGCTCTCGTTCCTCGCCGCGGGCGTGAACCTGTACCACGGCCTCCACTCCTTCGACCCGGGCACGGCTCTCGCGACCGCGTTCGCGTCGATCGCCGGCCCCGGCGTGTGGGACCTCCACGAGCACGGCCGCATCCGCAAGCGCGACGGTGCCCTGTCCCGGAAGGAGCGCAAGGCGCAGCGGAGGGCGGAGCGTGCGAAGGCCGCGCAGAAGGCTGCCGAGGAGGCGCAGAAGCGGGCGGAGCAGGAGGCCGCGAACAAGGCCGCCGCGGAGGCAGCGGACATGCTCGCCGGCGCCCGCGCCGAAGAGTTCCCGGACGTGTGGGACGAGGCGGAGAAGATCGCTGCGGCGGTCGGCGAAGTCACCGTCACCGAGGCTGTCTGGGCGCGCGCCTACCGCAACATCCAGGGCTGCGATCCGGGCGAGTCCATCGAGTCCATCACCGCCCGCCGCAAGGCCGAAGCGCGCGTCGAATCCGCCCTCTCCGGCACCCCCGTGAACACCCTCAGCAAGAACAAGAACGCGCAGCGTGGCGCCCAAACACCCCGCTCCTCGAACAAGCCCGTTCCGCCCGTCCGGAAGGCCGGCGACACACCCCGCTACCACCGCGCCGCCGGCCGCGCACACGGCGACCTGCTGCGCCGCTCGAAGGCCGCCAAGAGCACCCGCCCGAACGACAACTAACCCACTCTCAGGAGAGATCAGCATGAACAGCACCCTTCGTCAGATTGCCGTCTCGGGCGGCGCGGCCGTGGCCCTCCTCGGAGGCGCCGCCGCGATCACCACCGCCGCCGCGCCGACCGCTTCCGCGGCCGAGGCGCGGACCGTCGCCCACGAGTCCGTGACCGCCCCCGTGACCCTGCCCGACGGGCGCACGATGCGGATCACCGGCATGGGCGGCTACGGCCACCACGCCAGCGGCGAGCACATCGACACCGTCACCACCGTCGCCTACCGGGACGACACCAATCCGGGCGGCACGAACGGCATCGACTCCGGCCTCACCCCCGACGGGTCCGGCTCCCCGCTGCAGAACCCGTACAACCAGCAGCCGCAGTACCCCGCCGGCTACAACCAGCAGCAGATCAGCACCCAGGCCGGCGGCGGCGTCGCCATTGGTGCCGGCGTGGTGGCGATCCTCCTCTTCGGAACCATCGTGTTCTTCCGGGTGCGGCACAAGCACCTGGCGGTCGGAGACCTCGTCGCCGTCCTGTTCCTCGGTGTCGCGGTCGGCGGAACCGTCATCGGAACCATGATCCACCAGATCACCAACAGCGGCGTCGGCTCCCTCGGCGGCGTCATCGGCGGCCTCTAGCCACCCCCGGGGCCCGGCACCCGCCGGGCCCCGCCCCCCTCAACCCCAGGAAGGACCAGGCCAGTGGCCACCGAAGTCGAGCCCACCAAGAACGTCGAGCAGAAGCCCGCCGACGAGGCGCAGCAGCAGGAGAAGGAGACCGCCGGCCCGTCCCGTATCGAGCGCATCAAGACGGCGTTCGCCGAGCAGCGCGGCCACGCCGCCGCCCGCGGGAAGGACTGGCTGGCCGTCAACGACCTCGACGACGACGAGGCCGCGCAGCTCGCCGAGCAGCGGAAGCAGCACAAGCACGGCGAGAAGATCGCCAACAAGCAGCGGCACCTCACCCACCTGCGGCACCGGCACGCCACGGCAGAGGCCCAGGCCGAGCAGGGCGGCAACCCCGGGCAGCACGGCCACCTCGCCGGACAGGTCGCCGCCGAGCAGACCAAGCTCGCCGTCCTCCAGGCCACCCCCGTCCTGCCGCCCACCCCCCGTGAGATCGCCAACGTCCGCACCCACCTGAAGGCCAAGCGCGCCGCGATACTCGCCGGTGGCGGGCTCGCCTCCTTCCCCATGCTGGGCAGCGCCGTCGAGATGACCGCCCACGGTCAGCCGCTCCTCCTCGCCGCGCTCGGCACCGCGGCCGGCTACGGCTGGTACCTCGTCTCCCGCCCTTTCGACGCCGGCCAGCCTGCACCTGCCCCGAACATCCCGGCGCAGACGCTGGCCGCACCGATCGACCTGACGAAGCCGGAGGCAGCGCCGGTGGGCCGGGTGTTCGACGCGCCGCCGCCGCCCGCGCTCACGGTGCCGCAGCTTGAGGAAGCCCTCCGGAAGATCGGCATGATGCGCGGCGACGACCAGCTGCAGATCCTCGCCGTCCCGGAACGAGGTAAGGACGGGAACACGACGGTGGTGTTCGACCTGCCCGCAGGGCAGACGGTCGCCAGCCTCCAGAACAAGATTGAAGAGTTCGCCGGAGCCATCAAGCGCGACTCCACCATGGTCGACATCGAGAAGGCGGGCAGCGCCGTCCGCACCAGCCTGTGGATCACCGACGAGGACCCGTTCGAGAACACCCGGCCCTCGCCGCTGCTCACGAGCGCGACGCAGCTCGACGCCTTCAAGGAAGGCGTGCCGGTCGGCTGGGGTAAGCGCGGCAACACCATCAAGCTGCCGATCAGCACCTCCAACATCGTCATCGGCGGAGGCACCCGCTCCGGCAAGGGTGTCGGCGCCTCCAACCTCACCGTCGGCTCCACCTTCGACCCGCGCATCAACCTGCGCGTCGTCGCTGGCAAGCAGAACGCTGAATGGGACCCCTACGCCAAGGCTGGGATCGCCTCTACCTACTTCAAGCCCAGCCCGGAGCGGCTGCTGGCCCTGCTGGACGCGCTTGTCGCCGACAAGGACCGGCGGGAAGCCGAGCTCGGCCGGCTCGGCAAGAGCAAGCTGGTGGCTCCTGTGATCGAGCAGATCGGCGGCATTGAGCTCCTCGTCATCGACGAGTTGGCCACGTACACGCGCCCGAAGAAGCCTCTCCGGGAGGAGATCCTCGAGAAGCTGGTGCTGCTCGCATCAGTCGCGGCTGGGGCCGGAATCCTCATGGTGGTCATCACGCAGTACCCGTCTGTGGATGTCATCCCGACCGAACTGGCGATCAACCTCACCACGAAGTGGGCGATGCGCGTCGACAGTGCCGAGCAGTCCAACGCCATTCTTGGCAAGGGCTCGTCTGGCATGGGGCGTGACGCCTCTAAGTTCGACCCGCCGCGGCCGGGTCTGGGTTGGCTGGTGAACCCGTTCGCCGCCGTCACTGACAAGGCCCGCAGCTTTGACATTGACCAGGATGAGCGCGGCGAGATCACGATGCTGTTGGAGAAGGCGGCGAAGATCCGCGAGGGCGCGGGTCGTCTGGCCGGGCAGTGGGACGACCCGATCGAGCGGCACCTCCTCAACGCGACCGGGTTGTCGTCGGCGGCTGGTGGGCCGAAGCGGGACGGGGTTCCGGGCCGGAACGTCATCAACCACACGCCGGAGCAGCGGATGCAGATGGACGCCTGCCGCGGCTGCCTGATCGCCATGAACGACCTCGGCCGTGACGTCGCGCAGCTCGACGAGATGGCCGAGATCATCGGCGGCGGCATGGCGGAGGAACGCCTCGGCGAGCTGCTGCGGGCGGCCGGGGCCGGCGGAACGGTGAAGATCACGGTTCCGCACAAGACGGGGCGGGTGAACGGCTACAAGCGGGCCGACATCGTCGACGCCCTCGATCTGCTGGAAGGCAACTGACCGGGTCGGTTTGACCCGATACACCCCGGACAGGCCCACCCGAAATGCACGTTACGCCCGGACTGCCCCCCGGACGCCCCCCGGGCGTTGATCTTGCCGACCCGGACGTGACCCGGGTCGCGTCCACCCCCCGTCCGGGGGGACGTCCGGGTGCAAACCACCGCATGTCCACCCGAACAAACCCACACAAACAGGATTGGAGATCCCATCATGCCCAAGGAGTGGCAGCCCCGCGACGAGAAGAAGTTCGCCCGCCAAGTCGAGCTCGGCAAGCCCTACTGGGTGATCGCCGACATCGACACCAGCCGCGCCCGGTTCGAGGACGACCAGATGTGCCGCGTCTACGTGTTCACCGAGCGGTCCAGGCTCACCGGCACGCCGCGCACCGAAGGCGGCATGACCGCCACCGAGCTCTGCCGGAACTGGGGCCCCGTCTACGACACCCGGCCCGCCGACATGCGCGCCTTCGGTGAGCCCCTCTCCCGGGTCGGTGCCCCGCTCGGCCGCAACCACAGCGCGCCGCTGGACGAGGCGGAGATCCGCGCCCTGGAGAAGCTCGCCGCGCAGGGGGAGGACCCGCGCACCCGCCGCATCGGCGGCTGGCGCGTCTGACCCGCAACACCCAACCGATCAAGGAGGAGGACCCCATGGCGAAGACGATCGCCAGCTACAGCACCCCGGGCGGAGGCACCGTCACGCTGCACGCCGGTGGCCTGCTGGCAGGCATCGCTGGCAACGGCCGCTTCTACCGATGCACCGGCTGCGGTCCGGGCCTATTCAAGGTCACCAACTGGTCGAACGAAGCGCAGGCCGATCTCGTCGACTACGACGCCACCGAGCGGGACGCCGCACAGCACGCCCGCACCTGCCACCGCAACCCCAAGTAGCTGAGCCGGGGCGCCCCTCGAATGCCTGGAAGCGACCAGGGGCGCCCCGGTCCCCTCAACCCGAATCAAGATCGAACGAGGAGACCCTCATCATGACAGCTCGCATGACCGACCAGCAGTGGGAGGCCCAGAACGGCAGCCTCTCGCCGAACGAAGCGAACATGCGCGGCCTGTGCTGGCACTGTTCCGGCAAGGGCGCCAACTGGACCGCGTTCGGCGGGGTGCAGCGCAAGGTGACCTGCGGAGTGTGCCTGGGCGACGGGAAGTCCCGCCGATGACCGCCGCGACCGCAACCCGCACCGCGCCGCCCGTCCTCGACCTCGACGCCCGGCTCGCACTCCGCGGCGCCCTCATGGAAGAGCGCATCGAACTCGCCCACACCGCGATCGATGTGAACACAGCGCACATCCCCTCCGCCGAGCCGCTGCCCGAGGTGACCGCCCCGCCGCTGATCGTGCCGGCCGCCGCCCCGTGTCCGTACTCGACGCCGCTCGCCGCGGTGCTGTGGCGGGCCCGGCAGCGGATGGAACGGGACGGCTCGTGCACCGGCCAGCTCCATGACGGCGCCCGCGCCTGCTCCATCGGCCACATCCGCGCTGAAGCCTCCAGCCGCGGCCAAGCCGACGACGCGTGCGCCGTCCTCCTCGAGGCCATCCGCCGGGACTTCCGCGACGCGGACGCGATCGGGTCCTGGCACGACTCGCAGCGCGGCCCGCGCCTGCCCCTGCTCTACCTGGGGCGCGCCGCCGACCTCGCACACGCCCGCAGCAAGTAAGGAGAACCACGCATGGCCGACTACAGCAACCCGAACACCCCGCTCACCGCAAGCCGCTACGCGTGGGACGCCACATTCAAACGCGGACCCGCGCACCGCGGGCGCTTCGAATCCCAGCGCATCGAAGGAAGCTACGACACACAGCCCGGCGCCACCGTGGGATCCCTCCTCGCAGGGCTCACCAACTGGTACGCGCAGACCAACGGCATCCCCGTCGCCGACGTCACCATCCTGAGCTACTCGCTGCGCGAGAAGTGAGCGCTGGCCGCTGAACTCGCACACGCCCGATCCATCTGACCGAAGGAGAACCCATGCCCAAGCCCACCCCCGACCAGATCCGCAAAGCCGGCCGCCAGTTGCAGCGCGGCGGACTCCTCGGCCGCGGCAGCAGCAAGAAGGCCGACCAGCTCGTCCGCGACGCCGAAGAAGCCGGACTCGATGGGCGCGACGTCGCCTTCCAGATCCTCGGCGCAGCAGCCGACTACGAGCCCCGGCCCTGGGCCAGGTAGGAGCCGCGTTCCCGCCAGGCGCCCTTCCCTAGCCAGACACAGCAAGCCCCCGACCGCCACCCGCGGCCAGGACAACACCCAACGAAGGAGACCCTGATGTCCAACCCCACCACCAGCTACGGCTCCGAGCTCGAGATCGGCGACGACGCCGGCCACGACGACACCCCCGTCTGCTGCGACGCGGACATGACCCCGAAGCCGTGCGGCGACGGCAGTGTTGAGCACACCTGCGGCGACTGCGGCACCGTCCTGGAGATCGCACCCAGCGGCGTCGTCCGCGACATCCGCGAGCAGCAGACCGCCTGATCAGCCAGACACGCCAAGGCCCCGACCGTCGTGATCCCCGGTCGGGGCCTTCGTCGTGGGTGCGGGTACGGCGCGGGCCATCCACCGGTTGTCGGTGAGCAGCACCGGCAGCATCACCGGCACGTAACCGGCATCCACCAGCCGTGCGAGGCCTTCGACGCACTCGTCCTCGCTGTCCGCGTGCACCCCGATCCGGATCGCCATGAACGCAGTGTCGCGCGCGGCGCGGGGGAGCGGGGCGGGAACGGGGGAATCAGACCGCCGTGACCCGCAGGCAGGCCGGGCAGGTTACGGCGATGTTGTCCGTGCTGGAGAGCGGCCGATCCAGCAGACGGCCCCGGGCATCGAAGAGCCGAATCCGCTTACCGCACGCGGTCGCCATCGGCCGGGTATGCGGGACGGGCACGTCGTGGACGCGGGTGCCGCCCTTCAGTCGGATGCGGCGGGTCTCCTCGGTCTTGAACATCAGGGCCGCCACTCCTCGCGGTAGCCGGGCCTGCCGCTGTACACCGAGGCCAGGTCGATGACGTCTGGGCATGGCCAGCGGCGGCCGTCGTGGTTGCAGACCTGCACGCCGGGGTGCGCCCGCTCGCAGCGCATCGAACAGTCGACTGATCCGCTGCTGTGCGGCGAGTGCCGTTCCAGCGTCCGCCGCTTGGCGTCGATCTCGCGCAGCACCTGCGCCGGATCATGCTCGGCGATGTGCTCGGCGATGCCGGCCCAGTTCGCCGAAGCGCACTCCTCCGCACGGTCGCCTTCGGTGGCGACGATGACGCCAGTCTCGCCGACCTGTCGGAAGCTGTCGCCCGCGCGCCGCGCGATCTGCTCGTCCTCGTCGAGCTGGGCGTGCAGCCAGTCGGGCAGGGTGTCGGTCATGCGCTGCTCCCGGTGTCGGGGGCGGGCTTGCGGAGTCGGGCGGCTCGTTCTTCGTACCGCTCGTCGGGCTGGATGTCGGCGGCACGGGCCAGCTTGCGGACAGTGGCGTAGGTCCAACCGGACACGCGGGTCACCTCCGAAGGCTTCACCCCTGCACGCAGGGCCGAGATCACGTAGGCGACCCGCTGAGGGCGGGGCCACCCGGAAGCGTCGTCCACCTGGGGTACCGCCAGCACCTCGATCCGGTGGGGAACGTAGCGCCGGTTCAACTCTTCCCAGGTGCGGGGCGTGCCGCCGAAGCCGGCTACGTGCTTCCAGCCGTCCTCGTCACGGCGGAAGTTCAAGCCGTGCACGGCGACCATGGACCCGATCGGCGGCTCCGGCGCGGGCTCGGCAGAGGCGCCCAGCCGTGCGAGCTCCAGCTTCCACCAGGGCCGGGCAAGGTAGTCGGCCGCCCAAGCGGGCTTGGCCCCCATCGGCAGGGCTGAGTTGCAGTCCTGGCAGAGGAGGCCGCGCACTGCCCATTGGCCGACTGTGTCGTCGTGGTCGACGACCAGGAAGCCGTGCCCTGTCTGTTCTGGCTTCGCTCCGCAGATCTGGCAGGCGCCGTTGGCGTGGGCGATGAGTCGGTCATAGTCCTGGCAGCTCAGGCCGTAGAGCCTATGACCGCAACGGGACTTCCTCGGGCGCTGATGCATGGCGGTTGCCGTCACGCGCCCTCCTCGGCCGCGGCCTTCTTGGCGGCCCGCTCTTTGTCGATGCGGTCGGCGATCTTCCGTGCCCACTCGCGGCTGTACGGCGTGTGCTTGGCGATGGTCATGAGGGGGACGCCAGCGGCGCGCGCGTCGGCGACGAGCTCGTCGAGCGTGGCCCTGGCCTTCTCGTGGGCGGTGGTTGCTCGGTCGAGCTTGCGAAGCCAAGCGGCTTCGGTCTGCGAGTCGGGGCGTGGCGTCATGTCCCAGATGGTCTCACGGGCGGGTGCCAAGTCGATAGGCAGCTCGCTGCCAACTGAGTGGGCGTCGCTCTGTCGATTCGTCATGCCAACTATGTTGCACTCTGAGGGTGGGTCGTGTCATCATCGAAGTGCCAAGAAAGTTGGCAGTGGGTCGCACTGAGGGGGACCAGATGATCGACAGTAACCGCACCCGCAGGGCAGCGCTGAAGGCCCGCGCCACCGCGAACCGCCTCGTCGCCTCCTGTAAGCGTCGGCCCCGCTCGATCGCCACGCACCTCATCGCGGCCGGCGTCGACGCGCAGACCGCCTCCGGTGCCGCGTCCGGCATGAAGGCCGCCGCCAAGCGGATCGGTCTCGCCCCCGCCCAGGTCGCTCGTACCCGCCGTACCACGGCCGGCGGACGTGCCCGCATCACCCGCACCGTTACCCGCTGGACCCGCAACCAGCTGCGCCGGCTGCTCGCGGCGTACAACCCGCGCAAGGCCGAGTATCGCGCTGCTGTCGCTCGCCTCGCCGCCGCACTTACCTAGGAGAAACTGTGCCACCGAAGATCAACCTGATGGGCCAGCGGTTTGGCCGCCTGACCGTCATCGGCGAAGCCGAGAACATGGGGCGACGCCCGGCCTGGCTGTGCCGCTGCGACTGCGGCACCGAGACCATCAAGACCGGTACTGCGCTCAGGTGCGGCGAGGTCAAGTCGTGTGGTTGCGCCAAGGGGTCGAAGCTCGACCTGGTCGGCCAGCGATTCGGGCGACTGCTCGCCATCGAAGAGGCCGGACGCAACGCGAAGCTGGATGTGCTCTGGCTCTGCCGCTGCGACTGCGGCAAAGACACCGTGAAGTCAGGCAGCGACCTCAGACGGGGTGGCACCAAGTCCTGTGGATGCCTGCAGCGTGAGGCCGCAGCACGTCATGCCACACGCCACGGCCTCAACGACAACCCCCTGTATCGCCGCTGGCGAAACATGATCGACCGGACGAGCAATCCGAAGAACAAGGCGTACCCCGACTACGGCGGTCGCGGCATCGGTGTCTGTGAACGGTGGAAGTCGTTCGACAACTTCGCCGCTGATATGGGCCCCGCGTTCTCTCCAGACTTGACGTTGGACCGGATCGACAACGACGGCAACTACGAGCCTGGCAACTGTCGATGGGCCACGCAGATCGAGCAGCAGCGCAACCGGCGCAGCAACCGCAACATCACGTGGCGGGGGAGGGTCATGCCCGTCGCGGCCTGGTCTGAGGTACTGGGGCTCAAGCGACACCTCGTGGGGCAGCGTCTGCGCCAAGGCTGGTCTGTTGAGCGCGCTCTGACTACGGGTGCCGACCCGGCAGCCCTCGCCCGGCTTACCGCTTCCGAAGATGCCTGATCCAGCCCGCCCCACCCGCAAGGAGCCCCGATGCCCCGCATGATCGGCCGCCGCTGCCCGGACGGTCCCGGTGGGCGCGACTGCCACTGCTGCGGCCAGCCGCCCGGCAAGCAGCGCACCACCGCCCGACGCCGCGTGAAGCGCTCCGAGCGCAACACCTGGAAGCGGGAGGCCCGCCAGTGACCTCCCCGCCGCGCATGACCGCCCCGCTCCCGCCCGCCCCCGTCGAGCCGTTGGTGGAGCCTGGCCCGCCCGACGGCCGGTGGGAGGAGACCGCCAGGGAAGCCGCGAGGGAGGACGCTGCCTACTGGGATGCCGTCTACGACACCGAACCCGACGACCCGTCCGACCACTACCACTACTGACCGCGACCCGACAGGATTACCCCATGCGCCTCCGCCAAGCCCACGCCATCCTCGAAGCCGCAATCGCCCTCGAAGCATCCGGACTCGGCGTCGAGATGGTGCCCTTCGACTACGACAAGCCCGGCTCCTGCGTCGACGTGGATCACATGACCGGCTTCGCTGAATTCACCGACCCTGACACGCCCGGCCGTGACGCCCGCACCTACAACATCGACCTCAAGCCCAGCAGCGACGGCAAGCACGTCGAGGTCTACCTCACCTACGGGTTCGACCCCGACGGCGGCTGCCTCCTGTACGGCAAGCGTAGCGTCGCAGGCGAAGACCCCGACGAGCCCCGGTTCCGTGGCCTGGTCGGCGCCGACATCGCCGAGAGGGTCGTTGAGGAGATCCGCAAACACGAGCAGTCGTTCCGCGCTGCATACGAGGAGCGCAGCGGCAAGGAGTGGACGGACGCCTGACGGCACCACCGCCGAGGGCCTGCCCTGTCACCGGGGTGGGCCCTCACGCGTGCGCGGCAGCGGGCAGACTGGTGGGGAGGATCAACCTGAGGAGGTGGTTCCATGCCTGGGAAGCGACACAAGCCGTTCGCCTCCAAGGCTCAGCCAGTGGCGTTTCTTTTTCGCCTCGCCGAAGCTCCGGCGCTATGCCAGGGCGAAGGCGCACGCCACGAAGGGCGGCCCCGTCGTCCGCTACCGTCGTCTTCCGGCGCGTAAGGGCGTCCGCCGCCGCTGACACCCGCGCGAGCCCCCGCCCACCTCACGCCGCCCGCGTCAGATCGACCGGCTCCTCGTCCGCTCCGGGCTGCGCCGCATCCTCTGGAGCCGGGTCCGCCGGCTCGTCCCCGGCGTTCGGGTCCTCGCCCGTGTTGTACGGGTCCCCGGCCGGGACGGTCGCCCCGTCCTTCTCGGCGATGATCCGATGCACCTCCGCCAGCACGTCGGCCTCGTCCAGCTCCGGGCTGCGCAGCTTGACCTTCATGTACGTGCTGATCGCCCCCGCGCTGTCGAGCAGTTGCAGGGTGCGCGCGGTGGCTTCCTGGTCTGGCTGCACCGCCTGCGGCCACGACGCCGTGAGCTCGGCTGCCGGGTCGACGCCCTTCGCGCCGCAATGCCGGACATCCACCATCAGCATCGTCGTCAGATGCTGCAACAAGGCCGGCCGCTGGTACAGGATCTTCAGACCGCGGGTCGACAGCGACAGCTCCTTCCGCGCCGCGACCTCCGTCGCCGTCACCGCCACACTGCCCTCGTCGCCGTAGGACTGGCCGGAGTAGCCGGCGCTGCTGAGGATCTGGTTGCGGAGCGCCTTGGACGTCCGCTCGTGCTCGTCGACTCGGATCGTGAACTGTACTTCGGTGATGGCGTCCTTGCTGCCCTCGTCGAGCATGTTGAGGCCGACGATCAGCTCCTTGTCCAGATTGAACGAGCCGCCCGTGCCGGGCCCGTCGGTGTCCAGCATCGACTGCGGCAGCATGATCCGGCTCTTGCCCAGCCGCAGATCCCGCATCCACGACGTCCACGTCTCGTCGAGGGCGTCCATCATCGGCTCGATGCCGGCGAAGTCGCTGCGGCCGAGCGGCGCGGTGTCGGGGATGCCGTCCCATTGCCGGTTCGGCAGCATGTTCGGCAGGTGGGTGATCAGCAGCCGGTCGATGCCCGTCGACTGGCGTCCCTGGCTGTCGGTGCGCTTCACGAGGTACTCGGTGTCGGGATGGTCGGCGAGATCCATGCGCATGCCGAGCGTGTCCACCGTGCCCTCGTACAGGCCGTATTCGATCGCGCCGGGCGTGTGGAACTCCAGCAGCCGCCACACCTTGTTCTCGTCCTTCAGAGGCAGCAGCTCGCGCCACACGATTGCCTCAGCCAGCTCACCCCACCGCCACGTCGGCACCACCGCCTCCGCCGCGATCACATCCGTCCACGGCCGCGGGCGCAGCGCCCGGTCCCACACCACCCGCAGATAGACGTTCGACAAACCCGCGGTCATCTCGCTGGCCTCACGCATCTTCGCGTGCCCGCGGTCGTCCAGGTATCGCTTGATCTGATCCGTCGTCGACTTCGCCAACGCCTTGTCGCTGACCGAGTCGGCGTCGACGGTCACCGTCGGCACATCCGTCCACAGCAGATTCGCGCTCATCTCCGCAATGTCCCCGCCGAGCGGGATGTGCAGCTTCGCAGCCTGCTGCCCGGGCGCAGCCGGCTGCCCCCAGAACATGCGCAGCTCCTCACCACCCGCCGCACGCCGCTGATCCACCTCGAAGAACTGGCGGGCCACAGCGTTGCTGCGGTAGTTCGCCGGACCCCCGTACACCGCGGCCAGATGATCCGTGTTGCCCGAATACCAGGCCTGCCACATGTTCATGTCCGCATGCGGGACCTCCAGCTGCGGCGGCGGCCACGGGACATTTCCAGACGGAGGCAGCGGCATGACGTGTCCTTCCTGGTCTATGCGGCGAGGGCGAGCTGGCGCTGCCACAAGGGGCGGGTGGTGAAGATGCCGTAGCGGAGGGCGTCCACGCCGTGATCCGCCACCTTGATCGGTTTCTCTTCGCCGCGGAGGGCGGCCTTGTCGTCCCACGAGTAGCCGCCGATCTCCTGGATCAGCGCCTTGCACGACTCGTGGACGAGGAGCTTGTTCGCGGCGAGCAGGCTGGAGACGACGCGGATGCCGTCCATGACGTCGTTCTTCGCCGGGGTCGGGGTGAGCTTGTCCCGCTTCAGTTGCGTCACGAACGAGGCGGCGGACGGGTCGACGGTGATGAACTGCGGGCGCACCACGCCGATGTCGGGAACGTCCTGCATCCAGGCCCGGAGCCGTGTCGAGTATTCGGTGTCGGTGAGCTGCCGCTTCGTCTGCCGCGCCTCGTATCGCCACTCCGCCGCTGCGTACAGCCGGCGGTCCCGGCCGAGCCCCAGCAAGACGGCGTGGAACGGGTTACTTGTCCCGTAGTCCACGCCGAGGCTGATCCACTTGTGGATGCCCTCGCGGGGCAGGCTGGTGACGATGTGCCGGTCCCGGTCCCACGAGTCGTAGATGGCGCCCTCGGCGGCCACCCACTCGCCCAAGATAAAGCGACGGTAGAAGAGACCCTCGTGGGAGGCTTTCATGTCCTCGACGTAGTCGGGGTCGAGGAACGGGTTGTCGTCGATCGTGAACGAGAACCGGCTCACCGGCTTCTTCCCGACCTGTGACAGCCAGTCCCGCATGAACCAGTGCGCCGGATTGTCGGGGTTGGTCGTGCAGTACAGCTGACTGCCCTTCACCGACATGCGCCCATACAGCTGCTCGAAGAAGATCTGCGGGATGAGCGTGACCTCGTCCACGTAGGCGCCGCACACCGTCATGCCGCGGATCTTGGGCTCGCTCTTGGCGTCGTTCGCGCCGATGACGTGCACTGTTCTGCCGAGGATCGTCGCCGTCGGCGCGCCCGGCGTGTAGTGGATCAGCTTCGCGATGTCGCCGAACAGGGCCGGGTCCTGCATGGGGAGGAATAGGTTCCGGTGGATAGTTTGCGCAGTCTTGCCGATCATGACGAGCTCGCCCGTCGTCGGCGCCTGCGCAATAAAGATCAGCCACTTCAGCAGGGAAGCGATCGTCTTCCCCGAACGGATAGCACCCTCCCAGCAGGAGATCTTCGTCGTCGACTCGGCGACAGACCTGATCTGCTTCCGTGACAAAGGAAGGGCCTCGAGCACGGCTACGCCTCACCCTCGGCGTCCGCAGCCCCATCCTCGCCCTGCTCATCGAGGCCGCGCGAGAACGCCGTCAGTGCAGCGCCCAGCGACCCGAGCATGCTCTTGGCGCCCTCAACGTCCGACGAGGTCTCGGCCGGGGCCAGCTTCAGTGACCGGTCAATGGCCAAGCCGGCTGCGCCCATGAGGGCCCGCTTGTCGGCGGGCGTGGGCTGGTCGGCGAGCTTCTCGTCGTAGTCGTGGTCCTTGCCGCCCCAGTCCCAGTACAGCTGCGGTTCCCACATCTGGGAGCGCAGCTTTTCGGCGTCGCCGACGAGGTCTTCGGCGAGGAGGGAGCGCCGCTCTTCGAGGTCGGCTATCCGTGCCGCGGTCGCGGCCCGCATCTTGGAGCGGTCGAACTTGAGGCCGAGGTAGGCGGCGGTGCGGGAGACGACGCTGTTGGTGATGCCCATCTCGCGGGAGATGGCGTTGCGCCCGAGTCCCTGCGAATGGAGCTCCCGCAGCTCGTCCCAGCGGTCTTCGCCCATCAGTCCGTGATGGTTCAGGCCTCGGCTTGTCATGCAGGCCTCCAACTGGTGCGTGCGCGTTGGCGCAGGAGGGTGGGCAGGGGCGTCCCCGACACCGGCCACGACGGCGACCAGGCGATCACTACGCACCGACAAAATGGGTGCCGAGGTGGACCGGGGATGGGGTTGGCGAACACGGTCCGCCGCGGGTCGAGGCTGAGCCCGCCGGGGAAGAGCCGGCCGGGCCGGACGTGGTGTCCGGCGTAGGCCCGGCATGCGGCGCACGCTCCGGCCTCGGCGACCCAAAGCAGGCGGACACCAGGGCCGAGGGCTTTGGCGACGAGCCGCGCCCCGTGCGCGGCGGCGCTCCCGATCGCCGTGGCCATGGCCCGGCTGATCCTGCCGACGGCGCGCCTGGCCCGTTTGAACACCGAGTGCAGTCCGGCGAGTCCCATGGCGGTGAGGCCGGCGGTGGTGAGGAGTGCGAGCGCGTGCCCGTGCTCTTCCTCAATGGCGGCGGGGATGCTGTCGGCCGCGGCCTGGGCGTCGGCTCCAACCGCGGGGGTGACGGCCGGTGTGGGCTGTCCGCGCATGGCTGCGGCGAGCTTGGACGCCTGCTGGACGCTGTCGTGGGCGGCGGTGAACGCGGCCCGGTCGGCGGCGCGTTGGGCCTGCACGCCCTTGCCCGCGAACGCCTGGCGGAGCAACTGGCGCACCCAGTCGATGAGGTTGTCGAGCTTGTCGGGTATCTGCTGGCCGACGGTTTCGCGGACCCATCGTGTGACGGCGGCTTGTTGGGCGTCGGCGATGGCGGCGGCGAGTGGGCGGGTGGCGTCGGCGATGGCGCGCTGCTCGTGGGCGCGGAGCCTGTCGGGCTGCTGCTGTGCGAGCGCTGCGATGCGGTTGCTGTCCACTGCCACCCCCTCCCGGATCTTCGAATCTAAGGGAATCTTGCCTTCTCGCCTTTGATTGTGCAGCATTGGGGGTGGCTAAGGGTTAACATCAGGGCCAAAGGTTGCGATCAAGGCATCGCACCGAACGGCCGCCCAAGGAGGCTTCCGATGACGACCCCCGCCCAGCCCGAGAACGCACCCGCGGCGCCCGGCAGCCAGCCGGCCACCCCGCCCGCAACCTCGAGCACCCCCGCGCCGACTCCGCCAGAGCCGACCGCAACCCCCGCCACGCCCCAGCCCGAGCCGACCGAGCCGAAGACGACCGACGAACCCAAGGCCAAGGCGCCCACGTTCACCGGCGAGTTCGACCCGGCGAAATTCGAGAAGCTCGTCGAGAACATCCGCGGCGACGTCGCAGCCGAGAAGGCCAAGCGCGAAGCAGCGGAGAAGAAGGGCCAGGAGGAACAGGCCGCCTTCATGAAGAGGGTTGCCGCCGCCTTCGGCATCGAGACCGACGAGCAGAAACCGCCCACCCTCGAGGAGCTCGCCCAGCAGCTGGAGGAGTCCCGCGGAGAGACCAAGGCGTCCCGCGACGAGGCCCGCCAGACCGCTGTCGAACTGGCAGTGCACCGGAACGCCGCCCGACTTGGCGCGGACGCCGACGCACTCCTCGACTCCCGGGCATTCGAGAAGGCACTCGGATCCCTCGACCCCAAGGCCGCCGACTTCACCTCCGCGATGGAGGGCGCAGTCAAGCAGGTCCTGGAGGCAAACCCGAAGCTCAAGGCCAAGCAGCCCGAGCCGAAGGAGTCGGCACCGACGCCGGCTGGGGGCGCGCCGATGGACGGGGCGCCGGGCAGCAAGCGGCAGTTGGGGGCGGCGGATGTGGCGCGCATGACCCCGAAGCAGATCACCCAGGCCGTTCAGGAGGGCAGGCTTAACGCCTACCTCGGCAGCGGCTGACGGCCCATAGGAGCCTCCGTTGTCGATCAACAACTTCAAGCCCGAGATCTGGTCCGCCCAGCTCCTCGACGCGCTCGAGAACGCCCTCGTGTACGCGCAGCCGCAGCTGGTGAACCGCGACTACGAGGGCGAGATCTCCAGCCACGGCCAGTCGGTGCGGATCACCACCATCGGTGACCCGAGCATCTTCGACTACGACAAGTCGGCCAACCTCAACTACGAGGAAGTCGAGACCGCGGGCGTCGACCTGATCATCGACCAGGCGAAGGCTTTCGCCTTCAGGCTCGACGACGTCGACAAGGCGCAGGCGCTGCTCAACCCGATGATGAAGATGGCGACCAACGCCGCCTACGGGCTCCGCGACAAGGCCGACGCCTACGTTGCGTCGCTGTACACCGGCGTCGCCCCGTCGAACACCATCGGCTCCACCGGCAGCGCGATCGCCCTGTCCGGGACGGGCAACGACAAGAACGCCTACGACAAGGTCCTCGTCGACCTCCGCACCAAGCTCGACCGCGCCAACGTGCCCACCGAGGGCCGCTACGTCGTCGTCAGCCCCGAGTTCACGGGGCAGCTCCTGAAGGACGACCGGTTCGTCCGCGTCGACGCGTCCGGCACGAGCGAGGGTCTCCGTAACGGCATGGTCGGTCGGGCCGCGGGCTTCGACATCCTGCAGAGCAACAACACGCCGAACCCCACGGGTCAGGTGCAGGTCGTCCAGGCCGGCTACCCGGGTGCGATCACCTACGCCGAGCAGGTTCTCGAGACCGAGGCGCTGCGCCTGCAGAACACGATCGCCGACGCGATCCGGGGTCTGCACGTGTACGGCGCGCGGCTGCTGCGCCCGACCGGTATCGCGGTCGCTTTCGTCACGCCGTGAGCCGTGATCCTCGCCGCCGCCTCTACTGACCCCGGGAGCTTCCTCATGCCTCGCACCAGCGCCAACTACAGCAAGCTCGTCCCGAACGGCCGCCTCACGGATCCGGCCGGGACCACGATCGACGCCACCCTCGTCACCAACGGCGTGGCGATCGACGCCGCCGACCCGGAGCACACCCTCATCCGCGTCACCAACAGCGCCGGGGCGGCGAAGACCGTCACCGTCCGCGCGGGTGTCGGCCGCCAGTCGTGGATGGCTGGGTCGGGCGACTACACCCAGTCCGTCCCGGCATCGGGCACGGTCTGGCTGGGCCCGTTCACCAGCGCCCGGTTCCAACAGAAGGGTTCGAAGCTCAACGTCGACTTCGAGTCCGGCACCACCGGCACGGTCACCGTGTTCAAGCTCCCGCGGGCCCTCTGATGGGACGCGAGTACATGGGCACGGGCGGGCTGCGCCTGCACCTGGACGAGCCGCTGCCGCCGCAGATGGCCGACCAGGTCGCGCGCGGCCACCTCGTCCCCGTCGACGACAACGCGGTCGAGTCGGAGCAGGCCGACAGCGGGCCGGCGCCGGTGGAGAAGCCGGCCGCGACCGCGAAGGTCGGCGACTGGCGCGCCTACGCGATCAGTCTCGGCATGCCCGGGGACGAGGCTGCGGCGGCAACCAAGGCGGATCTGCAGGAGTACGTGCAGGTCGCCGAGGGCGACGGGTCGGGGGAGTAGCCGATGTATGCGACCGTCAGTGACCTGGAGGCGTGGCTCGCACCGGAGCCTGCGCCTGCGAATGCTGTGCGCCTGCTCGATGTGGCGTCGACGGCGATCGACAGGGCGCTGTACGGGCTCGCATACGACCCCGAAGACCCGGACGTGCAGGCGACGTTGTCGAGGGCGTGTGTGCGGCAGGTGCATTGGATGATCGACCGCGATGACGAGACTGGGGCGCAGAGCGATGTGGCGTCCATGTCGACTGGCCAGCGGTCTTTTGCCCGGTTCGCCCCGCAGAACGGTGGCAGCACACCGAAGCTCGCCTCCTCCGCAGCCGACGTACTGAAGGTCAGCGGCTTGTTCCGCGGCTTCGTCTGGCTGGAGGGCTGATGCCGGGCCACATCGGACGCCAGACCGTCACCGTCCTCGACGCGCCGCTCGTCACGGGCGGCTACAACACGCAGCGCCGCGACTGGGAGCACCCCGACGAGACGGTGGTGCCTGGCTGCACGGTCGACATCACCGGATCGTCGGAGACGAAGGACGCCGGGGATCAGACCGTGACGACGGCCCGCCTGTTCCTGCCTTGGCGCGCCCCGGTGCGGGTGACGGAGTGGATGCGCGTCGCCTGGCAGGACCGCATCTGGGAGGTCGACGGCGTGCCTGAGGAGCCCGAGCTGTCGGGGCCGCTATCGGGGCAGGTCGTCAACCTCAAGGAGGTGGCGGGCTGATGGCCACCCGAGTCTCGATCGACGTCGACCTGGACGAGGAAGCGATCCGCGACCTCGCTGTGAGCGGCGAGGTGCAGGCGGACATGCGGCAGCGCATGGACCGCGTCGTGCAGGTCGCACAGGAGACCGCACCCGTGGACACGGGCGAATACCGCTCCAAGATCCGCCGGATGGACGGGCACGACGCGGACGGCACCAACCACGTCGACGCCGCGGCCGACCACTCCATCTACGTGGAGTACGGCACCCGGCAGACCGACCGGCACGGGCGCCCCATCCACCGCCCCCACCACACGCTCGGACACGCGCTCGACGCCGCAGGAGGCGACCACTGATGACCAGCGCCGAGGCCATCGCGCGCCGCTTCCACGAGACCTACGAGCAGTTGGCGCCCGACCACGACTACGAGACCCGCGAGGCGTCCCGAAAGCCCTGGTCGGACGTACCGGACCAGAACAAGAACCTGATGATCGCGGTCGTCGCAAAGCTCCTCGACGAGGGCGTTGTCCGACCCGGCGACGACAACGAGGAGGCCCACGATGGCTGACGGCGACACCGTGAAGATGCGGCTGACGTTCTGGCGGAACGACCTGCAGCCGGGCGACGTCATCGACGTCCCCGCCGACGAGGTCCACAGGTGGACGGGTTTCGCCGTCCCCGTCGACGAGCCCAAGCCCACCGCCCCGCCTGTGAACCCGAAGCCGGACGTGAAGGCGCCGATCGACGAGTGGCGGGCCTATGCGGTCAAGCGCGGCATGGAGCAGGCGCGCGCCGAGAAGGCCAGCAAGCAGGAGTGCATGGACTACGTCCGCGACGCCAGCGACAGGCCCTGACGCCGTGACCACGCCGCTGGTGCTGCCCGACGGGAAGCAGATCGCCATCCAACTGCTGGGTGCCGATCTGCCCGGCGTGCACGTCGCCGGGAAGCTCCCCGCGGGCAAGGCGCTGAACGCCGCGCTGCCGGTGGTGCGGGTGCTTCGCATCGGCGGCGTGGCGGACGTCCGCGGCTGGGGTGACCCGGCGAGCAGGGACAATCCCCGCTTCTCGATCGACTGCTACGACACCGACGACGACAAGGCCATGCGCCTCGCCCGCCGCGTGTGCGCGGCCTGGGAGCTCCTCAAGGGCCGCGACACGGCGGACGGGATCGTCACCGGCATCAGCCAAGAGACCGGCCCGCAGGACCGACCTGAAGAACCGAACACCGACGTGGCCCGCGTCGGGATGACCCTGGGGATGAGCGTCAGCCCACCCCGCATGACCAGCTAGGAGGCCCACCGTGGGCGACGCGAGCAACATCATCGTCGGTACCGCCGGCAAGGCGTACATGGCAGAGGTCGGGGCCACCTTCCCGACCGGGCCGGAGGAGGCCTGGGGGGACGGCTGGTCTGACCTGGGGTTTGTGACCCCTGACGGCCTGGAGGAGGCGCTGGAGGAGGAGCGCACGCAGCTCGACGCGTGGGGCGAGGACGCGCCCGTCATCGACCTCGCGAAGAAGAGGACGCAGACGTTCAAGTTGGTCTTCAGGGAGACCAACGCGCACATCCTCTCCCTGTACTACCAGGTGCGGCTGGCCTCGATGACCGACACCCCGTCGGCCACCGGGAAGCGGCAGTTCATCAGCTTCGGTTCGGGCAGCGTGGCGGACACGGTGGAGATCGGGCTCGGCCTCGACGTGATCATGTCCGGCAGGCGGCACCGCATCGCGATCGCCCGCTGCGGCGTGTCCGACCGAGGCGCCGTCAAGCACTCCGCCGACGACTCCTCCAACTACGAGATGACGTTCACCGCCTTGGCGGCCCCGGGTGGCGCCCAGTCCGTCCAGCACATGATCACGGACGTCGTCCTGCCCGCCCTGCCCGAAGGCAGCTAGCCCCCCGAACTGGTGGTCTGTCGTGCTCAATCCCTGGGCGGGGGCGGCACGACAGACCACCTGACCAGCCCCCGCCCCAGCCCCTGCCCAAGTAAGGAAGAACCGCCGTGTCCAAGCCGAACCGCAAGGTCATCCGCCTCCAGCAGATGCGCGCCCAGCGCGCCTCCGCAGGCAAGGTCCAGTTCGTCGACGTCATCTTCGAGAACGAGCACGGGCAGGAGGAAACCTGCACGCTGCCCACGCAGGACGACTGGCCCGTCGAGGTCATCGAAGAGCTCGAAGAGAAGGGCGGCAACGCCAACATCGGACTCCTGCGCCAGGTAGCCGTCCCGAAGGATGCGTTCGACCGTCTCGTCAAGGTCGCGAAGCTGACGGTCGGCGAGCTGAAGGCGATCGTCGAAGACCTCTCCGACGAGGCGGGCACCGACGAGGGGGAAGGCGGTGGCTCCTCGACGTCCTCCGAGACCACGCGGGAGCCGTCCGGGCAGACCTCCAGCGCTACTACCCCGGCCGCCGTCTAGAGGAGTTCTGGGCCATGTCCTGGGGGGAGGGGTCAATGAACTGGGCCGAACTGCGGGACCTGGTCGTCGCCCTCCCCGAGGACTCCGCGACGAAGGCCGCGCTCGCCGGGGACATCGACGGCCGGCGCTGGAACTCCGGCACCTACCTGCAAGCAGGCATCTACAACGTGCTGCTCATGGCGGTGCGGATCCTGTGGGCCGCCGGCCAGCTGAAGGGCCGGCCGCCGGAGATGGACCCGATCGAAGCACCGCGCCTCGAGCGGCTGGAGGCGGACGACGAAGCGCAGGCCGTAGCGCAGCAGCGGGCCGAGGTGTACCTCGACTCGTTCTCGCCGGGCCGTAGGGAGCAGGACGAGGCGGACGTGGAGCTGTGGCAGGCCAGGCTCCGCGAACTCGAAACAGCGCAGTAGGAGGGGAGGGCGGATGGCTGAGGCGACCACGGTCGGGCGGACGCGGGTATCGATCACCCCGGACACCAGCAAGTTCGGCGACCTGCTGAAGGTCGAGCTGCCGAAGGCCATCCGCCCTGGCGCCGTCCGTGCTGGTGATCTCGCCGGTCAGATCATCACCGGGAAGATCGAGAAGGCCGTCGGCAAGATGCGGCCCGTCGTCAAGGTCGGTATCGACCTGGACACGGCTACGGCGAAGACCAAGCTCGACAAGCTCACCAAGCCGCGCACCGTGAAGGTGCAGGTCGCCGTCGATGACGCTGCCGCCAAGACGAAGCTGGACAAGCTGGCCGCCGCGCGGTCGGTGAAGCTGTCCGTCGACCTCGACACAGCGTCGGCGAAGACGAAGCTGGACAAGCTGGTTTCCAAGCGGACCGTCAGCATCACGGCGCAGCTGGACGACAAGGCGGCTGCCGCGAGTCTGCGGCGTCTCACTGAAGACCGCACCATCAAGATCACCGCCCAGCTCGACGACAAAGCCGCCACCACCGCCCTGACCCGGTTCACGCAGGACCGGACCGTGAAGGTCGGCATCGACCTCGACGAGGGCACGGCCAAGTCGAAGCTGGACAAGCTGTCCGTGAACCGGACCGTCCAAGTCCACCCGAAGATCAACGAATCGGCCTACCAGCGCGCCAAGGACAAGCTCGACAAGCTGTGCAAGGACCGCTTCGTCAACATCCGCGCCACGGTGGACACCAGGGTCGCGGCGGGCGAGATCAAGAACTTGATTCAGCGGCGCAAGGTCCGCATCGACGCCGACGTGGACACCCGCGTCGGTGCGGACAGCCTCGCCATCCTCACCCGGCGCCGGACCATGACCATCCAGGCCCGGGCCGACACGAGGGCCGCGAACACCGCCATCGACCGCGCTGCCCGCGACCGCACCGTCAACCTGCGCGTCCGCTCCGGCGGCCTCAGCTCCCTCACCGAATCCCTCGGATCAGCAGGGGCCAGCGGCGGCGGCATGAACGAGCTGACCGCCACCGTCCTGAAGTGGACGACCGCGATCGCAGCCGCGCTACCCACGGTCGGCTCGTTCTCCGCGGCGCTCGTCCAACTGGGGCCGCTTGCCGCGACCGCAGCACCCGCCGTGTCCCTCCTCGGCGGAGCCATCGCCGCGCTCGCAGTCGGCACCAGAGGCATCGGCGACGCGATCAAAGCCGCCTTCGACGACACGGACACCGAAGCGAAGGCCGCCGCGTCAGCGACCAAGCAGGTCGAGACGGCGCAGCGCTCCCTCGCCCGGTCGCAGCGCTCTCTGCAGGATGCGCAGGTGCAGGCCGCGGAACGAGTCCGGCAGGCGCAAGACCATGTGGCCAGCTCCGAGCGTGCGCTGACCTCCGCGCAGCGGGACGCCCGGCAAGCCCTCCTCGACCTGTCCGCGGCGCGCCGTCAGGCCGTCCGCGACCTCGAAGACCTCAACAGCCGGCTCAAGGACGGGCGCCTGTCGGAGGAGGAGGCCACCCTCGCTGTCCAGCAGGCCGAACTCGACCTGCAAAAGGTCCAGTCCGACCCGACCGCCACCCAGCTGCAGATAGAGCAGGCCGACCTTGCCAAGCGCAGGGCGGTGCAGTCGCTGGAGGAGCAGCGCGTCGAACTGGGCCGCCTGGAGAAGGACACGACGGCCGCGAACAAGGCGGGTGTCGCCGGCTCCAAGACGGTCCTGGACGCGAAGCAGCGGGTCGCGGACGCCGACCAGCGGGTCGCCGACCAGCAGCGCGCGTTGGCCGACGCACAGAAGGCTGTGGCGAAGGCGCAAACAGACGGGGCGCGGCAGATCGCCGACGCCCAAGAGAACGTGGCCGACGCCATGCGCAACGTCGCCGAAGCCCAAAAGAACGCGGCCGAGCAGACCAGCAAGCTCGACGAAGCACTCGCGAACCTGTCGCCGAACGCCCGCGCCTTCGTCACCACCCTCCAGGACATGGAGCCCGCCTGGAAGGGCATGCGGCTCGACGTCCAAGACGCCCTCTTCGCAGGCATCGGCGCCCGCATGCAGGCCGTCGGCACGCAAACCCTGCCCACCGTCCGCGCCGGGCTCGTCGGCGCCGCGGGCGAGCTCAACCTGATGAGCAAGAACGCCCTCGACGCAGTGGCCAACCTCGAACGTGCCGGGACGCTGCGGAAGGTCTTCGACGGCGTCAAGCAGTCCCTGTCCAACCTCAGCAAGATCCCCGCCCAGATCGTCACCGCCCTCGGCCAACTGTCCGTCGGCGCGCAGCCGGCGTTCGACCGTATGACGTCCGGGCTGGCCACGGTCATGGACAAGTTGATGGCCAAGCTCGACAAGGGCTTGAAGAGCGGCGGCCTGACCGACGCCATCAACACCGCGTTGGATGTGGCGATCAAGTTCGGGCACGTCCTCGGCGACCTCAGCGGCATCATCGGCGGGATCATGAAGGCCGCCACGGACGCGGGCGGCGACTTCTTCGGCGTCATCGGCGCAGCGTTGAAGGAGATCCGCAAGGTCATCGAGTCGCCGGAGATCCAAAAGGCGCTCACCGAGATCTTCCGAGCGCTCAACGCGGTGGCCGGGCTGCTGGCCGGCGCGCTCGGGCAGGCCCTGCAAACCCTGCTGCCGGTGCTGGCCGAACTCTCCCCGGCTATCGTGCAGATCACGAAGCTGTTGGGCCCGGTCATCACCCAAGTCATCAAGGATCTCGGCGAGGCTCTGGCCCCCGTCGCGAAGGCTCTGGGTCCGGTGCTGGTGGCGGCGGCTCAGGCGGTCGGCGACGTCGTCCTTGCCCTGTCCCCGCTGCTCCCGGTCGTCGGGGACCTGGTGGCGGCGCTGCTCCCGGCGCTGGTGCCGCTGATCCAGACCGTGGGCAAGATTTTCCAGAAGCTGGCGCCGGTCGTGGCGACCATCGCCGACCTGTTGGGCGTCACCCTGCGCCCGGTCATCGAGGCCCTGGCGGGCGTCGTCGTCGAGATCGCAACCGCGTTCGCCGACCAGTTCCTGGACATCCTCGAGCAACTGCTGCCGGTGATCCCCCAACTGATCCCGGTCGTCGTCCAGTTGGCGAAGAGCATCACGGAGATCCTCCTCGCGGTGACGCCGCTGCTGCCGCAGATCATGCTTTTCGGGGCGCAGCTCCTGACGCAGCTGCTGCCCGCACTGCTGCCGCTGGTCGGCCCGCTCACCGAACTGTCCCTGCTGCTCCTCCAGGTCGCGACCTGGGTCATCCTCAAGATCGTTGTTCCGGCGCTGCAGAAGCTGGTCGACTTCCTCGGCAGTCTGCGGAAGAAATTCCAGCCCGCGATCGACGCGGTGCAGTACGTCACCGAGAAGATCGCCTGGTTCTTCGACCTCCTCTACGACGTCCTCCTCGGCCACAGCATCATCCCCGACATCGTGCGCGGCACCATCGACTGGTTCACCCGCCTGTGGAAGCGCACCAAGGAGATCGCGGGCAACATCAAGGACGCGGTCGTCGGGAAGTTCCGCGACCTGCGAGACGGGGCGACGGCAATCTGGCGGGCGTTCTGGGACAAGGTGGCGTCGATAGCCTCAGAAGCGCGACGGCTGGTACGGGAAGGCGTGTCTTCCTGGGGCGACCGCCTGAAGCAGATGTTCGTCGATATCCGCGACGGGGTAGGCAAGGCCTGGTCCAAGATCCAAGACCTGGTGAAAGCCCCGATCAAGTTCTGGATCGACGTCGTCTACAACAAGGGCATCGTCTCCGTCTGGAACAAGACCGCGGCGAAAATCCCCGGCGTGCCCGACCTGGCCAAGATGACCATGCCGAAGGGCTTCGCGCGCGGCGGCGTGCTGCCCGGCTGGTCCACGTGGCGTGACGGCGACGACCAGCTCGTCCCCATGCGGCGCGGCGAAGGCGTTTACGTGTCCGAGGCCATGCGCGACCCCTACGAGCGCGCCCGCCTCCACGCCGTCAACTCCGCTGCCATGGCCGGGCAATCCCTCAGCCGGTTCCGTGGGTTCGCGGAGGGCGGCATCCTCGGCAGCATCACCGACCTCGGATCCGGCATCGCCTCCGGCGTCGGCAAGGCCCTCGGCAAGGGCGCCGACGTCGTCCGCGGCGGCCTCGCCGACCTCGCCGAGAAGGCATTCAGCCCGGTCAAGAAGGGCATCCGCTCGGCCCTCGGCTCCGACAAGGGCACGTGGAAGGGCGCCATCGGCGCCGCCCCGATCAACCTCATCGACAAGGCCATCGACTACATCCGCGGCAAGGACACCCCGCCCGAAGGCGGCGGCCAGTGGATCAAGCCCGTCAATGCCGCATTCGGTACCCGCTTCGGAGTCGCCGGCCGCATGTGGTCCTCCGGCCACCACACCGGCCTCGACTTCCCCGCACCCACGGGCACGAAGGTCGTCGCGGTCGACAACGGCACCGTCGAGTCGGCGACCAGCGGCGGGCCTTACGGCAAGCACATCCTCGTCAATCATGGCGGCGGCCTGGCGTCTCTGTACGCGCACATGTCGGCCATGGCCGCGAAGGCTGGCGCGCGGATCGCGCAGGGCGCGCGGGTCGGCTCTGTGGGCGCGACGGGCAACGTCACCGGCCCGCACCTCCACCTCGAGGCCCGCGTCAACGGGCGGGCCGTCGACCCGATGCCGTACCTGACCGGGCCCACCGGCGACGGCGGCAGCGGCGTCCAGCGGTGGCGCGGCGTCGTCGAGCAGGCCCTCGGCCAGGTCGGACAGTCCCTGTCCCTGGCCAACACGACGCTCAGGCGGATGAACCAGGAGTCCGGCGGCAACCCCACGGCGGTCAACCGGACGGACATCAACTGGCAGGCCGGCCACCCGTCCGTGGGCCTTATGCAGGTCATCGAGGGGACCTTCCGCCGCTTCGCCGGGAAGTACAAGAACACCGGGCCGTTCCTCTACGGCGTCAGCACGTCGCCGATCGCCAACATCTACGCCTCGATGAAGTACGCCCTGGCGACCTACGGCAGCCTGTCGAAGGCGTACAACCGGCCGGGCGGATACGCCAGGGGCGGTGTGGTCGGCAGCGTCCGGATCGGCCGCGGCCTGCCGGGCGGCTTCGCCAAGGGCGGCATCCTGAAGGTCGGCGGGAAGCGCATCAACACCGGGCCGCTCGCCGCCAGTGTCGGAGGCGACTTCCTCAAGCAACTCGCGGGCACAGCCGCCGCGATCGACACGGCCATGACCCGCGTCGCGACGGCGGTGAAGAACGCGTTCAAGGGCGTCAAAACCACGTTGGACGACAAGCTGCTGAAGCAGATCAGCACCGCGAACAAACAGCTGCAGAGCCTGGCCAAGCAGCGCGACGCGATCACCGCGAAGATCGCCGCCGCCAACCAGCTCGCCGCCGACGCCACCGGGCAAGCCATCCAGTACACGTCGATGACCGGACTGCCCAACAGTGGGCTCACCTTCGACGCGGGCGGCATCCTCGCCGGGTTGAACGTGAGGCTCGGGCAGCTGAAGAAGTTCGGCGCCAACCTCACCACCCTCGCCAAGCGCGGCCTGTCGAAGGCCCTGTTGCAGCAGCTCATCGCCGCCGGGCCCGAGTCCGGCGCCGCCTACGCACAGGCGTTGGTCGACGCCACCCCCGACCAACTGAAGCAGATCAACGCCACGCAGGCGAACATCGACAAGGCCACCGTCGCGTTCGGCAAAGACGCCGCCAACTCGATGTACGACGCGGGCGCCAACGCCGGCAAGGGCTTCCTCAGCGGCCTCGCTTCGACGCAGAAGGCCATCGAGGCGCAGATGGCCGCGATCGCCAAGGCTGTGCAGAAGACCATCAAGGTCGAGATGAAGATCAAGTCCCCGTCGAAGGTCCTCGAGGCGCTCGGCCGGTTCACCGGCCTCGGCTTCGCGCGCGGCGTGGAACGCACCGTGCCCGACGCGCAGGCCGCGGCCGTCCGCATGGCCGGAGCTGTCCGCCGGACTGCCGCCGCGACCGCAGCCCGCATCCAGAACCAGCAGACCGTGAACAACGGCGGGGACCGGCACCTGCACTACAGCGCGACCACCCGCGAGGTCGCCTCCCGCAAGAGCATCCTCGACGCGCTCGCCATCGACGACATGCTGCACCGAACGGTGGTGGTCTAAGTGCCCATCCTCGTACCCGCCGCCTACCTCCCCCCGGAGGAAGAGTGGCAGGGCGTCCCCTGGCCCACGCTGATCAACCAGATGCCGGATGTCGTCTGGACCGACCCCCGCGGCACGGTGACCAAGCTCAGCGACTGGGAGAACGGGTGGCTCCTCCAGCCCGGCGCCAAGGGCCTGGACATGCCGCAGTACGCCTACACGACCGACGAGAGCCCCGGCATCGACGGGCACGCCCTGCGGGACGTCCGCGCCCAGGCCAAGGAGATCGTGCTGCCCGTCGCTTTCTGGGTGCACGACTCCCGGCAGGCGTACAAGCAGCGGCGGCGCGCCCTCATCAAGTCGATGAACCCCAAGCGCGGCGTGGGCACGCTCACCCTGATCGAACCCGACGGGGCGACCCGCTCGATCGGCGCCTACTACACCGGCGGCCTCGAAGGCGACGAGTCCCTCGACGCAGCAGGCGAGCGGTGGTGCATCAACGCCCTGACCTTCGCCACCCCGTCCCCGTACTGGATCGGCGCCGAGGCCAGCCTGGAATTCAAAACGGGCAGCGCTGGCACGTTCTTCCCGTTCCTGCCGCTCACCGTCGGCGACTCGCAGGTACTCGGCTCGGTGACGATCGACAATGACGGCGACGACGACGCCTGGCCCGTCTGGACGATCAAGGGCCCCGCCACCAGCATCACCCTGATCAACCAGACCACCGGCCTGCGACTCGTCCTCACACGCACGATCACAGCGGCGGACACGATCGTCATCGACACCCGAGAGCGCCAGCAGACCGCACTCCTCAACGGCACCACCAACCTGTGGCCCGACCTGTCCACGGACTCCGACCTGTGGCCGCTCGCTGAAGGCGTCAACCAGTGCAGCCTGACCGTCGCCGGATCCACCGGAGCGACGAGCGTCCGCCTCACCTACCAGCCCCGCTACCTGGCGTCCTAGGGGGCTGACCATGGCGAACGCACTCAAGGTCTACATCCGCAACTCGACGCTGCAACGCCTCGGGCAGGTCAGCGACTACACCAGCCTCACAGTGGTGCCCCGCTACAACGCGATCGGCGCGATCAGCCTCGACCTTCCCGCCGACTCGCCCAGCGCGCCCCTGCTCGCCGAAGGCAACGGGCTCATCGTGAAGACCGCGGCAGGGGACACGATCCTGTCCGGGCCGATCCGCACCGTCGACTGGTCCCGCTCCGAATCAGACGCAGGCGGCGGCCAGCTCAAGGTCGGCGCCGTGTCCGACGACGAACTCCTCGCCCGATACACCTGCTGGCCCGCGCCGACCGCCGCGATCGGATCCCAGACCGCGCCCGTCTACAAGATCAACGCCGCCTCTGTCGAGACCGGCATGCGCGACCTGGTGAACCTCAACGCCGGCCCCGGCGGGCAGGCGTCCCGCCGGCACGCGCTGCTCACCCTCGCCAGCAACGGGCTCCACGGTCCGGCGCTGGTGCGGGAGGTCAACCAGTTCGACAACCTGCTGACCGTCCTCCAGGACATCGCGGGGGCAGCCGGGCTCGGCTTCCGTGTCATCCAGGTCGGCAGCGCCCTCGAGTTCCAGGTGTACGCGCCGACCAACCGCGCCGGCACTGCCCGCTTCAGCTTCGGCCTGGGCAACCTCACCGACGCCTCCTACAGCACGACGCCACCGACGTGTACGCGGGCGATCGTCGTGGCCGGCGGCGGCAGTAGCCCCCGCGTCTGCAAGGTGTACGACCGCGCCGACCCCCTGTTCCCCGGGCTCGTGCTCGAGCAGTTCGTCGATCAGACCTCGGTCGACACCGCCAGCGTGGACCTTGCCGCGCAGATGGACCAGGCCGGGACCGAAGCCCTCGCCAACGGGGCCGGGCAAGGCTCCCTGTCGATCAGTCCGATCGACCTGCCGCAGTTGCGGTACGGGCGGGACTACAACGTCGGCGACACCGTCTCCGCACAGCTCCGCGGCGGGACTTGGTACACGGACGTGGTCCGCGAGGTCACCCTCACCAGCTCGGCCGGCGAATCCAGCGTGAAGGCCACCGTCGGCGGCGACACCGGAGACGGCACCGTCGCCCGCATCTACCAGTACATCGCCCAGGTCAAGAAAGACATCGGGCGCCTGAAGACAAGGAAGGCCGCCTGATGGCTGAGTTCTCCGGACCGTTCGACGGCTCCCCGATCAGCACCCAGCTCCAGTGGTCCCGCATGGCCCGCCGCTGGGGCTTGGACGGCGTCCACGCCCAGGACCCCACCTCGACCGCCCTGAAGGTCACCGGGTCCGGCGTCAACACGGTCGCCGTCGCGTCCGGGCACGCGTTCACGAACGGGTTCTACTACTACCTCGACGCCACCAAGAACCTGTCCGTGCCCGCCAACTCCGGCGGCGCGGCCCGGGTCGACCTCGTCGTCCTGCGCGCCGACATGACCGCGAAGAAGGTCACCGCCGAGTACAAGACCGGCGGCACCACCGCACCCACCCTGACGCAGATCGAGAACGGGGTGTGGGAGATCCCCCTCGCCCAGTGCACCGTCGCCGCCGGAGCATCCGTCGTCACCGCCGCCAACGTCCTCGACCGCAGGTATCTGACCGGCCGCGGCGTCCTGCCGTCCATCAACGGCGCCCGACCGCCCGCCGCGAAAAACCAGCTCCTCGTCGAGGAAGGCAACCTGTACGTCGGCGACGGCGCCACCTGGCGATGGCTCGCCACCCAGAGCATCCCCGACTCCACCTACACCCCCATCTGGACAGCCGGGGCCACCACCATCAATTGGGGCGCCGACAGCCGAAACTTCGGCCGCTACCAGACCGTCGGCAAGCGCGTCGACCTGACCATCCACCTCAGCCCCACCGGCAACCCCCCGGCATACCCGGACCCGATCGGCGTGTCGCTGCCGCCCGGCCTGCCCTGCATCACCACGTATCGGTCGCTGTTCAACTGGGCGTTCACCAGCAGCAACGGAGAGACCAACGGAGTTGGTGTCGCGCTGACCTTCGCCACCGAATCCACTACGAAGATCGCCCGCTTGCGGTATTCGGTGAGCGACGGCCCCAGCGCCTCATCCAGGGTCAACGCGATCAACGTGCTCACCAACCAGCCGTGGAACATCCGCAACGGCGACATCCTCACCATCGACGGCTCCTACTGGACCCCCTGAGGGAGGCGTCAATGTCTCGTCATCTTTTCGGCGGCGGACCCAGCGACTTCGCCATGGAGCGCGTCGGCACCCAGCTCATCCTGCGACCCGGCGCGGTCGGCACCGTCTGGTCGGCCACCACCAACACCAAACTCACCGACCTGACCGACGTGAACGGCAACCCGATCACCACGGTCACCGCCGACACGGACGGCGCTGTCCTGTTCTACGGCCCCGACGGGCCGACTACCGTCCGTGTGGACTTCGGGTACGGCCGCCAGTACATCCTGGTAGCCACCGACCTCGGCGAAGCCATCGACGGGAAACTCGACAAGGCGGGCGGCACCGTCACCGGCGACCTCAACGTGCTCGGCAACCTGAGCGTCGCGGGCGGCAGCAGCCTCCTCACCCGCCAGACCGCCGACACCCTGTACGAGCCCAAGGGGCCCGGCCGGACCGCGGTCAGCATCAGCATGACCGGCGCCACCACCATCCCCCTCCCCACCGGCGTCGCCCAGGACCGGCAGATCCATCAGGTTCGCGCGCACGCGGCCGGCGGGCAGCAGCGCACGGCCACGTTCGACCCGGGCTACCTGCTGACCAGCGGTGTCACCTCCCGCACGGTCACCGTCCCGGCGGGGCAACTGCTGCTGGCGGAAGCGGAGTACAGCGCGCTGGTGGCCGCGTGGATCCTCGTCGGGATGACCATCACGACGGGCGCGGACCCGGGCACCGGCGGCGGGGGCACCGGGTCGAAGCCGACCGTGTCCGCGGGCGCCTCCACCGCCACGCCCCCCGACAGCCCGTTCACCAGGACGGCAACCGAGAACGCGAACGGCAGCACGATCAGCTCCCGGTCGTGGCAGATCATCACCGGGCCGATGGGCGCAGGCACCACCATCGGCACCACCACCGCCCTCTCCTGGACGCCCGGATCATCGCCCGCGGGGACGACAGACATCCGCCAACCCGTCTGCCAGGAGATGGCGTTCGAGCTGACCAGCACGGCGGAGAACGGTACGAAGGACTGGACCACGGCGTACAAGTACATCGAGGACATCAACGACAAGCGCGGCTACACGGCTGGCCTCGTCGGCTTCGTCTCCTGCTCCGGCGACATGCTCCAGCTGGTCCAGCTGTACGCGCAGAGGAAGCCCGGCAACGCGCTCGCCTCGTACATCTCAGGCCTGCAGCAGTGTGTGACAGTCGGCTACGGCAACGGCGCCTCCAACGCCGCCGCCACGTACCTCGGCACCGCGTTCAAGAACGCGTGGATCAACGCCGCGAACACCGACCCTGTCTTCCGCGAATGCCAGCGCGACATGCGGCGGTCGATGTACTGGGACGACTGCCTCGTCCAAGCGCTCGCCGACGGGGTGGGGCCGCTCGGGCTCGCCGTCCACTACGACATTCTGATCAACCACGGCGTCGGCAACGACTCGGAGTCCTACGGCGGGATCGTCGCCGCGGCCCGCGCCTCCACCAGCAAGCCGCCATCCAAGGGCGGCACCGAGGCCGCCTACCTGACCAAGCTGTGCGACATCCGCGACGACGTCCTCCGCAGCTGGGGCGACTACCAGTCCGACGGGCGCTCCGGCATCTTCCGCCCGCTGATCAGCGCAAGCAAGTTCGACCTCACCGGCACGATCACCTGGTCCGTGTACGGCGACAGCTACAGCTTCAACCGGCCCGTCCCGCCGATCGACGCCCGCCTCGGCTCCTACCTGATCCGCTACTCCGCCACCAACTCGCTCGGCACGTCCACCAGCGACATCACCGTCACCGTCAACGACCCCAACGGCAGCGGCGGCGGCCCCGGCAACTCCAACCTCGTCGCCAGCCTGGTCGACAACTTCGACGACAACCAGATCAACACCGTCCTCTGGCCCGACAACTACGGCAGCCCGGCCCCGACCGAGACCGGCGGGCGCGCCCGCGTCCCCTGCGGATCCGACTACTGCGCCTACCAGTCCGCCAGCGTCTACGCCCTCGCCGGATCCGGCGCGTTCATCCGCATGTGGCCGCCCGAAAAAAACGGGGCCGTCGCGGAGGCCTACGCGTCGTTCCAGCTCGCCTCGGCAGCAGCCCCCGAAGGCACGGCGATCACCATCTCCGTCAACACCGCCACCGGCAAGATCCGCTTCTCATCGAACGTCGACTACTGGGACGACAACGCCGTCTCCCTCACCTACGACGCCACGAACCACGCCTGGCTGCGGATCCGGGAGACCGGCGGAACCCTCTACTGGGACACCAGCGCCAACGGCATCTCCTGGACGAACCGGCGCACGCTGCCGACTCCGGCCTGGGTCACCGCGGCCAAGGACGTCTCCGTCTCGATGGAAGCCCACCGCGACGCAGGCACCCTCAACTACGCCGAGTTCGACAACCTCAACGTCACCCAATCCTGACCCTGCTCCTGGAAGGACCACACCCTTGCGCCACCAATTTGGCGGCAGTCCCAGTGACTTCGCCGTCGAACGCGTCGGCAGCCAGCTACTCCTTCGCCCGGGCGCGACCGGCGCCGCCTGGACCGCAGCGACCGGCGGCACCCAGCTCACCGACCTGACCGACCTGGCAGGCAGCCCGATCAGCCAGCTCACCGCCGACACGGATGGCGCGGTCGCCTTCTACGGGCCGGACGGCGTCACCACCTGCTACGTCGACTTCGGCTACGGCAAGCGGTACTGCCTCACCGCCGTCGACACCGGGCAGATCCTCGCCGACCACCTCGCCAAGGGCGGACAAGCCGACGGCTGGGCACAACTCGACCCCTCCGGCAAGGTCAAGGAGGAGCAACTGCCCGCCGGCAGCGGTGGCGGAGCGCAGGGCCCGCCCGGCGAGCAGGGCCCGCAGGGGCCGAAGGGCGACACGGGCCCGAAGGGCGACCCGGGGGAGCAGGGCCCCGCCGGACCCAAGGGCGACAAGGGCGACTCGGGAGGCGGCAGCTCCCAGGCCCCGGGTGTCTACGCACCCGAAGGATGGGGCACGTTCTGGCGGGCCGCGCGCGCTCGGGCAGCCGCCGGTACCGGCCTGGCGCGCATCGTGTGCGTCGGCGGATCCGCCACCCAAGGCATGTACGCCTCCAACCCGCGCACCAAGTCCTGGCCGGGCGTCCTGGCCACCACCCTGCAAGGCCTGTACGGGGACGGCGGCAGCGGCCTCCAGCAGACGTCGCTCTCGTCGACGATCCTCGCGGCCGGGGATGCGGCAGCGCTCGCCGCGTGGACGACTGCCGGGGCCGTCGTCACGCAGACTGGGACGTGGACGCAGGGCGGCTCCAAGTACGGGCCCGGCGCCAACTACATCTACAGTGACGTCACCGGGAACACGCTCACGTTCAAGGCGCGCGGCACGATCGTCCGCATCTACACCGTGGTCGGAAACGGCACCCGGCCAGCCATGCTGTACAGCATCGACGGCGGCAGCGACGTGTCCGTGGCGCAGCCGTCCGGGACGTCGGCGATCCAGGTCACGACCGTCACCGGCCTGTCCAACACCGAACACACCGTGCGCGTCAAGGTCGGCACCACGACGTCCGGGAACTACCTGTCCGTGTGCGGCGTGTCGGGGGAGCGGACGAGCGGGGTCATCGTCCACAACTGCGGTCTCGCCGGGGCCACCAGCGCCACCTTCGGAACCCCCGCGACGACTGCCCTCAACGCCACCTGGAACGGAGGCGTCGACTTCCCCTGCGACCTCGCCATCTACACCGCAGGCCCCAACGACGCCGCCGCGAACACGACTGGCGACGTGTGGGCAGCCAACGTCGCCAAGTGGATCAAGGCGGTGCGGGACACCGGAGCAGCGGTCGGCGACACCGACATCATCATCGCCCTCCCACACCTCGGCACCCACGACACCACCAACTTCAAATACCAGGACTACGCCGAACGAGCCCGCGCCCTCGCCGACGTGTACGGCTGCGCCTTCGTCAACTGGTGGGGCATGGGCCGCAACTCGTGGGAATACTGGCGGACCCAGGGCTACTGGGGCACCAGCGCAGGCACAGGAGCAGCAGGCACAGACAGCGTCCACATGTCCGACAACGGGTTCGCGTACATGGCCGGCGCCGTCGCAACCCTCCTGAAGAGCTGATGCGCATGCCGATCATGGCGAGTGGAGAGACGAGCACGACCGTGGGCCCCATCATCAGCATGCTGCCCGCCGCGCCCGGGCTGACGGTGCTGGTGTCGGCGCCGGACGGCACGGACACGACCGGGATCCCGCCCGGCGGGGGAGTCGTCGGCTGGGCCCTCATTGCCGACCAGGCCGCCGTGGGCGGGGCGCGGGTCGACCCCGTGTTCCTCGCCGCCGGCAAGGCATGGACCCCCGACCAGTACCGGGCTACTTACGGGCAACAGTTGGACGTGAAGGTGGGGCGGGAGCGTTGATCCACGCGGCGGGTTGGAGCGTCAGGCGCCCGTTGGGGTCCCGGTCCCACCAGTACGTCTTGCCGAACAGGTAGGCGATGCGCTGGCTGCCGCTGCTCACGGCCGTTCCTCCAGTTCTTCAGCATTGCCGAGGGAGTGCCGGAGTCGGTGGAGTCGGTCGCGTGTCCAGCAGCGGAAGTGCCCCCGCTGCACCGCTTCCTGCATGCCAGGGTCGGCGGAGACGTGGGCGCGGCCGAGGAGTTGCAGCCACTCGGTGTCGACCCATTCGATGTCGCGGTGGTAGCAGTGCGGCCCGGCGGCACGGTCGGTGCGGGGCGGGCAGCCGTACTCGACCGGGCCGCCGGAGACGCGTTCGACGAGCAGGTCGCAGCCGGGGTGTCCTTCGATGCCCGCCTTGATGGCGCCCCCTGCCGCTTCCGGGGTGCTGTACTCGCGGGCGGTCGTGGGCGGGTCGTGGGACAGGCAGAGCACGTAGTAGGTGCTGCTCACGCTGGCCCGCCGATCGCCGTCTTGAGCATGGCCTGCACGTAGCTGGTGGCGACCTTCTCCGCGTTCGCCTCGGACCAGCCGCGCCCGACCATGTCAGCCTTGATGCCCTCCGCCGATTCGAGGATCGGCGTGATCAGCTCCTTCGTCTGCATGCAAGCCGCCGCGACCTGCTGCAACATCGCCGCCATCTGATCCTCGAACATCAGGACGCCTCCTCGTTATTGGCGGACGCGAGCTGCACGCCCGCACAGTCCATGTGGGCGAGTCCGGTCTCGCCGCGCCACCACGGCGCGTTGGTGACGAAGCTGCGCCGCAGGCTGATCCGATGCTCACGAGTGGAGCGCCCGCCGCAGATCTCACAGCGGGTGAGTAGCCGCCGCCGCAACTGCTGGAGCGGGTGAACCTGGAGCCGCCAGTGGTGGACGTGGAAGCGCCACGTGTTGCCCGGGTAGATCGGGCAGGTCTTGTCGTCGTAGCCGGACGGGTCGCGGTGCCACACGGTGACGAGGCTGGGCCAGTGGATGGCCCGTCCGGCGATCACGGTGTCGTGGTGGCGGCGGAACTGCCAGCGCACGCCGTTCCTGGCTGCCTGCCGCGTGCCGTAGGCGTCGATGCGAGGCCACGGGCGGAGGACTTCAAAGGCCACGGTCATTGGGTCCTGCATAGGGGTGCCTCCGTGCGGGCGGGTGCGGGCTGTGCGGCGGGCCGGGCCCGCACAGACCGGACCCGCCGCAGTCGGGAGGGCAAGGACCGGTATGCCTCCCTGCCGCGACCTTACCCCAAAGCCCTACGAATCGTAGGCGAAGATGCCCTAGTGGCCTATGATTCAAAGGTCAAGTCCGTGCAGGGATTCGACTGCCGCACCACAGCCACACCAGGGAGGAACCATGGGCGACCCCCGGCCCGACCAGCCAGGCACCGACCCCCGCGAACAGGCCCAGTACCTCCGCCCCACCGGCAACGAGCCCACCGTCGATAACGAAGAGGGCATCCTCGCCGACGAGTTCGGCGAGCCCAACAGCGACGGCACCTACGGCGCCCCGACCGAGGACGGAGGCGACACGGCATGACCGGCCTCGAAGCAATGATCACGTCGATGGAGAAGAAGCTCGGCACGGGCACCCCCAACTCCATCCAGGAGTGGTTCCGCAAGCGCAACGGCGCAGCGTACAACTACAACTTCCCGTGGTGTGACGCCACCATCACCTGGGCCGCCGTCGACTCCGGCAACTACAACGAGGTCTGCTTCGGCGCCGACTGGGCCTACACCGTCGCCCACGCCGCCCGCTACCAGGCAGCCAGCCAGTGGACCCCCATGGTCAACGGCATCAAGGGCTCCGGCATCCGCCGCGGCGACATCGTCTTCTTCGACTGGGGCGGCTCCAGCTCCATAGCCGCGATCGACCACGTCGGCATCGTCACCGGCATCTCCGGCAACACCGTCCTCACCATCGAAGGCAACACCGCCAACGTCTGCGCCCGCCGCGCCCGGACCGTCCACGACATCGCAGGCTTCGGCCGCCCCAAGTACAAGACCCCCGCCGCCGCCGTCCTGCCCACCGTGTCCCTCAAGCACGTCCTCGCCGCACAGAAGGCCGACAGCGCCGGACCCCAAGGCCACGCCCTGCACCGCACCGAAGGCCGCCTCCTCGAGAACGCCCTCAAAGCCAAGGGCCACCTCGCCGCCAAGTGGGTCGACGGCTCCCTCGGCACCATGACCACCGATGCGTACTCGGCCTGGCAGAAGGCCTACAGCGCCCGCCACAAGCTCGGCTGGAAGGGCGCCGACGTCAACGGCTACGCCGGCATGACCTCGCTGAAGGCCCTCGGCGCGGAGACCGGGCTCTTCAAGGTCGTCGCGTGACCAGCAACCCTCACCGCCATCGGCAGCCGCCAACTCGCGCAGCCGGCCCGAGAAACGAGACCCCCATGAAGCTCTTCGGCAGGGAACCCGTCACGATCCTCGCCTTCATCGCCGTCACCCTCAAGCTGGGCGCCGCTTACGGCTGGGACATCTCACCCGAACTGCAGGTCGCCATCATGGCGGGCCTGTCGTGCATCGTCGCCGTCGCCGAAGCGTTCATCCTGCACAACGGCGCCGCGTTCGCCGCGCTCGTCAACCTCGGCCACGCGGGCATCGCCATCTACCTCGGCCTCGGCCTCCATATGAGCGCAGAACGGCAGGCCCTGTGGAACCTGCTCATCGAGGGCGCTGTCGCTCTCGTCGTCGTCCGCCCGCAGGTCACTGCCCCGATCACGGCCCTGCGCATCGAACAGTCCGGCCTCGCCAAGGCCCCGACCAGCGTCTGACCCGTGCCGTTACATGCAATAGAGGGGGGCGCGGTGAGCGAGCTCTTCGGGATCAGCGTCGTCGACGGAGGAGCCGTCGGCCTGCTCGTCCTCGTCTTCCTGTACGTCATCACCGGCCGCCTCGTCCCCCGCCGCACCTACAACGACCTCCTCAAAGAGCGCGACTACTGGAGAGCCGCCCACGCCGAAGAGGTCGCCGCCCGGAGAGACGAACGCGCCCTCACCACCGAGCTCCTGGAGGTCGCTCACACCGCAGACCACGTCCTCGCCTCCCTCCCACCACCGCGTAGGGAGGAGGTGACCACCGGTGCACCGACTGATCGCCCACCTGGCCAGCCGTAACCGCAAGCCGAGCGAGGGGCTCCAGGCAGCAGAAGACGCATTCGCCGTAGCACGGCGGGCCCGGGAAGAGATCCGCGAACAACGCACCCCCGCCGTGCTCGCCCTCGTCGCCCGCCTCAGGCAGGCACGGCAGGAGAACCACTTCCGGGAACGCATCGAGCAGGCGTTCGCCGAACAACGAGGAGCAGCGCAATGAGACAACTCGCCGCCGACCAGTGGATCAACGTTGGCGCATCCACGCTGGCCTTCCTCGCCTGCGCAACATTCGCCGCGACCTACCACCTGCGCGCCACCTGGTGGCGCAGCGAGGTCGGCCGCAACCTGATGGCGTTCGCCACCGCGGTCGGACTCCTCTGCGCCTACACCGTCTTCGTATCCCTGTGGCCTGACGGGCGGCTCGCCACCGTCCTGCGCGCCGTGCGCACCGTCATCGTCCTCGCGATCGGCGCCCTCATGCTGCAGCGGACCCGCATGCTGCTCCGTGCGCAGCGCGAACACCACGACAAGACGGGAGTCTGACCGATGCCGTTCCCCGACGACACCCCCACCCGGCGCGTGCACCTAACCGTCGCCAGCCCCGCCAGCGGCAGACCAGCCGCAGGCACCGTCCGCCTGTCCCCGAACGTGCCCGCGATCGTCATCGACGGCACCCCCGCAACGTGGACCGGCGGTGGGACCTACCAACTCGACGACCAAGGGCGCCTCGTCGACGGGGACACGATCGGGGTGGAACTCCTCGACAACAGCGCGCCCGGGAGCAACCCGGCAGGCTGGCTGTGGCAGGCCATCGTCACCACCGGCGGGCAGCCGCGCGTCTTCTACTTCACCCTCGAGGACGCCCCCGACAACGTCGACCTCGACCAGCTGCAGCAACTCGACCCGCACGCCCCCGACTACATACCCGTACCCGGACCGGCCGGACCTGCCGGACACGACGGCGAACCAGGCCCGCGCGGACCGAAGGGCGACCCTGGCGACCCAGGCGGACCGAAAGGCGACCGCGGCGAACCAGGAGTCCAAGGGCTCCCCGGCCTCCAGGGCGAACCGGGTCCAGAAGGGCCGGCCGGACGCGACGGCGTAGATGGCGACCGCGGCCCCAAGGGTGACCAGGGCGACCGCGGGCCCAAGGGCGACCAAGGGGAGCCGGGAATCCAGGGCCCGGCAGGAGACAAGGGCAACCCCGGCGAGCAGGGACCGCGCGGCGAGCAAGGAGAGCCCGGACCTGCCGGAGAGACCGGACCTGCCGGCGCCGACGGAACCCCCGGCGCCAAGGGCGATCCAGGAAACCCCGGCACACCAGGCGAGCAGGGACCGAAGGGCGACCCCGGCGACCCCGGCGAGCGAGGACCCGAGGGGCCACAGCCAGCCCTCGGAGCAGCCGGCGCCGGATCGGACGTCGCACTCCGAAGCACCGACCCGACCCTCACGAACGCCCGCACGCCGACCCCGCATGCTGCGAGCCACGCGTCGGACGGCGCAGACCCGATCACCCCGGACAGCATCGGCGCCTACCTGGCCACCCACGGCAACGCGCTGAACGGATACGTCACCGACCTCCAGCTCCGGGTGGGCGGCGAGTACGGGCTCGAGAACCGCACCAGCGCGCTCGAAACAGGGAAGGCCGACAAGGCGAGGACAGCCGTCGCCGGATCCCGCAGCAACGGGGCCGCCCTCGCCAGCCTCCTCACCGTCTTGGCGCAGGCAGGCATCATCACCGACCAGACCACCACCTAGCCGGCGATGGCCCCAGCGAACTCGATGAACTCGAACACCCCGTCCTCGGACGCCCGCTGCACCCTGACCACGACCTTCTTCCCGTAGCGGGACTCGAGCGAGTTGTCGTCCGTCTTCACCGCCGACACCCCGGGGGCGAGCTGGCCCTCGAGCGGCTCCGAGCCGCGCTCGAACTCGCTGCCCGCCGCCCGGCCGCCGTTGGTGGCGCCCTCGACGATCGTCGACAGGTCACCCAAGTCCGCGGGCTGCTTGCCGGTGTTCTCCAACTTCAGCCGCACCCGGAACTCGGTGAGGCTCGGGTCCGGCGTCTCGTAGGCCTCCGCGTCCCAGTCGGTGAACACCTTCGCCTCGACGACGGTGACCTTCAAACCGTCCGGCCACGAGTACGACTCCCCGAACTTCAGGCCCGTCACCGTGCCGTCAGTGCCGTCGCCGCCCGTACCAGCCCCGTCATCGCCGGACGTCTTGGACGCGGCCGGCTTGCTCGCCGCCGGCTTCGACTTCGCCGCAGCATCCGTCTTGTCACCGCTACCACCGCACGCGGTCAAAGCGGCCAGAAGTAAGGCAGCACACGCTGCCGTAGCGCGAACGCGCATGATTCCCCCCCATGGGTTGATGGATCAGCACACGCTAGACGAAGCGCGCGCAGAACGTGAACGGTCGTCACGGAGTCGTGACACGAGAGCTGATCTCGCCAGCGCCTCGGCCACGCACGCGACGGAGGGCGAGGGTGCTTCGTCATTGCCTGCCCGCCCACCTGCACTGTAATCTATTCCGTGGAAACACTTACAAGTCTAGGGGGTGAGACGGTGAAACTTGTCGCCTATGTCCGAGTCAGTACGGCCGGACAGGTCTCCGACGGCTACGGACTCGGCGTCCAAGAGAAAGCCGTCAAGGCGTGGGCCAAGAGCAACGACCACCGCATCGTGCGACTGATCCGCGAAGAGGGCGTGAGTGGCGCCAAAGAAGCCGTAGACCGGCCCGGCCTTTCAGAGGCCCTGCTGGCGATCCAAGAGCGCGAAGCGGGAGGACTCCTCATCCCGCGGCTGGATCGCCTCGCCCGCGCGCTCACTGTGCAGGAAGCAACCCTGGCGATCGTGTGGCGAGACGGCGGCCGCGTGTTCGCGGCGGACGCCGGCGAGATCCTCAAAGACGACCCGGACGATCCGATGCGCACCGCCATGCGTCAGGTCGTTGGCGTGTTCGCCGAACTTGACCGCCGCATGGTCGTCAAGCGACTCCGGGACGGCCGGGCAGCCAAGAGCCTCACCGGCAGGAAGTACGTCGGTGCATACGCCTACGGCACTCACGGCGTAGGCGAGGGCCGCGAACGGGACGCTGGGCCCAACCCGGCCGAAGCCGCCGCGCACGCCCGGATCCTCGAACTTCGCGGAGCTGGCAAGTCCTACCGGGAGATCTGTGAGGCGCTGGGCACCGAAGGGCACCGACCGCGCCGCGCCGAGCGGTGGCAGCCGATGGTCGTGCGCGCCATCTGCCGCCGCGCCGGACTGAACTGACCAACCCCACCATGAAGGAGCGCGCATGAAGTTCGACGTATCGTCCCTGCGGAAAGACACCGACGAGGACGACTTCCCGTACACCGACAGAGCGGTGACGTTCGTCCACGTCGACAGCTCTGGCACGGTCTCAGCGGATCACACCAAGACCGGCAAGACCACCATCCTCAACGACTGGCGCCCCGGAGAACTGCTCATAGCTACGTGGACCGGAGCGCGCCGCAGCGACGCTTTCAGCGTGGACGTGGAGGCCGCACGCAAGGCGCTGCTGGAGGTGCGCAAGCCGCGGGGAGCTGTAGAGAGGCAGGCACGTAGGCAAGGGTTGGGCCCTCGCCAGAACCAACTCGTCAAGCAAATGCACGGCGAGCTCGACGACAACGGGAAGCGTAAGTACACCGTCCAGCAACTCGCCGACGAGTTCGGCACCAATCGCCGCACGATCTTGGAGGCCATCAAGGCGGCCTCCGTTAACAACCAGACCTGAGCAGCCGAACGAGCTCTGAACTGCACGGCGCCCCGCCAGTCGAAGTGGCGGGGCGCCGCTGCGTCAGCCTAGCTCCTCTGTGCCCTCATCTAGAGGAGACGCGTCATCGGGGCCATCATGGGGCGATATCTCTGGGGAGGAAGTATGGCGCGAGGTACGCGGACACCTGAAGAGCGAAGCGTGTCGCTGATCGTCGGGCGAAATCTGCGGCGACTACGGAGAGAGCGGGGCATGAGCTCAGCGGATCTGTCGCAAGCCCTGGGAGAGCGGGGGATCCGACTACAAGACACGCAGATTCGACGGATGGAAACAGGGACAGTCCACGGTCAGTCCACGCCCGCCGTCACGGTCGACCACCTAGCCGCGTTCTGCGCGGTACTTCGAGTCTCTGCGTCCGACCTCATGACGCCATACGGCGACGATCAGCAAGGGTGAGGAACGCGAGGATCTGCCTCGCGTCCTGCTTCCCGTGCCAGACTGGCCGTAGCGCCCGCCTCGCCCCCCGTCGAGGCGGGCCCTGTCATGTCAGCCCTGGACGTCGGGCAGCTGGCCGGGCTTCACCGGCACGATCTGCACGTTGGTGCAGCCGGCGGCTTCGAGGTCTGCCTGGCGGTGGCCGGCGCTGGGCTTGTCGTAGGCGACGGCGGAGGCCCGCGGCTTGCCAGTGGGGTCGGTCCAGGTGAGCGCGTAGTTCTGCATCATGCCGTCATCATCGCTGCTGGCACTGACAGCGCCCCTAGTCCGCGATGCCGAGCGACCGATCTGGCGCGCAGAACTCGCAGGCGTGGAAGAACTGGGCGTCCTTCGTCAACGCGGCCCGCGCATCCTCGGCGCTCAGCGGCCGGGTTTCCCGCTGCGGCATGGTGCAGTCAGCGAGGTGGATGGTCGCACCGAGCGGGTGCCCTTCCCGGATCTGCTTCTCGACGATGTATCTGGCCGCGGCCTGCTCGAGGGCGGTGATCTTCCGGCGGGTGTCCTGTAGCTGCCAGGCGAGCCACGATTCCAGGGTGCGCAGCTTTTCGAGACGCTCGGCAGGTGACAGATCGGACATGCGTTCGATTCTATGCGGGGCGGGGACGTCTGCCATCCTGGGGGCACACAGAGGAGGTCGCATGGCGAGCTACATCCCACCGCTGGGTGGCACGGTACTGACCGGCCCGGTCGAGGACTGGGAGCACCCGGACGGCATCTGGAGCGACGGCTTCGGTGTCGAGCTGGAACGCGCGAGCGCCGAGCGCCGACCGGTCGCCTGCCCGATCTGCGGCGAGCCCAACGACACGGTGACCATGGACGCCATCGCCGGCGAGCAGACCTCCCCCGAAGGGTTCGCCGAGTTCGCTGGCCACCTTGGCACCCTGATCCGGCTCGGCTCCTGCGGGCACACGATCAAGCGCTGACGCTGTGACCGCCCCCGACCGCTTCCATCTGACCCTCACCGTCGACGGCCGCCCGGCGATGCGCGGCTGGTGGGGGAGCGAGGCGACCGCCCGCCGCAAGCTCGCCGGATGGGTCGGCGACTACGGCCAGCCCGGCGCCCAGGTCACCCTCGTCGACGAGGAGACCGGCGAGACGCTGACGACCTGGCCCGACCTCGTTGTCGGCGACGCCCCGTAGCATTGCCGTATCACTGTTCGCGTCTCTGACGTGTGCAGTTACTCGAATGGCGCCCCGCTCGGTTGTCACGGACCGGCGGGGCGCTGCGACGTTCAGAGCCCGGGTCCGCCTCCGCCGCCGTGCGTATCTTTTCTAGTTCTCCTTGATGTCCAATCAAGAACCGGTACCTTGGTTGCATGACGAAAGCGACCAAGCAGGGAAGCCACTTCTGGATGATGACCATCCAGACCCCGAACGCGGCTGGCTACAACGTCACCGACTATCAGGGCACGCTCACGCCAGCACGCGGCGCCACCAGGCTGGACCTGTTCAACGAGATCCGTGAAGAGATCTACCGCGAGTCCCCGCATTCCCGAGGTGGCGTCGTCATTGCCTTCGACGTCCAGCCCAACCAGCTCTGAAAGGCGCCACTGTGACAGACCAGCCCCGCCTCATCCCCACCGGCTTCTGCTGGTGCGGCTGCGGCACCGAAACCGGCATCGGCAGCTTCTTCGCCCGAGGCCACGACAAGATCGCAGAGGCGGCGTTCATCGCTGCGCGCCACGGCGGGTCCGTGGCCCGCCTCCTCGCCGACAACGACTTCGGCCCCGGCGCGGAGCAGTCCGTCCGCGACGCTGCTCTCGAACAGGGCGGCTGGATCGAGTGCTCCGTCGAAGGCTGCACCTACGTCGGCGCCGAAACCAGCGTCCGCAACCACGAAGCCAAGCCGCACAAGGAGAAGTGACCATGGCGACAGAGTTCAACGAAGGCGATCGCGTGCGGGTAGCGCCGCACGTCGAGGGCTTGGCAGGAATGCTCGGCACCGTCGCGAAGCCCGGCGACGGCTACCTTGCAGACTGCCCCGTGCTCCTCGACGAAGACGAGGACCGACTCCCCGTAGCCTTCCGCGATGCGGATCTAGTCAAGGAGAACTGACCATGCCGATCGTCCACTCGGACCGGATCAGCGGCAGCATCTACGTCATCGCTACGAGTGCCGAGGCGGCGCAGCGGATGGCTTTCGACTACCTGCGCGACACGAGCAAGGACTACCACGTGTTCGACCGTGAGGAGGACGCCAGCGACAGGCTCCGCGACGCGTTCCGCGCCCACGACGAGCGGGAGCGGGTGTACGCCGTCAGCCTCGACATCCGCGTCACCGACGAGAAGTAAGGACACCCGCACCGCATGCGCCCTGACCGTTTCGAAGGCCTCCTGGTGGCCGCCATCAACCAGGACGGCCGGCTCACCGCCCGCACCTACCGGGACGCCGACGTCGATCGCTCCCGCTTCGGCATCGTCGCCACCACCTCGACCGGCACGCCCGTCAACGTGCAGATCGCCGTCACGCTCGCCGCCAACGAACGCGACGAACACCCGGCCCCGCCAGTCCTCGGCGACCCGCACCCGGACCTGCCCATCCCGGACCCCGTCGAGGGCGGCAAGCTCGACCTGGCCCGACTGGAGCAGTACCTCGCCGGGCTCGCCATCGCTGCCACGCCGAGGGAGATCGCCAGCATCCGCCAGTACCAGGACCGCGAAACCCCCGGCGCTGTCCGCTACGGGGCGACGATCACCTACAACAACACTGCCGTGATCTACCTGTACGTGTTGACCGCAGGCAGCAACCGCCACAGCGACTTCGCACCGCCCGCCACGGCCTGAGACGGCCACCGACACCACCACCACCGAGAAGCGAGGCCACCGACCATGACCGTGTACGGCGTGTGGGAGCCCGTCTCCTACGAGACGATCACGAACAGAAAGGAGTGGTGGGACACCCTGGATGACGCCAAGGCGGCTCTCCGGGAACGCCTGAGTCGCCCCGGACAGACCACCGTCAGCCGTCAGCGGCTGGTCGACGGCACCGAAAGGGTCGATGCCCAGTTCTACGGCACGCCCGGCCTGTGTGCGATCTTCCTGTACGAGACGCCCGACGCGGCAGAACCTTACGTGCTGCTCGACTTCGGGCCCCGAGGCGGAGTACGCAAGCGCCCTGCCCCGTACTGCATGGGGCTGCGCTGCGAAGACTGCACCTCGGACGAGCCGTGCTGCGAGGCCACGTGCGGCGCGTGCCCCCGCTCCGACTGCTACCTCGCACCCGGATCGGAGGAGAACAGCAGGTACTGCGACGAGCACGGCGAAGGCTGGCTGTACGATCTGCCGCCCCACGCGCAGAGGATGTCGGACATCCTCCATAGCGCCTGAGCTGTAGAAAGCGACGCCCCGCCTAGTGAAAGTAGGCGGGGCGTTCGCATGCCACCCTACGCCGCGGTCACCACGTCCCCGAGTGCCCGCTCCCGCGCGACCGCAACCGTCCACTCGTCCCGCAGCAGCTCATACCGCTGCCGGGTCTCGCCGTAGAGCCAGCCGCCGCACGCCGTCACCAGGGCACGAATGTCCTCATTCACTGCGGCAGCAGAGCGCGCAGCGCCCGGCAGCGGGGGAGGGGAGGACATGCGAGCCAGTCTAGGAGCCGGGTCGGACATCAGCCTCACGCCTGCGGCGGGGAGTCCACGACGTAGCTGCCCTTGCCGCGCACCGTCTGGATGAGGCCGCGCTCGACGAGCAACTGCACGGCGGCCCGCGCGGTGGGTCGACTCACCCCGAACTCGTCACAGATGCCGGCCTCCGTAGGGATTCGGCGCCGCGGTGGGTAGATGCCGCGCGTGATCCGGGCAGCGAACACCGTGGCGATCTGCTCGTACTTCAGCAGATCGATGGGGGAGTGGGCAGGGGCCGACGGTTCTGCCTGCAGTGGGACGTAGGGGAGCGTGCCAGCAAATGCCACCACTTCGCCGTAGTCGATGCCCTTGAAGTACTCGCTCTTGTTCGCCTGTGCGGCCCGTGCGCGGCAGAAGGTGAGCAGCAGCGCCTCGTTGTCCTCCGCCTGCCCGTGCGGCTCGGAGACCCAGTAGTCGGTGATCGAAATCCCGAATGGCGAGAGGGTCGACCGGTAGTCACTCATCCGTCGGCCGGGGCTGGCCGTGAAACCGACCTTGACGATGCCGACGTTGAACCGCAGCACGTAGATGTACGAACCGAGCGCAGATTTGCGGGGAACTCCGCGGAGGGTAGGCTGACGCACAGCCATGAGGACCACATCTCCTCTGGTCAGGCCCTCGCCTGGTGTTGGTAGCACCTGCGGGGGCCGCTTCGTTGTGCGCTCATTCTATCGTCAGGCTTAGAGACCCCTGCCGCTCTTCGGCAGCTTGGTCACGAACGTCCCAATGCCCGGCTGCATCTGCGCGAGCCCGGCCGCGCGCAGCTCGGTAAGGACTCGACGGGCGGTCATCTGTGCGATACCAAACTCGGCGACGATCGCCATCACACCAGGCAGCTTCGTCCCCGGCGGATACGTGCCGTCAGCGATCCGCTCCTCGAAGATTTCGTACACCTGCCGCCACCGCGGTACATCCGGCGCCCATTCCATGATCAGGACGCTAAGTGGGCACATCATGTCGAGCGAGACGAGATAGCCCGGTTCGCCTAGCCACCCTAGCTAGCTACCGCTACGCTCCGGAGTTGCAAGCAAGCGCCCCGGCAACCGCGCGAACGGCCCCGGGGCTGGCCAACGCTGTGAAGGAGCGTCGACATGGCGCACGGTACCGCCCCCAGAGCAGCCGCGGCAGGGGTGCCACAAGCCGTCCTCGACCTGCTGCAACTCCCCACCCTCGACGCCGTCACCGGCGGGCAGAGGCGCGGCGCCGACTGCGTCTGGTGCGGAGACGGCTCGCTGAACGCGGAGAGCGCCGTCGACCTTGGTGAACAGCGCCACCCGCTGAAGGGCTCTACCTCGATCACCGGCGCGACCTGGTTCCCCCGCGCCTGCCGCCGCTGCATCCGTGAGCGGGCGTACCCCGCCCAGCTTGCTCATCTGGAGATGTGCGAGCAGTGCGTCGACGACGTCCGGGAATGCAAGACCGGCCGCAGTCTCGACCGGCTCGTGCGGGAGGGCCGCCGATGACCAGGCAGCAGAACACCACCGACGACGAGCAGGCGTCCCTCGCCGCGGGTCGCGCCGCCGGCTACTGCTGGGCGCAGCGCCCCGAGGGGCCTCCCGGCCGCTGCACCCGCCGCCCGGACCACGACGGCGACCACATGGACCACTACGCCGGCCGCCGCTCGGTGACGGATGTCGTGGGCTACCGCTGGCCCCAGCGCTGAAGACTCCCGCCGCGCGCAGGTATCGACCGCGACGCGGCGGGCGGGCGGGCCGTCTCCTGGGGCTCGGACGGCCGCCCATCAAGTAGCACACCGACGAAAGGCAAGCATATGGACAGCAGCACTCTGCCCTGGAAGACGAGCAGCTACAGCACCGGCAACGGCGCCTGCATCGAGGTCGCCAAGACCGGCAACGGCGCGTACTTCCGGGACACCAAGGACCGGCCCCGCGGCGCGCACTCCGCTTCGCCCGCGGCCTGGGGCGCATTCGTCGACGCGGTGAGGGCGGGCACGCTCGGCGCCTGACCGCGCGCGGAAGGGCCCCCACCGTCCGGACAGGGTGGGGGCCCGTTCTACGCCCCGGGCTTGGACAGGTCGAGCTCTGGGCCGCACGACGGTGCGGGGACCGTATCCCCCCAGGTACGACGAAGGGATCAGCACAATGAGCGTCGAGTACGCGTTCGTCAGCGCCTGCCGCGACAAGCGGGTCAACAACTGCCCCGAGGTCGCGACCAACGTGCCGGGCCAGGTCGCCCTGCGGGACAGTGAGCGGCCCGACGAGATCGTTACGATGTCCACCGGCGGCTGGGCCATGCTCCGCGCCGCCATCCAGGCCGGAGAGTACGACCTCTGAGAGGTAGGCCTCGTGGAGAAGTGCCCCCGCTGCGCCGCCGACTGCCTCACAGACCCGGAGAACGGGCTGCCCTGGTGCGCACAGTGCGGGGCCTTCTTCAACCTCACGCCGCCGCCTTGCCGCGGCCTCTGGTCGTGGCGCACCCCCGCCACCCGCGCACCGGTCCGGCCGCGCAAGCACTGAACAGCCCCTGACAGCCCCGCTCGTCCGCACCCCCCGTGGCGGATGGGCGGGGCTTCCTCTTGCGCGCTCCGGGAGTTGGTGATCGCCTGCGAGGCAAAAAGGGGATGGTGATCTTGTCTGCGAGGAAAGCGCTGGCCAGAGGTGTGTGCAGTCAGTGAGCGTTCCTTGCGGGTGTGCGCAATTGTATGTGCCAACGGTCTTGATGACTCGCCGGTAACGATGTTGGGTGCTGACTATTGGTCAACAGTGGAGGAGGTCGGTTACGTGCACCCCCAATGCATGGGCGATCAGCAGCAGGTCCGAGAACCGAGGGTCACGCTGACCGCTCTCGTACCGCTGGATCGACCGACGCTCCATACCAGCCGCATGGGCTAGCTGCTCCTGCGACAGGTCGGCCTGGCGTCTCAGGTCGGCGATGCGGTGGCCGAGGGCGATGCGGCGCTGCATGACCCAGTCGGGTCGAGGGTTACGACGGGATGGCACCCGCCTCACGCTTCGGCCGCAACGATCTTGTGTCAGTACCCAAACGGTCGCCACTTGATCCAAAATCAGTACAGCCCTGCGGCCCTGGCATATGCCGCAGGGCCAGAGGTAATGTCAGGTATTCGAAAACCTGTTCGCTCTTTCGGGTGAACCATGGAATCGACTGCATCCGTCGGGTTAGGCGGAGAGTCGGTAGCAGAGACGTGCCGGTGACCGCCGACCTTGGGATGGCCCCCCTCGCGGTTACCCGGCACTGGGGTCGGCCCCTCGCAGCCAGCTAACGCGGACGCGAGGGGCCGCCCGTTACGGCATCTGACCTGCGACTACGGACTGATCGTTTAGGAGACGTTTAGGAGACGCGGCCCCGCAGTGAACGCGTCATGAGCCTGTAGCGACCCTGTAGGGAGGGTGGTTGGTGAAGGTGGTCGACCCGCAACACACCCTCCGCGACCTGCCCGTTCACGGTTGCAGCCAGCAGCGCGACCGTTCGCCGAGAAGTTCCTGAACTTCATCATCGCCGAGGTGATCCGCCACCACGAGCGCATCGCCGAGGACGCCGGCAACGGTGAGACCCCGGCGACCTGACCGCCCGCCCGCGCGCCGCCGAACGCGCCCCCGTGGGCCGCGAACGTCTCGAGTCCGTCGGCGACACCCCCTCGTGCCCGCTCGGGGCCATCAGGCAGCATGGCGTCCATGTCCGTACTCACGCGCGACGAAGCGCAGACCCGTGCCACGCTCCTCGACGTCCACCACTACAGCGTCGACCTCGACCTGACCGGTGGGGACGACACCTTCGACTCCGTGACCGTGATCCGGTTCACCGTACGGGCGGGCCGGGACAGCACGGACACGTTCGTCGAGCTCAAGCCCGCCGACCTGCGCTCCGCCACCCTCGACGGCCGGCCCCTCGATCCGCGGGACCTCGTCGAGAACCGTCTGCCGCTGAAGAACCTCACCCCCGGTGAGCACGAACTGCGCGTCGACGCCGCCATGCGCTACTCCCGCACCGGCGAGGGCATGCACCGCTTCACCGACCCCACCGACGGCGAGACCTACGTCTACACCCAGCTCTTCATGGAAGACGTCCAGCGCGTCTTCGCCGCCTTCGACCAGCCCGACCTCAAGGCCGTCTTCGACCTCACCGTCACCGCCCCCGACGGCTGGACCGTCCTCGCCAACGGCGTCACCGAGCACACCGGCGACGGCGTCTGGAAGGCCGCGCCCACCCCGCTGATCTCCACCTACCTCGTCGCCGTCGCCGCCGGCCCCTGGCACTCCGTACGCACCGAGCACCGCGGCCTGCCCTTCGGCATCCACTGCCGCCGCTCGCTCGCGCCCCACCTCGACGCCGACGCCGACGAGATCCTCGACGTCACCCGCGGCTGCTTCGACCGCTACCACGAGAAGTTCGACGAGCCCTACCCCTTCGACTCCTACGACCAGGCCTTCGTCCCCGAGTTCAACGCGGGCGCCATGGAGAACCCGGGCCTGGTCACCTTCCGCGACGAGTTCGTCTACCGCTCCGCCGTCACCGACACCGAGCGGCAGACCCGCGCCATGGTCATCGCCCACGAGATGGCCCACATGTGGTTCGGCGACCTGGTCACCCTGAGGTGGTGGGACGACATCTGGCTGAACGAGTCCTTCGCCGAGTACATGGGCTACCAGACCACCGCCGAGGCCACCCGCTTCACCGACACCTGGACCGACTTCGGCGTCGCCCGCAAGGCCTGGGGCTACGACGCCGACCAGCGCCCCTCCACCCACCCCGTCGCCCCCGACGCCGTCGACGACACCGCCTCCGCGCTGCTCAACTTCGACGGCATCTCCTACGCCAAGGGCGCCTCCGCCCTGCGCCAACTGGTCGCGTGGCTCGGTGAGAAGGACTTCCTGGCCGGTATCAACACCCACTTCGAGCGGCACCGGTTCGCCAACGCCACCCTCGCCGACTTCATCGACTCCCTCGCCTCCGCCACCGACCGCGACGTGCACGCCTGGGCCGAGTCCTGGCTGCGCACCACCGGCGTGGACACGCTCACCGCGTCCGTCGACGCCGAGCCCGGCCAGTGGACCCTCGCCCTCGACCGCGACGGCAGCCGCCCGCACCGCGTCACCGTCGGCGTCTACGACCGCGACCTGGGCGACGGCCGCAGCCTGGTGGTCCGGGAGCGCTACGAGACCGACGTCCCGCAGGACGGTACCCGCCGCCCCCGCTCCGGCACCCGGCCCGCCCTCGTCGTGCCCAACGACCAGGACCTGACCTACGCCAAGATCCGCCTGGACGAGACCTCCCTGGAGACCGCCCTGCGCGGCCTGTCCGGCATCCCCGACGCGCTCACCCGCGCCGTGGTGTGGAACGCGCTGCGCGACATGGTCCGCGACGGCGAACTCGCCCCCGCCGACTACCTGACGGCCGCCTGCGCCCATCTGCCCGAGGAGACCGACCTCGCCCTCGTCCAGGGCGTCCTCGCCTTCGCCGTCGGGCAGATCGCCGACCGGTACGTCCACCCCGAGCAGCGCCCGGCCGTCCTCGCCTCCCTCGGCTCCCTGTGCCGCGATCTGATCCGCCGCACCGAGGACGGCGACAATCCCGGACTGCGCCTGATCGCCGTGCGCCACTTCATCGACGTCGCCGCCCACCCGGACACCATCGCCGCCTGGCTCGCCGACGGCACCGTCCCCGGCGGCCCCGAACTCGACCCGGAGCTGCGCTGGCGCGTCCTGGGCCGGCTCGCCGTCCTCGGCGCCGTCGACGAGGCCGCCATCGCCGGGGAACTCGACCGCGACCCGTCGGCCACCGGCCAGGAGGGCGCCGCCCGTTGCCGGGCCGCGCTGCCCGACGCCGAGGCCAAGCGCGCGGCTTGGGAGGCGATGTTCGCCACCGACGAGCGCACCGACCTGTCGAACTACCTGTTCACCGCCACCGCGCAGGGCTTCTGGCAGCCCGAACAGGCCGACCTCGTACGGGACTACGTCTCCCGCTTCTACGAGGACGCGGTCGCCCTCGCCGCCCGCCGCGGCCCCGCCATCGCCGACGCCGCCGGACGCTGGGCATTCCCGATGTACGCCGTCGACGCCGACCACCTGCGCCGGGGCGAGGCCTGCCTGCGCGACGGCGACCCCACCCCGGCGCTGCGCCGCAAGCTCGTCGACCAACTCGACGACCTGGCCCGCGCACTGCGCGTCCGGGAGGCGTAGCGCGAACTCCGGGTCCGAGCCGGTCGCCCGCCGGCTCGGCCGGGGCGATCCGGCCGACCCGGGGCGGGGTGCGCGGCGCGAGCCACCACCCGGCCGACGCCCGCGCCGGTACCCGCGTCCACCGGCACGGCGGCGAGCCGACCGGTGGGCCGGGTGGGGCGCGCGGTTGCCGGTGTTTCCGCGCGGGGTCGGCCGTCCGCTCCTAGGCTGCTGGAGTCTCAGGACGACCGGCCGAGCCCCCGGAGGCGGACCCGTGATCGCAGTGACCGGAGCGACCGGCAACGTCGGCCGTGCCCTCGTCGAACGTCTCGTCGCCGCCGGCCGGCCCGTGCGGGCGCTGACCCGCGACCCGGAACGGGCCGCGCTGCCCGCGGGCGCCGAGGCCGTGCGGTTCCGGACCGACGACCCGGCCGCCCTGTTCGCGGGGGTGACCGGGCTCTTCCTGTACGTCCAGGCCGCCGGTGACGGCGGCGCCCTGCTGCGGGCGGCCCGCGAGGCCGGCGTCCGGCACGTCGTGCTGCTCTCCTCCGGGATCGTCCGCGACGGCGCCGACGAGACCCATCCCCTCCACGTCATGCACGCCGGTGCCGAGCGGAGGATCCGCGACAGCGGCCTCGCGTGGACCTTCCTGCGGCCGAACGCCTTCGCCGCCAACGCCCTCCAGTGGGCACCCCAGATCCGCGCCGGGAACACCGTCCGCGGCGTCTTCGCCGAGGCCCTGACCGCGCCCATCCACGAGGACGACATCGCGGCCGTGGCCGAACGCGCCCTCCTCGATCCCGGCCACGAGGGCGCCGTCCACCGCCTCACCGGTCCGGAGGCCGTCACCAACGCCGGACAGGTCGCCGCGATCGGCCGCGCCCTCGGCCGTGACCTGGCCTTCGTCGAGGTCCCACCGGGACAGGCCGGCCCCGAGCTCTTCCCGCACGTGCCGCCGCACCTGTTCCAGGCCCTCATGAGGACCTTCGAGTCCACCATCGGCGTTCCCCCGGAGATCACCCGCACCGTCGAGGAGATCACCGGCGCGCCGGCCCGCCCCTTCGCCCGCTGGGCCGAGGACCACCGGCCCGACTTCCTCGGCTGACGGCGGGACCCCAACAGGCTTTCCCCGTACGGCAGTACCCACTTTCGGGTTCCGATCGTCGATCCTTCGGGCGTATCCGGCTCTACTGCGTACAAGCTGGAAGTCCCTGCCCCCGCGCCACGGAGGACAGCCCCATGAGCACCCCGTGCACCCCGCCGCCGGACCACCCCGCCCGCCTCGCCTCCGGTCCCGACGGCCCGCACGCCCTGCGGCCCCTGCTGGACATCGTGCTCGACGCCCTCGACAGCGGCCGCCGCGCCCGCGGCGGCCCCCTGCCCGCGGGCGGGCCCGAGGCGGTCGCCGACCGGGTGCGCGGCGCCGTGGGCGAGGTCCTGCCCGAGCACGGCGACCCGGACGCCCTGCGCGGCCTCGTGCACGCCCTCGCCGAAGGCGCCGCCGACCCCGCCGACCCGCTGTGCGCGGCCCATCTGCACTGCCCGCCGCTCGCCGTGGCCACCGCCGCCGACCTCGCCGTCAGCGCCCTCAACCCCTCCCTGGACTCCTGGGACCAGGCTCCCGCCGCCTCCGCGCTCGAAGCCCTCGTCACCCGCGCGCTCGCCCACGAGACCGGCCTCGCCGACGCCGTCGTGACCACCGGGGGCACCGAGTCCAACCAGCTCGCCCTCCTGCTCGCCCGCGAGTCCTGCGGCAGCGGTGTCCGCCTGGTCTGCGGCGCCAACGCCCACCACTCCCTGCCCCGCGCCGCCTGGCTGCTCGGCCTGCCCGACCCCGTGATCGTGCCCGCCCCCTCCGGCACCCTCGACGTCGCGGCCCTGCACGGCGCCCTCACCGACCTCGGCGGCACGCGCGGCTCCGTCGTCGTAGCAGCCACCGCGGGCACCACCGACGCCGGCCTCATCGACCCCCTCCCACAGATCGCCGGACTGTGCGCCGCCCACGGCGCCCGGCTGCACATCGACGCCGCCCACGGTGGGGGACTGCTGTTCAGCGAACGCCACCGGGACAAGCTGACCGGACTCGAAGCCGCCCACACCGTCACCCTCGACCTGCACAAGCTCGGCTGGCAGCCGGTCGCCGCCGGCCTCCTCGCCGTCCGCCACCCCCGCGACCTCGCCGTCCTGCACCAGCGCGCCGACTACCTGAACGCCGGCGACGACACCGAGGCCGGCCTGCCCGACCTGCTCGGCCGCTCCCTGCGCACCACCCGCCGCCCCGACGTCCTCAAGATCGCCGTCACCCTCAAGGTGCTCGGCCGCAGCGGCCTCGGCGCCCTCGTCGACCAGGTCTGCACCCGCGCCCGCGAGTTCGCCGACCTCATCCACGACCACCCCGGCTTCGAGCTCCACGACCGGCCCACCATCAGCACGGTCCTGTTCCGGCCCGCCGGCGCCACCGACCACGCGGTCGCCGCCGTGCGCCGCCGACTCCTCACCGAAGGCCGTGCCGTCCTCGGCCGGGCCCGCCTCGACGACCGGCTCTGGCTCAAGGCCACCCTGCTCAACCCGGACACCCGGACCGAAGACCTGGCCGCCCTGCTGAAACTGGTGGAAGGAAGCACCCCCCGATGAACCACCCCGCGCACCCCGCACCCCAGGCGCCCCGCGACCTGGTCGGCATCGGCATCGGACCGTTCAACCTCTCCCTGGCCGCGCTCGCCCACCCGCTCACCGGTCTCGACACCGTCTTCTACGAGCAGAGCCCCCGCTTCCGCTGGCACCCCGGCCTGCTCATCGACGGCGCCCGCGTCCAGGTGCCCTTCCTCGCCGACCTGGTCACCCTCGCCGACCCGGCCAGCGACTGGTCCTTCCTCAACTACCTCAGGATCCGCGACCGGCTCTTCCCCTTCTACTTCGCCGAGCGCTTCCACATCCAGCGCGCCGAATACGACGCCTACTGCCGCTGGGTCTCCGAGAACCTGCCCGCGGTGCGCTACGGCCACCATGTCGACGCCGTCCGCTGGAACCCCGAACTCCGCCTCTTCGAGGTCGACTTCACCCAGCTCGACACCGACGGCGAAGCGGAGGCCGTCGGCCGCGCCCACACCCGCAACGTCGTCCTCGGCATCGGCACCGAACCCCACGTGCCCGCCCCGCTGAGGGCCCTCGCCGACGCCCCCGACGTCGCCGTCGTCCACGCGGCCGACTACCTCGACCACCGCGACGCCCTCCTCGCGGCCGGCCACGTCACCGTCGTCGGCTCCGGGCAGTCCGGCGCCGAGGTCTTCCTCGACCTGCTGCGCCACCGCCCGGCCGGCGGCGAGCGGCTGCACTGGATCGGCCGCACCGAGGCCTTCGCCCCGATGGAGTACTCCAAGCTCGGCCTGGAGCACTTCACCCCCGACTACATGCGCTACTTCCACGCCCTGGCCGAACCCGTGCGCGACCGGCTCGTCGCCGGCCAGTGGCAGTTGTACAAGGGCGTCGACGCCGACATCCTCGCCGCCATCCACGACGAGCTCTACCGCCGCACGCTGGACGGCGGCTGGCCCGACGCCGTCCTGACCCCCGGCGTCCGGGTCCGCGCCGCCGGCCGGGTCGCCGGCGCCGGGATCGAACTCCACCTGGAACACCTGCAACAGGGCACCCGCACCCGGTTCACCACCGACGCCGTCGTCCTCGCCACCGGCTACCGTGAACGCCCCATCACGCCCCTCCTCGCCGGCCTCGACCCCTACCTGCGCCGCGACGGCAAGGAACGTCTCCGTGTCGACGAGCAGTTCCGCCTCGCCCTCGACCCGGCCATCACCGCCACCGGCTGCCACGTCTACGTGCAGAACGCCGAACGCCACACGCACGGTGTCGGCGCCCCCGACCTCGGCCTCGCCGCCTGGCGCAGCGCCACCATCCTCAACGCGGTGACCGGGACACAGGCCTACCCGCTGCCCGCCCGCACCGCCTTCACCACCTTCGGCCTGGAACGGCGACGGCCCCAGATCCCGCCGTCCCGCCAGATCAGGACGCTGACGCCCCTGGCGGACGGGATCTGAGGCCGTCCCTCACGAAAGACCCTGGTCGGCCGATCAGAACACCGGCGTGCCGTTGCGCGTCAGCTTCCAGTCCAGCGACGCGAAGTCCTTCGGGTCCAGCTCGCCCTTCGCCGTGACCCACTCCGCGATCCGCGTGCGGATCTCGGTCGACTCCGCCCACAGCTCCTGCGCCGACGCCACGTACGGGAAGTCACCGCCGCCGTTCGCGCGGTAGTTGTTCACCGCCATCACGAACTCCTGCGCGTCGTCCAGCGCCGCACCGTCGAACGTCAGGTTCTTGATCCGCGAACCGACCGGCTGCGCGACGTCGATGTCGTACTGCAGCCCCGACACGTAGTCGTAGTTGTAGTCCGGGCGACCGCCCGCGTTCGTCAGCTTGTCCACGTCGACCGGCGCGTCGGCGGCCGTCTGCACGAAGTACTCCGCCGAGTACTCCAGGTACGCCCGCAGCTGGGCACCCGTCATCAACTTGGCGACCAGCGTGTTGTCGTACACGTACAGGCTGGACAGGTCCCGGATCGTGACGTCGCCGGCCGGGATCTCGGAGGTGCGCGAGAAGGGGGAGGCCTGCGAGACGACCGGCAGCGCGGCGTACTGCGTGCCCTCCAGGGCGGCCTTGACCACGTCCTCCTGGACCTTGTTGATCAGGTCGATGATCGGGGCGTCCTTGTAGCGGGCGTCGACCGTGGTGAGGGTCTCCGTGGCCCGGCCGACCACCTGGTTGACGTACGTCACGACCTTCGCGTGCTCGTCCTCGAGCAGCTTGGTGATCTTCGGGTCATCGGCGACGGTGTTGGTGTTGCGCAGCGAGGCGGAGACGGACTCCACCTCCCACTTGCCCTTGACGAACACCAGCTCGATGTCGAAGAGGGAGAGCCGCTCGGCGTAGCACAGCGGCTCCGACAGCACGACCGTCTTGCCGGTCTGCTCGTTGACGACCTTCAGCTCCGGGATCTCCAGGTGCGCGTGGCCCACCAGGATCGCGTCGATGCCGGGCACCTGCCGGGCGACGTTCGCGGCGGCGTCCTCCACGTACGGCAGCTGGTCGCCGTACGACGAGGTGCCGGACGTGCCCGAGTGCGCCGAGACGATGACGACGTCAGCGCCCATCGAACGCAGCTTGGGCACCCACTTCGCGGCCTGCTCCTCCAGACCGGGGAAGTCCAGCTTGCCCTGCACGTAGGCCTTGTCCCAGATCGCGATGCCCGGGTTGGTCAGGCCCAGCACGGCCACCGTCACCGGGGCGGCACCCGGCGAGTGGAACTTCTTCATGAAGTACGCCGGGAAGGCCGGCTTCTGCGTCTTGTGGTCCACCGCGTTCGCACCGAGCAGCGGGAAGTCGCACTGCTCCTCGAACTTGCGCAGCGTCTCGATGCCGTAGTTGAACTCGTGGTTGCCGAGCGCCACCGCGTCGTACCCGATGGCGTTCATCGCCTTGGCCATCGGGTGCACCGGACCGCGCTTGGCGGTGATCGGGTCGACCTTCGCGTAGTAGTACGTCAGCGGGGTGCCCTGAATCGTGTCACCGGCGTCCAGGAGCATCGTGTGCTCACGGCCCTTCTCCTTGCGGATCTGGTCCACCAGCGTCGAGATCCGGGCCAGCCCCTGGGCGTTGCCCGCCCCGTCGCTGTACACGCCGTCCTTGTAGTAGTCCCAGTTGAACACGTGCCCGTGCAGGTCGGTCGTGCCCATGATGGTCAGCGAGTAGCGCTTGCCCGGCTTCTCGGGCTTCTTGCCCGCCGCGGGAGAGGCCGGCGCGGCCTCGGCCGCCGGAGCCGCCGCAGCGCCGACCAGCGCCACCCCCGCCCCGGTGGCGGCGGACTTCGTCAGAAACTTCCGGCGGTTCAACGGCATGTCAGGCTCTCCTCGTGAAACAGGTCGATGACGCGCGTAGATTCTGGCGGCCCGCGGCGAACCGCAACACCCCCGGAAGGTTGCGATCTGATGACCGGCGGGCGCGGAGCACCGGGCACAGGTGACAGAGTGGGGCGTATGACCTCAGCCCCCGCACCGGAGCCCGGCCCCGCCGTCCCCTACGGCACCCCCGACGCACCCCGGATCGCCGTCCGCGGCGAGGCACACCTCGAAGTCGACCCCGAGATCGCCCGGATCGGAATCACCGTCACCGCCCGCGGCAAGGACCGCCGTTCCGCCCTGGACGACCTCACCCGGCGCAACGCCCACGTCCTCGACCTCGTCAAGTCCTACGGCCAGGCGGTGGAACACCTGGAAACCGGTGTCTTCTCCCTCGCGCCCGAACCCGCCCGGCACGGCCGCGGCGAGCGCGTTCGCGCATACCACGGCGCCGTCCGTGTCACCGCCGAACTCTCCGACTTCACCGCGCTGGGCGAACTCACCACCCGACTGGCCGACGTGGAACTCACCCGGGTGGACGGCCCGTGGTGGGCGCTGCGCCCCGGCTCACCGGCCCACCGGGAGGCACGCCGACAGGCCGTGCAGGAGGCCGTCCAACGGGCCAGGGAGTACGCCGAGGCGCTCGGCACCTCACTCACCGCCCTGGTCGAGATCGCCGACATCGGCGCGGAGAGCGCCCAGCCCTGGGCACCGGCACCCGGAGGAGGGATGAGAGCGATGCGGGCCTACGGAGGCGCCGCGCCGCAGGACGAGGCCGCGCCCCTGGACCTCGAACCCGAGCGCCAGCACGTCCACGCGCAACTCGACGCGCGGTTCACCATGGCACCGCCCAGACTGTGACCGTGTCCGTTGCGTCTTTCGGTCCGCGAACGGTTCGAACGCTCGTCCCGGCACTGCCCCGCACGGTTCAACAGCTGTCAATACTCCTTCATCCAAAGGTTGTTGAGTAGTCACGTCGTACCAAACGTCTACCCACTGGTAAGGCCTAGGCTCACCTCATGCGCCGAGCAAAGATCGTCTGTACTCTGGGGCCCGCCACCGACACGTACGACCAGATCAAGGCACTGGTCGACGCCGGAATGGACGTCGCCCGATTCAACCTCAGCCACGGCGGCCACGCCGAACACGAGGAGCGCTACCGGCACGTCCGCAGGGCCGCCGACGAGACCGGACGCAGCGTCGGAGTCCTCGCCGACCTTCAGGGCCCGAAGATCCGGCTCGGCCGCTTCCGTGAAGGACCCGCACTCCTCGAACGCGGCGACACCTTCACCATCACCGTCGAAGAGGGCGTCGAGGGCGACCGCCACATCTGCGGCACCACCCACGCCGGCCTCGCCGAGGACGTCACCCCCGGCGAGCGCGTCCTCGTCGACGACGGCAGGGTGTGCCTCGAGGTCACGGCCGTCGACGGCCCCCGCGTCCGCACCCGGGTGGTCGAGGGCGGCGTGATCTCCGACCACAAGGGGCTCAATCTGCCGGGCGTCGCCGTCTCGGTCCCCGCCCTGTCCAAGAAGGACGAGGACGACCTGCGCTGGGCGCTGGGCGCCGGCTTCGACGTCGTCGCGCTGTCCTTCGTCCGCGGCGGCCGGGACATCCTCGACGTCCACCGCGTCATGGACGACGAGGGGCGCCGCGTCCCGGTCATCGCCAAGATCGAGAAGCCGCAGGCGGTGGAGGCCGTCGCCGACATCGTGGCCGCCTTCGACGGCATCATGGTCGCCCGCGGCGACCTGGGCGTGGAAATGCCGCTGGAGCAGGTCCCGATCGTCCAGAAGCGCGCGATCAAGCTGGCCCGGCGGAACGCCAAGCCGGTGATCGTCGCCACCCAGATGCTCGACTCGATGATCGGCAACTCCCGCCCGACCCGCGCGGAGGCCTCGGACGTGGCCAACGCGGTGCTCGACGGCACGGACGCGGTGATGCTCTCGGGCGAGACCAGCGTGGGCAAGCACCCGGTGGAGACGGTGCGGACGATGGCCCGCATCGTCGAGGCCGCCGAGGAGGACCTCCTCGCCAGGGGCCTGCCGCCGCTGACCGACCACAACAAGCCGCGGACCCAGGGCGGCGCCGTCGCCCGTGCCGCTGCGGAGATCGGTGACTTCCTGGGCGCCAGGTTCCTGGTCGCCTTCACGCAGTCGGGCGACACCGCCCGACGGCTTTCCCGCTACCGCTCGCCCATCCCGCTGCTCGCCTTCACCCCGGAACCGGCCACCCGCTCCCAACTCAGCGCCACCTGGGGCGTGGAGACGTTCCTGGGGCCGCGCGTCGACTCGACCGACGCCATGGTCGGGCAGGTCGACGAACTGCTGCTGCGGTACGGCCGTTGCGAGAAGGGCGACGTGGTGGTGATCACAGCGGGCTCACCGCCGGGGGTGGCGGGCTCGACGAACCTGGTCAGGGTGCACCACATCGGGGAGGACGACACTCCCAGGTAGAACGCGTGACCTTGGATTCGGAGGAAACGTACCCCGGGTCGGATTCGAACCGACGCTGGATGGTGTTTGAGACCATTGCCTCTACCGCTGGGCTACCGGGGCCCCCTTTGAAACAAAGACCGGCGGTCACCCGCCGTCCCCTCACCTTACCGCAGCTGGGTACGCTCTTGGAGCAGTACCCGCCCGCCCCGGAACAAGGAGCGCCCCCGTGACCGCCGAGTCGCCCGAGCCCGTAGACGTGTCCGACGACGACAAGTCGCACGTGCCTCCGCTGACGACCCGCGTCGTCATCGCCGAGGACGAGGCGCTGATCCGGCTCGACCTCAAAGAGATGCTGGAGGAGGAGGGCTACCGGGTCGTCGGTGAGGCAGGTGACGGGGAGCGGGCCGTGGAGCTGGCCCGCGAGCACCGCCCGGACCTGGTGATCCTCGATGTGAAGATGCCCAAGCTCGACGGCATCTCGGCGGCGGAGCAGATCGCCGAGGAGCGGATCGCGCCCGTGCTCATGCTCACCGCCTTCTCGCAGCGCGACCTGGTGGAGCGCGCCCGGGACGCCGGGGCGATGGCGTATCTCGTCAAGCCGTTCAGCAAGAGCGACGTCGTTCCCGCCATCGAGATGGCCGTCTCGCGGTTCACCGAGCTGAAGGAGCTGGAGAAGGAGGTCGCGGACCTCAGCCAGCGGCTGGAGACCCGCAAGCTGGTCGACCGCGCCAAGTCGATCCTGCAGACCGAGTACGGGCTGACCGAGCCGGCCGCGTTCCGGTGGATCCAGAAGACCTCGATGGACCGCCGTATGTCGATGCAGCAGGTCGCGGAGGCGGTCATCCAGGACAGCGACGAGAAGAAGGCCGCGAAGGACGCCGGGCCCGACAAGGACTGAGCCGGGCGGACCGGCCCCGACGGGCAAGGGGCCCGCGTCCCCTCACGGGATGCGGGCCCCTTCTCGTCTCGGTGGTCGCCTGCCGGGGTCAGTCCTCGCCCAGGTACGCCTTGCGGACCGATTCGTCGTGCAGCAGCTCCTGGCCGGTGCCGGAGAGGACGACGCTGCCCACCTCCATGACGTGGCCCTGGTCGGCGAGGGAGAGCGCCGCCTGGGCGTTCTGCTCCACGAGCAGGATGGTGGTGCCCTGGGACTTCAGCTCGGCGATGGTCGCCATGATCTTCTGCATCATGATGGGGGAGAGCCCCATGGACGGCTCGTCGAGCATGAGCAGCTTGGGCTGGGACATCAGGGCCCGGCCCATGGCCAGCATCTGCTGTTCGCCGCCGGACAGGGTGCCCGCCGCCTGCTTCCTGCGCTCCCCGAGGATGGGGAACAGGTCGTAGGCCCGCTGGACGTCCTTCTCGATGCCCTGCTTGTCGCTGCGCAGGAACGCCCCGAGGAGCAGGTTGTCCTCGATGGACATGCGGGGGAAGATGTGCCGCCCCTCGGGGGAGTGGGCGAGCCCCAGCGAGACGATCTTGTGGGCCGGGATCTTCTTGAGCGACTTGCCCTCGAACCTGATCTGGCCCCCGACCGGCTTGAGCAGGCCGGAGAGGGTACGCAGGGTCGTGGTCTTGCCGGCGCCGTTGGTCCCGATGAGGGTGACGATCTGGCCGGCTTCGACCGTGAAGGAGATGCCCTTGACGGCCTGGATCTTGCCGTAGGCGACGCGGAGGTCCTCGACCTCGAGCAGTGCGGTCATCGGTCGTCCTCCTTGCCGGGCACGGCGTCCGCCGGGGTCTCGGCGGGGGTGTTGTTGTCCGCCGGTGCCGCGTCGGCCGGTGCCTCTGCCTGCTCCTGGGCCTGTGCGGCCTCGGCCTGTGCCTCGGCGCTCTCGACCTCGGCCACCTCCTCGTCCCCGGGCGCGCCCTCGAAGGGTTCGCCGAGGTAGGCGGCGACGACGCGTTCGTCGCCCTGGACGGTGGCGCTGTCGCCCTCGATCAGTTTCTCGCCCTGGACGAGGACGGCGACGCGGTCGCAGAGGTTGAAGATGAACCGCATGTCGTGCTCGATGACGAGCACGGCGATGCCCATGTCGCGGATGGCGAAGACCAGTTCCTCGGTGGCGCGGGTCTCCTGCGGGTTCATGCCGGCGGTCGGCTCGTCGAGGAGCAGCAGTCCGGGTTCGCTGGCCAGTGCCCGGGCGATCTCCAGCTTGCGCTGTTCGCCGTAGGGGAGGTTGCGGGAGAGGTGTTCCGCCTTGTGGTCGAGGCCCACGAACGCGAGGAGTTCCATCGCGCGGGCCTTGGAGGCGGCCTCGGCCCGGTGGAAGCCCGGTCCGCGCAGGACGGCGGACCAGAAGCCCTCCTTGGTGCGGGTGTGACGGCCCACGAGCACGTTTTCCAGGACGGTCATGTTGGCGAAGAGCCGGATGTTCTGGAAGGTGCGGGCGATGCCTGCCGCGGTGACCTTGAAGGACTTGGGCGGCAGGACCTCGCCCTGGTAACGGACCTCGCCCTCGGTGGGGACGTAGAGGCCGGTCAGACAGTTGAAGAACGTGGTCTTGCCGGCGCCGTTGGGGCCGATGAGCCCGACGATCTCGCCGCTGCTGACGGTGAGGTCGACTCCGCGTACGGCGGTGAGGCCGCCGAAGCGCATGGTGACGTTGCGGGCGTCCAGGACGGTCTTGCCGGGGGTGGTGGTCACCGGCGTGTCCTTGGTGGTGGTGTCGGTGGTCATGGTGGTCAGGCCCCCGTCTTGCTGAGGACTGTGGGCGCGTCGGCCTCGTCGTGGAATTCCAGCTGGCGGCGGCGGTTGGGGATGAGTCCCTCGGGCCGGAAGCGCATGAGCAGGACCAGCGCCAGTCCGAACGCGAGGAGTTGGTAGTCGCCGAGGAACTGGAGCTTGTTCGGGATCAGGAAGAGCAGCGAGGCGCCGATGAGGGGCCCGGCGATGGTGCCCATGCCGCCGAGGACCACCGCGGCGAGCAGGAAGGCGGAGTTGGGCGGGGTGGAGCTGGCGAAGAGGTACTGCTCGGGGGTCACGGTGTAGGTGACGTGGGCCTGGACGGTGCCGGCGAGGCCGGCCAGGCAGGCGCCGACGGCGAAGGCGATCAGTTTGACCCGGAAGCCGTTGATGCCCATGGCCTGGGCCGCGGTCTCGTCCTCGCGGATGGCCACCCAGGCGCGCCCGATGCGGGAGTCGCCGCTGCGCCGGAAGACGAGCACGACGACGGCGGTGATCAGCAGCATCAGGAGGAAGTAGTTGGCGAAGCGGCCGATGGTGAATCCGGCGATGTCGTGCGGAAGGCCGAAGTCGAAGCCGAGGATCTTCAGGTTGGGGATGGAGGAGACGCCGTTGGAGCCGTTGGTGAGGTCGGGCCCCGAGGTGCCGTCGAGGTTGTTGGCGGTGATGCGGAAGATCTCACCGAAGCCGAGGGTGACGATGGCGAGGTAGTCGCCGCGCAGCCGCAGGGTCGGGGCGCCGATGAGGACGCCGAACACCAGCGAGGCGGCGGCGCCGACGAGGAGGGCGGCCCAGAACGGGAAGTGCACGTGGAAGGGAGAGTTGGGGGAGCCGGAGACCAGGGAGGCGGCATAGGCGCCGACGCCGAGGAAGGCGACGTATCCGAGGTCCAGGAGACCGGCGAGGCCGACGACGATGTTCAGACCGAGTGCGACGGTGGCGAAGATCAGGATGTAGACGCCGAGGGTGGCGTACTGGTCGTCGGTCTGGGTGAAGGGGAAGACGGCCGCCGCCAGGAAGGCGCCGAAGGTGGTGACGTTCTGGTGCCGGCTGGTGATCTGGGAGGCGTGGGCGATGAGGCCCGACTTGTTGAGGGCGGCGAAGCCGAAACCGGCGAGGATGAGGAAGCCGATGAACAGTTCGTCGTACTCGGTGCCGATCCCGTAGGTGAAGACGGTCAGGCCCAGTCCGAGGATGGCGACGATGATCAGGAGCTCGGCGTAGGTGGGCAGCGTGCCCACGGGGCGGGGGGTGCCGGTCGTGAAGCTCGCCCTGACGATGTCCCGGAGGTGGGCCGTCTTGTGCTTGAAGTGCTCCCAGCCGCTGTCGTCGGGGTCGATCGGGTCCGGCTCGGGGCGTTCGAAGGGCAGGGCCAGGGCGCCGGTGAGGGCGGCGAGGCTGCCGACGGCGACGATGTAGGCGCCGGGTTCGAGGTTGACGACGCCGCCGAGTTTGGCGCTGATGGCGATGACCGTGTACAGCGCGGTGGCGGCGGTGCCCAGCGCGGCGAGCTTGATGCCCGCGTCGGCGCCTGCGGGGGTGAGCCAGCGCAGGCCCTTGACGCCGTAGGAGGAGAGCGCCAACAGGATGGTGAGGGCGGCGCCGATGAGGACGAGGACCTGCAGGCCGCCGGGGTAGCCGTAGACGGTGAGGTCGCCGGGGAAGTCGGAGGTCCAGGTCCAGGCGAGGAAGGTGGCGGCGAGCGTGAGGACGCCACCGCCGGTGGCGAGGGCGCGGCCGATGTGTTCCGGCATCGGGACCAGGCCGGTGCGGGCGGCGTCCGCGGCGGGGGCGCTGGGGGTCTCGGGTGCTGTGGTCTGTGTGGTCATCGGTGTCACGCCCTGTCCGCGACGCGCTCGCCGAGTAGGCCCTGGGGCCGGAAGAGGAGCACGAGGATGAGGAGTACGAACGCCCAGACGTCGGCCCAGGTGTTGCTGCCGAACTTGTCCATGCCCGGGATGTCGGCGATGTAGGCGGTGGCGAGGGTCTCGGCGACGCCGAGGACGAGGCCGCCGATCATGGCGCCGTAGATGTTGCCGATGCCGCCGAGGACCGCGGCGGTGAAGGCCTTGAGGCCGAGGAGGAAGCCCATGCGGAAGTCGATCTGGCCGTACTTGAGGCCCCAGGTGACACCGCCGACGGCGGCGAAGGCGGCGCCGAGGGCGAAGGCGATCACGATGATGCGGTCGGTGTTGACGCCCATGAGCCGGGCGGTGTCCGGGTCCTGGGCGGTGGCCTGCATCCCGCGTCCGGTGCGGGTCTTCATGACGAAGTAGCCGAGGAAGGCCATGCTGAGCGGCGCGGCGACGAGCAGGAAGATGTCGCCGGTCTGGATGGTGACGCTGCCGACCTCGAAGGGACCCCCGGCGATCTGCGGGAAGGTGAGGGCATCCTTGGCGCCCGGGTACCAGGCCCACACCGCCTGCTGCAGGGCGAGGGAGAGGCCGATGGCGGTGATCAGGGGGGCCAGGCGTGGCGCGCCGCGCAGGGGCCGGTAGGCGAATCGTTCCGCTCCGACCGCGACGAGGACGGCGACGATGATGGCGCCCACCAGCATCAGCGGCAGCGCGACCCACATCGACGTGCCGTCGGGCAGCACCCACAGGTACACGGAGAGGGCGCCGAAGGCCCCCGTCATGAAGATCTCGCCATGGGCGAAGTTGATGAGCTGGACGATGCCATAGACCATCGTGTAGCCGATGGCGACCAGCCCGTACATGGATCCCAGTAGCAGGCCGTTGACCAGCTGCTGCGGCAGTTCGTTCACCGCATGTCCTCCGAGACTTCGGATGTTTGTCGAATGTGGCCGGATGCGTGTGCGCGCGGGGCGCCAGTGGAACAGCGCCCCGCGCGACTGGTGAGCGGTGCTGGTGCGGCTCAGCCGGTGAAGGTGCCGGAGTGGACCGAGTCCCAGGCGCCGTTCTTGACGGCGTAGACGGTGAGCTGCTTGTTGGTGGCGTCACCGAACTCGTCGAAGGAGACCTTGCCGGTCACACCGTCGAAGGAGACGTCCTGCATGGCCGCGGTGACCTTGGCGCGGGCGTCGTCGGGCAGCTTGCCGCCGTTGTCGTCGACGACCTTCTTGACGGCCTCGATGACGGCCCAGGCGGAGTCGTAGGAGTAGCCGCCGTAGGCGGAGTACTCGTCCTTGTAGCCCGCTGCCTTGTAGTCGGCCACGAACTGCTTGGCGGAGTCGAGGGTCTCGACGGGCGCGCCGACGGAGGTGGAGAGGTCACCGTCGCTGTCGGAGCCGGCCAGCTCGATGAACTTGTCGTCCTTGATGCCGTCGCCGCCGATCAGCGGGATCTTGGCGCCGGCGGCCTTGATCTGCTTGCTGAGCGGGCCGGCCTGCGGGTACTCGCCGCCGTAGTAGACGACGTCGGCGCCGGAGTTCTTCACCTTGGTGGCGACCGCCGAGAAGTCCTTGGCCTCGGGGTTGATGTGCTCGGTGCCGACGACCTTGCCGCCGAGCTTCTTGAACTCCTCGGTGAAGGTCCCGGCCAGGCCCGCGCCGTAGGTCTTCTTGTCGTCGATGACGAAGACCTTCTTCTTCTTGGCCTCGTTGTAGAGGTACTGCGCGGCGAACGGGCCCTGGATGGCGTCCGTGGTCGCGGTACGGAAGTACGACTTGTACTGGCGGACCTTCTTATTGCGCCAGTCCGCGCCCTGGGTGAGGCCGGGGCCCGTGTTGGCGGGGGAGACCTCGACGAGGTGGGCGTCGTCGAGGACCTTCTGCATGCCCTCGGCGACGGACGAGTTCAGGGGGCCGACGACGCCGAGGACGGACTTGTCCGCGACGAATTTGGTGGCGTTCTGCTGGCCCACGGAGGCCTGAATCTGGTCGTCCAGAGCCTGGACCTTGAAGGTGACGCCCTTGACGAAGTTCTGCTTGTTGGCCGTCTTGGCGGCCAGGTCGGCGGAGTTCTTGATGCCGAGGCCCATGGCGGACAGGCCGCCGGTCAACGGAGCGTCGACGCCGATGGTGACGACGGTGCCACCCTTGCCGGAGTCCGAACCCTTGTCGTCGCCCCGGGAGCCGCAGGCGGTGAGGGTGAGTGCTCCCGCTGCCAGTGCTGCGGTTACGGCGATGAGTGAACGTTGACGCACGATCAGTCCTTTCCCTGGCACGGCCCCTCCCCCCTGGAAGAGGTCGAGTCGAGCGCGGAGTCGAAGGGGTATTCCGACGGCGCCGTGACTGGCGGTGACTCTAGGCGTGCGCGGGGAACGGAGAGGAGGGCTTGGCCAAGGCTGTGACGCTCTTGTTATGACACGACGTATTGCAGAGCGGTACGCGACGGGTGGAACAGCGGAATTCAGGCTGATTCGCCCGGTCCGGAATCTGAGAACCCGCAGGACGCGCCGCGCTCCGTTCAGGTGCGTCAACGGTTTTGGTGATTACCCGGAACCGGTGACGCAGGCGGCTCGCAGGGCCTGGGAGAGGTTCTGTGCATAGCGTGACCCGAGGATGAAACTGTGCACCTCGATTGCGCGTTTATTACGCAGTGTTACGTCCAGGAAAGGGAGTCCGGCGTCCGCCGGAACTTTTCCGCATTCCCTCACATGCATGGTGATCACCACTTTATGGGCGGATCCCGCCCTGATGCGGAAAGGGGTGCGGGGTGCGGAGGTGAGGGAAAGTCCCTCGTACGGCTGGGTGATGCCGGTGACGGTCACGGGTGGGCCGGACCGCACGCTGACCAGCACCGCGAAGCTGAATGTCCTGGTTTCGGCGTCGCGAGGTGCGGCCACGTCGTCCAGGTAGGACACGTCGGTCACCTGGGAGGGGTAGGGCGGCGCCGCGGGCCGGGGCCGCGGCGCGTGCTGGCGGGTGGCGAACAGGTAGCCGCCGCCCGCGAGGAGAAGGGCCAGCGTCAGAGCGGTGAGGACGGCGCGGCGGCGCCGCCGGTACAGCCGCGCGAGGGGGCCGTGCGCGAGGCCGCCGGCGGGGGGTGGGTCGTCCGGGCCGGACGTGCCCCACTCATGCGTACCCTCGCCCGGTTCGAGCGGCCCGATCCCGCTCACGGTCCGGGTCTCCTGCCGATGACCCGAGGGGACGTCAGCTGCCCCGCCGTGGGCGGCGGTTGGGGGCGGGACCGGCTCGACCGCGCCCCCGGCCGGGGCGCTCCTCCCGTTGTCATGGCAAGAAGCTAGGCGGCCCGGTGCCCGGGGGCAACGGTCGAGAAGGCGGTTTCGCGGCTCAGCCGGCCGCGCCGGCGGGGCCGTCGCCCGGCTGCGCGTCGCGCAGCAGGCAGGTCAGACGGGCGCTGCACACCCGCCGCCCCTCCTCGTCGCTGATCACGATCTCGTACGTCGCCGTCGAGCGTCCCCGGTGGAGGGGGGTGGCCACGCCGGTGACCAGACCGGAGCGCGCCCCGCGGTGATGGGTGCAGTTCAGGTCGACTCCGACGGCGATCCTGGAACTGCCGCCGTGCAGCATGGCGCCGACCGAGCCGAGGGTCTCGGCGAGGACGGCGGAGGCGCCGCCGTGCAGCAGTCCGTAGGGCTGGGTGTTGCCCTCCACCGGCATGGTGCCCACGACGCGGTCGGCGGACGCCTCCAGGATCTGCACGCCCATACGGGTGCCGAGGTGCCCGGCGGAGAACAGGGCGGGCAGGTCGACTCCGAGCGCGGCGTACTCGTCGAGGACTTCCTGCGGGAACTTCACGTGCTGCTGCTCGCCCATGGGGTCCGGCTCCGTTCGTCCTTGATCGGGTCGGCGCCGACCGGCTCGGGGCCGATCGGCACCGTGTTCACTGAGCGAACGCTCAGTCGGCCGCCGATTGTTCCAGACGCACCACGACGGACTTGCTGGCCGGGGTGTTGCTGGTGTCCGCGGTGGCGTCCAGCGGCACCAGCACGTTGGTCTCCGGGTAGTACGACGCGGCGCAGCCCCGGGCCGTCGGATAGTGCACGACGCGGAAGCCCGGCGCCCGCCGCTCCACGCCGTCCTTCCACTCGCCGACCAGGTCCACGTACGACCCGTCGGCCACCCCCAGCGCCCGCGCGTCCTCCGGGTTGACCAGCACCACCCGCCGGCCGTTCCTGATCCCCCGGTAGCGGTCGTCGAGGCCGTACACCGTGGTGTTGTACTGATCGTGCGAGCGCAGCGTCTGCAACAGCAGCCGGCCCTCGGGCAGTTCGGGGTACTCCACCGCGGCGGCGGTGAAGTTGGCCTTGCCGGTGGCCGTCGGGAAGCGGCGCTCGTCGCGCGGGGCGTGCGGCAGCGCGAAGCCGCCGGGCCGGGCCACGCGCGCGTTGAAGTCCTCGAAGCCGGGGATCACCCGGGCGATCCGGTCGCGGATCGCGGCGTAGTCCTGCTCGAACTCCTTCCACGGCACCACGCTCTTGTCGCCCAGCACCCGGCGGGCCAGCCCGCACACGATGGCCGGCTCGGACCTCAGCTGCGGGCCCGCGGGCCGCAGCCGGCCCCGGGAGGCGTGCACCATGCCCATGGAGTCCTCGACGGTGACGAACTGCTCGCCGCCGTCCTGCACGTCCCGTTCGGTGCGGCCGAGGGTGGGCAGGATCAGCGCCCGCGCGCCCGTGACCACGTGGGAGCGGTTGAGCTTGGTCGACACGTGCACCGTCAGCCGGGCCCGGCGCATGGCGGCCTCGGTGACGTCGGTGTCGGGGGAGGCGGAGACGAAGTTGCCGCCCATGGCGAAGAACACCTTCGCCGCGCCGTCGCGCAGGGCCCGGATGGCCCGGACGACGTCGTAGCCGTGCCCGCGCGGCGGCGCGAAGCCGAACTCCTTCTCCAGGGCGTCCAGGAAGGCGGGATCGGGGCGCTCGAAGATGCCCATCGTGCGGTCGCCCTGCACGTTGGAGTGGCCGCGCACCGGGCACACGCCCGCCCCCGGGCGGCCGATGTTGCCGCGCAGCAGCAGGAAGTTGACCACCTCGCGGATGGTCGGCACCGAGTGCTTGTGCTGGGTCAGGCCCATCGCCCAGCACACGATGGTGCGCTCGGAGGCGAGGACCATGTCGAGCGCGCGGTCGATCTCCGCGCGCGTGAGCCCGGTCGCGGTGAGCGTCTCGTCCCAGTCGGCGTCGCGGGCGGCCTTCGCGAACTCCTCGTAGCCATGGGTGTGTTCGCGGACGAACTGCTCGTCCACCGCGCCCTCGGTGTCGAGGATCAGCTTGTTGAGGAGGCGGAAGAGGGCCTGGTCGCCGCCGATGCGGATCTGGAGGAACAGATCGGTGAGCGCGGCGCCCTTGAGCATGCCCTGCGGGGTCTGCGGGTTCTTGAACCGCTCCAGACCGGCCTCCGGCAGCGGGTTGACACTGATGATCTTCGCGCCGCCCGCCTTGGCCTTCTCCAGGGCGGAGAGCATCCGGGGGTGGTTCGTGCCCGGGTTCTGCCCGGCGACGATGATCAGGTCGGCCTGGTAGAGGTCCTCGAGGAGCACACTGCCCTTGCCGATCCCGATCGTCTCCGACAGCGCCGAGCCGGAGGACTCGTGGCACATGTTGGAGCAGTCGGGCAGGTTGTTGGTGCCGAGTTCGCGCGCGAAGAGCTGGTAGAGGAACGCGGCCTCGTTGCTGGTGCGGCCGGAGGTGTAGAAGAGGGCCTCGTCGGGGGAGTCGAGGGCGGCGATCTCCTCGGCGACGATGTCGAAGGCGCGCTCCCAGGTGACCGGTTCGTAGTGATCGGCGCCCTCGGGCAGGTACATGGGGTGGGTGAGCCGCCCCTGCTGGCCCAGCCAGTACCCGCTGCGGTCCGCCAGGTCGGACAGGGAGTGCGCGGCGAAGAACTCCGGGGTGACCCGGCGCAGGGTGGCCTCCTCGGCGACCGCCTTCGCGCCGTTCTCGCAGAACTCCGCCGTGTGCCGGTGCTCCGGCTCGGGCCAGGCGCAGCCCGGGCAGTCGAAGCCGTCCTTCTGGTTGACCCGCAGCAGGGTCAGCGCGGTGCGCCTCACCCCCATCTGCTGCTGGGCGATCCGCAGGGTGTGCCCGATGGCCGGCAGCCCGGCCGCCGCGTGCTGCGGCTCGGCTACCTGCGGCGCGTCCTGAACCGGATCACCCATGGGCGGCTTCGTGGCCATCGCACGCTCTCCTTCGACTGCGGTATGTGAAGAACGTCTCCGATCCTCGCACGGCCCTGTGACCGGGCTTACGGCCGGGGACGCGGACCACGACGGCACCGCGGCGACTGCGGCGATCGTGCTGACCGTGCGGGCTGCGCCGACCGTGCGGGCCGCGGGCCCGGGCGGCGGAGGCGGGCGGTGGGCCCCGGCTGTCAGTGGCACGTGGCAGGATCGGGGACGTGGCAGAGACAGCATCGAAGAAGACCGACACCCGTCCCGGCGGCACCCGTCCCCGGCTGATGCTCATGGACGGGCACTCGCTGGCCTACCGCGCGTTCTTCGCGCTGCCCGCGGAGAACTTCACCACCGCGACGGGACAGCCGACGAACGCGATCTACGGCTTCGCGTCGATGCTGGCCAACACGCTGCGTGACGAACAGCCCACGCACTTCGCGGTCGCCTTCGACGTCTCCCGCAAGACCTGGCGCTCGCAGGAGTTCACCGAGTACAAGGCGAACCGCTCCAAGACCCCGGACGAGTTCAAGGGCCAGGTCGAGCTGATCGGCGAACTGCTCGACGCGATGAACGCCTCCCGCTTCGCCGTCGAGGGGTTCGAGGCGGACGACGTGATCGCCACCCTCGCCACCCAGGCCGAGGCCGAGGGCTTCGAGGTGCTGATCGTCACCGGCGACCGCGACTCCTTCCAACTGGTCTCCGAGCACACGACGGTGCTGTACCCGACCAAGGGCGTCTCCGAACTGACCCGGTTCACCCCGGAGAAGGTCGTCGAGAAGTACGGCCTGACGCCGGCCCAGTACCCGGACTTCGCGGCGCTGCGCGGCGACCCGTCCGACAACCTGCCGGGCATCCCCGGCGTCGGCGAGAAGACCGCTGCGAAGTGGATCAACCAGTTCGGTTCGTTCGCTGAGCTCGTCGAGCGCGTCGAGGAGGTCAAGGGCAAGGCCGGGCAGAACCTGCGCGACCACCTGGAGTCCGTCAAGCTCAACCGCCGGCTCACCGAGCTGGAGCGGAGCGTGGAGCTGTCGAAGGCGGTCACCGACCTCGCCCGCACGCCGTACGACCGCAAGGCCGTCGCGCTGGTCCTGGACACCCTGGAGATCCGCAACCCGTCCCTGCGCGAGCGGCTCTTCGCCGTCGACCCGGGCGCGGAGGAGGCCGAGACGACCCCGATCGCCACGGACGGGGTGCAGCTGGACGGCACCGTGCTCGGCACCGGCGAGCTGGCCGGCTGGCTCGCCGAGCACGGCACGCAGGTCCTCGGTGTCGCCACCGTCGACACCTGGGCGCTGGGCGCGGGCTCGGTCGCCGAGATCGCGCTCGCCGCGCCCGGCGGAGCGGCCGCCTGGTTCGACCCGTCCGAGCTGGACGAGGCGGACGAGAGCGCGTTCGCGGCCTGGCTGGCCGACGCGGACCGGCCCAAGGTCTTCCACAACGCCAAGGGCGCCATGCGGGTCTTCGCCGAGCACGGCTGGACCATCGAGGGCGCCACCATGGACACCGCGCTCGCCGCCTACCTGGTCAAGCCGGGCCGCCGCTCCTTCGACCTGGACGCGCTGTCCCTGGAGTACCTGCACCGGGAGCTGGCCCCCGCCGCCGCGGCCGACGGGCAGCTCGCCTTCGGCGCGGACGAGGGCGCCGAGGCCGAGGCCCTGATGATCCAGGCCCGGGCCGTCCTCGACCTCGGCGAGGCCTTCGAGGCCCGGCTCGCGGAGGTCGGCGCGGCGGACCTGCTGCGCGACGTCGAGCTGCCGACGTCCACGCTGCTGGCCCGCATGGAGCGGCACGGCATCGCGGCGGACCGGACCCACCTCGAGACGATGGAGCAGATGTTCGCGGGCGCGGTGCAGCAGGCCGTGAAGGAGGCGCACGCGGCGGCCGGGCACGAGTTCAACCTCGGCTCGCCCAAGCAGCTCCAGGAAGTCCTCTTCGGCGAGCTCGCCCTGCCGAAGACGAAGAAGACCAAGACGGGCTACACCACCGACGCCGACGCCCTGGCATGGCTGGCCACCCAGACGGACAACGAGCTGCCGGTCGTGATGCTTCGCCACCGCGAGCAGGCGAAGCTGCGCGTCACCGTCGAGGGCCTGATCAAGACGATCGCGGCCGACGGCCGCATCCACACCACGTTCAACCAGACGGTCGCCGCCACCGGCCGTCTGTCGTCGACGGACCCGAACCTCCAGAACATCCCCGTCCGCACCGACGAGGGCCGGGCCATCCGGCGCGGCTTCGTGGTCGGCGAGGGCTTCGAGTCGCTGATGACGGCCGACTACAGCCAGATCGAGCTGCGCGTGATGGCCCACCTGTCCGAGGACGCGGGCCTGATCGAGGCGTTCACCTCCGGCGAGGACCTGCACACCACGGCGGCCTCGCAGGTCTTCGGCGTCGACCGCTCGGCGGTGGAGCCGGAGATGCGGCGCAAGATCAAGGCGATGTCCTACGGCCTGGCGTACGGGCTGTCGGCCTTCGGCCTCTCCCAGCAGCTGAACATCGAGGCGGCCGAGGCGCGCGCCCTGATGGACGCCTACTTCGAGCGTTTCGGCGGCGTACGGGACTATCTGCGCCGCGTGGTCGACGAGGCGCGGGCCACCGGCTACACCGAGACCCTCTTCGGGCGCCGGCGCTATCTGCCCGACCTCAACAGCGACAACCGCCAGCGCCGCGAGATGGCCGAGCGCATGGCTCTCAACGCGCCGATCCAGGGCACGGCGGCCGACATCGTCAAGATCGCCATGCTCCACGTGGACCGTGCCCTGCGCGAGGCCGGTCTCACCTCCCGCATGCTCCTCCAGGTCCACGACGAAATCGTCCTGGAGATCGCCCCCGGCGAACGCGAGTCCGTGGAGGAGATCGTCCGCCGCGAGATGGCCGACGCGGTCCAGCTCAGGGCCCCCTTGGACGTCTCGGTCGGCGTCGGCCCGGACTGGGAGTCGGCGGCGCACTAGGGTCTTTCGTTTGGATCAGGCCAGACCCCGCGAGCCCGGCATGATCCAAACGAGAGGCCCTAGGGTCCGAGCGCCGCTGTGAACCGGCGATGGTGGCCATCGGTAGATCCGGAGGCAGCCGGGGCTTCCCTCCTGTGGCGGATGCTCCTGTGAGGTCCGTCACTCCCGTGGACCCCGCGGAGGCGCAGCCGCGGTCCGCGCCGGACAGGATGCGGGCATGGGTACACACATGCTCCACCGCCGGCCGGCGGTGATACGGGCGGACATCGGCGAGGTTCGCGCAGGGCCGCCTCCGTCTGTGCGGCCCGTCGCGGCCGCCGCCAGCACCGCCCGCGTTCCGGCGGATCCGACGGCGACCGTGCGCCGTGCCGCGAGCAGGCTCCGCGACCGGTTCGGCCCCGGCGATCCCGTCCTCGGGGAGACACGCCGCTGGTACGTGTGGGCGGACACCGCACGCGGCTACCTCGCGCTGCTCCTGTCCCCGCTGCAACGGCCCCGACCGGTGCGCAGTGTCACCGTCTTCGTCGCCACCGCGACCGGCACCGGCGACCGGCCGGGCGGCCCGCCTCCGCACCGCGCCCGCCACGACCACCGGAACCGCTGAGACCGGCCGAACCGGCCTCGAGCGACCGCGCCGCTCTCAAGCGACAGACGCCGCCCCGGCCTGCCGGGGCCGCGCCCCTCCCGCCGCCCGGACCGCCGGAGGCACCGGCGCCGTCCCCCTCGTGGCCTGAACCGGCCGATCCGGCTCATCCGGCTCATCCGGCTGACCCGGCCGATCCGACCGGCTCCGTCACGCCGTCCCCGCCGCGCGGAGGCCCGGCACCGCGTCGGAGCCTGAGGTCCAGGGCGTACAGGAGCAGGCCCACGGCGAGGCCCGCGCCCGCGCCGAAGCACAGCGTCGGAACCAGCTCCCAGTAGGCGGTCGTCGACCCCCGGCCCGTCCACCATCGCCAGGTCCGCTGCACGGCGCCGGCGACCGCGCAGACCGTGATCACGGCGCAGGCGCGCCGCCGGTCCCGTACCGACAACTCGGGGACCCCCACCGGCTCGTCCGCCGGGGTCCGCCGCAGCGCGTACAGCAGGAACCCGGCGATCACGACCGCGGCCACCGCCGAGCCGCCGTACTGCAGGTACCAGTGGACGGGTGCCCCGGCCAACTGCCGCCCCAGCACCGGGAACAGCCGCATCCCCCACCGGTCGTGGTGGGTGAACGCGTCCCACACCACGTGCGTCAGCGCGCCGAGCGCGGCGGAGGCGTACCACCACGGCACCGACGCCGGGCGCGGTCGCGTCCAGGGTGTCCCGCACCGCGTCAGTGCCGCCGTCCGCCTCTGCCGCGCGCGCGGCAGCAGGGCGACGAGCGGTTCGCGCAGCAGCAGCCACACCGCGACCAGCAGCCAGGCCATGAGCACATCGAGGGTGAAGACCCCGGTGAACGAGTGCGTGACGGCGCCGAACTCCATCGCCCCGGGCACAACACCCGCCGTGTAATAGGTCAGATCGGGCGCGAAGGAACCCGCCACGAGCACCGACGGCACCAGCCGGCCCCGCCCGGTGCCGTCGCCGCGCACCGCGGGCAGTACGGCCGCCGCATGGCTCAGAGTGAACGGCAACGGGGCTCCTCCTGGCGCTCGTCGACGGGGCCGGCCGGCCCGTGTGACCACCGCCGTCCAGTATGTGCGGCACGCCGGCGGGCACCCCCGTTAATCAGTCGTGGCCAACCGGTGAAAATCGGACGTGAACGGGTCCCGATGCGAAGGAAGTTGTCGTAGGGTCACCTCGACCGTCAACCGTGCGGCTCCGTGAGCACAACCAGTCACACGGGTCGATCGTCACAACAGGCGAACGGACAGACGAACGGACCGGACAGACAGGGACGGACGCTCGGGCGTCCACGGGAGGGGCTCACTCTATGGCGGCGCATTTCGGCAGCAGGCTGCGCAAGGGAGCGGCAACCACGGCCGTGGCCGCAGCGGCGGTCGCGGCTCTGTCCGCCTCGCAGGCTCCCGGCGTCACCGTGGACGACCGCGGCAGACAGTCCGCCGCCGAGGCGACGCCCCAGCCCGACGGCAGCGCCACCGGTGACTCGTTCTACTACACGGACCTGCCGCCCCTCGACAGCCCCGGTCCGGCGCCCGTCATCGGCACCCCGATCTCCAAGGGCCCCGCCGAAGCCGGCATACCCGCCACCGTGCTCGACGCCTACAAGAAGGCCGAGGCGGAGCTGCGCACGTCCAAGCCGGGCTGCAACCTGCCCTGGCAACTCCTCGCCGCCATCGGCAAGGTCGAGTCCGGACACGCCCGCGGCGGCGACGTCGGCGCCGACGGCACCACGGTGACCCCGATTCTCGGCCCGGTGCTCGACGGCAACGGCTTCGCCCACATCAGCGACACCGACCACGGCCTGTACGACGGCGACAGCAGGTACGACCGCGCGGTCGGCCCCATGCAGTTCATCCCCTCCACCTGGGCCTGGGCGGGCCGCGACGGCAACGGCGACGGCAAGAAGGACCCCAACAACGTCTACGACGCCGCCCTCGCCGCCGGCCACTACCTGTGCCGCAACGGCTGGGACTTGTCCACCGCCGGCGACCTCCGGAGCGCGATCCTCAGCTACAACAACTCGACGGACTACCTGAACACGGTCCTGAAGTGGCTGGAGTTCTACCGCAAGGACGGCACCCACTCGGTCCCGGACGGGACCGGCCCCCTGCCGTCCCGGCGCAGCGACGACACCCCCGGGGCGAACCCCGGTCCGACGCCGCAGCCGTCCACTTCGCAGGCGCCCTCCAAGCCCGGCCGTTCCGGCGGCACCGGCGGCACCGGGGGCTCCGGCAGCTCCGGGAAGCCCGCCGTGCCCGGCCGGCAGGGCGGCGGCTCCTCGACTCCGGCCAAGCCGGCCGACCCGACTTCGCCGTCCACCCCGGGCACGCCCACCACGCCGCCCACCGCGACCGACACCGTGCACCACCTCCAGGACGCGGGCACGGGCAAGCTCACCGCCATGGCCGGCGACGCGTTCACGGAGAGGATCAGCACCCGTGCCGTGACCAAGGACGGCGCGGCCGTGGGCCAGGTACGGATCCGGTTCACGATCACCGGCGACACCGACGCGGCCTTCACCGGCGGCGAGAACGTCGCCGTCGTCGCCACCGACGCCTCCGGCGTGGCCGTCGCACCCGCGCTCCGGGCGGGCGAGGAGACGGGCGACTTCACCGTCCAGGCCGCGGTCGTCGGCCGTATGCTCCCCGGGGTCGGCTACACGGCCACGGTCACCGAGCGCGCCGCCGACGCCCTCACCCGCACCGCCGACACCGCGCTGGTCTGCACCCCGGGCGGCGAGTTCGCCGACCGGGTCGAGGTCAAGGCCACCTACAAGGGCGCCGTCGCGGACCGGGTCGCGGCCACCGCCACCCTGATCAAGTCGGCCGACGACCCCGCCGAGAACGACAAGGGCCCCTACTTCAAGGACGCCGACGGCAACCCCGTACGCACCCTGAAGGGCCTTCGGACGGGCGCCGACGGCCTGCTGACCCTGCCGAAGCTGTACGCGGACGACACCACCGGCACGTTCCTGCTGCGCATCACCACCGCCGGCGGAGCGACGCTGACCGTGGAGCTGAAGGTGGCGGCGGCCGACACCTCGACCGACACCTCGGCCGAGCCGTCGGCCGGTCCGTCGGCATCCTCGTAACGCCGGCACCGGCACGGACGACACCACGAGGGCGCCCCTCCGCCACGGCGGAGGGGCGCCCTCGTCCGTCCCGGCCGCCCGCCCGACCCCGCCGAGAGGACGGAAGCCGAACGGGCTGCCGCACCGGTCAGCGCCGGAGCCGGGCGTTGGTGTGCCGGGTCGGCTCCGCGGACGCCGGGTCCTCGGGCCAGGGGTGCTTCGGATACCGCCCGCGCAGCTCCGCCCGTACGTCCCGGTAGCCGCTCCTCCAGAACGAGGCGAGGTCGGCGGTGACGGCGGCGGGGCGCCCGGCAGGGGACAGCAGGTGCACCAGGACCGGGACCCCGGCGACCTTGGGCGAGTCGTCCAGGCCGAACATCTCCTGGAGCTTCACGGCGAGCACGGGCCGTTCGGGGTCCGTGTAGTCGACCCGGATCCGGGATCCGCTGGGCACCGTGAGCCGTTCCGGGGCCAGCTCGTCCAGCCGGACGGCGTCACCGGAGGCCCAGGGCAGCAGCCGGGCGAGCGCCTGCCCGGCGTCGATCCGTGCCAGGTCCGCGCGCCGTCGGGCCCGCTCCAGCTCCGGCTCCAGCCACTCGTCCACGCGCGCGTGCAGCGCGTCGTCGGACACGTCGGGCCAGGGCTCCCCGAGGTGCCGGCGCAGGAAGGCGAGCCGCTGCCGCAGTACGCCCGCGTCCTCCGACCAGCGCAGCAGCCCGAAGTCCTCCTGCCGCAGCCCGTCGAGCAGCGCCGCCCGTACGAGGCCGGGTTCGGCGTTCGCCAGGGGCCGCACCGCCAGCTCCACGGTCCCCAGCCGCTCGACCCGCCGCGCGACCACGTCCCCGTCGCCCCAGCGCACCTCGTCCTGTTCCGTGCGGAGTGCCCCGGCCGCGTACCGGGCGACGTCCTCGTCGACCGCCGCGGCGAGCCGCACGCGCGCGTGCCGCCTGCCCACCGGCCGGTCGGCCACGGCGACGGCGATCCAGGGTGCGCCCCACAACGGGGACCCGTCCGTGAGCTCCGCCCGGGTCCCGGAGACCATGAGATACGAGCCACCGTCGAGCCGGGCCACCCGCTCCGGAAAGGCAAGAGCGGCGACGAGCCCGACAGGACCCGCGTCCCCAGCGGCCCCCGGCCGGGCCCGGCTTCCGGCCGCGGCGCCGGTCTGTGGTGTCGCCGCGGTTTCCTCCTCCGAACCCTCCGAACCCTCCGGACGCTCCGGACCCACCGCATCCACCTCGCGGTCCGTCCGTGAGAGGGCGGACGCGGACCGGGCGGATCCGCGGGAGACCCCCGACACGGCGGCCCGCAGCCGCCGGACCTCCGCCCGCCACCGCGTCGCGTACGCGTCACCGCCGCGGCGGGCACCGCGCAAGGCCGCGGCGAGATCGTCCCCGTACTCCCGCGGCAGCTCCTCACTCAGCAGTGCGACGACCTCCGCGACCCGCTCGCCCCCGCCGCCGGCGGACGCGTCGAGCAGGGCCCTCCCCAGCCGTGGGTGCACCCCCAGCCGCGCCAGCGACCGCCCCCGGTCCGTGGCACGCCCGGCGGAGTCGACGGCGCCCACGGCCGTCAGCACCTCCCGCGCCGCCGCCATCGCCCCGCCCGGCGGCGGGTCCGGCAACGCGAGCCCGGAGGCGTCCGGATCGCCCCAGCAGGCCGTCTGAAGGGCGAACGCCGTCAGATCGGCCACCTTGATCTCCGGCGCGGGAAAGGCGGGCAGACGCGCCTCCTCGGCCTGAGCCCAGCACCGGTACACCGCGCCCGGCGCCTCGCGTCCGGCACGCCCCGCCCGCTGCCGCCCGGAGGCCCGCGAGGCCCGTATCGTCGTCAGCGCGCTCAGCCCGCGCGCGTGGTCCACTCGGGGCTCGCGCGCGAGCCCCGCGTCGACGACCACCCGCACCCCGGGCACCGTCAGCGATGACTCGGCGACCGAGGTCGCGAGGACCACCCGGCGCCGCTGCCCCGGCACCAGCACCGCGTCCTGCGCGTCCGCCGGCGCCCGCCCGTGCACCTGGAGCACGTCCACGTCCCGGAGATCCCCCAGCAGACCGGCGACCCGCCCGATCTCGCCCACGCCCGGCAGGAAGCACAGCACGTCCCCCGCGCGCTCGGCCAGTGCCCGCCGCACCACCGACGCCACGTGCGACAGCAGTGCGGGGTCCACCCGCATCCCGTGCGGCGGGCGCACCGCCCGGACGGGAGGCGCCCACACCACCTCCACCGGATGCGCCACGCCGTGCGCCTCGACCACCGGCGCCCCGCCCAGCAGCTCCGCCCACACGCGCGCGTCCGTGGTGGCCGAGGCGGCCACCAGACGCAGCTCCGGCCGCAGCGCCTCGCGCACGTCCCACAGGAACGCCGCCACCGTGTCCGCGTCCAGATGCCGCTCGTGGCACTCGTCGAGCACCACCACGTCGACGCCCGCCAGTTCCTGGTCCCGCTGCAGCCGCTGGAGCAGCACACCGGTCGTGACGACCTCCACGCGCGCGTGGCGCCCGACGACACGCTCCCCGCGCACGGTGTAGCCGACGCTCCCGCCGACCTTCTCGCCCAGCAGCCACGCCATCCGCCGGGCCGCGGCGCGCGCGGCGATCCGCCGCGGCTCGGCCACGACCATCCGTCGCGCGGGCCCCTCGCCCAGCAGCCCGGCCAGCGCCAATGGCACCAGCGTGGTCTTGCCGGTGCCGGGCGGCGCCACCAGTACCGCGGTCCCGTGACCGTCCAGGGCCTCGGAAAGGGCCGGCAGCGCGTCGCGCACCGGCAGCCCGCCCAGCTCGTCGTGACGGATCACGTGCTCAGCCCCCGTACTCCCGCACCCGGTCACTCGGTGTACTCCCGCACCCGGTCACTCGGTCCCGCACTCAGTCCCGTACGCAGACGAAGATCGCCGTCCCCGGGATCAGGCTCCCGCGCAGCGGGGACCAGCCGCCCCACTCGGACGTGTTCCAGGCCGGCCACTCCGGCTCGACCAGGTCCACCAGCCGCAGGCCCGACGCCACCACGTCGCGCACCCGGTCGCCGACGGTCCGGTGGTGCTCGACGTACACCGCGCGGCCGTCCTCGTCCTGCTCGACGTACGGCGTGCGGTCGAAGTAGGAGGCGGCCACCGACAGTCCCTCCGGGCCGGGCTCGTCCGGGAACGCCCAGCGGATCGGGTGCGTCACCGAGAACACGAACCGCCCGCCGGGCCGCAGCACCCGGCGCACCTCCCGCAGCACCGCGCGCGGGTCGGCGACGAACGGCAGCGCCCCGTACGCCGAGCACGCCAGGTCGAAGGAGCCGTCCGCGAACGGCAGCGCGCCCGCGTCGGCGCACACCAGCGGGAACGCCCCGCCGATGCGCAGCGCGTGCTGGAGCTGGCGGTGCGACAGGTCCAGGGCGACCGGGCGCGCCCCCTGCTCGGCCAGCCAGCGCGCGCACTGCGCCGCGCCGGCGCCGATCTCCAGGACGTCCTTGTCCTTGAGGTCCTCGGGATCGCCGAGCAGCCCCGCCTCCACCTCGTCGAGACCCTCGGGGCCCCACACGAAGCGGTCGTCGCCGAGGAACGTGCCGTGCTCGATCTGGTACTCGTCCGCGTTGCGGTCCCACCAGCCCCGGTTGGCCCGGGAACTCTCCGTGGCGCCGGCCTCGCGCCGGGTGGCCTCGGGCTCGGCCGGTTCGAACTGTTCGGACGATGCTGGCTCTTGGATGATCGGCTCCCTCGTACTAATCTGCGGGCTCTCCCGTCCGACCGGTCCCGGTGGTGTCACCGCGGGGGACTCGCCCGGGGCGGCGTGTCCTCGGGAGACGGGTTTTCCGCCGGATATGGGGCGATCCGCCCCGGCTGTGCGACTTCGCGCATTGACCCTGCCCGGCTGCCCCCGTATGCTACAAGTTGCGCTGCGGGCCTGCGCGCCTCAGACGGAGCAGGCTGCGCTCGCATCTGTTGTATGTCCCCTCGGTTCTCGAGGCGCCACCAGCGGTTTTGTGTGGCGCTTCCTTGGCTGTCCGGCTTCTGCAGAGCGAAACGGGCTCCCGGCGTAATGCAGTACCTACGACTTCAATGTCCGTACCGGAGCCCTTTCCCACATGACGAGCAGCACCGAGACCACCGCCACCACCCCGCAGGTAGCGGTCAACGACATCGGTAACGAGGAAGCCTTCCTCGCCGCGATCGACGAGACGATCAAGTACTTCAACGACGGCGACATCGTCGACGGCGTCATCGTGAAGGTCGACCGGGACGAGGTCCTGCTCGACATCGGTTACAAGACCGAAGGTGTCATCCCGAGCCGCGAGCTCTCGATCAAGCACGACGTCGACCCGAACGAGGTCGTGGCCGTCGGCGACGAGATCGAGGCCCTGGTCCTCCAGAAGGAGGACAAGGAAGGCCGCCTGATCCTCTCGAAGAAGCGCGCCCAGTACGAGCGTGCCTGGGGCACCATCGAGAAGATCAAGGAAGAGGACGGCATCGTCACCGGTACCGTCATCGAGGTCGTCAAGGGTGGTCTCATCCTCGACATCGGCCTCCGTGGCTTCCTGCCGGCCTCCCTCGTCGAGATGCGCCGTGTCCGCGACCTCCAGCCGTACGTCGGCAAGGAGCTCGAGGCCAAGATCATCGAGCTGGACAAGAACCGCAACAACGTGGTCCTGTCCCGCCGTGCCTGGCTGGAGCAGACCCAGTCCGAGGTCCGCCAGACGTTCCTCACGACCCTCCAGAAGGGTCAGGTCCGTTCCGGTGTGGTCTCCTCGATCGTCAACTTCGGTGCCTTCGTGGACCTGGGTGGCGTCGACGGTCTGGTCCACGTCTCCGAGCTGTCCTGGAAGCACATCGACCACCCGTCCGAGGTCGTCGAGGTGGGCCAGGAGGTCACCGTCGAGGTCCTCGACGTCGACATGGACCGCGAGCGCGTCTCCCTGTCGCTGAAGGCGACCCAGGAAGACCCGTGGCAGCAGTTCGCCCGCACCCACCAGATCGGCCAGGTCGTGCCCGGCAAGGTCACGAAGCTGGTTCCGTTCGGTGCGTTCGTCCGCGTGGACGAGGGCATCGAGGGTCTGGTCCACATCTCCGAGCTGGCCGAGCGCCACGTGGAGATCCCGGAGCAGGTCGTCCAGGTCAACGACGAGATCTTCGTCAAGGTCATCGACATCGACCTCGAGCGTCGCCGCATCAGCCTCTCGCTGAAGCAGGCCAACGAGTCCTTCGGTGCCGACCCGTCGGCGGTCGAGTTCGACCCGACCCTGTACGGCATGGCCGCGTCCTACGACGACCAGGGCAACTACATCTACCCCGAGGGCTTCGACCCCGAGACCAACGACTGGCTCGAGGGCTACGAGAAGCAGCGCGAGGAGTGGGAGCGCCAGTACGCCGAGGCGCAGTCCCGCTTCGAGCAGCACCAGCAGCAGGTCATCAAGTCCCGCGAGGCGGACGCCGCTGCCGCCGCCGAGGGTGGCGAGGCCGCCGCTCCGGCCGCGTCCGGCGGTTCGTACTCCTCCGAGGGTGGCGACAACTCCGGCGCCCTGGCGTCGGACGAGGCGCTGGCCGCGCTCCGCGAGAAGCTGGCCGGCGGCCAGAGCTGAGTTCCCCCACAGGGGCCCAGCCGCTGAGGCTCAGCCGTTGACTTGAAGGGCCGCACCCGGAATGGGTGCGGCCCTTCGGGCTGTTTCGGAGCGCCTCGCGCGGCCTCCTTGCAGCCGGCCGGGAATGCGAACGTCCCACATCTCGTTGTGCACCTACGAACACGAGGAGGGGCGGTCACACAGTGCTTGATCCGCAGGGTTTGTACGCATGGGAGCCGAAGGGTCTGGCCGTCGTCGACATGGCGCTCGCCCAGGAGTCGGCCGGTCTTGTCCTGCTCTACCACTTCGACGGATACATCGACGCGGGGGAGACCGGCGACCAGATCGTCGAGCGGCTGCTGGACTCGCAGCCCCACCAGGTCGTGGCGCGTTTCGACCACGACCGGCTCGTCGACTACCGCGCCCGCCGTCCGCTGCTGACGTTCCAGCGGGACCGCTGGACCGCGTACGAGGTACCGGGCATCGAGGTGCGTCTCGTTCAGGACGCCACCGGCGCCCCGTTCCTGCTGCTGTCCGGGCCCGAGCCCGACGTGGAATGGGAGCGTTTCGCGGCGGCCGTACGGCAGATCGTCGAGCGTCTCGGCGTACGCCTGTCGGTGAACTTCCACGGCATCCCCATGGGCGTCCCGCACACCCGCCCGGTGGGTCTGACCCCGCACGGCAACCGCAGCGACCTGGTACCGGGCCACCGCAGCCCCTTCGAGGAGGCGCAGGTGCCGGGCAGCGCGGAGGGGCTCCTTGAGTACCGCCTGATGGAGGCCGGGCACGACGTGCTGGGCGTGGCCGCGCACGTGCCGCACTACATCGCGCGCTCCGCGTACCCGGACGCGGCGCTGACGGCCCTGGAGGCCGTCACCTCGGCCACCGGGCTCGTCCTGCCGAGCGTCGCCCACTCCCTGCGCAACGAGGCCCACCGCACCCAGACCGAGATCGACCGGCAGATCCGCGAGGGCGACGAGGAACTCACCTCCCTCGTCCAGGGACTCGAGCACCAGTACGACGCCGCAGCCGGCGCGGAGACCCGGGGCAACATGCTCGCCGAGCCCGTCGAGATCCCGTCGGCGGACGAGATCGGCCGTGAGTTCGAACGCTTCCTGGCGGAGCGGGAGGGCGAGAACTGACCTCCGACCGCCGGGGGCCGGGCCCGAGCCGGCGTCGTAGGGCGTGAGGCGACGCCCTCCCGCCGGGCGGGCCGCCGGAGACAGGGCCTAAGCTGCCGCTCATGCTGAAAGTGGGCCTCACCGGGGGCATCGGTGCCGGTAAGAGCGAGGTGTCGCGGCTGCTCGTGGAGTGCGGGGCCGTGCTGATCGACGCCGACCGCATCGCGCGCGAGGTCGTCGCACCGGGCACGCCCGGACTCGCCGCGGTCGTCGATGCCTTCGGCCCTCAGGTGCTGGCGGAGGACGGAAGCCTGGACCGGCCCGGGCTGGGCTCCATCGTCTTCGCCGACTCCGGGAAACTGGCCGTCCTGAACTCGATCGTGCACCCCCTGGTGGGCGCCCGCTCCCGCGAGCTGGAGGAGGCCGCGGCCGAGGACGCCGTCGTGGTCCATGACGTCCCGCTTCTCACGGAGAACTGCCTGGCCCCGCTCTACGACCTCGTGATCGTCGTGGACGCGAGCCCGGCGACCCAGCTCGACCGGCTCCTGCGGCTGCGCGGGATGACCGAGGAGGACGCACGCGCGCGCATGGCCGCGCAGGCGACCCGTGACAAGCGTCTGGAGATCGCGGACATCGTCATCGACAACGACGTACCGTTGGAGCGGCTCGAGCGGCGGGTGCGGGAGGTCTGGGCGGAGCTGGTCCGCAGGGCACACACGTCCCGCCAGGCACACCGGGAGCAGGGGTCCCAGGAGGAGGGATTCCGGGAGTAGGGGCCCGGGAGCAGGGGTTCCGGGGGTCGAGGCTCCAGGAACAGGGGCCGCCCGGCCCCGGGGGCGTTGAACCAGTGCGGCGAGGGAAGGAAGCAGTCGTGCCCGAACGTACACCGGAGACCCACGTCATCGACTACCGCGCCGCGGAGAAGCTGCTCGCCGCGCGGGACCCGCGGGGCGCGGTCAAGCTGCTCGACCGGGTCATAGCCGCCCATCCCGAGAACACCTCGGCCCGGCTGCTGCGCGCCCGCGCCTTCTTCGCCGCCGCCCAGCTCCGCCCCGCGGAGCTGGAGTTCACCATCGTGCTGGAGCGTGAACCGGACAACGCGTACGCGCACTTCGCGCTCGCCCGCACCTACGAGCGGCAGGGCCACCCCGACCGGGCCAGACGCCACTTCCGGCTGGCCGCCGCGCTGGATCCGAACCCGGAGTACCTGCAACGGGCCCGGTTCGACACCTGACGTCCGCCCGCGGCACGTCCGTCCGAGGCGACGGGGATGGTCGACCCGGACGACTGTCTCCGCCGTCGGCCACCGCCTGCGGTGGCTACCGCCGCCGCCGGTCGTCCGGCGGCCAGTACGGCGGTATGTTCCGCCCCGGCTGGTAGTGCGGGCCCTGCCGCAGATGCCGGACGACCAACAGGAAGTCGACGGCCATCACCAGCCACAGCACCGCGCAGGCCGTCGCCCAGCCGGGCCGTCCGACCAGCACGAACACCACCGTGCCGAAGCCCGCCCAGACCAGTCCCCACAGGCTCAGCCAGAACCGCGCCCGCAGAGCACTGCGCGCGGTCGCCGGTTCACTGCCTGTACGCATCGCCGATCTCCACTCCCTACTTGCAACGTACTCTCGCCCGGCCCACAGACCAAAGCCGTGCCTGGCCTCACTCGGACGGGTGAACTACGCCGGGAGGGGAACGGCCGTGCGGAGATGGGCCGTTGTTCGGGCATGGAACTGAGAATGCGTGAAGGCCATCAGGGGACGGGACCGGGAGCGATCACACCGGACGGCTGTGCGGTGGAGCTGTACGCGCGGCTGCCCGTGGGAAGCGAGCCGGACGTCATCGCCGCGGCGGTACCCGCGGGCGCGCACATCCTGGAGCTGGGCTGCGGTGTCGGCCGCGTGACCCATCCGCTGCTGGAGCGCGGCTTCACCGTCACGGCGGTGGACGAGTCAGCGGACATGCTGGAGCGGGTGCGCGGGGCGCGGACCATATGCAGTCCCATCGAGCGGCTGGACATGGGCGAGACCTTCGACGTCGTGATGCTCGCGTCGTTCCTGGTGCACTCGGGCGACCCGGAGGTACGGCGAGGGCTGCTGCGCACCTGCGCCCGCCATGTCGCGGAGGGCGGCTGCGTACTGATCCAGCGGGAGGGCGCCGACTACCACGTCAATGTGCCGCGCGAGCGAAGGGAGACGGGGGTCCCCCCGGGCGAAGGCCGGGGAAGTGCGGACCCGACGGGTTTCACGGTGCGGATCCTGTCCGCGGAGCCGGTCGGGGACGGGGTGAACAGGGTGCGCGCGGAGTACGTGTTCCCGGACGCGACCTGGACCCAGACCTTCCGGTCCCGGCCGCTGACCGAGGAGCAGTTCGAGGAGGCACTGGCGGAGGCGGGCCTGAGGGTGGACAGGTGCCTGACCGAGGACGGGACCTGGGTGCGGGCGGTGCCGGAGGCCCGGAAGGAGCGTCCTTGACGGAGCCCGGACAGCGATGAGTTCCCGGGCGCGGACCGGTCTACCCCTGCGCAAGCACACGGCACGACTGCCGTGCCTCATCGCCCCGCAGGGAGATCCACATGTCCGAGCCCACCGCACCCGTCGCGCCCACCACGTCCCTCCCGGCGCCCGTCGCCGCCGAATCGCCCGCCTCCGGCCGCCGGGCCGCCCGTGTCGCGCTGCGGGTCGTACAGGTGCTGCTCGGACTGTTCTTCGTGTTCGCCAGCGCGCTGCCCAAGCTCATCGCGCATCCGTCAGCGGTCGAGATCTTCGACGAGATGGGCTGGGGCAGGACGGGCATGTACAGCATCGGGGTGCTGGAGCTGGCCGGGGGCGTGGCGCTGCTGGTCCCGGTGCTCCAGTCGGTGTCGGCGGTGGCGCTGAGCGCGCTGATGGTGGGCGCGTTCAGCGTGCAGCTGACCGTCTTCGACGGGCAGAACGCGGCGACCCCGGTCGTCCTGATCGTGCCGCTGGCTCTCATCGCCTGGGCGCGGCGGGACCGCAACGCACAGCTGTTGCGGCTGGTGCGGCGGCAGGTGTGACGGGCGCGGCAGCCCGGACCGGCCGGCGCCGGACCGGCGTCACCGCCCCCTGGGACGGTCCCCCGGGCTGCCCGCGGCACCACCCGGCCCGCCCAGGTCCCGCAGGCGTTCCAGCTCGCGGCGGTCGCGCTTGGTCGGGCGGCCGGTGCCGCGGTCGCGGATGCCGATCGGGGCGACGGCCTCGCGGGGCGGGGGCGGCGGGGAGTTGTCGACGTAGCACTGCACGGCGACGGGGGCGCCCACACGCTTGCGGATCAGCCGCTTGACGACGACGATCCGCTCGCGGCCCTCATGCCTCAGCCGCACCTCGTCGCCGACGCGCACCGAGTAGGCGGGTTTCACCCGCTCCCCGTTCACCCGGACATGCCCGCCCCGGCACGCGGTGGCGCCCATGGAGCGGGTCTTGACCAGCCGGACGGCCCAGATCCAGCTGTCGATCCGCACCGTCTCCCCGCTCGCCGGCCCGGCCGCCTCGGAGGCGGCGACAGCGGCGGCCGTCTTCGGATCCACGTCTCGGTCGTCCTGCGAAGCCATGCGTCCGACCTTAGCGGCACGACCGCTCCGGCCCGGAGGCAATTACCGTGGAGCCATGGACCCCAGCAGCCTTGCCGCCCTCGAAGAGCGGATCGTCGGCTGCCGGGCCTGCCCGCGGCTGGTCGCCTGGCGGGAGGAGGTGGCCCGCACCAAGCGGCCCGCGTTCGCCGACTGGACGTACTGGGGCCGCCCGGTGCCGGGCTTCGGACCGGCGGACGCCCGCCTGCTGATCGTCGGACTGGCCCCGGCGGCGCACGGCGGCAACCGCACCGGCCGTATGTTCACCGGCGACCGCTCAGGCGACGTGCTGTACGAGGCCCTGTACGAGCTGGGCCTCGCCTCCCAGCCCACCTCCACCTCCGCCGACGACGGCCTGGAGCTGTACGGGGTGCGTGTCACCTCCCCCGTGCACTGCGCGCCCCCCGCCAACAAACCCACCCCCGGCGAGCGCGACACCTGCCGTCCCTGGCTGGTCCAGGAACTGACGCTGCTGCGCCCCACCCTCCGCGCGGCGGTCGTCCTGGGCGCCTTCGGCTGGCAGGCGGCCCTGCCGGCCTTCACCGAAGCCGGCTGGCCCGTACCCCGCCCCCGCCCGCCCTTCGCCCACGGCACCCGGGTGTCCCTCGACGGCCTCGACCTCTTCGGCTGCTTCCACGTCAGCCAGCGCAACACCTTCACCGGCAGACTCACCCCCGACATGCTCCGGGACGTCCTGCGGACGGCGGCACGAGCGGCGGGGCTCCCGGTGGCGGCGCCGACGGGGCCGTCCCCGGTCACCTGCGAAAACGAGGCGACGCGGACCCCGTAGGCCCGTTACGGTGCCCCGATGAGCCTGTATCCGGTGATCGAACCGTACGACCAGGGCATGCTCGACGTCGGCGACGGCAACCGCGTGTACTGGGAGGTCTGCGGCAACCCCCGCGGCAAGCCGGCGGTGATGCTGCACGGCGGGCCGGGCTCCGGGTGCGCACCGGGCCACCGGCGCTACTGCGACCCCGCCGCGTACCGGATCGTGCTGCTCGACCAGCGCGGCTGTGGCCGTTCCACACCGCACGCGAGCGTGTACGGCACCGACATGAGCGTCAACACGACCGAGCACCTGATGGCCGACCTGGAGCTGCTGCGGCGGCACCTGGGCGTCGAGCGGTGGCTGGTGTGGGGCGCCTCGTGGGGAGCGGTGCTGGCGCTGCGTTACGCGCAGACACACCCGGGCGTGGTCTCCGAGCTGGTGCTGGCGGGGATCGCGACCGGGTCCAACCCCGAGGTGACCCTGCTGACCCGCGGCCTGGGGAGGATCTTCCCCGAGGACTTCGAGCGCTTCCTCGCCGAACTGCCCGAGCCGGACCGCACCGGAAACCTCGCGGCCGCCTTCAACCGGCTGATCGAGTCGCCCGACCCGGCGGTGCGCGAGCGGGCCGCGCGCGCCTGGACCGACTGGGAGACGGCGACCATCCCCGCTCCGCCCCGTTCCGTCGCGCGCTACGAGGACCCCGCGTTCCGCATGGGCTTCGCCCGTACGGTCACGCACTACTTCGGCAACGACCACTTCCTCGGCGAGGGCAACGACGAGGGCGTGGTGCTGCGCGACGCCCACAGGCTCGAGGGCATTCCCGGCACCCTCGTCCAGGGCAGCCTCGACTTCGGCAACCTCCTCGGCACCCCGTGGCGCCTCCACCGGGCCTGGCCGGACAGCGAGTTGACCGTCGTGGACGAGGCAGGGCACGACTCGGGAGCACCGGGCGTGGTGGAGGCCCTGGTGGCGGCGACGGACACGTACGCCCGGCGCTAGCGTCCGTCCGATCTCACGGCCGCCACACGTACCGCACGTCCGGCTCCCGTTCCTCGTTCTTGCCGCCGTCGGTGTACTCGACGGGCACGAAGCCGTGGCGCTCGTAGAAGCGGTGCGCGGGCCGGTTGACCTGGAAGGTCCACAGGGACAGTCCCTCCGGCCTGCGCTCCTTGGCGAGGGCGACGAAACGGTCGCCCAGGCCGCGTCCGCGCCAGTCCGGGGCGAGGTACAGCTGCTCCAGCACGTCGTCGTCGAGCACCATGACGCCGACGACGCCGCTGCCGTCGTCGGCCTCGGCGACCCAGGTCTCCAGCCGCGGTACCACCACCTCCCGGAACCAGGTGCGCACCGCGTCGTCGGAGTGCGGTCTCACGACCCCCGGCAGCGCGGCGGCGAAGGACCGCAGCCACACGTCGGCGGCGGCCCCCGCGTCCGCCTCACCGGCCCGCCGCAGCACGACACCGCTCACCGCACTCGCGTCCCGTGCCCCTTCCTCCGCCTCCGGCACCACCGCCGTCGCCGTGATCTCCACCAGCTGCCCCTTGTACCCGAGGCAGGCGACCCCGAGCAGCGTCGACGCGTGCGGTCCCGTGCTGAGTCCGGACGCCTCGACGACCTCCCAGACCGCGGAGAGCACAGCGGGATCGCTGCTGACGACGTACACGTCGGTCGCCAGAACATGTGCCAAGTCGCTGCCGACCTCACGCAGTTGCTCGGTGAGATTGGCGATCACCTGCTCCGCCTGGCGTACGGGATCCCCCGCACCGATCAGTTCCCCCCGGGCGTCCAGGGGCACGGATCCGGCCAGGAACGCCAGCCTCGTCCCGGCCTCGACGACGCAGGCGTGGGAGTAGGCGGGTGGCGCGAAGAGGCCGGGGGCGGTGACACGACGGATCACGACGAGCTCCTGAACGAGAACGGATACGGGAACGGAGACGGGCACGGGAACGGACACAGGCACGGGCACGGCCAACTTCCCGATCATGCGCGCTCGCCCCCCTGTGGCGCAGCCGAATTAGCGGTCAGGGGCCTCAGGTCCTCGCCGCGGGCCGCAAGCGGAAATTCGCTGGCGCCGCGGTGCCGGTCGGCGTAGTCAGGGACGGTGACGTGTGATTCCTCGTTCCTCGACTCCACCGCCGACCGCTTGGCCGCCCTTCCCGGAGTCCGCGCGGTGGCTCTCGGCGGATCTCGTGCTCAGGGCACCCACCGGCCCGACAGCGACTGGGACCTGGCCGTCTACTACCGGGGCCGCTTCGACCCCGCCGATCTGCGGGCCGTCGGCTGGGAGGGCGAGGTGTCCGGGATCGGGGCATGGGGCGGGGGCGTGTTCAACGGAGGTGCCTGGCTGATCATCGACGGGCGGCGTGTCGACGTGCACTACCGCGACCTGGACGTGGTGGAGCACGAGTGCGCGGAGGCGGAGGAAGGGCGGTTCCGTGTGGAGCCGCTGCTGTTCCATCTCGCGGGGATCCCCAGCTATCTGGTCGTCGCGGAGCTCGCCGTCAACCGGGTGCTGCGCGGCGAGCTGCCCCGCCCCGCCGGCTATCCGCCCGCCCTTCGGCGTTCGGCGCCCGACCACTGGTACGGCCTGGCCACCGCCACCCTGGCCTACGCGAAGGCCGGTCATGCCCCCAAGGGCGACCTCACCCAGGTCGCCGGCGCCATCGCCCTCGCCGCGACCCAGACCGCCCACGCGGTGCTGGCCGCACGGGGGGAGTGGACCACCAACGACAAGGGGCTGATCGACCGCGCGGGCCTGCGCGCGGTCGACGACATCGTGGCGGGACTCGCACCGAGGCCGGGGGCCCTGACCGCCGCCCTCACCGACACCGAGGCCCTGCTGGGCGGCTGCCTCCCGAAGGGGTGAAAGGGGAGGCCCGGCGCCCGAGCCGAGAGAGCCCCTGGCCGGCGGTGACGCCGGTCAGGGGCTCTTCACATGCTCAGGCAGCCGTCAGCCGTCAGCCGTCAGCCGTCCGACTCCGGCGACGGGATGTACGCGCCCGGCACGTCGTCCGGCGCGAAGATCTTCTTCTCGCCGGGGTACGGCTTGCTCCACTGGTGCGTCTCGTACCAGGTGAAGTGGTTCATCTGAGCCGGGTTCGCGAAGTCGGGCTTGGCGTTGGGCCCGGTCAGCCGCTGCTTCGACTTCCAGTTCTCCCACTTCGCCGCGACCGCCTGCTGGGCCGCCGGCACCGTTGCCGACGGCACGGCCGCCGCCTTGGGGTTCTGCGGCGCCGGGGTGTCCAGGCCGCAGGAAGGCGCGGTCTTCACACCATCGGTCAGCGGGGTCCGGTTGGGCAGGGTGGTGAACGGCGTGAAGTCCGGCGTCTGGGTGAACGCCCCCGCCATCGGGCTGGCCGCGCTGTCCCTCTGGTTCATCGGGTGGATCCCGAGGATCTGCTCGATGGTGCGGATCATCGTGATCTGCGAGTAGTAACGGCTGTCGACGGTGCCGTGCTGGGCCCAGGGGCTGATGATCTGGATCGGGGCACGGTGGCCGTCGACGTGGTCGAGGCCGGCCTGGGAGTCGTCCTCGACAACGAAGATCGCCGAGTCCTTCCAGTACTTGCTGTGCGAGATCGTGTCGACGATCTTGCCGACCGCGAGGTCGTTGTCCGCGACCTGAGCCGCCGCGCTCGCCGGACCACCGGTGTGGTCGCTGGAGAGCCAGAACATGTTCAGGTTGGCCGGCCCGTTCTTCTTGAAGTCACGCTTCCAGATCTGGGCCCGGTAGACGTCCGGGACGCTGAGGTCGTACTTCGGGAAGCCGGGCACCGACACGGCGTTGAGCGACGGGATCGGCGAGGAGGAGTTCAGGGTGTAGGCGGTGTCCTGACCGGTCGCCTCCATGTTCTTGCTGTCGCAGTACAGGTTCTGCCAGGTCGCGTCCGCCGGCTTGGTCAGGAACTGGTGGAACTCGCCGAAGTTCCGAACGGACTTGCCCGCCGCCTGCGCGCCGGTCCAGAGGAAGCCGGTCCGCTGGTGGCCGAGGGCGTCGTCCTCGGTGTCGTAGCTGCGCGCGTACTCACCGGCCGAGGACTCGGTGTACTCCGGGTTGTCGGACTGCATCAGCCAGTTGTGACCCTCGGCCGAGTTGGTGCCGATGTCGTACGTGTTGTCGTACAGCCCGAACTGCTTGGCCAGTGCGTGCTGGTTCGGCGTCACGTTCTCGCCGAACTGCGTCAGCGACGGGTCGCCGTTGCCCTGCGGGATGTCACCGAAGACCTGGTCGTAGGTCCGGTTCTCCTTGACGATCATGAACACGTGCTTGATCGTCGAGGGATCGCCGAGCTTCTCCGGGACCGGCACCGGAGTCCGGCCCAGGCCCTTGCCCTGGGCCAGCTTGACCGAGTTCTTGGTCCAGCCGTTCCGTTCGAAGATCTTGGGCGTCTCGGACTTGACGACCTTGTCGGACGGCAGCGTGAACCGCTGCACGCTCGACGTCGTGTCGTGGGTGCCGTGCCCGGCGCTGTTGGTGGGACGGCGGGCGTCGATACCACGGGTGTTGGAGACCACCACCTCGTTGCCGACGGTGGCGATCTCCGCGGGGAAGTAGTCCGTCGGGAGCAGGCCGACGTAGCTGACCGGCTCCTGCGGGGTCTTGTACCGGTAGACGGCGACCGCGTTGGCGCCGCCGAGCGTCACCAGCAGATGACCGTCGTCGGTGAGCGTCACCGCGTTGGGGTGGTAGCCCACCGACGCCTCCGGCCACGGCTGGGTCGCGATGGTCTGCACGACCTTGTCGCGGCGCGTGTCGATGACCGACACGTCGTTGGTGGCGGTGTTGGTGACGAACACCGCCCCCTTCGTGGCGTACATGGTGGTCGGGTGCAGACCGACGTCGATGCTCCCGACTGCGGCAGCCGGGGCCGCCAGGTCGATGACGCTGACCGTGCCGGTGGTGGTGGCACCGGTCTTCGGGTTGGCGGGCACCTGGGTGCCGTACGAGTTGATCGTGGTGTCGCCGGGCTTCGCCGGCCGCCCGCCCTCGTTGCTGACGTAGAGCTTGGTGCCGACCTGGACCATGCCACGCGGGGCGTTGCCCACGGTCCAGCTCTGCTCGATGGCCCCGGTTGCCGCATTGATGGCGACCACCCGGTTCTGGCCGTTGACCGCGGAGTACACGGTGGAGCCGTCGGGCGAGAACACCGCCGCGCCCACCAGCGCGTGCTTGGACCCGTCCGCCGGGATCTTGATGAACGTCGGGTCCGCGACGGTGCCGTCCGGCCGTACCGTGAACCTGGTGTAGCCGTCGGTCTGGCCCAGCCACAGCTGCGAACCGTCGGGCGAGTACGTGGGGCCTTCCTGGCCCACGTCGTTGCCACTGATGCGCAGGTCCGCCGCCGCGTTGTTGCCGACGAGCTGCTGCACCTTCCAGTTCTTCAGGTCCACGACGGCGAGCGCCACTCCACCGTCGGTGACCGAGGCCGCGACGTGGGTACCGTCCGGACTGACCGAGGACGACATGATCTTGCCGTCGTTGATGACGAGGCGGTCACCGTACGGGGCGATGTACTGGTCGCTGGAGACGACCAGGCCCTGGTCGGTCGTCTGGCCGACCTGCTGGGTGCCGAACTGGTGCGTGTCGGCGAAAGCCGTGCCGGAGACGACCAGCGCCGCGGTGGCGATGCACGCCGTCACCAGCGAGGTCCGGCGGTTGAAATGTCTGCCGAACAGACTGACCTGCTCCTTCTCGACCTGCCGACGGCGCCGAGTCACCTGCATGGATCATCCCTTCGAAGTGGTCCTGAGCAGCTGGACGTTGCCGTCGAACTGCCAGAGCGGGTTCGGTGTGTCCCCGGTCGGGGTCCGCACCAGGAAGTAGCCGTTCACTTCCTTCGGTCCGTCGCCGTCGGCCACGAACCGGCCGTCCGCGGTGACGTCGAGCTGGTAGATGGCCGTGCCCGGGGCCTCGACGCCGGGCAGATGCCAGGTGACGACGCAGCGCCAGTCGTTGCCCGGCCCCCGTGCGGCGAGCTGGCCGCCGCCCTTGTCGCACGCCGCCGTGACCCGCAGCTGCGCCTCGGTGACGGCCGGGCGGTTGAGCTGCTCGGTCTGCAGGCGGTACAGGTGCGCGAACGCCGTGGCGACCGACCGCTGCACCTTGGCCTGCTCGATTCCGGATCCCGTCGAGGGTGTCGCCACGGCGACGACCGCGACCGTGAGGGCGGTCAGCCCGGCCAGCGGCAGGAGTCCGGTGGTGATCGCGCGCCGCCCGGAGCCGTCGTAGGCCGGGTTGGTGAAGTCGCGCCGCAGGAAGAGCAGATACGCCAGGGTCGTGGCGGCCACCGCCCATACCAGGCCCACCACGATGCCGATCAGCAGCGGGCCGAGCTGTGCCGGGCTGGTGAACAGGCCGTTCCAGGCGATGAAGGCGTAGCCGGGCAGGGCGAGGCGTACGGCGACGGGCAGCGGCAGCATCTGGGCGAGCTGCATCGCGAGCGCGGCGAGCGCGGGCAGCAGCAGCCCCATCGGGGACCGGCCCAGCGCGACCGACCCGAGCAGTCCGATCGCGGCGAGAGCCAGGGTGGGGGCGAGGACGCAGAGCCAGGCGAGGAGGACCTTGCCCGCGGCGTTCCCCGGCGTCAGCAGATGGCCGTCGAGGCCGACCAACGGCTGGTTGCCGACCGCGAGGACGCCGCCGACCGTGCTGGAACAGGCCAGTCCGGCCACGAGCAGCAGGATGACGGTGAGGCCGGCCAGCGCCTTCGACGCGAAGATCCGCCGGGGCGAGCGGACCGCCACCAGCAGGTGGCGCCAGGTGCCGAGCCGGTCCTCGAAGGCGAACACGTCGCCGGCGACCACCGAGGTCAGCAGCGGGAGCGCCCAGGTGCCCGCGAAACCGAGCATCACCAGCGGTCCGGCCCACCCGGTGGCGTGCATCCAGCGGCCGAAGAGGGTGTCGGAGGGGAGCGTGCTCTGGAGGCTCACCGCGGCGACGAAGAGCGCCGGCACGATCCAGCAGGCGAGGACCAGCAGGCGGATCCGCCACTGCGAGACCAGCTTGACCAGTTCGAAGCGGTAGGCGCGGGTCACCGGGACGTGGTGGGTGCCGGCGGTGTGCTCGTGCGTGGCGGTCGCGGTCATCGGCCGGCCTCCCGCTGCTCGGTGAGGGCGAGGAACGCGGCCTCCAACGGCGACACGACGGGGGCGAGTTCGCGCAACGCGATGCCCGCGCCCACGAGTCGTGCCACCAGTTCGTCGAGAGCGGGCACCGGTGCGCGGACGACGAGCGTCTCGGCGCCGTGCCGCGTTCCGGCGTCGTCGACGACGCGTACCCCGGCCGTGCCGTCGGCCAGCCGACGGGCCGCCCGCGGGTCGGAGGTGAGCAGCCGGTAGTCGAGTTCACGGTTCTCGGCGGCCAGCTTGCCCAGCGGGCCGGAGAAGACGACCCGTCCGGTGGCGAGGATGGTGACCTCGGAGCACAGCGCCTCCAGGTCCTCCATGCGGTGGCTCGACAGCACGACGCAGGTGCCGTCCGCCGCGAGCCGGGTGAGGACACCGTGCACGTGGTTCTTGCCGGCCGGGTCGAGGCCGTTGGCGGGTTCGTCGAGGACGAGCAGCCGGGGCTTCGTGAGCAGGGCCGCGGCGAGTCCCAGCCGCTGCCGCATCCCGAGGGAGAAGCCGCGGGCCGGGTCGTCGGCGACATCGGTGAGCCCGACCTGGTCGAGCATGTCGTCGATCCCCGCCGTTCGCGTGTCGAGACCGCGCAGAGCGGCCAGCGCGGCGAGGTTCTGCCGTGCGGTGAGCGAGGGGTAGAGACCGGGCCCGTCCACGAACCCGGCGACACCGTCGGGAGCGGCGAGCGCCCGCCCGGCCGGCGTCCCCAGGATCTCGAGGGACCCGCTGTCGGCGACGGCCAGGCCCAGCAGGAGGCCGAGCAGGGTGGTCTTGCCGGCGCCGTTGGGCCCGACCAAGCCGTGGATCTTTCCCCGCTCCACGTTCAGATCGACGCCGTCGAGCGCGACGACATCGCCGAAACACTTGGTCGTCCCGCGCGCCCGGATCGCGAGGAGTGTGTCCATGAGTCCCTTCCTTCGCAGCCCTCAAGGACCGTAGGGACGACACACGACGCCTGCGGGGACGCCGAGTTGAACGCTTGCGGAACGGAATGCAGAGATCGTGCTCACGACAACTCCACGCCAAGTAGGTGTGGAGGGGGTCGACTTGAGGTTCGCACTGCGGTGCGGCCTGCCCCGGCGGGTAGGTGGCGCCGATCGCGGGGCGCAGGCGTCCCCTGGCGGCGCGTTCCAGCGCCAGGCCCAGCAGTTCCCGGGCGGTCCCGTGACCCGCGTCGTGGGTCACGGAGCGCCCGCTTCCGCGCGCGGCGCGAGGGTCGAACACGGGTTGTGGGCGGATCGGTGCGGACGGTGCTCGTGTCGGCCGGAAGTGTGAGGTGGGACGCACCTTTGGGGTGGGGCTGGTGTCACGTACGTCTCAGTAGGGTCACCAGGAGAGGCGTTCTCCCCCTGCCAGGCGTTTAAATCTGCAAGTACAGCAGTGAACGTGGAGGTGCAGGGTGAACGGGCGAACGGTGCTCGAGCGCTTTCCCGCCGGTGGTCCGCGCGGGTCGTGGCCGGCGGAGGAGTTCGCGCATGCGCGGCGTCTGGAAGGCCTGCCCGCCGAGGTTGTCATGGACCTCGCGACAGACACGTTCCTGGTGATCGTCCGCGGCGGAGACTCCGGCGGTGACGCCGCGGCGTGACCCGGCAGGTGTCGACCTCGACCGGATCAGTCCCTCGTCCCCCGTGGCCGTCGACCGGATCAGTCCGGTCGGTTACGCGCTGACGGGGCTCGACCAGGCCGGGGTCGTCCCGGTGATCCGGCACAGGGCCAGATAGAGGGGGATCGGCGGGGTGTAGGGGATCGTGCCCGCCGGGCGGTGGACGAGGAAGGGCGCCGTCGGCGAGGCGGGGAGCGCCGCGCCCGGGGAGTAGTGGGCGGGAGCGGGCCAGCGCAGGGCGTAGTCCGAGTCCGCGGGGACGACCCACCACCAGTGCGCGCGGTCGGCGTAGACGCAGCCGACGCGGGGCAGCCGGGGCATCAGCTGCGGACCGAGGTGGGCGGGGACCGCGACCGCGTCGCAGCCCAAGGGGGCGGTCATGCCCTCCGGCACGGACAGCCGCCGGGGTGCGCCGTGGGTGCGCAGACCGCGTCCCAGACGTACGAGCGTGTCCAGGTTGAGCGACTGGCCTGAGCCGCCCAAGGAGCCGGCGCCGGTCACAGCCATGCGGTCCCCGTTTCGTGATGTGCCTGCCGGTGGGTCTGCCGGTGTGCGTGGCCGTGCCCCTGTTCCTGCCCCTGCCCCGGCCCGTGCCCATGTGCCTGCGGACCGTTCTTGTCGCCCGTGTCGCGGGCGGGAGCCGGCTTGGGGCGGGCGCCCCAGCCCAGGTCGCCCCGGACGGGCGCGGAACGGCGCGGCAGATCCGCCCAGACCACCAGGCCGGTGCCCTGTTCCTGGGCTCCCCAGGCCAGGCATACGGCGTCGACGAGGAGCAGTCCCCTCCCGTGCTCCTCCTCGGGCTGCCGCGGCGACGGCTGCGGCTCGCCCGGCGCGCACCCCTCGTCCCGCACGGCTATGCGCACCAGCTCGTCCCCGTCGTGCAGCTCGCACACGATCTGCCTGCTGGCCGTGTGGACGATGGCGTTGGTGACCAGCTCGGAGACGACCAGGGCCGCCGCGTCGCAGGTGTCCTCGCACACGGACCAGCCGGTCAGCCAGGTCCGGGTCAGGCGCCTGGCCTGCGCGGGGGAACCGGGATGCGCGGCCAGTTCGAAACGGAACCGACGCTCGGCAACGGCCCCGCCGGGGCCCGCTCCCGTACTGGCGCCGTGGCTCAGCAGGCTTGCGGCGGCGTCTGTTCCTAAGGGCGGAGACGGAATCACGCTTGCCACTATCTCCCCGCCGTGAACACTTGGCAAGTGTCACTCTGGAAAGTGCAGAGTGTTGGAGTCGCGCTCAGGCGCCATGGCACACTGCTCGCAACAGCACGTCGAACGGCACCAGTTGAGGCCACCGGATCCCCGGACTTTCGAACAGGCCTTCGAGTGATTGCCGTGGGTCGTGCGGGATTCCTTACGGAACCTCCGGAATCCTCACGTCCGTCCGTACAGTTCGCTCCTGGGTCAGTGGAGGTGGAGTGTGAGCGAGCCGCGGTCCGCGCCGACCGTCGGGCAGGTCGTGCTCGGCAGGCGCCTGTGGGACCTGCGGGAGAGCGCGGGGCTCAAGCGTGAGGAGGCCGCCCGCGTCCTGCACGTGGCCCCCGCCACCGTGCGGCGCATGGAAATGGCCGAGGTCGCCCTCAAGATCCCGTACCTCCAGCTGCTGCTGAAGGCGTACGGCGTCTCCGAGGAGGAGGCCGAGGCCTTCATGCGGCTGGCCGAGGACGCCAACCAGCCGGGCTGGTGGCAGCGGTTCCACGACATCCTGCCGGGCTGGTTCTCGATGCACGTCAGCCTGGAGGGTGCCGCCGCGCTCATCCGGTCCTACGAGCCGCACTTCGTCCCGGGACTGCTCCAGACCGAGGACTACGCGCGCGGGGTGCTCAAGTCCGGCGCCGTCGGCCAGACCAGCCCCGAGGACATAGAGCGCCATGTCGCGCTGCGCATGCAACGCCAGGATCTGCTGACCCGTCCGGACGCCCCCAGGTTCTGGGTGGTGATGGACGAGACCGCGCTGCGCCGCCAGGTCGGCGGTCCCGAGGTGATGCGTGCTCAGATCGACCGGCTGCTGGAGGCCGCGAAGCTGCCCAACGTGACGTTGCAGGTCGCCCCGTTCTCCGCGGGGCCGCACGCCGGCACGTACGGACCCTTCGTGCTGTTCCGATTCGCCGTGCCCGAACTGCCGGACATGGTTTACAGCGAGTACCTGACCGGCGCGGTCTACCTGGACGCGCGTGAGGAGGTGGCGAGCCACCTCGAGGTCATGGACCGCATGGCGGCGCAGGCCGCTACTGCACATCGCACGAAGGAGATCCTCCGGGATTTCCGCAAGGAGCTGTGAATGGAACGCATCACGTCCCAGCCCAAGCCGCGGCTGCGCCGCGGGATCTACAACGGCATGCCCGCCGGCGAACTCGGCAGCGAGGGCTGGCACAAGCCGTGGAGCGGGGGCAACGGAGGCAACTGCCTGGAGGCCATGAAGCTGGACGACGGCCGGATCGCGGTCCGTCAGTCGACCGACCCGGAAGGACCGGCGCTCATCTACACGACCGACGAGATGACGGCGTTCATCGAGGGCGCGAAGGCCGGAGAGGCGGACTTCCTTCTGACCTGAACGACCCCTGTCTGTTGGCTGTCTCAACTCCCTAATCTTGGTAATCACTTGATCATGACCATTGCTTACTTCAGACGCTTACGAGGTGCCGTATGACCGAGATCGACACCAGCAAGCCGCATCCCGCGCGGATGTACGACTGGTACCTCGGCGGCAAGGACAACTACCCGGTCGACGAGGAACTGGGCCGGCAGATGCTGGCACTCGAGCCGCGGGTGCCGGTGATGGCCAAGGTCAACCGCGCGTTCATGCACCGGGCGACGCGGTGGCTGGCCGGTCAGGGCGTACGGCAGTTCCTGGACATCGGCACCGGCATACCGACCGAGCCGAACCTGCACCAGGTCGCTCAGTCGGTCGCGCCCGACGCGCGGGTCGTCTACTGCGACAACGATCCGATCGTGCTGGCCCACGCGGCGGCCCTGCTGCGCAGCGCGCCGGAGGGCATCACCGAGTACGTGCAGGCCGACGTCCGCGACCCCGCCACGATCCTGGAGGGCGCCGGGAAGGTCCTGGACTTCAGCCGGCCCGTGGCGCTCTCCCTGATAGCGCTGCTCCACTTCATCACCGACGAGGACGGCGCCCATGACCTGGTCGCCCGGCTTCTCGCCGAACTGCCCTCCGGCAGTTACCTGATGATGACCCACGCCACCTCCGACTTCACCCCGGAGGAGTCGGAGGCGGCCACGGCCAAGCTGAAGGCCGGGGGCGTCACTCTCGCTCTCCGTTCCCGCGAGGAGTTCACCCGCTTCTTCGACGGCCTGGAACTCGTCGATCCCGGCGTGGAGGTCGTCCACAAGTGGCACCCGGAACTGGGCGAACCGATCCCGGGCCAGGACGACGGAGTCATCCCGGGCTACGGGGCGGTGGCGCGCAAGCCGTGACGTGGTGACGGCATGGCGCCGTGAAGCCATGACGCAGTGATGTTCGCGGCGCCCCGCCGGCCAGGTGGGGCGCCGTCGGCGTCACACCCGCATCGGACGGTCGTACGGACCGATCGGGGACGGGAGGCTCCAGACGCCCGTCAGATGGTGGTCCACGGCCGCGGCGACCGCGCGGCCCTCGGCGATGGCCCAGACGATCAGCGACTGGCCACGGGCGGCGTCCCCGGCGGCGAACACGCCGGGGACGTTGGTCGCGAAGGCGGGGTCACGGGCTATCGTGCCCCGGTCGGTGAGTCGCAGGCCCAACTGGTCGATGAGGCCGTCCTCCTGGGACGGGCCGGAGAAACCCAGCGCGAGCAGCACCAGATCGGCCGGGATCGTGCGCTCGCTGCCCGGCATGGGGCGCCGCTCCGCGTCCACCTCCACCAGGTGCAGCTCACGCACGCGCCCGTCGGCGTCACCGGTGAAGTGCAGCGTCGACGCGGCGAACAGCCGCGCGTCGGCGTCCGCGACCGGCGCCGTGCCCAGGTCGCCCGCCTCCTGGTGCGCGGGCGACAACCGGTAGATCTTCGGGTAGGTCGGCCACGGCTCGATGTCCTCGTCCCGCTCCGCGCCCGGCTGGGCGTAGATGTCCAGCTGCGTCACGGACGCGGCGCCCTGCCGCACCGCCGTGCCCAGGCAGTCGGCGCCCGTGTCCCCGCCGCCGACGATCACGACGTGCCGTCCGGCCGCGGACACCGGGGAGGCCTCCAAGTCGCCCTCACACACCCGGTTGGCCAGCGGCAGATACACCATCGCCTGGTGGATACCGGTCAACTCGCGTCCTGGCACCGGTAGTTCACGCCAGGCCGTGGCGCCCGTGGCGATCACCACGGCGTCGTAGCGCGCCCGCAGCTCCCCGGCCCCGACGTCCCGCCCGACCTCCGTCGACGCACGGAACTTCGTCCCCTCGGCCAGCATCTGCTCCAACCGCCGTTCCAGATGCTGCTTCTCCATCTTGAACGCGGGGATGCCGTACCGCATCAGCCCGCCGAGCCGGTCGTCCCGCTCGTACAGGGCGACCGTGTGTCCCGCGCGGGTCAGCTGCTGGGCCGCGGCGAGCCCGGTCGGCCCTGACCCGATCACCGCGACGGTCCGCCCGGACAGCCGGTCCGGCGGGCGCGGCGGGGTGAACCCCTCCTCCCAGGACCGGTCGGCGATCGCGCACTCGACGTTCTTGATGGTGACCGCCGGCTGGTTGATCGCCAGCACGCACCCCGCCTCGCACGGCGCCGGGCACAACCGCCCGGTGAACTCCGGGAAGTTGTTCGTCGCGTGCAGCCGGTCGGCGGCCGCCCGCCAGTCCTCCCGGGACACCAGGTCGTTCCACTCGGGGATCAGATTGCCCAGCGGACAGGCCTCGTGGCAGAACGGCACCCCGCAGTCCATGCACCGGTCGGCCTGCTTGCTGATGATCGGGAGCAACCCGCCCGGCACGTACACCTCGTGCCAGTCCCGCACCCGCTCCTCGACCGGCCTGCGGGGCCACTCCTGGCGGGGTGTGGTCATGAAACCCTTGGGATCGGCCATGGCCGTCCCCCTTGCCTCGGGCACCACCTCTTTCCGGCCACGATACGTCCGGCGCGCAGCAGACGCAGGGCCCGGTACGTCCCCTTGTGATGTCCCTCGCGCGGTGCGCGCGGAACGGGGTACGTCCGCGGAGCGGTACACGCGCGTGGAGCCGGATACGTCCGTGGAGCGGTGCGCCCGGGGCCGGGTGGCGGTGCACGGGGCGCCGGATACCGGTACGTGGGGAGCTGCCGGCCCGGGCGGGTGCTACCCGTGCGGTTCCTTCTCTCGCCAGGCCCTCAGCACCGAGTCCACGTCGGCCCTGATCCGCCGCCGGGCCTCGGGCCGTGCCACCCCGCTCATCAGCAGCCGGTCGTACGGCGTGTCCAGGTGGCGTACGGACGCCGCGACCGCCGAGGTGACCGCGGTCTCGGACAGGGCGCGGCCCGACGCGCTGCGGCCGACCCGTCCGCTGCCGCGCAGGGAGGCGTGCCCGGCGATGGCGCTCGCGCGGTCCGGCGGGCAGGCAGGAAAGAGCCGCAGGATCTCCGCCGTGAACGCGTCCGCGAAGCGTATGTCCTCGGCCGCCCGCCGCCGCGCGTCGCGGGCCCGGCGACGGCGCCGGGCCTCGGCGTCGGCCAGGCACCGCAGCTCCGCGCGGGCGAGCGCCGCCTCCTCGACGAGGACGCCCTGCCGCTCGTACCGGCTCCTGCGCCGGTTGAACCGCACCACCACCGCCGACAGCGCGCTCTCCTGTCGCGACCGACGGGTCAGCGCGGTGTCGCCGCGCGGCAGGAAGACCAGGTGCCCGAGGTCGGCGCAGTCCAGGCAGCGCGGCATTTCCTCCTCGAGTACGAGCAGCGGGAGCGGGCTGCGTCGGCACACGGAGCAGCGCTTGCGTCGCAACGGCTGGACGACGAGGAGGCCGTCGGAGGGCCGGGTGACCGGAAGGGGAGCCATACCTGGAGCCATACGCGGGGCCATACGACGTACTTTCCCAAGCGCCGCCCGGCCGCTCCTCCCACTCCCACTCTCGCCTCCGACTCCCACTCCCGCTCCCGCCTCCCGCCGCACGCCGCACCCCGCTCCCGCCCTGGCGCATCATGGGCCGTGTGCGACTCCAAGCGATCACCTGGGAACGGCTCGGCGACCTGCTCGCCGAGCGCCTGCTCGACCTGAAGCCCGCCGACGGCAGTCCCTGGCCTCGCGTCGCCTTCGACGGCGCCCCCGCCGCGCTCCCGGGCGACCTGGCCCACCGCGTCGCCGAGGCACTGCGGCCGCTCGGCCGCCCCGCGCTGGTCGTGAGCACCGAGGGTTTCCTGCGCCCGGCCTCCCTCCGCCTGGAACACGGTCACCGGGACGAGGAGTCCTACTACAACGGCTGGCTCGACACCGGCGCCCTGTGGCGCGAGGTCTTCGGCCCGCTCGAACCCGGCGGTGACGGCCGCGTCCTGCCCGACCTGTGGGACCCGCTCACCGACCGCGCCACCCGCAGCGCCTACGTCCAACTCCCGCCCGGTGCCCTGTTGTTGCTGCACGGCCCCCTCCTGCTGCGTCACTGGTTCCCCTTCGACCTGACCGTCCACGTCCTCCTCTCCCCGGGCGCCCTGCGCCGCCGCACCCCGGAGACGGAGCACTGGACGCTGCCCGCCTTCGAGCGCTACGACACCGAGACCGAGCCGGCCCGCACCGCCGACGTCCTGGTGCGCGCCGACGACCCCCGGCACCCGGCCTGGAGCGGCTGAGCCCAGCGTCCCCGATCACCGCGGCTGTGGGTGCCCGCCCTACCGGGTTCCCGGGGCGGGCCGACCGTTCAGAGCCAGCCGTTGCGGCGGAAGCCGCGGTACAGCGACACGCACACGGTCGATATCAGGCAGATGACCAGCGGATAGCCGAACCGCCAGTCGAGTTCCGGCATCACCTCGAAGTTCATGCCGTACACCCCGCACACCATGGTCGGCACCGCGATCACCGCGGCCCATGCCGTGATCTTGCGCATGTCCTCGTTCTGCGCCACCGTCACCTGCGCGAGGTGGGCCTGAAGAATCGAGTTCAGCAGTTCGTCGAAGGCGGCTATATGCTCCTTGGCCCGGGTCTGATGGTCGAGGACGTCCCGGAAGTACGCCTGTATCTCCGGGTCGATCACCCGCATCGGCCGGGCGGAGAGCTCCTCCAGCGGGCGGCTCAGCGGCACGACGGCCCGCTTCAGCTCCAGCAACTCCCGCTTGAGCTGGTAGATCCGCCCCGGATCGACCCGCGCGCCGTCCTCCGCGAACACCGCGGTCTCCACCTCGTCGATGTCCTGCTGGAACGAGTCGGTGACCCCCAGGTAGCCGTCGACCACGTGGTCCGCGATCGCGTGCAGCACCGCCGCCGGCCCCTTGGCGAGCTGGCCCGGAGCGGACTCCAGCTCCTCGCGCAGCGGACCGAGCGAGCCGTGCCGGCCGTGCCGCACGGTGATCACGAAGTCCTGCCCGGTGAACACCATGATCTCGCCGGTGCTCACCACCTCGCTCGTCGCCGTCAGCTTCTCGTGCTCGAGGTAGTAGACCGTCTTGAACACCGCGAACAGCGTCTGGCCGTACCGCTCCACCTTCGGGCGCTGATGCGCCTTGACCGTGTCCTCCACCGCCAGCGGATGCAGGTCGAAGAGGTCTGCGATGCCCGCGAACTCCTCGTCCGTCGGCTCGTGCAGTCCCAGCCAGACGAAGCCGTCACGGGCCTTGCGCACCCGCGTCACGGCCTCCACCAGATCGCCGGCCTCCGGGAGCCGCTCGCCGTCCTGGTAGGCCACGCAGTTCACCACGGAGGAGCCCAGCGGGGACCGGGCAGGGTGGCTCAGGTCGACCCGGCGCCGCCCTCGCGCCAGCCGAGCCACCTTCCGCAGATTCCCCGCCATGGACATCCGGATCTCCTCGCGTGCACTTCTTGCCGCCTGGTCGAGCCAGTTTGCCAGGCTCGCGCGAGCGCCGGGTAAGCCTGTGGAAACCGCACATTCCGCTTTGTTCCCGCCTGTGGACGGGCGCGGCGGGCGCCGGAGGAGGCTGGGATGATCCCGGTATGACGCACAGCGACGAGCATCCGGGCGGGCATTCGGGCGCGGACACCTACCAGGGCAAGGACGGCCCGCAGAAGGGTCCGCAGGAGGGCCCCGCGGAGGGCCGGGAGAAGAGCCGGGGCGACGGCCGGGACGAGGGGCGGCAGCAGGGCCCGGACGGGGACCGGTATCTGCTCGAGAACCGGCAGACCGAGGCGGGTGAGCGTTTCGACGCCTTCGCGACCCTCTTCGACCCCACGACGTTCCGCCACCTCGAAGGACTCGGCGTCGGACCCGGGTGGCGCTGCTGGGAGGTCGGTGCCGGCGGCACCTCCGTCGTGTCCTGGCTGGCCCGGCGGGTCGGCCCCACGGGCACGGTCGTGGCGACCGACATCGACACCTCGCTGGTCGCCGGTGCCGCCCACCCGCCGGTGGAGGTCAGGGTCCACGACGTGGGCGCCGAGGAGCCGCCGGGGGAGGGCTTCGACCTCGTGCACGCCCGACTCGTCCTGGTCCACGTGCCGGACCGGGAACGGGCGCTGCGGTCCATGATCAAGGCGCTGCGCCCCGGCGGACGGCTGCTGCTGGAGGACGCCGACCCCGCCCTCCAGCCCCTGCTCTGCCCGGACGAACACGGCCCCGCGGAGGAACTGGCCAACCGGCTGCGCCACGGCTTCCGCCGTCTGCTGGCCGACCGGGGCGCCGACCTGTCCTACGGTCGCAGACTCCCGCGCCTGCTGCGCGAGGCCGGTCTGCACCGGGTGGAGGCCGACGCCTACTTCCCGGTCACCTCGCCGGCCTGCACCGCCCTGGAGTCCGCCACGGTCCGGCAGATCCGCGCCCGGCTCGTCGCCGCGGGCCTGGCCACCGACGAGGAGATCGACCAGCACCTGACCCACGTGGCCTCCGGCACCATGGATCTGGCCACCGCGCCGATGATCTCCGCGTGGGGTACCAAGCCGTAGTACTCCGGGCCGCCGGCCGCGGTACCTCTGGGCCGCCGACCGGAACGTTCGCGGGGTCTCGGAGGCTCACCGGGCTTGTGGAGGCCGCCCGCCCACCCGTGCCACCGCGAGCGCGCCCGCCGCGCAGCCCCGGGACGCCGCCGTCTCGGGGGTGGCGCCGGCCAGCAGGGCGGCGAGGAAGGCGCCGGTGAAGGCATCGCCCGCGCCGGTGGTGTCCCGTGGGGTGGCCGGTACCGCGGGTACGTGGACGCGGACGGCGCCGGTGTGCGCCACCCGTGCCCCGGCAGAGCCCTGTTTCACGACCACCAGCGGTACACGGCGGCTCAACTCGGCCGCCGCGTCCGCCGGGTCGTGCAGACCTGTCAGCAGGCAGGCCTCGTCGCGGCTGGGCAGCAGCACGTCCACGCCCTCGATGAGCGCGAGGAACCGGTCCACGCCCAGGGCGACAAGGAATCCGGCCGACGCGGGATCCAGGCTCACCGGCACACCACGCGCGCGGGCCGCCGCGACGGCGCTCGCCACCACCGCCCGGCCCGTACCGGAGAACAGCAGGTAGCCCGACAGATGCAGCCGGGCCACTCCGTCGAGCAGCGCGTCGGACCAGTCACCCGCCTCCAGACGCAGCGACGCCCCGCTGTCCGTGAGGAACGTGCGCTCGGCCGCCGCCGACGAGTCGACGAGGCAGACCACCGTCCCGGTCGGGGCCCCGGAATCGACCACCAGGTGGGGGCGCACCCCCGAGGCGGCCAGCGCCCGTTCGTGCCAGACCGCCGACTCCGCGCCCACCCGCCCCAGCAGCCGGACCTCCCGGCACCCGCTGTGGGCCGCCCAGCAGGCCACGTTGGCCCCCGCCCCGCCGGGCAGCATCCGGACCGCGGCGGAGGTGTCGGTGCCGGTGGCCAGGGGCCCGCGATGCCGTACGACCACGTCCGTCACGACGTCCCCGACCACCAGCAGCGCCCCGCCGGCCGTCACCGCAGGGCCCACGCCGCCGCGATCCGCGCCGCCAGCCGTACGTTGCCGCGCACCGCCGCCAGGTTGGCGCGCAGCGAGGCACCGTCGGTGTGCCGCACCAGGTGGTCGAGCAGGAACGGGGTGACCGCCTGCCCCGTGACGCCCTGCTCCGCGCACGCGTGCAGCGCGTCGGTGAGCACACGCGCGTGCAGTTCGGGGTCCAACTGCTCCTGTCGTGGCACGGGGTTCGCGACGATCAGCGCCGACTCCGGTGCCCGCAGCGCGTTCTGCGCCCGCATGACCTCGGCCACGTCCTCCGGCGTCCGCAGCGTCCAGTCCACCGGATGACCCGAGTCGGACAGGTAGAAGCCGGGGAAGCGGTCCGTGCCGTACCCGGCCACAGCGACGCCCAGCGTCTCCAGCCGCTGCAACGTCGCCGGCACGTCCAGGATCGACTTGACGCCCGCGCACACGACCGTGATGCGCGTGCGCGCCAGCAGTCCCAGGTCGGCGGACTCGTCCTGCGTCCGGGTCCACTGCCGGTGCACTCCGCCGAGCCCGCCCGTGGCGAACACGCGGATGCCCGCCAGCGAGGCCAGCAGCGCCGTCGCCGACACCGTGGTCGCCCCGCTCGCCCCCGCGGCCATCGCGAGCGGCAGGTCACGGTGGCCGAGCTTGCGCATCCCCTCCTCGTTCGCGACCCGTTCCAGCTGCCCCTTGTCCAGGCCGACTTGAGGGTGGCCGTCCAGCACCGCGATGGTCGCGGGCACAGCACCCTCCTGCCGCACCGCGTCCTCCAGTTCCAGCGCCACCTGGAGGTTGCGCGGGCGCGGCAGCCCATGGGCGATGATCGTGGACTCCAGGGCCACCACGGGACGGCGCGCGGCCAGCGCCTCCCGCACCTCTTCGGACACCAGCAGCATGTGCCTGTCTCCCGTCTGTCGCGCTCTCCCTCATCTCTGGCGGGTGCCGCACCGGGTCAAACCCTCACGACCCGTACCACACGGCATCAGCCGGGAACGCACGACGACAACACGCCATGCCACTTCGAGCAGCGCGTCTCGTGCCGGGTGCCTCAGAACAGTGGTTCGGGCAGCACGCCTTCCAGAGCGAGCAGCCTGCGCTTGGCCTCCAGGCCGCCGCCGAAGCCGCCGATGCCCCCGTCGCTCTCTACGACCCGATGGCACGGCACGATCACCGGCAGCGGATTGGCGCCCATTGCCGCGCCCACCGCCTGGGCGGCACCCGGCTGCCCCACCCGGTCGGCCAGATCGCCGTATCCGACGACCGTGCCGTACGGCACTCCCGATGCCAGTTCGCGCAGCACCTGCCGGTTGAAGCCGGAGATCAGCGACCAGTCCAGCGGCAGCTCGAAGTCCTGCCGCTCGCCCGCGAAGTACGCCCGCACCTGGCGTATCGCCTCCGCGAGCAGCGGGGAGCCGGGCGCCTCGACCGGCTCGGTGCCCAGTCGGGACGCCAGCCTGTCCAGCGCGCGCTCCCGTATCGCGTCGGTGGCGTGGAAGACGACGTTGACCAGGCCCTCGGGGGTCGCGGCCAGCAGCAGGGGGCCGATGCCGGTATCGACGACGGCCCACACGACCCGCTGCTCGTCCTGCTCGTGGCTGTCCATGCGATTACGGTACGGCCCGCCACTGACAACACCCTCTGACCTGCGCCGTCGCGGACTCAGACAGTCTTGAGCACCGCGCGCACCACGTCCGGCTTGTTCGTGATGACACCGTCCACGCCGTAGCCGGCGACGGTCCGGGCGCCGGAGGCGTCGTCCACCGTCCAGGCGAAAACACGCAGGGGAGCGCCGTGCGGCCCCCGGTGCGCGTGGGCGGCCGCCACGTAGTCCGCCGACAGTGTGGGGTAGGAGGGGTTGATCAGGTCCACGAAGGTCGCGTACCGGCGCAGCTCCGCCGTGTCCGGGCGGCCGAGGTAGGCAGTGCGGACGGCGGGCTTCAGCCGGTGCACGGCCCGCACGCTGTCGGCGCTGAAGCTCTGCACGATCAGCCGGTCCGCCAGGTGCCGGTGGTCGAGCCAGCCGTCGTTGGCGAGCACCTTGAGGGTCTGTGCCTCGATACCCGGGTACAACTCGGGGTTCTTGATCTCCAGGAGCAGCTTCTCGTGGTTGTGTTCGATCCGGCGCAGGTACTGGTCGAGCGTCGGTACGCGCGTGCCCGCGAACGCGAGGGAGAACCAGCTGCCCGCGTCCAGACGGGCGATCTCGGCGGCGGTGAAGTCCTTCACCTTCCACGGGGCCCGGCCGGGAAAGATCCGCTCGACGTTGGTGGTCCGCTTCAGGGTGGTGTCGTGGACGACCACGAGTTCGCCGTCCTTGGTGCGCTGGACGTCGTTCTCCACCCAGGAGAAGCCGAGCGCCGCCGCCCTGTCGACGGCGGGCAGCGTGTTCTCCGGAGCGTGGGAGGAGGCGCCCCGGTGTGCGACGATCACAGGCTGTGGCCGCTGTGCGACGACCACGGGCTGCGGGCGCTGTGCGTCGGCGGCCCGCGTTTGTGAGACGGGCAGGAACAGGGCGCTGGCCGCCGCAAGAGCGGTGGCCAGGGTGCCGACTGCGCGCGTGTGCATACGTACTCCTCGCGACGAGTGATCACGGACAGCTCAAGCGTGACAGCACAGAGTCAACGAGTCGCTCGCAGAAGGGCTACGGGTGGAGCCACGGACCGCCGCGGAGCCGGTCCGGCCCGCTCACGGGTGCCGCACATCTGCGACGAGGCCGTGCTTCTTTGCCGGAAAGTCGTTCGGCCATTCCGGCGGCAGTCATACTCTCAGCGTCAACCTTGACTCGCGTGGCAGTCCTGGGACGGGGGGATTCACGATTTCCGGGACTTCAAGAGGGCGGAAGGGCAACCGCGCATGCACGGCACCGTCGACGGATTCAGCTACGGGCTCGTCACCCCCGTGGTGGCCTGTCTCATGGCCTGCCTCGGCGGGGCCCTCGGCCTGCGCTGCACCACGCGCGCCCTCCTCGTCGCCCGTTCCTGGCGCCCCGGCTGGCTCGCCCTCGGTTCGGCCGCGATCGGCGCGGGCATCTGGACCATGCACTTCGTCGCGATGACCGGCTTCACCGTCGAAGAGGCGTCGATCGGCTACGACCGGCCGACGACGTACGCGAGCCTGGCCGTCGCCGTCGTCATGGCGGGGATCGGGATCTTCATCGTGGGCTACCGCGGCGCGACCGGCTCCGCCCTGTTCACCGGCGGCACGATCACCGGCCTCGGCGCCGCCAGCATGCACTACCTGGGCATGGCCGGGATGCGGCTCGACGGCACGCTCGAGTACAACACCCTCACCGTCGCGGCCTCCGTGGTGATCGCCGTCGTCGCGGCGACCGCGGCCCTCTGGGCGGCCGGCCGGGCGAAGGGATTCCTCTGGAGCGTCGGCGCCAGCGTCGTCATGGGACTCGCCGTCGTCGGCATGCACTACACGGGCATGGCCGCGCTCAGCGTCCACCTGCACGACACCGGCGGCGTCGGCACCGGCGAGTCGCCGGCGGCCCTGCTCACGCCGATGCTGATCGGCCCGCTCCTCTTCCTGCTGCTCGCCGGCGCCGTCGTACTGTTCGATCCGCTGATGATCACGGGCACGTCCGGCTGGACCCCGGTCGAGGACAAGCCGGGCGTCCCGGCCCGCGAGCTCGTCGCCCACTCCGCCCGTCGCCCACCGGCCCGCGCCCACCTCGGCCCCGACCTCGAGACGGTCCACGAACGCTCCCGCGCTCCGCAGAGCCGCTGATCCGGACCCGTTGTCAGTGGCGGGTCGTACGGTGGATGTCATGCGGCCCGTCTCTCACATCGAACGCACGGTGGCGCCCTTCGAGGTCGTCAGCCCCTACCAGCCCAGCGGCGACCAGCCGCAGGCCATCGCCGAACTCGCCCGGCGCATCGGGGCGGGGGAGCCGGACGTCGTCCTGCTCGGCGCCACCGGCACCGGCAAGTCCGCCACGACCGCCTGGATGATCGAGAAGCTTCAGCGCCCGACCCTCGTCATGGCGCCGAACAAGACGCTCGCCGCCCAACTGGCCAACGAGTTCCGCGAACTGCTGCCGAACAACGCGGTCGAATACTTCGTCTCGTACTACGACTACTACCAGCCCGAGGCCTACGTCCCGCAGTCGGACACCTACATCGAGAAGGACTCCTCGATCAACGAGGAGGTCGAGCGCCTGCGCCACTCGGCGACCAACTCGCTGATCACCCGCCGCGACGTCGTCGTGGTCGCCTCCGTCTCCTGCATCTACGGCCTGGGCACCCCGCAGGAGTACGTGGACCGCATGGTCCCCCTCCGGGTCGGCGACGAGATCGATCGCGACGAGCTGCTGCGCCGCTTCGTGGACATCCAGTACACGCGCAACGACATGGCCTTCGCCCGCGGCACCTTCCGGGTGCGCGGCGACACCATCGAGATCTTCCCGGTCTACGAGGAGCTGGCCGTCCGCATCGAGATGTTCGGCGACGAGATCGAGGCGCTGTCGACGCTGCACCCCCTCACCGGCGAGATCATCAGCGACGACCAGCAGCTGTACGTCTTCCCGGCCTCGCACTACATCGCCGGCCCCGAGCGCATGGAGCGGGCGATCAGGGGCATCGAGAAGGAGCTCGAGGAGCGCCTGGCCGAGCTGGAGAAGCAGGGCAAGCTGCTGGAGGCGCAGCGGCTGCGGATGCGCACCACCTACGACATCGAGATGCTCCGCCAGATCGGTACCTGCTCCGGCGTGGAGAACTACTCGATGCACTTCGACGACCGCGCGCCCGGCACTCCGCCCAACACCCTGCTCGACTACTTCCCGGACGACTTCCTGCTCGTCATCGACGAGTCGCACGTCACCGTGCCCCAGATCGGCGCGATGTACGAGGGCGACGCCTCCCGCAAGCGCACCCTCGTCGAGCACGGCTTCCGACTGCCGTCCGCCCTGGACAACCGTCCGCTGAAGTGGGAGGAGTTCCAGGAACGAATCGGCCAGACGGTGTACCTGTCGGCGACGCCGGGCACCTACGAGCTGTCCCGCTCGGACGGTCAGGTCGAGCAGATCATCCGCCCCACCGGCCTGGTCGACCCGCAAGTCGTCGTCAAGCCCACCGAGGGCCAGATCGACGACCTGGTGCACGAGATTCGCGGGCGCGTGGAGAAGGACGAACGCGTCCTGGTCACCACGCTGACCAAGAAGATGGCCGAGGATCTGACGGACTACTTCCTGGAGCTCGGCATCCAGGTGCGCTACCTGCACAGCGACGTCGACACCCTGCGCCGGGTCGAGCTGCTGCGCGAGCTGCGCAGCGGCGAGTTCGACGTCCTGGTCGGCATCAACCTGCTGCGTGAGGGCCTCGACCTGCCCGAGGTGTCCCTGGTGGCGATCCTCGACGCCGACAAGGAAGGCTTCCTGCGCTCGGGCACCTCGCTGATCCAGACCATCGGCCGCGCCGCGCGCAACGTCTCCGGCCAGGTCCACATGTACGCCGACAAGATCACCCCGGCGATGGAGAAGGCCATCGACGAGACCAACCGCCGCCGGGAGAAGCAGATCGCGTACAACAAGGCGAACGGCATCGACCCGCAGCCGCTGCGCAAGAAGATCAACGACATCGTCGCGCAGATCGCCCGCGAGGAGGTCGACACCGAGCAACTGCTCGGCACCGGGTACCGCAAGGGGAAGGACGGCAAGGGCGCGAAGAGTCCCGTGCCCGCCCGCGGCGACGGAGCCGGGGCCGCCGGTGCCGCCAAGCCGGCGAAGTCCGCGAAATCCGCGAGGGGCAAGGCGAAGGAGACGGTGCCCACCGACCGTCCCGCCGCCGAACTCGCCGAGCAGATCGAACAGATGACGGAGCGGATGCGCGCGGCCGCCGCCGACCTCCAGTTCGAGGTCGCGGCCCGGTTGCGCGACGAGGTCTCGGAGATGAAGAAGGAGCTGCGCCAGATGCGCGAGGCGGGGCTGTCCTGACCGACTGCGCTGTGTTGCAAGACCGACACAAAGTGCGGACCCGTGTGCGGTGATGTCACTGCCTCTGCGTAGGGTTCTTGGCAGCCGCGGAACGGCGGCGACTGGGGCGTAGTTCGAGAGGGGAATCAGCCGTGACCGTCAACTTGACCAAGGGTCAGGCCATCAGTCTGCAGAAGAACGACGGGGGCAGCCTGACCGCGGTCCGTATGGGTCTCGGCTGGCAGGCGGCCCCGCGCCGGGGACTGTTCGGCTCACGTACGCGCGAGATCGACCTCGACGCCTCCGCCGTGCTCTTCGCCGAGAAGCAGCCGGTCGACGTCGTCTTCTTCCGCCACCTGGTGAGCGACGACGGCTCGGTGCGCCACACCGGCGACAACCTGGTCGGCGGCGCGGGTCAGGGCGGCGACGACGAGTCGATCCTGGTCGACCTTCAGCGCGTCCCGGTCCACATCGACCAGATCGTCTTCACCGTGAACTCCTTCACGGGCCAGACCTTCCAGGAAGTGCAGAACGCCTTCTGCCGTCTGGTCGACGAGACCAACGGCCAGGAGCTCGCCCGCTACACCCTCGCGGGCGGTGGCGACTACACCGCCCAGATCATGGCGAAGGTCCACCGAGTGAACGGCGCCTGGACGATGACGGCCCTTGGCGTCCCCGCCAACGGCCGCACCTTCCAGGACCTGATGCCGGCGATCCTGCCGCACCTGTAGAAGCGTCCGTACGGTCCGGACTGTCCGGGGTGTTCGGACTGTCCGCACGGTTCTGACTGCCGGGCGGCCCGGTGAGCGGCGCACGACAGCACATGACACCAGGGGGACGAAGGCGATGACGGCCGAGTTGGTGCGGGGGCAGAACCACCCGCTCTCCGAGGTTCGCCTGGAGATCCGGATCTCGGCCGGCCGGCCGGTCGTGGCGGCGGCCGCGCTCAGCGACGACAGCGGCAGGGCGCGGGGCGCCGAGTGGGTGGTGCACCCCGGCGCTCCCGTCCTGCCTGGTCTGGAGGTCTCCCGCCAGGCCGCCGCCGACCATCGGCTCGCCGTCGACCTGGGTGCCATGCCCGAAGCGGTGCACCGCGTCGACGTGCTGCTGGCCCTGCCCGCCGCGGGCGGGGGCCCGACCCGGTTCGGTACGGTAGCCGCACCCTTCGTCGCGGTCACCGGCCTCGACGGCACCGAGCTCGTCAGCTACACGGTCACCGGCCTGGACGCCGAGTCCGCCGTGATCGCCGTGGAGCTGTACCGCCGCCAGGGCGCCTGGAAAGTGCGCGCCGTCGGCCAGGGCTACGCGGGCGGACTCACCGAACTCCTCGCCGACCTGGGGCTGACCGAGTCCCGTGAACTGGCCGCCGCCGCCGAGGAGGCGGTGGCCCGGGGGCTGGCCCGCTCGGTGGCGGTGCCTCCGCCCCGCACGACCGATGACGCCCGTACGACGGATGACGCCCGCTCCCGCCAGGCCCCGGCGCCGCCCCGGCCGGGCCCGACGGCTTCCCTTTCCACCCACGAGGGTTCTTCCCACGCGGGACAGGCCTCCGGGGCCGCCGGACCGTCGGCGCCGCAGCCGGCGGCTCCGGGGGGATCCGGAGGCGGGACACCCGCGGCCGGATCACCGCCCCCGGCATCCACGGGGGGAACCATCGACTACCGGCATCCGCGGCGCGGGCCCGCAGCACCGGTTCCGTCTGGACAGCCCGCACCCCCGGACCCTTCCGGACAGCCCGCGCCTCCGCCCGGACACCCCGCCGCGCCGCCGGCCGCGCCTCCCGGCCACGACGGGCAGCCCGCGCGGCCCGTCGCGGGGGATGCGACCGGATGGTCGATGGAGGAGCGGCTCTACAACCAGGTCTGGGGGATGTTCGAGGACCTGGCTCGCACCACGGCCGCCTATCGCAGCGCCGTCGACTTCGCCGACTCGCGCATGGACAAGGAGCTGGACCAGGCCCTGTCCGACCCGCGCAGCCGCATCGGAGGTCAGGGCGATGCCGCCCGGGAGGCGGCCCGCGCCAAGCACGCGCAGCTCGTCGACCAGGCCAGAGCGGTGCTGGACAGAGACCTGGCCCAGCTCACCGACGAGTCCGAGATCGTCGAGCCGGCCCTGCCGCCGGCGTACGCCCGCTGGGACAACCCGGTCTGGCACGGCTACCGCGTGCCGATGGAGATCCCCATGGCGATACGCCTCGGCGACCTCCACCTGCCCGAGGACCCGTCCCTGCGCATCCCCATGCTGATCCGGCTGCCGCTGGAACGCGGCCTGTGGATCGACAGCGGCCGCTGGGCCTCCCCCGACGACTCCTTCGACGACGCGGGCGAACGGCGCCTCCTGGCGATGGAGGCGGCCGTGGCGCACGCGGCCCGGCTGATCGCCATCCACCCGCCGCGCGAGTTCGGCGTCCATGTCATCGACCCGGCGGGATCCGGTGCGCGGGCACTCGCGCCCCTGGCGCACACGGGCGTGCTCGCGGGGCCGCCCGCGGCCGGTGCCGCCGGGGTCGCTGACGTCCTGAGCCGGCTCACCCAGCGGGTCGACCTGGTGCAGATGGCCGTGCGCGGGGGCGCGCCGGACGCACTGCCGCCCGGCTTCGACGCGGCCGAACAGCTGCTGATCGTCAACGACTTCCCGCACGGCTTCGACGACCGCGCCGTGACCCAGTTGCGCTACCTCGCCGACGAGGGCCCGGCCGTCGGCGTCCACCTGATGATGGTCGCCGACCGCGAGGACGCCGCCGCCTACGGTCCGTTGCTCGACCCGCTGTGGCGTTCGCTGATGCGACTCACTCCGGTGCCCGACGACCACCTGGCCGACCCCTGGGTCGGACACGCCTGGACGTACGAACCGCCGGTGGTGCCGCCGGGGAGCCAGGTGCTTCAGCTGGTGCTCACCGAGGTCGCGACGGCCCGTCGCGACGGGAACCACTGAGGCGGGACACGCGCCCCGCACCACCCCTTCCCAAGGAATCGTAAACCCACTCTGACCTGCGGTTTTATACTTTTCTTTACCTATCTCTTTACCATTCCTTGGTCATTCCGGTACCGTTTTGTCCTGTGAATGTCTCGTTGTCCCTGTGGGCCCTGACCATCGTCGGCCTCGCCGTGCTGATCGCCGTCGACTTCTTCATCGGCCGCAAACCCCATGACGTGTCGATCAAGGAAGCCGGGATCTGGACGGCCGTCTGGGTCGCCCTGGCCGGCCTCTTCGGGCTCGGCCTGCTCGTCTTCGGCGGCGGCCGGCCGGCCGGCGAGTTCTTCGCCGGCTTCATCACCGAGAAGTCGCTGAGCGTCGACAACCTCTTCGTCTTCGTCCTGATCATGGCCAAGTTCGCCGTGCCGTCGCAGTACCAGCGACGGGTGCTGATGATCGGCGTCCTCATAGCCCTGGTCCTGCGGGCCGGGTTCATCGCCGCCGGAGCCGCGATCATCGCGAGCTTCTCGTGGGTGTTCTTCCTCTTCGGCGCCTTCCTGATCTGGACCGCCTGGAAACTCGTCCAGGAGGCCCGCTCCGGCGGGGACGAGGAAGCGGACTTCGAGGAGAACAAGCTGCTCAAGGCCGCCGAGCGCCGCTTCGGCGTGACCGACCGCTACCACGGCACCCGGCTGTGGATCCGGCAGAACGGCAAGCGTGTGATGACGCCGATGCTGGTCGTGATGCTCGCGATCGGCACCACCGACATCCTGTTCGCCCTCGACTCGATCCCCGCGATCTTCGGCCTCACCCAGGACCCGTACATCGTCTTCACCGCCAACGCCTTCGCGCTGATGGGCCTCCGGCAGCTGTACTTCCTGATAGGCGGCCTGCTCGAGAAGCTGGTCCACCTGTCCTACGGCCTGTCGGTGATCCTCGGCTTCATCGGCGTCAAGCTGGTGCTGCACGCGCTGCACGAGTCCGGTGCGCAGGTCCCCGAGATCAGCATCCCGGTCTCCCTCGGCGTGATCTGCGCGGTTCTCGCCGTCACCACCGTCACCAGCCTGCTGGCCGCCAGGAAGCAGACCGCGCAGGAGGCGCGGCGGACGCAGGCACAGGAGGAGCGCCAGGAGGGCCAGGAGCGCCACGAGGTCGCGGCGAAGGGCCGGGCCGATGTCTGAGCGCGCGGGGGAGCGGACCCGCCCCCTGATCGCGCATGCGAACGTCTCCGGACTCTGCGACGATCGCAGCATGATCACGCGGCTCAGGGGACTCGTGGCGGCGTGGACGATCATCGTGCCGCTGCTCGCCGTCGTCCTGCTGATCCTCACCTGGGGGCGTTCCCTGCCCGGCACGCTCGTCGGCCTGGTCACCCTGGTCCTCGCCGGCTCGGTCCTGGCCGCGGTGCACCACGCGGAGGTGGTCGCCCACCGCGTCGGCGAACCCTTCGGCTCCCTGGTCCTCGCGATCGCTGTCACCGTCATCGAGGTCGCGCTCATCGTGACCTTGATGGCGGACGGCGGCGACAAGTCCTCGACGCTCGCCAGGGACACGGTGTTCGCGGCGGTGATGATCACCTGCAACGGCGTGGTCGGCATGAGCCTGCTGGTCGGCTCCCTGCGCCACGGCACGGCCGTCTTCAACGCCGAGGGCACCGGCGCCGCCCTCGCCACGGTGGCGACCCTGGCCACGCTCAGCCTGGTGCTCCCCACGTTCACCACCAGCCAGCCGGGGCCGCAGTTCTCCGGAGTGCAGCTCACCTTCGCCGCGATCTCCTCGCTCGTCCTGTACGGCCTGTTCGTGGCCACCCAGACCGTGCGGCACCGCGACTACTTCCTGCCGATCACCCGGCAGGGAGAGGTGATCACCTCCGAGGACCACGCGGCGGCACCGTCCGCCCGCACCGCCTGGATCAGCCTGGGCCTGCTGGGCATGGCCCTGGTCGGTGTGGTCGGACTGGCCAAGGGCGTGTCGCCCACCGTCGAGTCCGCGGTGGAGGCCGCCGGTCTGCACCACGCGGTCGTCGGTGTGATCATCGCCCTGCTCGTGCTGCTGCCCGAGACCATCGCCGCGCTGCGCTCCGCCCGGCGCGACCGGGTGCAGACCAGCCTCAACCTCGCGCTGGGCTCCGCGATGGCCAGCATCGGCCTGACCATCCCGGCCGTCGCGCTGGCCTCGCTGTGGCTGCCCGGGCCGCTGGTCCTCGGCCTCGGCTCCACCCACATGCTGATGCTCCTGCTCACCGTGGTGGTCACCTCGCTGACCGTGGTGCCGGGACGGGCCACACCGCTCCAGGGCGGCGTCCACCTGGTGATCTTCGCGGCCTATCTGGAGCTGGCGATCAACCCCTAGGTGGACCGGCGTGTCGTGATAGACCGGGGTCCGAGTCGGCAGTCGCCCATCGGCCGCCGTAGGACGAACGGACCGGAGGAACCGTGCCCCGCACCCTGGCCAACGCCCCGATCATGATTCTCAACGGCCCCAACCTGAACCTGCTCGGGCAGCGGCAGCCGGAGATCTACGGCTCCGACACGCTCGCGGACGTCGAGGCGCTGTGCGTCAAGGCGGCCGCCGCGCACGGCGGTACGGTCGACTTCCGTCAGTCCAACCACGAGGGCGAACTGGTCGACTGGATCCACGAGGCCCGGCTGAACCACTGCGGAATCGTCATCAACCCCGCCGCCTACTCGCACACCTCCGTCGCGATCCTCGACGCGCTCAACACCTGTGACGGGCTGCCGGTGGTGGAGGTGCACATCTCCAACATCCACCAGCGCGAGGAGTTCCGGCACCGCTCGTACGTCTCCCTGCGTGCCGACGGCGTCATCGCCGGATGCGGAGTGCAGGGCTACGCGTTCGCGGTGGAGCGGGTCGCGGCACTGGCCGGCCTGCCGCGGGCGGAGGCGTAGCGGCGTACGGCCGTACGCCGCTGCCCACCACTCGCCGTCCACAACCGCCGTGCGCTCACCAGCCGCGCGCGTGCCACTCCGGCAGATGCGGGCGCTCGGCGCCCAGCGTCGTGTCGTTGCCGTGGCCCGGGTAGACCCAGGTCTCGTCCGGGAGGGCGTCGAAGATCTTCGTCTCCACGTCGTGGATCAGGTCGGCGAACGCCTTCGGGTTCTTGTGGGTGTTGCCGACTCCGCCGGGAAAGAGACAGTCCCCGGTGAACACGTGCGGGTGGCCGTGCGGGTCGTCGTAGACGAGCGCGATCGAGCCGGGGGTGTGGCCGACGAGGTGGCGTGCGGTGAGTTCCACCTGCCCCACACGGACGGTGCCGCCGTCGTCCACGAGGACGTCGGTCGGCACCGGGATGCCCTCGGCGTCGTCCCGTCCCGCGTACGTACGCGGGAGCGTGGCCGCCACGACCTCCGCCAGCGCCTGCCAGTGGTCGGCGTGCCGGTGGGTGGTGACCACGGAGGCGATGCCGTCGTCACCGATCATGGCGAGCAGCGTGTGCGCGTCGTTGGCCGCGTCGATCAGCAGTTGCTCGTCCGTGGCCCGGCAGCGCAGCAGATAGGCGTTGTTGTCCATCGGGCCGACCGCGATCTTCGTGATCATCAGGTCCTTCAGCTCGTGGACGTCCGCCGGGCCGCCGACCTTCACCTCTCCGCTGTACGTCATGGCCGTCAGCCTATAGCGGGGCAGCCGCCCGGGGACCACCGCGCACGCGGCTACAGCGTGGGCAGCACGGGCAGCGCCACCCCCTCGTCGAGGACGTCCACGCCCTCGCCCCGCGTCCGCCCCGACAGCCAGCCCAGCAGTGCGGTGGAGGGGCCCAGGACGACGATCGGCTCGTCGTCGAGCTGCCGGCCCGTGCACCACTCGAGGCGGACCGCGTCCTCCTGGGCCATCAGCGCGATGCCCGGAACCTCCGGATGGTTCGTGAACCGTTCCGCGAGGAACCCGATCTCCCGCTCGACGAACTCCGCCGGAAGGTCCTCGAGCTCGTAGCCGATCCCGAGGTCGACGTGGTGCAGCTCGACCTCCACCCAGCGCCGGAACGGCACCCGGGACGCGGAGTCGGTGACGCCGTTGCGCAGCTCCACCGTCCGCGACCAGTCCGAGAGCGCGTCCGCCGTCTCCTGCCAGCGGGCCGCGCTCTCGCGCACGTCGGCGAGCTGGGCGTCGAGAGGGCGCGGGGCGTCCCGCTCGATGTCGGCGTCCCGGGCCTCGGCGGACGCGTACATGGGACGGCCCTCGAACACGTTCACCAGTGCGTCCGCATTGCGGGCGAGGTGGGACAGGACGTGACCCCGGGTCCAGCCGGGCAGGCGTGACTGGTCGGTCACAGCCGCGTTGTCCAGCTTGCCGACTGCGGTCAGCAGTCGCTCGGTTGCGTCCCGCACAGACGCCAGGTCGCGCACGTGATCAATCATGACGCCGACCCTAGTCCCACCACACCTTCGGGTGAAGGTGGCGAAGAACGACCGTAAATCGAATGTACGTGCTATAAGCTCGGGCGTGGCATCGGGCATGCTGGAGAGCCGGGGTTTGTTGTGTATCCGGGTGCATCCGGGAATCCCGCCCGGCGTTGTCAGTGGCTCCCCCTAGTCTGAGAAAGCACGGGGGCCCCGCCCCTGTCACTTCTCTCAAGAAAGGTGCGGACCGGCGTGGCCGACCGTCTCATCGTCCGTGGCGCGCGCGAGCACAACCTGAAGAACGTCTCGCTCGACCTGCCTCGGGACTCGCTCATCGTCTTCACGGGCCTGTCCGGGTCGGGCAAGTCCTCCCTGGCCTTCGACACGATCTTCGCCGAGGGCCAGCGGCGCTACGTGGAGTCGCTCTCCTCGTACGCCCGCCAGTTCCTCGGCCAGATGGACAAGCCGGACGTCGACTTCATCGAGGGTCTGTCCCCGGCGGTCTCCATCGACCAGAAGTCGACCTCGCGCAACCCGCGCTCGACGGTCGGCACCATCACCGAGGTCTACGACTACCTGCGGCTGCTCTTCGCCCGCATCGGCAAGCCCCACTGCCCCGAGTGCGGCCGCCCGATCTCGCGCCAGTCGCCGCAGGCCATCGTCGACAAGGTGCTGGAGCTTCCGGAGGGGAGCCGCTTCCAGGTCCTCTCGCCGCTGGTGCGCGAGCGCAAGGGCGAGTTCGTCGACCTCTTCGCCGACCTCCAGACCAAGGGCTACTCCCGCGCGCGCGTGGACGGCGAGACCATCCAGCTCTCCCACCCGCCCACGCTGAAGAAGCAGGAGAAGCACACCATCGAGGTGGTCGTCGACCGCCTCACGGTCAAGGACTCCGCCAAGCGCCGCCTCACCGACTCCGTCGAGACCGCGCTCGGCCTGTCCGGCGGCATGGTCGTGCTCGACTTCGTCGACCTGCCCGAGGACGACCCCGAGCGCGAGCGGATGTACTCGGAGCACCTGTACTGCCCGTACGACGACCTGTCCTTCGAGGAGATGGAGCCCCGTTCCTTCTCCTTCAACTCGCCCTTCGGCGCCTGCCCCGAGTGCACCGGCATCGGCACCCGCATGGAGGTCGACCCGGAGCTGATCGTCCCGGACGAGGAGAAGACCCTCGACGAGGGCGCCATCCACCCCTGGTCGCACGGGCACACCAAGGACTACTTCGGCCGGCTGGTCGGCGCCCTTGCCGAAGCCCTCGGCTTCCGCACCGACATCCCCTTCGCGGGCCTTCCGCAGCGCGCCAAGAAGGCCCTGCTCTACGGCCACAAGACACAGATCGAGGTCCGGTACCGCAACCGGTACGGGCGCGAACGCGTCTACACCACGCCCTTCGAGGGCGCCGTGCCGTTCGTCAAGCGCCGCCACAGCGAGGCCGAGAGCGACGCCAGCCGCGAGCGCTTCGAGGGGTACATGCGCGAGGTGCCCTGCCCCACCTGCGAGGGCACGCGCCTGAAGCCGGTCGTCCTCGCGGTCACGCTCATGGGCAGGTCGATCGCCGAGATCTCCGCGATGTCCATCAGCGACTGCGCGGACTTCCTGCGCGGGCTGAAGCTCGACGCCCGCGACAAGAAGATCGCCGAGCGGGTGCTCAAGGAGGTCAACGAGCGGCTGCGGTTCCTGGTCGACGTCGGCCTCGACTACCTCTCGCTGAACCGCGCGGCCGGCACGCTCTCCGGCGGCGAGGCCCAGCGCATCCGTCTGGCCACGCAGATCGGCTCCGGCCTCGTCGGCGTCCTGTACGTCCTCGACGAGCCGTCCATCGGCCTGCACCAGCGCGACAACCACCGGCTGATCGAGACCCTGGTCCGGCTGCGCGACATGGGCAACACGCTCATCGTCGTCGAGCACGACGAGGACACCATCAAGACCGCCGACTGGATCGTCGACATCGGCCCCGGCGCCGGCGAGCACGGCGGCAAGGTCGTGCACAGCGGCTCCCTGAAGGAACTGCTCGCCAACGCCGAGTCGCAGACCGGGCAGTACCTGTCCGGCGAGAAGGCGATCCCGCTGCCCGACATCCGGCGCCCGCTCGACCCGTCGCGGCAGCTCACCGTGCACGGCGCTCGGGAGAACAACCTCCAGGACATCGACGTGTCCTTCCCGCTCGGCGTGTTCACGGCCGTCACCGGAGTCTCGGGCTCCGGCAAGTCGACGCTGGTCAACGACATCCTCTACACGCACCTGGCCCGCGAGTTGAACGGCGCGCGCAACGTGCCCGGCCGGCACACGCGCGTGGACGGCGACGATCTCGTCGACAAGGTGGTGCACGTCGACCAGTCGCCCATCGGCCGCACCCCGCGGTCCAACCCGGCGACGTACACCGGTGTCTTCGACCACGTCCGCAAGCTGTTCGCCGAGACCACCGAGGCGAAGGTCCGGGGCTACCAGCCCGGCCGCTTCTCCTTCAACGTCAAGGGCGGGCGCTGCGAGAACTGCGCGGGCGACGGCACCATCAAGATCGAGATGAACTTCCTGCCCGACGTCTACGTCCCCTGCGAGGTCTGCCACGGCGCCCGCTACAATCGGGAGACCCTGGACGTCCACTACAAGGGCAAGTCCATCGCCGACGTGCTGAACATGCCGATCGAGGAGGCGACGGAGTTCTTCGAGGCCGTCCCGGCGATCGCCCGCCACCTCAGGACCCTCAAGGACGTCGGTCTCGGCTATGTCCGGCTCGGTCAGTCCGCGACCACCCTGTCCGGCGGTGAGGCGCAGCGCGTGAAGCTCGCCAGCGAACTCCAGCGCCGCTCCACCGGACGCACGGTCTACGTCCTGGACGAGCCCACCACCGGTCTGCACTTCGAGGACATCAGCAAGCTGCTGAAGGTGCTGTCCGGACTGGTCGACAAGGGCAACACGGTCATCGTCATCGAGCACAACCTCGATGTGATCAAGACCGCCGACTGGGTCGTCGACATGGGCCCCGAGGGCGGTGCCGGCGGCGGCCTGGTCGTCGCCGAGGGCACACCCGAGCAGGTCGCCGGCGTGCCGACGAGCCACACCGGGAAGTTCCTGCGCGAGATCCTCCAGCCGGACCGGATCAGCGACGCCGCCTCCTCGGCCAAGGCCTCGCGAGGGACCGCCGCCAAGAAGGCCGTCGCGGCCGCGTCGACGACCCGCAAGACGGCCACGGCCAGGACGGCGGCGGCCAGGACGACGACCAAGGCCGTCAACAGCACGGCGAGCAAGAAGGCGACGCCCGCGAAGAAGACGACGCGGGCCCGCAAGGCCTGAGGCACCGTCCGGCAGACGGGCCGCGCCCCGCGGGCACTCCCGCGGGGCGCGACTCGCCCCGGACGCCTACGGCGCGCCCGCCTCCGCCGCGTACGGCGGCTCCGCTCCCGCGCGCGAGCAGGTTATCGCGGCCGCGCGTGCCGCGAACCGCAGCAGCCGGCTCCAGCCGGACGCGCCGAGGCCCGCGAGGCCCTCGGCGGAGAGGGCGTCCTGGACGGACAGTCCGTGCAGCAGGGCCGCGTTCACGGTGTCGCCCGCGCCGATGGTGTCGACGACGTCGACCTTCTCGCCCGGCACGGAGTGCTCCGCGCCGTCCCGGGTGTACGCGGTGAGCCCGTCGCCGCCGTGGGTGATCACCACCGCCGAGGGCCCGGCGGCCAGCCACTCGCGCGGAGTGCCGCCCAGCCACTCCGCGTCCTCCTCGGAGAGCTTCAGCAGGGACACCGAGGGCAGCCAGCTCGCGAAGCGCGCCCGGTAGGCGTCCGCGTCCGCGATCAGCCCGGGCCGGATGTTCGGGTCGAGCGCGGTGAACACACCCTGCTCGGACGCCGTCCGCATCAGCTCCTCGTAGGCGCTCGCGCCCGGCTCCAGCACCAGCGAACAGGTACCGAAGGACACCGCGCGGGTCCCGGCGGGCAGCGCCGCCGGCGCGGTGAACAGACGGTCGGCGGTGCCGTCGACGTAGAACGAGTACGCGGCGGAGCCGTCGGTGCCGACCGTGGCGACCGCCAGGGTGGTCGGCTCGGCGCCGCGCTGCACACCGGACACGTCCACCCCGGCCCCCCGCAGCCCGTCGAGCAGGGCCTCGCCGAAGGCGTCGTACGACGTGCGCGAGCAGAACACCGTCGGCGAGCCGAGGCGGCCCAACGCGACGGCCGTGTTGTACGGGCCGCCGCCGAGCGCCGGTCTGAGGTCCGCGAGGGCGCCCCTTCCCCGCGGTACCAGGTCGATCAGGGCCTCACCGGCGACGACGATCACGAGTCGGTTCCTTCCTCGGACAGCTCGGGCCCGGGAAGCTATCCCATCGCGCGCCGGAGGTAAAACGCCGGCCCGGGGGGTCCGCCCGACCCACCCCGATCCGCCCGACCCGCCCCCGTACGGTCCGGACCCGCTGGGTATCGTCGGCGTGTCCAGCCCCTTGACCAGTGGAGGCCTTCATGTCCGGCCATCCCGCCGCGAGCCGCCGCACGATATTGCGGGGAGCGGCCCTCACCCCCGCCGTCGCGCTCGGGCTCACCGCCTGCGGACCGATCGGCGGCGGCGTCTCGACCCCCGCCACGCCCACCGCGCCGGTCGACCTCGGCGCCGAGAGCGAGGTCCCCAAGGGCGGCGCCAAGCTGTACCGGGACCACAACGTGGTGGTCAGCCGGGAGGCGGACGGCACCCTCAAGGCGTTCAGCACGATCTGCACGCACGCGCAGTGCCCGATCAACAAGCTGGAGGGCACGAAGCTGATCTGTCCCTGCCACGGCAGCGAGTTCGACGCCACGACCGGCGAGGTGGTGCGCTCCCCGGCCAGCGTGGCGCTGCCCGAACTGCCGGTGCGCGTGCAGGGCGGCCGGCTCGTCGCCGGACCCGGCGCCTGACGGCCGCCCGCCGGCCCGGCCCGTTCACTCCCAGTCCCAGCCGACCCCCAGGGTCCCCGACCGCACGCGCGGCTCCACCAGGTGCACCGAACGGTGCCGCTCGCTCACAGGCAGGTCCCGGCGGCCGCTGCGCGGAGCCGCCGCGGACGCCTGGGTGAACCGGTGGCAGCGCACCGGCAGGGTGCCGGCGTCGAACCGCACCTGAAGGGCGTACTGGCCGCCGGCGGAGGCGAACTCCCGGACGTACTCGCGCGTCGTCCCGGCCGTCCCGTCCTCCACGCCGTGCCGGAACAGGAACGTGTCACCGGCCCGCAGCCGGGTGTCGAAGAGCAGTTCGGCCACCACCACTCCGGTGTCGTGGTGCCGGCGTATCCGCCCGGTACGGCAGTTCTCCAGGGCGTGCACGGTCATCCGCTCCGGAGCGCACCCCGGATCGCCGTGGTGGACGGCCACGAAACGGTCCACGCCGTCCCGGTGGGCGCGCACGATGTGCTGGGACTCGCGGCCCGCGAGCTCGCGCCGCGCCCCGATCAGCACCCGCTCGTGGTGTCCGAGCACGTGCAGCCCGTCGCCGGGCGGACAGTCCAGCTCCGCCAGCAGCCCGCGCAGCACGTTTGAGGTCTGAACGAGGGAGCGGTAGGAGCGGACGGCGGGCCGCCCGGCCGCCGCGTGCTCGTCGGCGTCGGCCAGCAGCCGGATCAACGACTCGTCGGGCAACCGCAGGATCTCCTCCAGCGCCCGCACGGCCCGCAGCGACTCCGCGCGCTGCGGGCGCCGGGCGCCCTGCTGCCAGTAGCTGAGGCTGGTGACGCCGACCTTCACCCCGTAGCGCGTCAGATGGTGCTGCACGCGCTGCAACGGCAGCCCACGGGCGGCGATCGCGGCGCGCAGCGCCACGTGGAAGGGGCCGCCCCGCAGGGCCGTGTCCAGTTCCGCGGTGGCGACGTCCGCCTGCTGTGGGGCGTGCGGCATGCGCGGGCCTTTCTGTGAAGGTGCGGGCCGCTCGGCGGACCCCTCACGCGGGTCGTCGGGGCCGCCCGCGCGAAGGCAGAGGTTCTTCACATCCGTACGCCGTCGTTCACGGCCCCGAGTTCCCCCGCATTGAAGCGTGTTGACCCAGTCCCGACAACACCCGGGACACGACGGAAGTGCTCTCCCGGCCGGGGAAGCCGCCCCGCCCGGGGCGCGCCGCGGCCCGGGGTGTGGAGGGCCGCCGCGGTGTCAGCGCCCGACAGTAGGGTTGAGTCATGGCCGACCCCTCCAGCTACCGCCCCAAGCCGGGAGACGTCCCGGACTCTCCCGGGGTCTACCGCTTCCGCGACGAGCACCGCCGGGTCATCTACGTCGGAAAGGCGAAGAGCCTGCGCCAGCGCCTGGCGAACTACTTCCAGGACCTCGCGAACCTCCACCCGCGCACCCGCAGCATGGTCACCACGGCCGCGTCCGTGGAGTGGACGGTGGTTTCCACGGAGGTCGAGGCGCTGCAGCTGGAGTACTCCTGGATCAAGGAGTTCGACCCCCGGTTCAACGTCAAGTACCGCGACGACAAGAGCTACCCGTACCTCGCGGTGACGATGAACGAGGAGTTCCCGCGCGTGCAGGTGATGCGCGGCCACAAGAAGAAGGGCGTGCGCTACTTCGGTCCGTACGGGCACGCGTGGGCCATCCGCGACACCGTCGACCTGCTGCTGCGCGTCTTCCCGGTGCGCACCTGCTCGGCCGGTGTCTTCAAGAACGCCGCCCGTACCGGCCGCCCCTGCCTGCTGGGCTACATCGGCAAGTGCTCCGCGCCCTGCGTCGGCCGCGTCTCCGCCGAGGAGCACCGCGAACTGGCCGAGGACTTCAGCGACTTCATGGCCGGCCGCACCGGCACGTATCTGCGCCGCCTGGAGAAGCAGATGACCGAGGCGGCCGAGGAGATGGAGTACGAGCGGGCCGCCCGCCTGCGCGACGACATCGAGGCCCTGAAGAAGGCCATGGAGAAGAACGCGGTCGTGCTCGCCGACGCGACCGACGCCGACCTCATCGCCGTCGCCGAGGACGAGCTGGAGGCCGCGGTGCAGATCTTCCACGTGCGCGGCGGCCGGGTGCGCGGCCAGCGCGGCTGGGTGACCGACAAGGTGGAGGACGTCACCACCGGCGCCCTCGTCGAGCACGCCCTTCAGCAGCTGTACGGCGAGGAGAGCGGGGACGCCGTCCCCAAGGAGGTCCTCGTCCCGGCCCTGCCCGACCCGGTCGAGCCGGTTCAGGAGTGGCTCGCCGAGCGCCGCGGTTCCAACGTCTCGCTGCGCATCCCGCAGCGCGGCGACAAGAAGGCGCTCATGGAGACCGTGCAGCGCAACGCCCAGCAGGGGCTCGTCCTGCACAAGACCAGGCGCGCCTCCGACCTCACCACGCGCTCGCGTGCCCTGGAGGAGATCGCCGAGGCCCTCGACCTGGACAGCGCCCCGCTCAGGATCGAGTGCTACGACATCTCCCACCTCCAGGGCGACGACGTGGTGGCCTCCATGGTCGTCTTCGAGGACGGCCTCCAGCGCAAGAGCGAGTACCGCCGTTTCCAGATCAAGGGTCGTGCCGGAGACACGCAGCTCTGGCACGGCGAGGGGCAGGACGACGTCCGCTCCATGCACGAGGTGATCACCCGCCGCTTCAAGCGCTACCTCGCGGAGAAGGAGAGGACCGGCGAGTGGGCCGACGGCGAGGACGTCGCCGTGGACGGATCGCCCGGCGGAACACCGGACCCAACCCCCGGTGACTCGCCCGACGGCGCACCCGGCGGACCCGTCGGCGCCCTCACCGAGGACGACGGCCGCCCCAAGCGCTTCGCCTACCCGCCCCAGCTCGTCGTCGTCGACGGCGGTCAGCCCCAGGTGGCGGCAGCCCGGCGGGCCCTGGACGAACTCGGCATCGACGACATCGCCGTGTGCGGGCTGGCCAAACGCCTGGAGGAGGTGTGGCTGCCCGGCGACGACGACCCGGTGGTCCTGCCCCGCAGCAGCGAGGGCCTGTACCTGCTGCAACGCGTACGCGACGAGGCCCACCGGTTCGCGATCACCTACCAGCGCACCAGACGGGCCAAGCGCTTCCGGGCCGGCCCCCTGGACGACGTGCCGGGTCTCGGCGAGACACGCAAACAGGCACTGATCAAGCATTTCGGCTCGGTGAAGCGGCTGCGGTCCGCGACAATCGACCAGATCTGCGGGGTACCCGGTATAGGCCGCAAAACGGCCGAGACCATCGCCGCGGCCCTCGCCCAGGCGGCCCCGGCCGCACCGGCCGTCAACACGGCGACTGGAGAGATCATGGAAGACGTGGAAGAAGCGCCATCGGTGACGACGGCGGGTGACGCGGAGGCGCCCGTGCCCACGGGCGTCCCGGACGACCGACGGGGGCAGGAGACATGACCGAGCACGACGCACGGCGAAGCGCCGAGCGAGATCAGTCCCACGAGGGACCGCGCGAGGAACAGCACGAGCGCGCGCCCGAGGAAAACGGAGCACAGGTGAGTACGGGCATCGACACGGCCGGCGTCCCCGACACGGCCATTCCCGAGCTGGTGATCATCTCCGGCATGTCCGGGGCCGGCCGGTCCACGGCCGCCAAATGTCTGGAGGACCTCGGCTGGTTCGTCGTCGACAACCTGCCGCCGGCGCTGATCCCCACCATGGTGGAGCTCGGTGCCCGCTCGCAGGGCAACGTGGCCCGCATCGCGGTCGTCGTCGACGTCCGCGGCCGGCGCTTCTTCGACAACCTGCGCGAGTCCCTGGCCGACCTGGAGGCCAAGCACGTCACCCGGCGGATCGTCTTCCTGGAGTCCTCCGACGAGGCCCTGGTGCGCCGCTTCGAGTCGGTGCGCCGGCCCCACCCGCTCCAGGGCGACGGCCGGATCGTCGACGGCATCGCGGCCGAACGCGAGCTGCTGCGCGAACTGCGCGGCGACGCCGACCTGGTGATCGACACCTCCAGCCTCAACGTGCACGAACTGCGCGCCAAGATGGACGCCCAGTTCGCCGGTGAGGAGGAGCCCGAGCTGCGGGCCACCGTGATGTCGTTCGGCTTCAAGTACGGCCTGCCGGTCGACGCCGACCTGGTCGCCGACATGCGGTTCCTGCCCAATCCGCACTGGGTTCCCGAACTGCGCCCGTACACCGGCCTGAACGACGAGGTCGCCGCGTACGTCTTCAACCAGCCCGGTGCCAAGGAGTTTCTCGACCGCTACGCCGAGCTGCTGCGGCTCATCTCGGCCGGCTACCGGCGCGAGGGCAAGCGGTACGTGACCATCGCGATCGGCTGCACGGGCGGCAAGCACCGCTCGGTGGCCATGTCGGAGAAGCTCGCCGCGCGGCTCGCGGCCGAGGGCGTGGAGACCGTCGTCGTCCACCGGGACATGGGGCGCGAGTGAGCAGACGTACTCCCCGGCTGAGCAGGCTGCGCCGGGTGGTGCCGGAGGGGCGTTCGGCACGGCAGGCGCTCGCGGCGCGCGCGGCACGCCCGGCCGAGGCCCGGGGCGCCCGGCCGCGCCGCCGCGGCGCCCAGCCCAAGGTGGTAGCCCTCGGCGGCGGCATGGGGTTGTCCGCCTCGCTCGCGGCACTGCGCAGGATCACCGGCGACCTGACCGCCGTCGTCACCGTGGCCGACGACGGGGGCTCCAGCGGGCGGCTGCGTGACGAGCTGGGCGTGCTGCCGCCCGGGGACCTGCGCAAGGCGCTGGCCGCGCTGTGCGGCGACGACGACTGGGGCCAGACCTGGGCCCGAGTGATCCAGCACCGCTTCACCTCCCAGGGCGACCTGCACGACCACGCGGTGGGCAACCTGCTGATCGTCGCTCTGTGGGAACAGCTCGGCGACCACGTCCAGGCGCTGGACCTGGTGGGCAAGCTGCTGGGCGCGCACGGGCGCGTGCTGCCCATGTCCGCCGTGCCCCTGGAGCTTCAGGCACTGGTCAAGGGGCACGACCCGGAGCGGCCCGAGGCCGTCGACACCGTGCGCGGCCAGGCCACCGTCGCGCTCACCCCGGGCGAGGTGCAGTCCGTGCACCTGGTCCCGAACGACCCGCCCGCGGTGCCCGAGGCCGTCGACGCGGTCCTGGACGCGGACTGGGTGGTGCTCGGACCCGGCTCCTGGTTCTCCTCGGTCATCCCGCACCTGCTGGTGCCCGAACTGCTCGAGGCGCTCACCGAGACCAGAGCACGCCGGGTGCTGTCCCTGAACCTCGCGCCGCAGCCGGGAGAAACCGAGGGCTTCTCCCCGCAGCGTCATTTGGAGGTTTTGGGACGACACGCCCCTAAACTCGCCCTGGACGTGGTGCTGGCCGACGAGGCCGCCGTGCCCGACCGCGAAGTGCTCACCGAGGCCGCCAAGCGGTTCGGCGCCGCGGTCGAGCTAGCGCCGGTGGCCCGGAGGGACGGAACTCCGCGGCACGACCCGGAGCTGCTGGCCGCCGCGTACGACCGTATTTTTCGGATGCATGGAAGGATCGGCCCATGGCGATGACGGCAGCGGTGAAGGACGAGATCTCCCGGCTCCCCGTCACCCGGACCTGCTGCAGGAAGGCGGAGGTCTCCGCCCTGCTGCGGTTCGCCGGCGGCCTCCACCTGGTCAGCGGGCGGATCGTGATCGAGGCGGAGCTGGACACCGCCATGGCGGCACGGCGCCTGAAGCGGGACATCCTGGAGATCTTCGGTCACAGCTCCGAGCTGATCGTGATGGCGCCGGGCGGGCTGCGCCGCGGCTCGCGCTACGTCGTGCGCGTCGTCGCGGGCGGCGACCAGCTGGCCCGCCAGACCGGCCTGGTCGACGGGCGGGGCCGGCCGATCCGCGGCCTGCCGCCGCAGGTGGTCTCGGGGGCCACCTGCGACGCCGAGGCCGCCTGGCGCGGCGCCTTCCTGGCCCACGGCTCGCTCACCGAGCCCGGCCGCTCCTCCTCCCTGGAGGTGACCTGCCCGGGCCCGGAGGCGGCGCTCGCCCTGGTCGGTGCCGCCCGCCGGCTGTCCATCGCCGCGAAGGCCCGAGAGGTGCGGGGCGTGGACCGGGTGGTGGTCCGCGACGGCGATGCGATCGGCGCCCTGCTCACCCGCCTGGGCGCCCACGAGTCCGTGCTGGCCTGGGAGGAGCGGCGGATGCGCCGTGAGGTCCGCGCCACGGCCAACCGCCTGGCCAACTTCGACGACGCCAACCTGCGCCGCTCCGCGCGCGCGGCCGTCGCCGCCGGAGCACGGGTGGCCCGCGCCCTGGAGATCCTCGCCGACGACGTCCCCGAGCACCTCGCCGCCGCGGGTCGCCTGCGCATGGAGCACAAGCAGGCCTCCCTGGAAGAGCTCGGCGCGCTCGCCGACCCCCCGCTGACCAAGGACGCCGTCGCCGGCCGCATCCGCCGCCTGCTGGCCATGGCCGACAAGCGGGCCTCCGACCTCGGGGTCCCCGGCACCGAGGCGAACCTCTCCGAGGAACTGGCGGACAACCTCGCGGGCTGACCGCTGCCGGACCGCCAGGGCCGGACCGCCCGGCCGGACCCCATGTCCTGGCCGGCCCCCACGTCCCGATCGGCACGCCCACATCGACCGCCGCCCCCAGCGACCGCCGCCCCACATCGACTGTCGCCTCATCCCGACCGGCCACCACCGGCCAACCGGCACTGAACGGTTGATCGGTGGTGGCCGGTCGGTCGTTCGGGCAACTACCGACAGTGACCGACCTGGGTCGGCGGGCGCGGGCCGGCGACGGTGCTCGACCGCCGTCCCAGGTCACCGCGAGGCGGGGTGGACGGGGTGGGGGCGAAGGGTGGGGCAGCCCGCCCCGGGGGTGGTCTCCGTGAGGCAATTGCCGGGTTTGCCGGAAGTCCGGATTGGTCGGAGTCGCGGCATTTCACAAGTGAGCTGGGGGGCTCACGAACGAGTGACCAACGTGGTCAATTGGTATGGGCAATCCATAGCGAAATCGGGTGATCCAGGCAGCTCGCGCGACGGGTTCGGGCCTTTGTCGAAGCCGTGCTGTCCGGGTCGCGTCCGGATGTCACTTCGGAGGCCTTGGAGGGGTAGGGTCGTGGGTGGTCGGGGACATCCCAAACACAGCTCGCCGGCATCGAAACCGGCGTACCAACGAGGAGATCGGTTCGTGACGATCCGCGTAGGCATCAACGGCTTTGGCCGCATCGGTCGTAACTACTTCCGCGCGCTGCTGGAGCAGGGTGCAGACATCGAGATCGTGGCTGTCAATGACCTGGGTGACACCGCGACCACCGCTCACCTGCTGAAGTACGACACCATCCTGGGCCGCCTCAAGCAGGAGGTCTCCCACACCGCCGACACCATCACCGTCGACGGCCACACCATCAAGGTGCTGTCCGAGCGCAACCCCGCCGACATCCCCTGGGGTGAACTCGGCGTCGACATCGTCATCGAGTCCACCGGCATCTTCACCAAGAAGGAAGACGCCGAGAAGCACATCGCCGGCGGCGCCAAGAAGGTCATCATCTCCGCCCCCGCGAAGAACGAAGACGTCACCATCGTGATGGGCGTCAACCAGGACCAGTACGACCCGGCCAACCACCACGTCATCTCCAACGCCTCCTGCACCACCAACTGCGTGGCGCCGATGGCGAAGGTCCTCGACGAGAACTTCGGCATCGTCAAGGGCCTGATGACCACGGTGCACGCGTACACGAACGACCAGCGCATCCTGGACTTCCCGCACAAGGACCTGCGCCGCGCCCGTGCCGCCGCCGAGAACATCATCCCGACCACCACCGGCGCCGCCAAGGCCACCGCCCTGGTGCTGCCGCAGCTCAAGGGCAAGCTGGACGGCATCGCCATGCGCGTCCCGGTTCCCACCGGCTCGGTCACCGACCTCGTCATCGAGCTGTCCCGCGAGGTCACCAAGGAAGAGGTCAACGCCGCCTTCCAGAAGGCCGCCGAGGGCGAGCTGAAGGGCCTGCTGGACTACACCGAGGACCCGATCGTCTCCTCGGACATCGTCAACGCCCCGGCGTCCTGCACGTTCGACTCCTCCCTGACCATGGTTCAGGACGGCAAGAACGTAAAGGTCATCGGCTGGTACGACAACGAGTGGGGCTACTCCAACCGCCTCGTCGACCTCACGGTCTTCGTCGGCAACCAGCTCTGACCGGCAGGGCAGGCATCTCCATGTGAGAGCAGGGCTCGGACGGCGCGCCAACGCGTCGTACGGGCCCTGACGCACGTACAGCGGGCCGAACGACCACAACCCGCCCACGTGCGGATCGATCAGCCCTCGTACGATCAAGAGCCCCTTCCCCAGGAGTCCCACCCCATGAAGACGATCGACGAACTTCTCTCCGAAGGCGTGGACGGCAAGCGGGTCTTCGTCCGCGCGGACCTCAACGTGCCGCTGGCCGACGGTGTCATCACCGACGACGGCCGCATCCGCGCCGTCCTGCCCACCGTCAAGGCCCTCGCCGAGGCCGGTGCCAAGGTGATCGTGGCCTCCCACCTGGGCCGCCCCAAGGGTGCCCCGGACCCGGCCTTCTCGCTGCTGCCCGCCGCCGAGCGGCTCGGCGAACTCCTGGGTACCCCCGTGGCGTTCGCCCAGGACACCGTCGGCCCGGCCGCCCACGACGCCGTGGACGGCCTCCAGCCCGGCCAGGTCGCGGTCATCGAGAACCTGCGGTTCAACCCCGGCGAGACGTCCAAGGACGACACCGAGCGCGGCGAGTTCGCCGACCGGCTCGCCGCCCTCGCGGACGTCTACGTCGGTGACGGCTTCGGCGCCGTGCACCGCAAGCACGCCTCCGTCTACGACCTGCCGGCCCGCCTCCCGCACTACGCGGGCCACCTCATCGCCACCGAGGTCGGCGTCCTGAGGAAGCTCACCGAGGACGTCCGGCGGCCCTACGTCGTCGCGCTCGGCGGCGCCAAGGTCTCCGACAAGCTCGCCGTCATCGACGAGCTGCTCGGCAAGGCCGACCGGCTGCTCATCGGCGGCGGCATGGCGTACACCTTCCTCAAGGCCCAGGGCCACGAGATCGGCACGTCCCTCGTCCAGGAGGACCAGATCCCGGCCGTCAAGGAGTACCTCGAGCGCGCCGCCAAGACCGGCGTCGAACTGCTCCTGCCGGTGGACACCCTGGTCGCGCCCACCTTCCCGGACATGAAGACCAAGGCTCCGGCCCACCCCGCCTCCGTCGCCGCGGACGCCATGCCCGCCGGCCAGATGGGCCTGGACATCGGCCCGGAGACCCGCAAGCTGTACGCCGCGAAGCTCGCCGACGCCGCCACCGTCTTCTGGAACGGCCCGATGGGCGTCTTCGAGCACCCCGACTTCGCCGAGGGCACCAAGGCGGTCGCCCAGGCCCTGGTCGACTCGGACGGCTTCACCGTCGTGGGCGGCGGCGACTCCGCCGCGGCCGTCCGTACGCTGGGCTTCGACGAGTCGGCATTCGGCCACATCTCGACCGGTGGCGGCGCCTCCCTCGAATACCTCGAGGGCAAGACGCTCCCCGGCCTCGCCGCACTGGAGGACTGAAACCGTATGAGCACCCGCACGCCGCTGATGGCGGGCAACTGGAAGATGAACCTCAACCACCTCGAGGCCATCGCGCACGTCCAGAAGCTCGCCTTCGCCCTGGCCGACAAGGACTACGAGGCCGTCGAGGTCGCCGTCCTGCCGCCCTTCACCGACCTGCGCTCCGTGCAGACGCTGGTCGACGGCGACAAGCTCAAGATCAAGTACGGCGCCCAGGACGTCTCGGCGCACGACTCGGGCGCCTACACCGGCGAGATCTCCGGCCCCATGCTGGCCAAGCTGAAGTGCACCTACGTGGCGATCGGCCACTCCGAGCGCCGGCAGTACCACAACGAGACCGACGAGCTGGTGAACGCCAAGGTCAAGGCCGCCTACAAGCACGGCCTGACCCCGATCCTGTGCGTCGGCGAGGAGCTGGACGTCCGCGACGCGGGCAACCACGTCACGCACACGCTCGCCCAGGTCGAGGGGGGCCTGAAGGACATCCCCGCCGAGCAGGCCGAGTCGATCGTGATCGCCTACGAGCCCGTCTGGGCCATCGGCACCGGCAAGGTCTGCGGCGCCGCGGAGGCCCAGGAGGTCTGCGGCGCCATTCGCGGCAAGCTCGCCGAGCTGTACTCGAAGGAGGTCGCCGACCAGGTGCGCATCCAGTACGGCGGCTCGGTGAAGTCGGGCAACGTCGCCGAGATCATGGCGCAGGAGGACATCGACGGCGCCCTGGTCGGCGGTGCCTCGCTGGACTCGGACGAGTTCGTCAAGATCGTGCGCTTCGCCGAGCAGTGAGCCGGGCCCGCCGCGGGTACCGGGCCGCGGGCCCGCCGCGGGCGGCGGGCCGGGCCGTGAGTATGCGCGGGCGGCGATCCGTCGTACCCTTGCGGGGGCATGGTAGGCATGACCTGCCAGACTCCGTCGTCCATCCGAATCCGAGGAAGTTGGTCCAGCCGTGGTTTTGGGGTTCTCGATCGCCCTGATCGTCTTCAGCCTGCTGCTGATGCTGCTGGTGCTGATGCACAAGGGGAAGGGTGGCGGCCTCTCCGACATGTTCGGTGGCGGTATGCAGTCGTCCGTCGGTGGCTCCTCGGTCGCCGAGCGCAACCTCGACCGCATCACCGTGGTGATCGGCCTGCTGTGGCTCGCCTGCATCATCGTGCTCGGCATACTGATGAAGACGAGCAGCTGACGAGCGGCGGCCCGTCGGTCGGGACCGCATATTCCGTACGTAAAGCCCCATGGTCGGTGCGCGCTCCTGAGCGCGGCCTATCATGGGGCTTGCGTCTGTGTGGGAGCGGTAACTCCTATCACTGGACGCGCGTTGGGCCTTACGTAGACTGAGGCGCTCGCAGCGGAGCGGAGGCCGACTCGCTTCGCGGCACCATCACGCAGGGAGTTACGACCGTGGCAAGTGGCAACGCGATCCGAGGAAGCCGGGTCGGGGCGGGGCCGATGGGCGAGGCCGAGCGTGGCGAGTCCGCGCCGCGTCTGCGCATCTCCTTCTGGTGCTCCAACGGACACGAGACTCAGCCGAGCTTCGCCAGCGACGCGCAGGTCCCCGACACCTGGGACTGCCCGCGCTGCGGTTTCCCGGCCGGTCAGGACCAGGACAACCCGCCGGCCCCGCCGCGCACCGAGCCCTACAAGACGCACTTGGCCTATGTGCGGGAGCGGCGCAGCGACGCGGACGGTGAGGCGATCCTGGCCGAGGCGCTCGCCAAACTGCGGGGCGAGATCTAGGACTTGAGGTCCGGTCGGCCGCCTTCAGGCGCGGGGCCGGGCCTGTTGCGTATCCGGGCGGACCGGCCGCCGCGGACCGATTGTCAGTGGTGCCCTCTACGGTTTGTGCATCGGCGCATCGTGAGCAGAGGGGAAGCCATGACGGGGGCAGAGGCCGGGCGTGAGGCCTTGGACACGGGTGCACCGCGTGAGGCCGTCGACGCGGGTGCGCCGGCGTGGCGCGGTGGATTCGGGCGGCTGTGGAGCGCCGCCGTGCTGTCCAGCTTCGGCGACGCGCTGCGTACGGCCGCGCTGCCGCTGCTCGCCCTGTCCCTGACCGATGACCCGCTGCTCATCGCCTCCGTCACGGCCTGCGGCTATCTGCCCTGGATCGTCTTCGGACTGCTCGGCGGCGCCGTCGCGGACCGCGTGGACCAGCGGCGCGCGATGTGGACGGCGGACACGGTACGGGGCCTGCTGGTCGGCGGCTTCGCCCTGGCGGTGGCCCTCGGGCACGCCTCGATCGGCCTGCTGATCGCCCTTGCCTTCGCGCTGACCACGCTCCAGACGCTCTTCGACAACGCGGCCACGGCGCTGCTGCCCGCCCTGGTGGAGCCCCGGGCGCTCGGCAGTGCCAACGCCCGTCTGATGACCGGGCAGCGTCTCGCGGGCGGGCTGCTGGGCGGCCCGGTCGTGCCCCTGCTGATCGCCGCGGGGGCCGCCGCCCCCTTCGCGGCCGACGCGGTCACCTTCCTGGTCGCCGCCGCGCTCGTGGCCTCCCTGCGGGTTCCCGCGCCCGAGCGGAAGCCGAGACCCGCGGGCAGCACGCTGCGGCGGGAGATCGCCGAAGGACTGCGCGCCCTCGGGCGGGACCGGGCCCTGCGCGGGCTGTGCGCCGCCACCGCACTGTGCAACGTCGGGATGGGCGCGCTCATCGCCACCCTGGTGATCGTGGTGACCGGCTGGCTGGGCGCGGGCACCAAGGGGTACGCGGCGGTGCTGACGGCGTACACGCTCGGCAGCCTGGGCGGGGGAGCGGCCAACCGCTGGATCGTGGACCGGCTCGGGCGGATGCGGGCCGTACTGCTGGCCGGCGGGGTGCAGATCGCCGCGCTGGTGGCCGTGGGGCTGGTGCGCAGCCTGGCCGTCGCGGTGGCCGCGCTGGCGGTCTTCGGGCTGATGGGCATGGTGTGGAACGTCAACACGACGACGCTGATGCAGCAGCGCAGCCCCGCCGGGATGCTGGGCCGGGTCAGCGCGGCCTTCCGCACCCTCGCGGTGGCCGGGGCGCCGCTCGGGGCGGTGCTCGGCGGGGCCGTCGCCGCGGTGTGGGGGCCGAACTGGCCGGCGCTGCTCACGGCCGGGTTCTTCGTCCTCTCCGTGGCCGCGCTGATACCCGCGCGTCGCGCCGACGTACTCGTTGTTGCGCCGGAGGACGGCGTGACGACGACTCATGCCACCCGCTGATCAACTAGGTTGGTGCGGCAGCGGGGCAGGGACGCAGGACAGCTAGGAAAGAAGGCTGAGGTCCGAATGAACGCAGACGCCCGTACCAGGCTCGACCAGAGGCCGGAGTGGACCGCTCTGGCCAGGCACCGTGAGGAGTTCGCCGACACCGGTCTGCGAGATCTGTTCGCGGCTCACCCGGAGCGCGGCGAGGCGTACGCCCTCCAGGTCGGTGATCTGTACGTCGACTACTCCAAGCACCTCGTCACCGACGAGACCCTGCGGCTGTTGCGGGAGCTGGCCGCCGCGACGGACGTGTTCGGGCTGCGGGACGCGATGTTCCGCGGTGCGAAGATCAACGTCACCGAGGACCGGGCGGTGTTGCACACGGCACTGCGCGCGCCGCGGGACGCGGTGGTCGAGGTCGACGGGGAGAACGTCGTGCCCGGGGTGCACGCCGTCCTCGACAAGATGAGCGGCTTCGCCGACCGGGTGCGGTCGGGGGAGTGGACGGGGCACACCGGCAAGCGGATCCGCACCGTGGTCAACGTCGGCATCGGCGGCTCCGACCTGGGCCCCGCGATGGCGTACGAGGCGCTGCGGGCCTACACCGACCGCGGTATCACGGTGCGGTTCGTGTCGAACGTCGACGGCGCGGACCTGCACGAGGCCGTGCGGGACCTGGACGCGGCGGAGACGCTGTTCGTCATCGCGTCCAAGACGTTCACCACGATCGAGACGATCACCAATGCCACCTCGGCGCGCAACTGGCTGCTGGGCGAGCTGAAGGCCGGCCCCGAGGCGGTCGCCCGGCACTTCGTGGCGCTGTCCACGAACACGGAGAAGGTGTCCGGGTTCGGCATCGACGTCGAGAACATGTTTGAGTTCTGGGACTGGGTCGGAGGGCGGTACTCGTACGACTCCGCGATCGGCCTGTCCCTGATGATCGCGATCGGGCCGGACCGGTTCCGGGAGATGCTGGACGGCTTCCGTCTCGTCGACGAGCACTTCAGGACCGCCCCGGCCGAGTCCAACGTGCCGCTGCTGCTGGGCCTGTTGGGGATCTGGTACGGCAACTTCCACGACGCGCAGTCGCATGCCGTGCTGCCGTACTCGCACTACCTGTCGAAGTTCACCGCGTATCTCCAGCAACTGGACATGGAGTCCAACGGGAAGTCGGTGCAGCGGGACGGGGAGCCGGTGGGCTGGCAGACCGGGCCGGTGGTGTGGGGGACGCCGGGCACGAACGGGCAGCACGCGTACTACCAGTTGATCCACCAGGGCACGAAGCTGATCCCGGCGGACTTCATCGGCTTCGCGGAGCCGGTGGCCGAGCTGAGCGGCGAACTGCGGGCGCAGCACGATCTGCTGATGGCCAACTTCTTCGCGCAGACCCAGGCGCTGGCCTTCGGCAAGACGCCGGAGGAGGTGCGGGCGGAGGGGGTGCCGCAGGAGCTGGTGCCGCACAAGACCTTCCGGGGGAACCACCCCACGACCACGATCCTCGCGCGCGAGTTGACTCCGTCGGTGCTGGGGCAGTTGATCGCGCTGTACGAACACAAGGTGTTCGTCCAGGGTGCCGTCTGGAACATCGACTCCTTCGACCAGTGGGGGGTCGAGCTGGGCAAGGTCCTGGCGAAGCGGGTGGAGCCGGCTCTGACGGAGGGCGCGCGGGTGGAGGGTCTTGACCCGTCCACGACGACCCTGGTCGCCAAGTACCGCGCCCTTCGCTCCCGCTGAGCACCGCGTCCCTCGCTCCCGCCGGTCCCTCCTGAGGGTTCAGGCCACCGCCGTCAGGGTGTCTGCCAGGCGGCGGTGGGAGGCCCTGGTGGCGGGGAGGGCGGAGAGGGCCGCGGCACCCAGGGCCGCCGAGGCGACGAAGAGGAGCAGCAGCAGCGGGGAGGGGGTCCTGGCGATGCCGGCGCCGACGCCGCTGGAGCGGCCCTGGGTGTTGATCAGCCAGGTGGAGAGGGGGAGGGCCAGGGCGGTGGCGGCGGCCGCGGCGGCCAGGGCGGTGCAGCTGGTCGAGGTCACCGTGATCGCGGTGATCTGGCGGGGGGACAGACCGATGGCCTTCAGCGCCAGCAGGTCCCGTTCGCCCTCGCGGATCGTGCCGCCGATCGCGGAGAGGAGCTCGATCAGGCCGATCAGGGCCAGGACGCAGATCAGGCCCGCGATGACCGCGCGCATCGACGACAGGCCGTCGGCCGGGTTGGTCACCGGGTGGACGTCCAGGTGGCCGTGGGCCGTGGCGGACAGGACCGTGGCGACCTGGCGCGGATCGGCGCCCGGACCGAGGCGGAGCTGGTAGAAGGTGGGGCTGAGGTTCGGGTCGTTCTCGTGCAGAGTGTCCAGGGACGTGGAGATGACCCGGCCGGCGTTCTCCGGCTCGATGCTGCGGCCGACGATGTGCAGGATCTGCGGCTGGTCGCCCACCGTCATGCGCACCCAGTCGCCGACCCGGACGTCGAGCAGGTCCAGCAGGCCCTGCCCGGCCACCGCCTCGTCGGGGCCGTCGGCACGGCGGCCCTCGGCCAGGGCGAACGGGTAGGGGGCCGCGCGGGTGCCGAGGCCCCGCAGGGCGATCGTGGCCGTCTGCCCGGGGACCAGGGCGGCCACCTCCACACCGGGGTAGACGGCGGCGACCCCGGGTTCCCGCACCAGCAGTTCCCGCGCCCCGGGATCGTTCAGGGTGCTGTCGGGGCGGACGGTGAGCGCGGCCGGCAGCCCCAGCTCCTCCGGCCTGTTGTGGAAGCGGTCGATCGTGGTCCAGGCGCTCATCGCCACCACGATCAGCAGCAGCGGCAGCGCCAGCCGTCCCACGGTGGCGAACGTGCGGGGGCGGCGGGTGAAGGCCCGGTGCCAGCCCAGGACCAGCGCGGGCGGCAGGCGCAGACCCAGCGCCCGGCGGGCGACCGCGGTCAGGCCGCCGCCCGGCACCGCCGCGGGGCGCGGCACCGGGACCGGTGGCACCCGGCCCGCCCGCCACGCCGCGAGCCCGGTCACCGCGCCGATGAACAGCACCGCGCCCACCGGAACGGCGAACACGGCCACCGTGTGACCCGGCAGGCCCTGCCACACCCCGACCGCGTCGCCCAGCCGGCCCGGGATCCACGCGCCCAGCCCCGCGGTCAGCACCACGGCCGCCACGGCGCCCAGCACGGCGTACGCCACATGCTGGAGCAGGAAGATCCGGACCACCTGGGCGGGCGTGAAACCGATCGCCTTCAGCACCGAGATGTCCCGCAGATGCCCCCGGATACGGGTGCCGATCGCGCCGTGCACCGCCAGCCCGGCCGCGACCAGCGCGCCCAGCCCGAACAGGCCCAGCACCTGCCCGAGCAGCCGGTTGTCGCCCTGCGCCTCGGCCCGCGCCTGCTGCCAGGTGGACACCTCGCCGACCACCCCGGCGCCCAGCACGGTGACGGCGCGCTGCACGGCGTAGTCCGTGTCGTCGGGATCGGTCAGCCGCAGCCCGACCACCCGTCCGCCGGGCTCGCGCACGGCGGACGGATGCGCCCACACCAGCCCCGGCTGCTCGCCGGGGACGTAGCGGGGCTCGGCGCTGTCGGCGATGCCCACCACGCTCAGCGTGCGTCCGGTGCCGGGCAGGGCGAGGGTGTCCCCGGGCTCGGCGAGCAGCGCCGTGGCCAGGCGGCTCTCCAGGACCACGCCGTCCGGCTCCCCGGCGGTCGGCCAGTGTCCCGCGGTGAGCAGCGGGCGGCCCACGGTGGGCGCCGAGGGCGTACCGCGCAACTCCACGGTGGCGCGGGTGCCGCGGGCGACGACGGTGGTGGACTCGACGAGGTAGGCGTCGGTGACCGACTCCACGCCGTCCAGCCCGGCGAGCCGTCCCGTCTCGGCGGACCGTGCCGTGTGCAGCCACACATGGGCCCCGTGGGACTGGGTGAACACCCGCTGCCAGGGGTTGGTCGCGTAGCCGAACAGCGCGGTGGCCAGCAGCAGCGAGGCGACGATGCCGGCCGTGGCCAGCACGATGAACAGCGCCTCCCCCCGGTGGGCGCGCAGATCGGAGTGCGCCCAGCGCAACATGGCTCGCACCGGCCTCAGTCCCTCGGTCCGGAGCGCGGACCCGGGCACATCAGGTCGTCGTACACCGCATTCAGTCCCTCAGCTCCAGCACGCCGGAGATCCCGGTGCTCCGCGACGGCGTCGTCCCGTCCAGTTCCGCGTCGTCGGCGATCCGGCCGTCGAAGAAACTGATCACCCGGTCCGCGGCGCTCGCCAGCCGGGCGTCATGGGTGACCAGCACGATCGTCTGACCGCGCCCGTGGAAGCGGGACAGCAGGCGCATCACCTCGCGGGTCCCCTTGCTGTCGAGGCTGCCGGCGGGTTCGTCGGCGAGCAGCAGCGGAGGGTGGTTGACCAGCGCGCGGGCCAGCGCGACCCGCTGCTGCTCCCCGCCGGACAGCTCGCCCGGCATGCTGCGCTCCTTGCCCTCCAGGCCCAGCTCGGCCAGCAGCTCCTCCCGCTCGGCACGCGCCTGCCGCGGTGAGCGGCCGGCGAGCAGGGCGGGCAGTTCGACGTTGTCGGCGACGGACAGGTTGGAGACCAGGTTGAAGAACTGGAACACGATCCCGATGCCGTTGCGGCGCGCCTCGGCCCAGCGGGCCTCGCTGTAGGCGTCGGTGCGCCGGCCGTCCAGCCAGATGCTGCCCTCGTCCGGTCGTTGCAGCCCGCCGAGCAGGTGCAGCAGCGTCGACTTGCCCGCCCCGGACGGGCCGGTGACCGCCACGAACTCGCCGCGGGTCACCGACAGATCCACCCCGCGCACGGCCCGGGCGGGCGCTCCCTGGCCGTGGTGCGTCTTGACCAGGCCCTCGGCCCGCAGCAGCACGGGAGCTCGGACGTCGCTCACTCCAGCCCCTCCAGTTCCTCCTGGCACCGCTCCAGCCAGTCCAGGTCGGCCTGAAGGTGCAGCATGGCGCCCTCGATCAGCAGATGGGCGATTCGGTTGTCCCGGCTCTCGGCGGCGGCCAGCTTCGACAGGTTGCGCATGGTGTTGAGGTACTGGCGCCGCTGCTTGTTGATGAGGGCGACCTGGTCGGTGAGACCGGTCTGCGGCGCGAGGGCGAGCTTCATGAAGAACTCGTCCCGCACCCGCGGCTCGTCCTCGGGCTCCGCGAACCAGGCGCGCAGCGCCTCCCGCCCGGGGTCGGTGAGGTGGTAGATCTTCTTGTTGGGCCGGCTGGACTGCTCGACCTCCTCGCCCTCGATCAGTCCCGACTTCTCGAGGCGGCCGAGGGTCACGTAGATCTGGCCGACGTTCGGCTGAGGGTACGCGGAGCCCAGCAGTTGCTCAAGGTCCTGCTTCAGCTCGTAGCCGTGGGCGGGACCGCGCGCGAGAAGTGCCAGGAGGGGCAGGCGCACGCGTGCTTTCCTCCTAGGTCCTCGTCAGACGCGTCATGCGTGGTGTCTCGGGGTGGACGGCGTGAGATTGACGCCAGGCCCTAGTATCGCCCATACCTAACAGGTATACATGGCCTGAGCCGCGCGAAGATGCCCGGCGCCGGTGTGCAAGGAGGAACCTATGCGGTGGATCCACGCCGCTGGTAGGGGCCTCCTCGTTCTCGTCGTGATCATGACCGGTTACACGGCCTCGGGGGCCCGGGCGACCGAGGGGGGCGGTGGCCGCGGCCCGCTCACCCTGGCCACCGCGGGCGATCTGACCGGTTACCTCGGCCCGCTGCTGGAGGGCTGGAACCGCACCCACCCCGCCGAGAGGGTCACCCTCGTCGAGCTGCCCGACGCCGCCGACGAGACCCGGGCGCAGATGGCCACCGACCTGCGCGGCGGCAACCGCAGCCGGTTCGACGTGCTCAACATCGACGTCAACTGGACCTCGGAGTTCGCCGCCGCCGGCTGGATCCGCCCGCTGCCGCGCGAGCGCTTCCCGCTGGACACCTTCCTGCCCCCGGTCGTCGACACGGCCACCTACGACGGACGGCTGTACGCGGTCCCCTACGTCACGAACGCGGGGCTGCTGCTGTACCGCAAGGACATCCTGGACAAGGAGGGCGTCGCGCCGCCGCGTACCTGGGCCGAGCTGGAGCACGCCGCCAGGACGATCGCACCGAAGTACGGACTGGACGGCTACGCGGGCCAGTTCCTGCCGTACGAGGGGCTGACGGTCAACGCGGCGGAGGCCGTGTACTCGGCGGGCGGCACGATCCTCGGCGACGAGGGCGAGCGCGTCACCGTCGACTCGGGCGCGGCCCGCGAGGGCATCGGCTTCCTGGCGCGCGGCTTCCGCGAGGGCTGGATCCCCAAGGAGGCGCTGACGTACAAGGAGGAGGAGTCCAAGCAGGCCTTCCGGGACGGCCGGCTGCTCTTCCTGCGCAACTGGCCGTACGCGTACGTCGTCGCCTCCGGCGAGGGGTCCGAGGTCGCAGGGAAGGTCGGGGCCGTGCAGCTGCCCGGTCCCGACGGGCCGGGCACCAGTGTCCTCGGCGGTTCCAATCTGGCCGTCAACACACATGCGCGGCACCCCGATTCGGCCGCGCGCCTCATCGCGTACCTCACCAGCGAGCCCGTCCAGCGCCAGGTGCTCACCAAGGGCGCGCTGCCGCCCGTGCGCGCCGCGCTGTACGAAGACCCCGCGCTCGTGCGGCGGTTCCCGTACCTGCCGACCCTGCGTGCCTCCGTGCTGGCCGCCGCGCCGCGCCCCAAGAGCCCGCACTACGACCAGGTCAGCCTGGTGGTGCAGGCGGTCGTGCACGACACGCTGGCCGGGCGGCAGACGCCCGAGGCGGCCGTGCGGCGCCTCGCGCGCGAGCTCGACGCCATCGCCGACCGCTCCTAGGACATACGGCAAGGGCACACGGCGAGGGCGTGCGGTGGAAGCGCCGTCAGAAGCCCCGCCCCTAGTTACTTGTTAGGTAACGCCGCCATCACATCTGCGTCCGACTCGACTGGACAAGTCCGGACATGAGCGGTCAACTGCCCGAGAGCTTCTGTTTCGTTCATTGACACCTTCGTGACACCGCTACCTAACATGCATGCATAACTGCTGCCTTCACAGGAACAGGTCAATGGATTGAACAGGCATGGTTGGTGGCGCGACGCGGTGATCTACCAGGTGTACGTCCGCAGCTTCCTGGACAGCACCGGCGACGGCATCGGCGATCTCGCCGGGGTCCGGGCCGGGCTGCCCTATCTGAAGAAGCTCGGCGTCGACGGCATCTGGCTGAGTCCCTTCTTCCCGTCCCCGCAGCACGACCACGGCTACGACGTGGCCGACTACTGCGGCGTCGATCCGCTCTTCGGCGACCTCGCCGAGTTCGACCTGCTGATGGACACCGCCCGTCGGCTCGGGATCAGGGTGCTCCTCGACATCGTCCCCAACCACTGCTCCAGCGAGCACCCGTGGTTCCGCGAGGCGCTCGCCGCCGAACCCGGCAGCCCCGCGCGCGCCCGCTTCCACTTCACCGACGGCCGCGGCCCGGACGGCGCCGAGCCGCCCAACAACTGGCACGCCATGTTCGGCGGCCCCGCCTGGACCCGGGTCACCGAGTCGGACGGCCGCCCCGGCCAGTGGTACCTGCACATGTTCACGCCCGAGCAGCCCGACTGGAACTGGCGCAACCCGGAGATCCCCGCCGAGTTCGAGCGCGTCCTGCGCTTCTGGCTGGACCGGGGCGTGGACGGCTTCCGCATCGACGTCGCCGCCGGCCTGTTCAAGCACCCCGAACTGCCCGACTCCCCGGACCCGGAGGCCGACGCCCGCACCCGCGACTCGGTCAACCCGCTCGCCTGGAACCAGCCCGAGGTGCACGACGTGTGGCGGCACTGGCGTGCGGTGTGCGAGGAGTACACCGCGCGGGACGGCCGCGAACGCCTGCTGGTCGGCGAGGTGTCCGTGCCCAGCGCCCGCGAACACGCCCAGTACGTCCGCGCGGACGAGCTGCACCAGGCCTTCTTCTTCGACCTGCTCGGCGCCCCCTGGGACGCCGACGCCTTCCGCAAGGTCATCTCCGAGGCCATGGAGGACATCGCCGGCACCGGCTCCACGGTCACCTGGGTCCTCAACAACCACGACCAGGTCCGCACCGTCACCCGCTACGGCGAACCGGCCCTCGAGGGCAGCGGCCTGGGTGCCGCCCGCGCCCGCGCCGCCGCCCTGCTGATGCTGGCGCTGCCCGGAGCCGCGTACGTCTACCAGGGCGAGGAACTCGGCCTGCCCGAGGTCGTCGACCTGCCCGACGACGTGCTCACCGACCCGATCTTCCACCGCACCGGAAGCCGCACCCACGTCCGCGACGGCTGCCGGGTGCCGCTGCCCTGGTCGGGACAGGCCTCCCCGTTCGGCTTCACCTCCGGACCCGGGGGCGCCAAGCCCTGGCTGCCGCAGCCCGCGTACTTCGCCGAGTACGTCACCGAACGCGCCCTCGCCGACACCCGCTCCTTCTGGCACCTGTACCGCGACGGCCTGCAACTGCGCTCCGCCCTGCCCCAGCTGGGCGACGGCACACTGCGCTGGCTGGACACCGAGCCCGACGTGCTCGCCTTCGTCCGCGGCGACGGACTGGTCTGCGCCGTCAACTTCGGTACGTCGCCCACAGCCGCGCCGGTCTCCGGCACTCCGCTCCTGGCCAGCGGCGACTGCCCGCCCGGGGTGCTCGCCGGATCCTCCGCCGCCTGGTGGATCAACGACGGCACCGACCTCTGAACCTCGTCAATTCCCCACCCTTCGAAGGGACATCAACGATGATGCGACGACGTACCACCCTGCTCACCGGCTGCACCGCCCTCGTCCTCGCCCTCGGCGCCACCGCCTGCGGCAGCGACGACCCCGTCTCCGCGGGCGGCGGCGACAAGACGCTCAGCGGCCAGACGGTCACCGTGGCCGGCGTCTGGTCCGGCAGCGAGCAGAAGAACTTCCAGAAGGTGCTGGACGCGTTCTCCGCGAAGACCGGCGCCAAGACCCAGTTCATGTCGACCGGCGACAACGTCTCCACCGTCGTCGGCAGCAAGATCGAGGGCGGCAACGCCCCCGACGTCGTGATGGTCCCGCAGGTCGGCGTGCTCCAGCAGTTCGCCAAGAAGGGCTGGCTCGAGCCGCTGTCCGCCACCACCCAGAAGTCGGTGGACGCCAACTTCGCGCCCGTGTGGAAGCAGTACGGCAGCGTCGACGACAGCCTGTACGGCCTCTACTTCAAGGCCGCCCACAAGTCGACCGTCTGGTACAGCCCGGACGCGCTGAACCAGGCCGGGGTCGATGCGCCGAAGTCGTACGACGAGATGCTCAAGGCCGGGCACACTCTCTCCGACTCCGGGCTCGCCGCCTTCGCGGTCGCCGGACAGGACGGCTGGACCCTGACCGACTGGTTCGAGAACATCTACCTCTCCCAGGCCGGTGCCGACAAGTACGACGCCCTCGCCGCGCACGAGCTGAAGTGGACCGACGACAGCGTGGTCAAGGCGCTCACCACGCTCGGCAAGCTGTTCAAGGACAAGCAGCTGATCGCGGGCGGCCAGAAGGGCGCCCTCAACACCGACTTCCCGGGCTCGGTGGAGAAGGTCTTCGGACCCAAGCCCGAGGCCGGCATGGTCTACGAGGGCGACTTCGTCGCGGGCGTCGCCCACGACCAGTTCAACCGGACCATCGGCAAGGATGCGGACTTCTTCCCCTTCCCGCCGGTCGACGGCGGCAACGCTCCGGTCGTCAGCGGCGGTGACGCGGCCGTCGTCCTCAAGGACGGCAAGAACGCCAAGGCCGGCATGAAGCTCCTCGAGTACCTGGCCACTCCGGAGGCCGCGGCCGTGTGGGCCAAGGCCGGCGGCTTCCTGTCCCCGAACAAGAACCTCGACCTCGCCTCCTACGGCGACGACGTCACCCGTGCCACCGCCAAGTCCCTGATCGAGTCCGGTGACTCGGACGCGGTCCGGTTCGACATGTCCGACCAGGCCCCGGCGGCCTTCGGCGGCACCGCCGGCGTCGGCGAGTGGAAGCTGCTCCAGGACTTCCTGCGCGACCCGTCGGACCCGAAGGGCACCGCGGCGAAGCTGGAGGCCGCGGCGGCCAAGGCGTACAAGAACCAGGGCTGACCCACCATGACCGCCACCCTGCCCGCGAAGGAGAAGGGCGCGAGCCCCCCGTCGCCCGCCGCGCACGCCGAGCGTGCCCGGCGCGCGCGGCGGCGGGGGCGGGTCGTCGCGCTGCTGTTCGTCTTCCCCGCACTGCTGCTGCTCGGCGCGCTCGTCGCCTACCCGGTGCTGTTCTCCGTCGGCCGGAGCTTCTTCGACGCCTCCGGCACCCGCTTCGTCGGCGGGGACAACTACACCGAGATGTTCCGCGACCCGGCGACGCTGAAGGCCGTCCGGAACACCACGATCTGGGTCGTCGTCGCCCCGGCGCTGCTCACCGGGCTCGGACTGATCCTCGCCGTGCTGGTGGAGAAGGTCCGCTGGGCGACGGCGTTCAAGCTGCTGCTGTTCATGCCGATGGCCGTGTCCTTCCTGGCCGCCGGCATCATCTTCCGGCTCGCCTACGACGAGGACCCGGACAAGGGCGTCCTCAACGCCGCCGTGGTCTCCGTGCACGACGTCTTCAAGGGATCCCCGTCCTACCCGAGCGCCCGCGCCCGTGAGGGGTTCGGGCTGACCCAGGGCCGGGACGGCTCGTACCTCACCGACGCGAGCCTGTCCCCGGGCGCCACGGTGACCCTGCCGATGGTCGGCGTGCTGCCCAAGGACCTGCCCGGCGATGCCGCGCCCGCCCGCCCGGTGGAGGGTGAGAAGGCCGCCGCGGACGAACTGCGCGGTGTCGTCTACCTGGACTTCGCGCCCGGCGGAGGCGGCACCCAGGGCAAGGTCGACCACGGCGAGAGCGGTCTGCCCGGCATGGAGGTCGAGGCGGTGCGCGACGGCCGGACGGTCGCGAGCACCACCACGGGCTCCGACGGCACCTTCCGCTTCACGGGCCTGACGGCGGGCTCGTACGAGGTGAAGCTGCCCCAGGCCAACTTCGCGCAGCCCTACCAGGGCGTCTCCTGGCTCGGCCCGACCCTCGTCACTCCGATGATCATCGGCGCCTACCTGTGGATCTGGACCGGGTTCGCGATGGTGCTGATCGGCGCCGGACTGTCCGCGCTGCCGCGTGACGCGCTGGAGGCGGCGCGCATCGACGGGGCCAACGAGTGGCAGATCTTCCGCCGGATCACCGTGCCGCTGCTCGCCCCCGTCCTCACCGTCGTCTTCGTCACCCTCGTGATCAACGTGATGAAGGTCTTCGACCTCGTTTACATCATCGCGCCCGGCCCGGTGCAGCAGGACGCCACCGTGCTGGCGACCCAGATGTGGCTGGTGTCGTTCGGCGGTGGCAACAACCAGGGCCTGGGCAGCGCGCTCGGTGTGCTGCTGCTGCTCCTGGTGATCCCGGCGATGGTGTTCAACGTCCGCCGCTTCCGAAGGAGTCAGCGATGAACGCGGTCAGGCGGAGCCTGGGCAACGGGCTGGTCCAGGCCGTCCTCGTGGTGATCGGCCTGGTCTGGATGACCCCGCTCGCGGGACTGTTCCTGTCGTCGCTGCGTTCGGCTGCGGACACCGCGAAGGGCGGCTGGTGGACGGCGCTGGCCAGCCCCGGGCAGCTGTCCTTCGACAACTACTCGGCGCTGCTGAAGAACTCGGGCATCACCAGGGCCTTCTGGAACACGGTGCTGATCTCGGTGCCCACGACGTTCCTGGTCGTGGTGATCGCGGCGCTGGCCGGATACGCCTTCGCCTGGCTGGACTTCCCGGCCCGTGAGCCGCTGTTCCTGCTGGTGGTGGCCCTGCTGGTGGTGCCCGTGCAGATCGGTCTGCTGCCCGTCGCCAAACTCTTCGGACAGCTCGGCCTGTTCGGCACGATCCCCGGCGTGGTCCTCTTCCACGTCGCCTACGGACTGCCGTTCGCGGTGTTCCTGCTGCGGAACTACTTCGCCGAGATGCCCAAGGAGATGCTGGAGGCGGCCCGCATGGACGGGGGCAACGAGTGGCGGATCTTCACCCGGCTGGTGCTGCCGGTGGGGCGGCCCGCGATCGCGAGCCTCGCCATCTTCCAGTTCCTGTGGGTGTGGAACGACATGCTGGTCGCGCTGCTGTTCGCAGACACCTCGTCGCAGCCGCTGACGGTGGAACTCCAGTCGCAGATCCGGCAGTTCGGCAGCAACATCGATGTGCTGGCGCCGGGGGCGTTCCTGTCGCTGGTCGTGCCGGTGGTCGTGTTCTTCGCCTTCCAGCGGCACTTTGTGCAGGGGGTGATGGCGGGGTCGGTGAAGTGACGGCCACCCCTGGTACGGCCTGAAAAGCACAGTGCGGCGGCGGTGAGAACACCGCCGCCGCACCTGTGTCGTTTACGCCGACGCCGGCGGATACAGCGACCGCGGCAGCTGGGAGGCCGCCGCCGTGTCAAGGAGCCACAGGGTGCGGGCGCGGCCCCGGGCGCCCGCTGCCGGGGCCTGGATCTCGCCCGCACCCGACAGGGCCATCGCCACCGCGTTGGCCTTGTCCTCGCCGGCCGCCAGCAGCCACACCTCACGGGCCGAGCGGATGGCGGGCAGGGTGAGGGAGACGCGGGTGGGCGGCGGCTTGGGGGAGCCGTGCACGCCGATCACCGTACGCTCCGTCTCGCGCGCTCCCGGGTGCTCCGGGAAGAGGGAGGCGACATGGGTGTCCGGGCCGACACCCAGCATCAGGACGTCGAACGCCGGGACCGCGCCGTGGTTCTCGGGGCCGGCCGCGCGGGCCAGCTCCTCGGCGTAGGCCTCCGCCGCCGCCTCGACGTCCGTGCCGTAGGGACCGTCCGACGCGGGCATGGCGTGCACGCGCCCGGGGTCCAGCGGCACCGAGTCCAGCAGGGCCTCGCGGGCCTGCGTGACATTGCGTTCCGGGTCGCCCTCCGGCAGGAACCGCTCGTCGCCCCACCACAGGTCGAGGCGGCCCCAGTCGATCGCGTCGCGGGCGGGCGCGGCCGCCAGCGCGGCCAGCACCCCGTTGCCGTTGCGACCGCCGGTGAGGACCACGGACGCCGAACCCGTCGAGGCCTGCGCGTCCACGATCCGGGTGATCAGCCGGGCCGCGGCGGCCTGCGCCATCAGCTCCTTGTCGTGGTGGACGACCAGCTGCGGAGTGCTCACTTGGCGGCTTCCTCCTGCGGCACGGGCACCGCGACCGGCTCCTTCGCGGACGCCGTGGAGCCCGCGGACTCCCCGGCGCCCTCCAGCCGGTCCACGCCGAACCGCAGCGCGGACGCGTAGGTGTCGTCCGGGTCCAGCCGCCGCAGCTCCTCCGCGATCAGCTCGGCCGTCTCCCGCCGCTTCAGCGCCACGGCCCGCTCCGGCTGCCCCTGGATGGACAGGGTCGCCAGCCTGCCGTCGGCGCGGTCCAGAGCGATCGGGCCGCAACTGGTGTCCATGCGGACCGCGGTCAGACCGGGACCCGCGGACTGCGCGCGCCGGACCGGCACGTCCAGCCGGTCCGCGAGCCACATCGCCAGCAGCTCGCAGCTCGGGTTGAACTCCTCGCCCTCCACCTCCACGGCCCTGACCTCGCAGGTGACCTGGTCCAGGGCCGCCGCCAGCATGGAGCGCCAGGGCGTGATCCGGGTCCAGGACAGGTCCGTGTCGCCGGGCGTGTACGCGTCGGCTCGCGCCGACAGCTCCCGCACCGGCTGCTCGGAGGCGTAGGTGTCGGTGACCCGGCGCTGCGCCAGCGCTCCCAGCGGGTCCTTGGCCGGGTCGAGCGGCGCGTTCACCGGCCACCAGACGACGACCGGCGCGTCGGGGAGCAGCAGCGGCAGCACCACCGACTGGGCGTGGTCGGCCACCTCGCCGTGCAGCCGCAGCACCACCGTCTCGCCGCTGCCCGCGTCCGCGCCCACCCGCACCTCGGCGTCCAGCCGAGAGGACGTGCGGTCGCGGATCGTGCGCGAGACCCGCCGGATGACCACCAGCTTGCGCGAGGGGTGCTCGCGCGAGGCGTCGCCGGCGGCCTTCAGGGCGTCGTAGGCGTTCTCCTCGTCGGTGACGACGACCAGCGTGAGCACCATGCCGACCGCCGGGGTGCCGATCGCCCGGCGACCCTGCACCAGCGCCTTGTTGATCTTGCTGGCCGTGGTGTCGGTCAGGTCTATCTTCATGGCCGGCGCCAGCTCCGTCCGTCTCGTGCGAGCATCTCGTCCGCCTCGGTGGGCCCCCAGGTCCCGGAGGGATACTGCGCGGGCCTGCCGTGCTTGTCCCAGTACGTCTCGATCGGGTCGAGGATCCGCCAGGACAGCTCGACCTCCTCGGTGCGCGGGAAGAGGTTGGAGTCGCCGAGCAGCACGTCCAGGATCAGGCGCTCGTACGCCTCCGGGCTGGACTCCGTGAAGGACTCGCCGTAGGCGAAGTCCATCGACACGTCCCGGATCTCCATCGACGTGCCGGGCACCTTGGAGCCGAAGCGGACCGTGACGCCCTCGTCCGGCTGGACGCGGATGACGATGGCGTTCTGCCCGAGCTCCTCGGTGGCCGAGGTGTCGAAGGGGGAGTGCGGCGCCCGCTGGAAGACCACCGCGATCTCGGTGACCCGGCGGCCCAGGCGCTTGCCGGTGCGCAGATAGAAGGGGACGCCCGCCCAGCGGCGGTTGTCGATCTCCAGCTTGACGGCCGCGTACGTGTCGGTCTTCGACTTCTTGTCGATGCCCTCTTCCTCGAGGTAGCCGATGACCTTCTCGCCGCCCTGCCAGCCCGCCGCGTACTGCCCGCGCACGGTCGACTTGCCCAGGTCCTTGGGCAGCTTCACCGCGCCGAGCACCTTGGTCTTCTCCGCGGCCAGCGCGTCCGCGCCGAAGGAGGCGGGCTCCTCCATCGCGGTCAGCGCCAGCAGCTGCAGCAGGTGGTTCTGGATGACGTCACGGGCGGCGCCGATGCCGTCGTAGTAGCCGGCCCGGCCGCCGATGCCGATGTCCTCGGCCATGGTGATCTGCACATGGTCCACGAAGGACCGGTTCCAGATCGGCTCGAACATGGTGTTGGCGAAGCGCAGGGCCAGGATGTTCTGGACGGTTTCCTTGCCCAGGTAGTGGTCGATGCGGAAGACCTGGTCCGGGGCGAAGACCTCGTGCACGACCTTGTTGAGCTCCTCGGCCGACCTCAGGTCGTGGCCGAAGGGCTTCTCGATGACCGCGCGCCGCCACGAGCCCTGGCTCTGGTCGGCCAGCTGGTGCTTCTTCAACTGCTGGATGACCACCGGGAACGACTTCGGCGGCACCGACAGGTAGAAGGCGAAGTTGCCGCCCGTGCCCTGTGCCTTGTCCAGCTCCTCGATCGTGCCGCGCAGCCGCTCGAACGCCTCGTCGTCGTCGAACGTGCCCTGCACGAAGCGCATGCCCTGGATGAGCTGCTGCCAGACCTCCTCGCGGAACGGCGTGCGCGCGTGCTCCTTGACGGCGTCGTGCACGACCTGGGCGAAGTCCTCGTGCTCCCAGTCGCGGCGGGCGAATCCGACGAGCGAGAAGCCCGGCGGCAGCAGACCCCGGTTGGCGAGGTCGTACACCGCGGGCATGAGCTTCTTGCGCGACAGGTCGCCCGTGACACCGAAGATGACCAGGCCCGACGGCCCCGCGATACGCGGGAGCCGTCGGTCGGCGGGGTCACGGAGCGGGTTCGCTCCGGTGACGGAAAGGGGCGCCAAGGTTCTCAGCCCTCCGCGGGGGCGAGGCGCTCCAGCTCCGCCTCGGTGGACTTCAGCAGGTCGTTCCAGGACGACTCGAACTTCTCGACGCCCTCGTCCTCCAGGACCTGGACCACGTCGTCGTACGAGATCCCGATCTTCTCCAGCGCGTCGATGTCCGCACGGGCCTGCTCGTAGGTGCCGGTGACGGCGTCGCCGCGGATCGCGCCGTGGTCGTCGGTGGCCTCCAGCGTGGCCTCGGGCATGGTGTTCACCGTGTTCGGCGCCACCAGCTCCTCGACGTACATGGTGTCCTTGTACGCCTTGTCCTTCACTCCGGTGGACGCCCACAGCGGACGCTGCCTGTTGGCGCTGTGCCGCTCCAGCGCGCTCCACCGGTCGGAGGAGAAGACCTCCTCGTACGCCTCGTAGGCCAGACGCGCGTTGGCCACGCCCGCCTTGCCGCGCAGCGCCTTGGCCTCGTCGGTGCCCAGCTCATCGATCCGCCGGTCGATCTCGGTGTCCACGCGGGACACGAAGAAGGACGCCACCGAATGGATCTTCGACAGGTCCAGGCCGCGCTCCGCGGCCTTCTCCAGGCCGCTCAGGTACGCGTCCATCACCGCGCGGTAGCGCTCCAGCGAGAAGATCAGGGTGACGTTGACGCTGATGCCGTTGCCGATGGTCTCGGTGATCGCCGGCAGGCCCGCCTTCGTGGCCGGGATCTTGATGAGCGTGTTGGGCCGGTCGACCAGCCAGGCCAGCTGGCGGGCCTCGGCGACCGTCGCCCTGGTGTTGTGGGCCAGGCGCGGGTCCACCTCGATGGACACCCGGCCGTCCTTGCCACCGGTGGCGTCGAAGACCGGACGCATGATGTCGGCGGCGTCCCGGACGTCCGCCGTGGTGATCATGCGGATGGCCTCTTCCACCGTGACCCGGCGGGCGGTCAGGTCGGCGACCTGCTGTGCGTAGCCGTCCCCCTGCGAGATGGCCTTCTGGAAGATCGTCGGGTTGGTGGTGACGCCCACGACGTGCTGCTGGTCGATCAGCTCGGCGAGGTTGCCGGACGTGATCCGCTTGCGCGACAGGTCGTCCAGCCAGATCGCGACGCCTTCGTCGGAAAGGCGCTTGAGTGCGTCTGTCATGGAAATTGCATCTCCTACGGGTCGTGTATGAGCGTCAGCGCTGGGCGGCGGCGATGGATTCCCGGGCCTTGGCCGCCACGTTCTCGGCGGTGAAACCGAACTCGCGGAAGAGCACCTTGGCGTCGGCCGAAGCACCGAAGTGCTCGAGGGAAACGATGCGGCCGGCGTCTCCCACGTACTTGTGCCAGGTCAGACCCACGCCTGCCTCGACCGCCACACGGGCCCGCACGGCCGGCGGCAGCACGCTGTCCCGGTACCCCTGGTCCTGCTCCTCGAACCACTCCACGGACGGCATGGACACCACCCGGGTGGGAATGCCCTCGGCCTGGAGCTGCTCGCGGGCCTCCACGGCCACGTGCACCTCGGAACCGGTGGCGATCAGGACGACCTGGGGCTCGCCACCCTCGGCCTCGAACAGGACGTAACCGCCGCGCGCGGCGTCGTCGTCGGGCTCGTACGTCGGCACGCCCTGGCGGGTCAGCGCCAGACCGTGCGGCGCGCCCTTGCCGAACTCCTTGGTCCAGCGACGCAGGATCTCGCGCCAGGCGATCGCGGTCTCGTTGGCGTCGGCCGGGCGGACGATGTTCAGGCCCGGGATGGCGCGCAGCGAGGCGAGGTGCTCGACCGGCTGGTGGGTGGGGCCGTCCTCGCCCAGGCCGATGGAGTCGTGCGTCCAGACGTACGTCACCGGCAGGTGCATCAGGGACGACAGGCGCACCGCGTTGCGCATGTAGTCGGAGAAGACCAGGAAGGTGCCGCCGTAGACGCGGGTGTTGCCGTGCAGCGTGATGCCGTTCATCGCCGCGGCCATCGCGTGTTCGCGGATGCCGAAGTGGAGGGTGCGCCCGTACGGGTTCGCCTCCGGCAGCGGGTTGCCCTCGGGCAGGAACGACGAGGTCTTGTCGATGGTGGTGTTGTTCGAACCGGCCAGGTCCGCCGAGCCGCCCCACAGCTCCGGGATCACGTCGCCGAGCGCCTGGAGCACCTTGCCGGACGCGGCGCGGGTGGCCAGGCCCTTGCCCGCCTCGAACACCGGGATCTTCTCGTCCCAGCCGGCGGGCAGCTCGCCCGCGGCGATCCGGTCGAACTCGGCGGCCCGCCCGGGGTTGGCCTCGCGCCAGACCTGGAGCGACTTCTCCCACTCGGCCCTGGCCCGGCGGCCCCGCTCGACGGCGGCGCGGGTGTGCTCCAGCACCTCGTCGGAGACCTCGAAGTGCTGCTCGGGGTCGAAGCCGAGGACGCGCTTGGTGGCCGCGACCTCCTCCTCGCCCAGCGCCGAGCCGTGCGCGGCCTCGGTGTTCTGCGCGTGCGGGGCCGGCCAGGCGATGATCGAGCGCATCGCGATGAAGGACGGCCGGTCGGTGACGGCCTTGGCCGCCTCGACGGCCGCGTGGATCGCCTGCGGGTCGAGGTCGCCGTCCTCCTTGGCCTCCACGCGCTGCACGTGCCAGCCGTAGGCCTCGTACCGCTTGACGGTGTCCTCGGACACGGCGGTCTCGGTGTCGCCCTCGATCGAGATGTGGTTGTCGTCCCACAGCAGGATCAGGTTGCCGAGCTTCTGGTGGCCGGCCAGCGAGGACGCCTCGGCGGAGATGCCCTCCTGGAGGCAGCCGTCACCGGCGATGCAGAAGACGAAGTGGTCGAACGGGGACTCGCCCGCGGGGGCCTCCGGGTCGAACAGGCCGCGCTCGTAGCGGGCGGCCATCGCCATGCCCACCGCGTTGGCGACACCCTGGCCGAGCGGGCCGGTCGTGGTCTCCACGCCCGCCGTGTGCCCGTACTCCGGGTGGCCGGGCGTCTTCGAGCCCCAGGTGCGGAAGGCCTTCAGGTCGTCCAGCTCCAGCCCGAAACCGGCCAGGTACAGCTGGGTGTAGAGGGTCAGGGAGGAGTGGCCGGCGGACAGCACGAAACGGTCGCGCCCCACCCACTGCGGATCGGCCGGGTCGTGCCGCATCACCTTCTGGAAGAGGGTGTAGGCGGCGGGAGCCAGACTCATCGCCGTGCCGGGATGGCCGTTGCCGACCTTCTGTACGGCATCGGCGGCCAGGACGCGCGCGGTGTCCACGGCACGCTGGTCCCACTCGGTCCACTCGAGGTCTGTGGTGGTCGGCTTGGTGCTCACCCTGGGTCAGGGCTCCTCTCCACATGTCGGATGCCGGCGTGCGGGGGGACCGCGCACCGGTTGCCGGCGTTCTCGGCGTCGGCCGGCCGATGTGAGCCTATCCCGTCAGAACGTGCGTTTTTCCGCGTCGTTCCAGAGTGCCGGGACTCTTCTCGATCCGCCTCCCCACCGGCCGGAATCCCATGGGACACATGAATACGGGGCTGCTCATCCGATCGCTCAATCGAGCCGGATCGTGCCCGTCCGGAGGGCCCCGCCAACACGACGCCACCCCCGCGAATGTCCGGGTCTGGGCAACGTCTACAGTGGCGTGGTACGCGCGAGTCCTCACCGTCGGTTCACACGGTCGGCTCGCTGGGATGTCTCTGTCAGGGGTGTGCGTGACGGCCGTCGAATCCCGTCCAGCGGGGGTGCTCGCGAGCCAGAGCCCGAGCCACCGGCCGTTCGGGGCCCGTGTCAAGGCGTTCGTGGCGCTGACCAAGCCGCGGATCATCGAGCTGCTGCTGATCACCACCGTGCCGGTGATGTTCCTGGCCCAGCGGGGTGTGCCCGACCTGGGGCTGGTCCTGATCACCTGCCTCGGCGGCTACCTGTCGGCGGGCGGCGCCAACGCGCTGAACATGTACATCGACCGCGACATCGACGCGCTCATGGACCGGACCTCCCAGCGCCCGCTGGTCACCGGCATGGTCAGTCCGCGCGAGTGCCTGGCCTTCGGCATCACGCTGGCGGTCGTCTCCACGCTGCTGTTCGGCCTCACCGTCAACTGGCTGTCCGCGTGGCTGTCGCTCGGAGCGCTCCTCTTCTACGTCGTCGTCTACACGATGATCCTCAAGCGCCGTACGTCGCAGAACATCGTGTGGGGCGGCATCGCCGGCTGCATGCCGGTCCTGATCGGCTGGTCCTCGGTCACGAACTCGATGTCGTGGGCGCCCGTCATCCTCTTCCTCGTCATGTTCTTCTGGACGCCGCCGCACTACTGGCCGCTGTCCATGAAGGTGCGGGAGGACTACGCGCGTGTGGGCGTGCCGATGCTCCCGGTCGTCGCGTCGAACAAGGTGGTCGCCCGGCAGATCGTGCTCTACAGCTGGGTGATGGTGGCGGTCTCGCTGCTGCTGACCCCGCTCGGCTACACCGGCTGGTTCTACACGGTGGTGGCGCTGGCCGCGGGCGGCTGGTGGCTGTGGGAGGCGCACGCGCTGCAGAACCGGGCCAAGGCCGAGGCGACCGGCACGAAGCTGAAGGAGATGCGCCTGTTCCACTGGTCCATTACCTATGTGTCGCTGCTGTTCGTGGCGGTGGCGGTGGATCCGTTCCTGCGCTGACCTGCCGCGCGGGGGTGGTAGCGGTTCTTCTCGGGCGGGGTGCGTGGTCGAGGCCACGCACCCCGCCCGTCGCCGTTTGATCTACTCGTGGGTAGCATCCAGACATGGCAGACACGCAGCAGGTTGACCCCAAGGCCGAGCGCAGGGCCGCCCGCCTCGCCCGGCGGATCGGCTCCTTCTCCAAGGCCCACGGAGGGGCCGAGGGACAGGTCGCGTACCTCGGGGAGCGCGGCGCCAGGATCGTCCTGGTCGGCGAGGACGGCACCTGGGGCGACCTCGTGGCACCGACGTACGCCATCGCCGAGAAGGCGGTGGAGAAGTCCGGGATCACCGTCCACGAGACGTTCGACGGCGAGTTCGCGGCCAAGGTGCGGACGGGCCCGTACGAGTGGAGCCGCATGGCGGGCCTCCAGTTGGGTGGCCGCGCCAACCGCTGACCCCCGGTGCGGACGCGCCGGGACCGGGCTCGGTGACACCGACAGCCGGCCGACCGGTCAGGGCCTCTGGGATACAGGGTTCTGACCGGTCGGCCGGCTGGAAGCGTGGGTGCGGGCCGGGGTGAGCCCCGGCTGGACGTCGGCCGTCAGGCCCTGGCCGGCGTCGCCTCGGTGACGGGGCCCGGAAGGTCGGCCACCGCCTGCGGGCGCTCGCGCAGCGACAGCAGCACGCGCAGCACCCAGATCCAGATGACGCACGAGCCCAGCATGTGCAGGCCGACCAGGACCTCGGGCAGGTGCGTGAAGTACTGGACGTAGCCGAGAGCGCCCTGGGCCAGCAGGATCAGGAACAGGTCGCGGGTCCGCAGCAGCGGGCCCCGCGGCGCGTCGACGGCCTTGAGGATGAACCACAGGGCGAACGTCAGCGTGACCACGATCCACGCCAGCACGGCGTGCATCTTGGCGACCGTCTGCCAGTCGATCGGGATGCGGGGGACCTCCTTCGAGTCGCCCGCGTGCGGCCCGGCACCGGTCACCACCGTGCCCACCGCGATCAGCAGCACGCTCGCGAGGACCAGGAATCCCACCAGCTGCCGGATCGGCTTGCCGACCAGCGGGCGCGGCTCGGCGTCACCCTCTCGGGTGCGCTGCCACATCACCGTGGCGACCGCGATCAGCGCCGTGGACAGCAGGAAGTGCGCCGCGACGGTGTACGGGTTCAGGCCGACGAGGACGACGATGCCGCCGAGCACCGCGTTGCCCATGACCACCCAGAACTGTGCCCAGCCCAGCCGGGTGAGGCTGCGCCGCCACGGCTTCTGGGCGCGTGCGGCGACGATCGCCCAGCCCACGGCGGCACACAGCACGTACGTCAGCATCCGGTTGCCGAACTCGATCACGCCGTGCACACCCATCTCGCGGGTGGTGGTCAGCGAGTCGTCCGTGCAGGTGGGCCAGGTCGGGCAGCCGAGGCCCGAGCCGGTCAGGCGGACGGCGCCGCCGGTGACGACGATGACCACCGCCATCACGAGCGCGCAGAGGGCCGCCCGCCGGACGGTCCTCGGGTGCGGGGTCCAGCGTTCGGCGATGAAGGCGAGCGGGTTGCGCACGGCGGCCATGGCGTCGGCGCGGGTCAGGTTCGGCACGCGATCCATCGTAGGCGTCCGCTTGTGCACGGTTTCACGAGGGTCCATCGCGTCCTACTCCCAGCGGAAGAACTTCCCGGCGGCCGCGAGACCGGCCACCGCCCAGACGGCGAGGATCGCGAGGTCGCCCCACGGCATCCCGGCGCCGTGCTGGAGCACGTCCCGCAGCCCTCCGGAGAGCGCCGAGATGGGCAGCAGGCCGAGCACGTCCTGGGCGACGGGCGGGAACTTGTCCAGCGGTACGACCACCCCGCCGCCGACCAGCAGCAGCAGGAAGACCAGGTTGGCGGCGGCCAGGGTCGCCTCGGCCTTCAGGGTCCCCGCCATCAGCAGGCCGAGACCGGAGAAGGCGGCGGTGCCGAGCACCATCAGCAGCAGCACGGCGAACGGGTTGCCGTGCGGCGACCAGCCGAGCGCGAAGGCGATCACGGTCAGCAGTACGACCTGAAGCACCTCCGTGACCAGCACCGACGCCGTCTTGGCGGTCATCAGCCCCCAGCGCGGCAGCGGCGAGGCGGCCAGCCGCTTCAGCACGCCGTAGCGCCGCTCGAAGCCGGTCGCGATGGCCTGCCCGGTGAACGCGGTCGACATCACGGCGAGCGCGAGGACGCCGGGGGTGAGGAAGTCCACCGCCCTGCCCGCGCCGGTGTCGACGATGTCCACGGAGCTGAACAGCACCAGCAGCAGGGTGGGGATGACGACGGTGAGAAGAAGCTGCTCCCCGTTGCGCAGCAGCATCTTCGTCTCCAGCGCCGCCTGCGCCGCGATCATGCGGGTCAGCGGGGCCGCGCCGGGCTCCGGGGTGTACGTACCGGTGGCGGTGACGGTGGTCACGAGCGCAGCTCCTTGCCGGTCAGCTCCAAGAAGACGTCCTCCAGGGTGTGCCGCTCCACGGAGATGTGGTCCGGCATCACGCCGTGCTGCGCGCACCAGGACGTCACGGTCGCCAGCAGTTGCGGGTCGATTTTGCCGACGACGCGGTAGGAGCCCGGGGTCAGCTCGGCGGCCGAGGAGTCGGCGGGCAGTGCCTTGAGGAGGGAGGCGACGTCGAGTCCCGGGCGGCCGCTGAAGCGCAGGGTGTTCTCGGCGCCGCCGCGGCACAGCTCCTCCGGGGAGGCCTGGGCGATGACCCGGCCGGCGTCGATGATCGCGACGTCGTCGGCGAGCTGCTCGGCCTCCTCCATGTAGTGCGTGGTGAGGATCACCGAGACGCCGTCGGCGCGCAGGTCGCGCACCAGGTCCCAGGTGGCCCGGCGGGCCTGCGGGTCGAGTCCGGCGGTCGGCTCGTCGAGGAAGACCAGTTCGGGCCGGCCGACGACGGCCATGGCGAGCGCGAGCCGCTGTTGCTGGCCGCCGGAGAGCCGGCGGTAGGAGGTGCGCCCGCAGCTGCCGAGCCCGAGCCGTTCCATGAGGGCGTCCACGTCCAGCGGGCGGGCGTGCAGCCTGGCGACGTGCCGCAGCATCTCGTCGGCCCGGGCCCCGGAGTACACGCCACCGGACTGGAGCATCACGCCGATACGGGGCCTGAGCCGCGCGGACTCTCGCACGGGGTCGAGGCCCAGGACGCGCACCGTGCCGGAATCCGGCCGCCGGTACCCCTCGCAGGTCTCGACCGTCGTCGTCTTGCCCGCGCCGTTGGGGCCGAGCACGGCGGTCACGCCCGACCGGGCCACCAGGTCGAGGCCGTCCACCGCGGTCTTCGTGCCGTACCGCTTCACCAGGGCCTGGACCTGGACCACGGGCTCACTTCGCATGAGGCCAAAGTCTAGGGACGCGCCGGACGGCTCAGGCGGCCGGGTGAGGGAAGTCATCCTCCCGGCTCCGGTGCACCGCGAGCCACCGCTGCGCGTACGCCACCGCGTCCGCCACGGGGAACAGCCGCGACCGGGCGGCACCCACCGTGCCGCGGACCACCGGCCGGTCCCGTTCGAAGTCGTGCCCGAGCTCGTCGAACCGCTCGGAGGTGATGGACACGTCGGTGACGACCTCCCATCCGTGCGGCCCCGGCCGGCCCTCCTGGACGAGCGGTGCGGGGATCCGGTACTCGGCCAGGTGGAAGCAGGTGCAGGAGTCGTATCCGGCGCCCAGCAGCAGCACCCGGGCGCCGAGCGCCTCCAGCCGGGCGAGCGGGCTGCTCTCGCCGAACCGGCAGTCGGTGGCGTGTCCGTCGACGATCACGGCGGCGCGCGGGCCGAGCGCCGCGAACGAGGCGTCCGGGTGCGCGCTGCGCAGGGCGCCCGGCCAGGTGCGCACGGTCTCCGGGATCACTCCGACCCCGCGGGTGGGGGTGATCCGCGGGTCGTAGGCGGGCATCGTGGCCCGGATGGTGTCCCACCACTCCTCGGGTACCGGCGGTCTGCTCCAGCGCGCCGGGTCGGAGAGGTCGCCGGAGTGGGCGGGGACCACGAGCGTCCCGTGGGGACCGAGCACGTCGAGCAGTGCCTGGACGACCGCGACCTGGCCGCCGCAGACCCAGCCGAGCGAACTGAGGGAGGAGTGGACGAGGAGGGTCTCGCCGGGGCGGACGCCGAGGTCGCGCAGCGCTTCGGCGAGCGTGCCGCGGGTGACGAGTGGGCCGGTCGGCGGGGGTGTGGGCATGGTCGGGGAGTCTGGCGCACGGCTGCGGCGGATGCCACCGCTTTGCTCGACCGGAGATCGTTTCCGCAGGTGGGATTAGGTTTGCCTAAGTGATGCAGGGCACCGCCCGGGCGGACCAGCGCCGCTTGTCAGGTCTCGAGGAATTACGCAACAATGGCGTTGTGAAAAACGTCGGCCAGGCTCGGGAGACCCCCACGGGGGCCCCGCAGGAGGAGTTCGCGACCGGGGAGCGCTCCACGCGCAACCGGGTCGCGCGGTCCATCCTGGACCACGGCCCGTCGACGGTCGCCGAGCTGGCCGGACGGCTCGGGCTCACCCAGGCCGCCGTGCGGCGCCACCTGGACGCCCTGGTAGCCGACGACGTGGTCGAGGCGCGGGAGCAGCGGGTGTACGGCGCGCGGACGCGCGGCCGGCCCGCCAAGGTCTTCGCGCTCACCGACTGCGGGCGGGACGCCTTCGACCAGTCGTACGACAAGCTCGCCGTGGACGCGCTCCGCTGGATCGCCGAGCACGAGGGCGGGCAGGGTGCCGTCGCCGCCTTCGCCCGGGCGCGGATCGCCGCGCAGGCGGGCGCGTACCGCAAGGCGATCGAGGCCGTCGCTCCCGACCAGCGCACTGCGGCGCTGGCCAAGGCCCTGAGCGTGGACGGGTACGCTGCTACGGCGCGCAACGCGCCCCTCCCGCAGCAGGGTGAGCAGCTCTGCCAGCACCACTGCCCGGTCGCCCACGTCGCGGAGCAGTTCCCGCAGCTGTGCGAGGCGGAGACGGAGATCTTCGCAGAGCTGCTGGGGACCCACGTTCAGCGACTGGCGACCATCGCGCACGGCGACGGCGTCTGCACGACGTTCATCCCCAAGATTTCCCAGACCGATCACCACAGCCACAACGCATCCGCAAGCACGGCCGGGAGGAACCCCGCATGACTCTCCCCACGGAGACTGCCCACCCCGAACTCGAGGGCCTGGGCAACTACGAATACGGCTGGGCCGACTCCGACGAGGCCGGTGCCTCTGCCAGGCGTGGTCTGAACGAGGAGGTCGTCCGCGACATCTCCGGCAAGAAGTCGGAGCCGGAGTGGATGACCAAGCTGCGTCTGAAGGGCCTGAAGCTCTTCGAGAAGAAGCCCATGCCGAACTGGGGCTCGGACCTGTCGGGGATCGACTTCGACAACATCAAGTACTTCGTGCGCTCCACGGAGAAGCAGGCGGAGTCCTGGGAGGACCTGCCCGAGGACATCAAGAACACGTACGACAAGCTCGGCATCCCCGAGGCGGAGAAGCAGCGCCTGGTCGCCGGTGTCGCGGCCCAGTACGAGTCGGAGGTCGTCTACCACCAGATCCGCGAGGACCTGGAGGAGCAGGGCGTCATCTTCCTCGACACCGACACCGCGCTGCGGGAGCACCCGGAGCTCTTCAAGGAGTACTTCGGCACCGTCATCCCCGCCGGTGACAACAAGTTCGCCGCGCTGAACACCGCCGTGTGGTCCGGCGGCTCCTTCATCTACGTGCCGAAGGGCGTGCACGTGGAGATCCCGCTCCAGGCCTACTTCCGCATCAACACGGAGAACATGGGCCAGTTCGAGCGGACCCTGATCATCGTCGACGAGGGTGCCTACGTGCACTACGTCGAGGGCTGCACCGCCCCGATCTACAAGAGCGACTCCCTGCACAGCGCGGTCGTCGAGATCATCGTCAAGAAGAACGCCCGCTGCCGCTACACGACCATCCAGAACTGGTCGAACAACGTCTACAACCTGGTCACCAAGCGCGCCGTGGCCTACGAGGGCGCGACCATGGAGTGGATCGACGGCAACATCGGCTCCAAGGTGACGATGAAGTACCCGGCCGTCTACCTGATGGGCGAGCACGCCAAGGGCGAGACCCTGTCCATCGCCTTCGCGGGCGAGGGCCAGCACCAGGACGCCGGTTCCAAGATGGTCCACATGGCGCCGAACACCTCGTCCAACATCGTCTCCAAGTCGGTGGCGCGCGGCGGCGGCCGTACCTCGTACCGCGGCCTGGTCGAGATCGGCGAGGGCGCCGCGGGCTCCAAGTCCAACGTGCTCTGCGACGCGCTGCTCGTGGACACCATCTCCCGCTCCGACACGTACCCCTACGTGGACGTCCGCGAGGACGACGTGTCCATGGGCCACGAGGCGACCGTCTCCAAGGTCTCCGAGGACCAGCTCTTCTACCTGATGAGCCGTGGTCTGAGCGAGTTCGAGGCGATGGCGATGATCGTGCGCGGCTTCGTCGAGCCGATCGCCAAGGAGCTGCCCATGGAGTACGCGCTGGAGCTCAACCGGCTGATCGAGCTGCAGATGGAGGGCGCGGTCGGCTAAGCACCGACCCGGGCCGGCGATTCGCCGGCCCGCAGTCCGCCATCCAGCCCATACGCAAGAAAGCGAGCATTACGACAGCCATGGCTGAGGCCCAGAACATCCCGGTGGGTTCGACCACCGCCGGCCAGATCGCGGTCGCCGCCGAGTCGACCGTCGCCACGCGCATGAGCGCGCCGCCCTCCTTCGACGTGGCGGACTTCCCGGTCCCGCACGGCCGCGAGGAGGAGTGGCGCTTCACCCCGCTGGAGCGGCTGCGCGGTCTGCACGACGGCACCGCGACCGCCACCGGCGAGGGCGTCAAGGTGGACGTCCAGGCCCCCGACGGCGTCACCGTCGAGACCGTCGGCCGCGACGACGCGCGGCTCGGCAAGGCCGGCACCCCGGTGGACCGCGTCGCCGCCCAGGCCTACTCCGCCTTCGAGAAGGCCTCGGTCGTGAGCGTCCCCAAGGAGGCCGTCCTGACCGAGCCGATCCGCATCGCGGTGCACGGCGAGGGCGGGGTCGGGTACGCCCACCAGGTCATCGAGCTCGGGGCCTTCGCCGAGGCCGTCGTCGTCATCGACCACACCGGTGACGCGGTGCTCGCCGCCAACGTCGACTACCTGCTCGGCGACGGCGCCAAGCTGACCGTCGTCTCCATCCAGGACTGGGACGACAAGGCCGTGCACGTCGCCCAGCACAACACGCTGATCGGCCGGGACGCCTCCTTCAAGTCGGTCGTCGTCACCTTCGGCGGCGACGTCGTCCGCCTGAACCCGCGCGTGACCTACGCCGGCCCCGGCGGCGAGGCCGAGCTGTACGGCCTGTACTTCACCGACGCCGGCCAGCACCAGGAGCACCGCCTCCTGGTCACCCACAACGCCCCGCACTGCAAGTCGAACGTCGCCTACAAGGGCGCTCTCCAGGGCGACGACGCGCACGCGGTGTGGATCGGCGACGTGCTGATCGAGGCCAGCGCCGAGGGCACGGACACCTACGAGATGAACCGCAACCTCGTGCTGACCGACGGCGCCCGCGTCGACTCCGTGCCCAACCTGGAGATCGAGACCGGCGAGATCGTCGGCGCCGGCCACGCCTCCGCGACCGGCCGCTTCGACGACGAGCAGCTCTTCTACCTGATGGCCCGTGGCATCCCGGAGCAGGAGGCCCGCCGACTGGTGGTCCGCGGCTTCTTCGCCGAGCTGGTCCAGCAGATCGGTGTCACGGACATCGAGGAGCGCCTCATCGCCAAGATCGAAGAGGAACTGGAGGCGGCGGTCGGATGAGCGGCACCTTCGTACGCGTCTGTGGGCTGAGCGAGCTGGAGGAGGACACCCCGAAGCGGGTGGAACTCGACGGCACGCCGGTCTCGGTCGTGAAGACCGAGGGGGAGGTGTTCGCCATCAACGACATCTGCTCGCACGCGAACGTCTCCCTCTCCGAGGGCGAGGTGGAGGACTGCCAGATCGAGTGCTGGCTGCACGGCTCCAGCTTCGACCTCCGCACCGGCAAGCCGTCCGGCCCCCCCGCGACGCGCCCTGTCCCCGTTTACCCCGTAAAGATCGAAGGGGACGACGTGCTCGTCTCCCTCACCCAGGAGTCCTGAGGCATCCATGGCAACGCTTGAAATCCGAGACCTGCACGTCACCGTCGAGGCCGACAACGCCACGAAGGAGATCCTCAAGGGCGTCGACCTCACCGTGAAGCAGGGCGAGACGCACGCCATCATGGGCCCCAACGGCTCGGGCAAGTCGACTCTCGCCTACGCCCTGGCGGGCCACCCCAAGTACACCGTGTCCAGCGGCTCCGTCACCCTCGACGGCGAGGACGTCCTGGAGATGCCCGTCGACGAGCGCGCCCGCGCGGGCCTGTTCCTGGCGATGCAGTACCCGGTCGAGGTCCCCGGCGTCTCGGTCTCCAACTTCCTGCGCACCTCCGCCACCGCCGTCCGCGGCGAGGCGCCGAAGCTGCGCACCTGGGTGAAGGAGGTCAAGGAGGCCATGGAGCGTCTCTCCATGGACCCGGCCTTCGCCGAGCGCAACGTGAACGAGGGCTTCTCCGGCGGTGAGAAGAAGCGGCACGAGATCCTCCAGCTGGAGCTGCTCAAGCCGAAGATCGCGATCCTCGACGAGACCGACTCCGGCCTCGACGTCGACGCCCTGCGCATCGTGTCGGAGGGCGTGAACCGGGTCCGCGAGAGCGGCCAGGTCGGCACCCTGCTGATCACCCACTACACGCGCATCCTGCGCTACATCAAGCCCGACCACGTCCACGTGTTCGCGGGCGGCCGGATCGTCGAGTCCGGCGGCCCCGCGCTCGCGGACAAGCTGGAGAACGAGGGCTACGAGGCATACGTGAAGGGTGGCGCATCCGCGTGACACAGCTGCCGGGCCTCCTCGACACAGAGGCGATCCGCAAGGACTTCCCCGTCCTGGACCGGCTGGTCCACGACGACCGGAAGCTCGTGTACCTGGACAACGCGGCGACCTCGCAGAAACCGCGCCAGGTGCTGGACGCCCTGAGCGAGTACTACGAGCGCTACAACGCCAACGTCCACCGCGGTGTGCATGTGCTCGCCGAGGAGGCCACGGCGCTGTACGAGGGCGCGCGCGACAAGGTCGCCGCGTTCGTCAACGCGCCGAGCCGCGACGAGGTGATCTTCACCAAGAACGCCTCCGAGTCGCTCAACCTCGTGGCCAACATGCTCGGCTGGGCCGAGGAGCCCTACCGGGTGGACCACGAGACCGAGATCGTCATCACCGAGATGGAGCACCACTCCAACATCGTTCCCTGGCAGCTGCTGGCGCAGCGCACGGGCGCGAAGCTGAAGTGGTTCGGCCTCACCGACGACGGCCGCCTCGACCTGTCGAACATCGACGAGATCATCACCGAGAAGACGAAGATCGTCTCCTTCGTGCTGGTGTCCAACATCCTCGGCACCGTGAACCCGGTCGAGGCGATAGTCCGGCGCGCGCAGGAGGTCGGCGCGCTGGTCTGCATCGACGCCTCGCAGGCCGCGCCGCACATGCCGCTGGACGTGCAGGCCCTCCAGGCCGACTTCGTGGCCTTCACCGGTCACAAGATGTGCGGCCCGACCGGCATCGGTGTGCTCTGGGGCCGGCAGGAGCTGCTCGAGGACCTGCCTCCGTTCCTCGGCGGCGGCGAGATGATCGAGACGGTGTCGATGCACTCGTCGACGTACGCCCCCGCCCCGCACAAGTTCGAGGCGGGCACGCCGCCGATCGCGCAGGCGGTCGGTCTGGGCGCGGCGATCGACTACCTGAACGCCATCGGGATGGACAAGGTCCTCGCCCACGAGCACGCGCTCACCGAGTACGCGGTGCGGCGGCTGGCGGAGGTCCCCGACCTGCGGATCATCGGCCCGACCACGGCCGAGGACCGGGGCGCGGCGATCTCCTTCACGCTCGGTGACATCCACCCGCACGACGTGGGCCAGGTCCTCGACGAGCAGGGCATCGCGGTGCGCGTGGGCCACCACTGCGCGCGGCCGGTGTGCCTGCGGTACGGAATTCCTGCGACCACGCGAGCGTCGTTCTATCTGTACTCCACGCCGGCCGAGATCGACGCTCTGGTCGACGGCCTGGAGCACGTACGGAACTTCTTCGGCTGACGGGACGAGCGATCGGATGAAGCTGGACTCGATGTACCAGGAGGTCATCCTGGACCACTACAAGCACCCGCACGGGCGTGGTCTGAGGGATGGCGACGCCGAGGTGCACCATGTGAACCCGACGTGCGGCGACGAGATCACGCTCCGAGTGAAGTACGACGGCACGACGATCGAGGACGTCTCGTACGAGGGCCAGGGCTGCTCGATCAGCCAGGCCTCGGCCTCCGTGCTGAACGACCTGCTCGTCGGCAGGGAACTGGCCGAGGCGCAGAAGATCCAGGAGACCTTCCTGGAGCTGATGCAGTCCAAGGGCCGGATCGAGCCCGACGACGCGATGGAGGAGGTCCTGGAGGACGCGGTGGCGTTCGCCGGGGTGTCCAAGTACCCGGCCCGGGTCAAGTGCGCCCTGTTGAGCTGGATGGCCTGGAAGGACGCGACGGCCCAGGCGCTGGGCGGCGCCGACGCCGAAAGGAAGACCGCATGAGCGAGACCGTGGAGATGAAGCCGGCCTCGGAGGAGGAGCTCCGCGAGGCCCTGATGGACGTCGTCGACCCCGAGCTGGGCATCGACGTCGTCAACCTCGGCCTGATCTACGGCATCCACGTCGACGAGTCGAACATCGCGACCGTCGACATGACCCTGACGTCCGCGGCCTGCCCGCTCACCGACGTCATCGAGGACCAGGCCAAGTCCGCCACGGACGGCCTCGTCAACGAGCTGCGCATCAACTGGGTCTGGATGCCGCCGTGGGGCCCCGACAAGATCACGGACGACGGCCGCGAGCAGCTGCGGGCGCTCGGCTTCAACGTCTGAGATCCACGAGCACGACGACCAACGGCGAGGTCCGAACGGGCCTCGCCGTTCGTCGTTCCGCTCGCCTGTTCGTCGTTCCGCTCGCCGTGCCGGCACCGACATCGCGGGCCCCTCGATATGTACGACCGTACACATCGGTGGATACGCTCGCCCCCATGGGATACGTGTTGCTCGTCGGCGCCATCGCCGCGGAGGTCGCCGCCACGACGGCCATGAAGTACAGCAACGGCTTCAGCAGGTTCGGGCCCTCACTGGTGACCGTCCTCGGGTACGTCCTGTCCTTCGTGCTGCTCGCCCGGACCCTGCGGACCGTGGCCATCGGCACGGCCTACGCCATCTGGTCCGGCATCGGCACCGCGGCCGTCGCCGCGCTCGGTCTGGTGCTGTTCGGGGAGGGGATGGGCCTCGCCAAGGTCGCGGGGATCGTCCTGATCATCGGCGGAGTGGTCGTGCTCAGCCTGGGCGGGGCCCACTGATGGCCCGGCGGTACGACCCCGAGCGGCGGCAGCGGATCATCGACGCGGCGCTGCGCGTGGTCGGCGCCAAGGGCCTCGCCGGGCTGACCCACCGCACGGTGGCCGAGGAGGCGGACGTACCGCTGGGCTCCACCACGTACCACTTCCGGACCCTGGACGAGCTGATGGTCGCGGCCCTCGGGCAGGCGAACGAGGGCTTCGCCAAGGTGATCGCCGCGCGCGGCGGCCTCGACGACCCGCGCACCGACCTCGCGGACGCGCTCGCGGGCTGGATGGGGCAGTGGCTGGCCGGTGACCGCACCGGAGTCGAGCTGGAGTACGAGCTGTACCTCGCCGCCCTGCGCCGCCCCGCGCTCCGTCCCGTCGCCGCCGAGTGGGCCGAGGACGTCGCGGCCCTGCTCTCCCGCCGCACCGACCCGACCACCGCCCGCGCCCTGGTGGCCCTGATGGACGGCATCTGCCTCCAGGTGCTGCTGACCGGAACCCCGTACGACGAGGGCTACGCGCGCGAGATCCTGGCGCGGATGATCCCGCCGTCCGCGGACACCTGAGCAGGTGGCGCGCCCGCCGCGCCGCCTCCCGCGCGGGCCGCGGACCGGCACATGAGACGCCCACCGCACCGGTTCGCCGGTGCGCGCCGCCTCACGTTAGGTTTCCTTCTATGACCGACACGACTGCTCCCCGCACCACCGGCGCCGTGGCCGCCGGACTCGCCACGATCGCCGCCGACGGCACCGTTCTCGACACCTGGTTCCCCGCCCCCGAGCTGACGGACCAGCCCCGCCCGGCCGGCAGCGAGCGGCTGTCCGCCGAGCGGGCCGCGGAGCTGCTCGGCGACGGTGCCACCGCGGCGATCGGACCGGACGCGCGCCGGGGCGTCGAGGTGGTCGCGGTCCGCACGGTCATCGCCTCGCTCGACGAGAAGCCGATCGACGCGCACGACGTCTACCTGCGCCTCCACCTGCTCTCGCACCGGCTGGTCAAGCCGCACGGCCAGAGCCTGGACGGCATCTTCGGCCACCTCGCCAACGTCGCCTGGACCTCGCTCGGCCCGGTCGCCGTGGACGACATCGAGAAGGTGCGGCTCAACGCCCGCGCCCAGGGCCTGCACCTCCAGGTGACCTCGATCGACAAGTTCCCGCGCATGACCGACTACGTCGCCCCGAAGGGCGTCCGCATCGCCGACGCCGACCGGGTACGGCTCGGCGCGCACCTCTCCGAGGGCACCACCGTGATGCACGAGGGCTTCGTGAACTTCAACGCGGGCACCCTCGGCACCTCCATGGTCGAGGGCCGCATCTCCGCCGGGGTCGTGGTGGGCGACGGCTCCGACATCGGCGGCGGCGCCTCCACCATGGGCACGCTCTCCGGCGGCGGCAACGTGATCATCGCCATCGGCGAGCGCTGCCTGGTCGGCGCCGAGGCGGGCGTGGGCATCGCGCTCGGCGACGAGTGCGTGGTCGAGGCCGGCCTGTACGTCACCGCCGGCACCCGGGTGACGATGCCCGACGGCCAGATCGTCAAGGCCCGCGAGCTGTCCGGCGCCTCCAACATCCTCTTCCGCCGCAACTCGGTCACCGGCGCCGTCGAGGCCCGCCCGAACAACGCGGTCTGGGGCGGCCTGAACGAGATCCTGCACAGCCACAACTGACCATGGGCGGCTGTGACTCGCGGCCGCGTACTGGAGCATCGCTCTGACCTGCCGTTCTGAGCCGTCGACAGATGTCGATGTTGGTCATGGTTGAGTGCCCTTCCACAGCCCGAGGACGGCCTGGGAGGGCGCTCGTGCGTGAGCACCGAATGGGGAAGTTGGATCTGAACCCGCCCCCGGTGCCGTCGTCGGCTGCTCCGAGGGTCGCCCTGGGGTGCCGCTGTGTGCCGCCGTCCGGCCTCGGTCGCCGTCGCCGCAACCCGCCTGGAGACCGACCTCGACATTGCCGCGCAGCACCACACCTGTTGACCGCGGCTGACCCCTGTATCTGGCACGGCTGTGGCACGCGACGAACAGACGGCTCAGAGCTTGGCCAGCCCCTTCGTCCCACGGCGCACCGCAAGGAAGTCTTGGCCCTCAAGATCCCCGAGAGCGTCAACCACTCAGTCCTTCAACAGCTTGTCGCGCACCGGCATCCAGTCCAGGGCCGACCGGATGCCGTCTTCCAGGGACAACTTCGGCCTCCACCCCAGCAGCCTGTCCGCCCGGTCGCTCTGCGTGTAGCTGCCCGCGACGTCACCGGGCCGCCGGTCGGTGTCCATGGTCGCCAGGGGTGTGTCGACGACGTTGTTGAACGCGACGCACAGCTCGCGAACTGTGGTCCCCGAGCCGGTACCCAGGTTGATCGCGATCGAGCGTGCCGCCCCCACGAGGATGGTGTCGAAGCGTTCAATCGCCGCGATGTGGGCGGCGGCGAGATCCCAGACGTGCACGTAGTCCCTGATGCCTGAGCCGTCGCGTGTCGGGTAGTCCGTGCCCGTGACCGGGAACGGACGGCCTTCGTCATGTGCCTGGATCAGCACGCCCAGAGCATGGCTGGGTCGCTTGAGCTGGAGTCCGGTGCGCAGCTGTGGGTCGGCCCCGACCGGGTTGAAGTAGCGCAGCGACAGCACACGCGGTCCCGTCACGGCGATGTCGGCGAACATCTCCTCACACACGGCCTTGGTCCGTGCGTAGGGGCTCTGCGGCGCCAGCGGTGAGTCCTCGTCGACGGGCGAGCCATCCTCGGCCTGGTAGATGGAGGCCGAGCTACTGAAGATGATGCGGTCGCAGCCGTTGCGGTGCAGGTGACCGACGAAAGCCAGGCTCTTGGCCACATTCGCCTCGTAGTAGCCGATCGGGTCCGCGACGGACTCGGGTACCACGATCAGCGCCGCACAGTGCACCACCGCGGAGATGCCCGGGTGCTCCGAGAAAATCCGGTCGACCAGTGCGCCGTCCGCGATATCGCCCTCGTAGAAGGTACGGCCTACGGTGAACTCGCGGCGGCCCCGGACAAGACTGTCCAGGATCACGGGGGTGATGCCTGCGTCCAGGCAGGCCGAGGCGACCGTGCTGCCGATGTAACCGGCTCCTCCCGCGATAAGCGCCTTCACCACGATGTCTCTTCTCCCGGCTTCATTGCAGCCCCAGTTGGCAGCCGGCGGCAAGGCTAGCGGAGACACCCGGCGGGAGAGATCGGCAGCCCAGATGGTTCAGCCCCGGGTAACGACGGCACTCACCCGCAGCGATACCAGCAGCGCTTGCCGAGAACCTCAATGCCTGACGCTGTCGCAGCTCCCGCTCTTCAAGATCTCCGACAGCGTCACGGCCTAGTGGCGACGCCTCCACTCGGACCAGTCGAGGGTGGGTCGCATCGGATGAAGGCTGGACGACGAGTGCCAACGCGCGAGAAACGAGCGTGAAATGGCCCGAGTTGAGTTTGCGCCGACTTCCGTCGTGAGGCTCGGCCCGTGGAGGAGTGGCGAATTCCCTGCGAGGACATCCAGCTCCACTTGATCGTTAATGGACAGTTTCCATGTGCGTCCGGCAGCTCTGGGATCTTCACGCTTTCAACTCCCAAGCTACCGAGGAAGCCCACATGGCTGAAATGCCCGATCTCCGTCTAGATGCCCCAAAAGAGAACTGGTTCACTCAAATCCGTAATCTTCCCGGATGGCAACGCATACTTGCGACCCTCCCCCTGGGTCTGCCCCTCATCGGTGGATTGCTCGGCGGCCTCATCGGCGTGCTCGGCGCGGTCATCAACCTTAAAATCGCCCGCACCGCTCTGGCCCCCACCTGGAAGTTTCTCTCCATGGCGGGTGTCATCTTCGGGGCCGTGGTTGCTCTCCTCTTGATCGCTGCCCTACTGGCGGGGTTCTAGTACTCCAGCCGGACTTCTGCGTGTGGCATGCGCGGGACGGTCTTGGGCCAGCCGTCCCACCAACGTGTGCCTGCGCGTTCGCGGTTGAGCATGCTGACATTCCGGGGACGACGCTCGTGGTTGCCACCAACCAGCCGCGCCCGAGCAACTGGGTCGGACGCGAGGGCAAGGCGGTACTGCCGTCGGACGTTGCCCAAGTCGTCGAACGCGCCCTGCGCGAGGGCTGGACCCCGTCGGCTTCATGCTCCCCGACCGTCCGCCGCCGCCTCTGCGAAACGGCCCCGTCAGCCCGCGGAAGGCAGGGTGCTGGCGGAACTCACTCGCCGCTTGGGCGGGTGGTCGCGCCCACGTTCGTGGTCGTCCGCCGCTGTGCCGGGCGCCACGAGCAGCGGCAGACGTGGGACAACGTGGCGTAAGCGGGCGAGCTGAACAGCCGTGACTGACGTGGTGTCATGACGGCAGGCGGGTAGCCGTGACTACGCCGCCCGCAGGCGTTCGTAGGCCGCTCGCAGCTCGGCCGTCGTCTCGCGGTCGGCGGGCCGCAGGGGGGCGCGGACCGGGCCCGCGGGCAGGTCCAGGTCGTTCAGCAGGGCCTTGACGGTGACCGTGCCGGGCAGGCCGGCGGACATCGTCGACTCGATGAGTTCGATGGCCTGTTGCTGGAGCCGGGCGGCCCGTGCGGTGCCGCCCGCGTCGAACGCGTCGAGGATCGAGCGCAGTTGGCGCGGGACGAGGTTCGCGACCGTGCTGACGTATCCGGCCCCGCCCACCGCGTACAGCGCGAGGATGTGCTCCTCGCAGCCCGCGTAGTACGCCAACTCGGTGCGGGCCAGGACCTTCTGGGTGCCGAGGAAGTCGTAGGAGCAGTCCTTGACCGCCACGATCCGGGGATGCGCGGCCAGCCGCAGCATGGTGTCCGGCTCGATCCGTGTGCCGGTGCGGCCGGGGATGTCGTAGAGCACCACCGGCAGCCCGGAGGCGTCCGCCACCGTGCGGAAGTGCTCCTCCACGGCGTCCTGCGGTGGCCTGCTGTAGTACGGCGTCACCACCAGCACCCCGTCCGCGCCCGCCTTCTCCGCCGCCAGCGCCAGCTCCACGGTGTGCCGGGTGTCGGCGGTGCCCACGCCCGCGACGATCGAGGCACGCTCACCGACCGCCTCGCGCACGGCCCGGACCAGCGCGGACTTCTCGGCGTCCGTCGTGGTCGGCGACTCACCCGTCGTACCGCTGAGCACGAGACCGTCGCACCCGTCGGCCACCAGGCGGTCGGCGAGCCGCTGGGCGCCGTCGAGGTCGAGCGCGCCCGCGTCGGTGAAGGGCGTGATCATGGCGCACAGGGCGCGGCCGAAGGGAGGAGCGGGAGTGGCTGTGGTCGTCATGAGAGCAGTGTCGACCGGCCGATTGTGAAGCTCCACTTAATTCTTCTACCGGGTACCCCTAAGCAAAGCTGGATCGAAGGTGTCCTGTGTCCAAGTTGCCCGTCATGCGTCACCATGGGCTGGAGGTCACCGACGGGCAGGTACGGGAGGCGTCATGAAGCTCGGCAAGGCACTGGCCACCGGAGTCGCGGAGGAACGGTCGCCGGTCCGCGAGGAGACGTCCGGACTCCCCGAGACGAGCCAGGGGATCCAGGAGGCCGGGGAATTCCGGGCGAGCCAGGAGATCCGGGCACCGCGGGCCGCCGTCGCGTCCGAAGAGGCTCCGGCCGCCCGATGAGGCTGCGGCTGCCCGCGGAACGCCCGACGGAGCCGCCGACCGGATACAAGATCGCCCACCCGGTGCTGTCCCACGACGGAGCCCGGGCCCGCTTCACCGGTGTGTCGCTCGGCGGCGCGCTGCCGTACGGGGTCGTCGCGGACGCGGCCTGCGTCTACGGCCGTCGCCACCGGCCACCCGTGCGCCGGTGCGACTGCGGTTTCCACTGCGTGTGCGGACGCGCCGCCGCCGAGGCCCTGCTCTGCACGGCCGAGCACCGCGGCGCCGTCCTGCTGGAGGTCTCCGTCCTCGGCAGCTACATCCGCTACGAACGCGGATTCCGCTACGCCCGCCAGCGGGTGCGCACGGCGACGGTCGGCCCGTGCGCGTGCGGCGCGCCCGCCTCCGCCCTGGCCGACGCGGGCTGGGGCAGGCCCGGCTGGTGGGCGCTGACCGCCGGCTGCGCGGGTTGCCTGCGCGGCCGTACGTCCGTGACGTTCGCCGGCTTCGCCCGGCTGGCCGGGGACGGGCTGCGGGTCGTGGGGGGGGGGGGGCGCGCGGGGGGCCCCCCCCCCCCCCCCCCCCCCCCCCCCCCCCCCCGCCCGCCCCCCCCCCCGGGGGGGGCGGCCCCCC